>JAKIVZ010000005.1 GCA_022750295.1 Candidatus Lutacidiplasma silvani
CATCTCGCGGACCCCCTCGAAGCTCATCCCCTCGGCGAAGACGTAGCCGCGGAGACCGGACGGAACGAGGAGCGCGAAGACGACGTCGGGCTTCTCCTCGGCGCGGGCAAGGAGGGTGTCGGCGACCTCCTGCTCGTAGCCGCGGGCCGTCTTGATCGCGAGGACCGCCTGGCGGGCGACGCAGGCGAGAGCGAGCGTCGCGGGCTTCGAGGCGCCGCCTTCCCACTGGGCGGTGAGGTGGATCTCGACCCGGTCCCCGTACCGGACCCCGACGGGAGCGGTGATCTGGAACGCGTAGGCGGCCGAGGCGCCGGGATTGAGCGTGACGAGCGACTTCTCCTTCCGGGCGACGAGCTCGAGGAACGAGCGCTTCCCGGGCGGCATCCAGGCGACCGGCCACTCGGCCCCCTCGCCCGGGTACGTCGAGGTGTAGGCGATGTCCACCGACACGAGGACGCCGCCGGACTCGGGGTGGCCGTTGGTGAGGACCACGGAGATCGTGGTGACCGTTCCGGCGGTCACGTCCCGGGTCGGGTCGTCGGCGACCTTGAGGGAGAGCAAGTTGGGCGTCTCCTTTTTCGGAGGGGGGATCAGCGGCGTGAGAACGGCCGGCGAGGCGGGAGCCGCCGCCGGCGCGGCCGGGTGCGGCGGGGACGGCCGTTCGGCCTCCTCGCCGGTCAACAGACCGATGCCCTCGTCGTCCGGTTTTCCGCTCATCGGACGGTGCCTAGATGCCCAGCGCCGAGAAGTACGTCGACCACAGCCACGGGCCGACCTGGGTGAAGAAAATGTAGATCGTGAACCCGATCGAGCCGATCAGGACCGCGCCGATCCATGTCACTTCGAGGACCCGGACGTACTCGTCGACCGCCGGCTTCCGGGCCATCCGAAGGACGCGGCCGAACTTGCCGTGGCCCACGCCCCGCAGGCGGCCGTCGAAATTGTCCTGCACCTTGCGGGCGCGGTCCAAGAACGCCATGAGTCACCTTAGCGGACGACGTCGAGCTCGGGCCCGGATTTCCGGGCCGGCGGGCCGCCGGCCGAGGGGCCCGCGAAAATCTGGGGGGATTTAACTCCGGTGACCACCAGCATCACGCGGATCGTACTCTGCATCGTCGGGTCGACGGCGGCGCCCCAGATGATCCGCGCCGTGGGGGAGATCGTCTTCTGGACGACCTCGGCCGCTTTCTGAGCTTCGCTGACCGTCATGTCCGGACCCCCGGTGACGTTGATGAGCGCCCCGGTCGCCCCTCCGATGTCGACGTGGAGGAGCGGGGAGTTGATCGCCTCGAGGACCGCGTCCTCGGCGCGGTTCTCGCTCTCCGACTCGCCGATCCCGATGAGGGCGACGCCGCCGCCCTTCATGATCGTCCGCAGGTCGTTGAAATCGAGATTCACGAGGCCGGGCCGCGTGATGATCTCCGTGATCCCGCGGATGGCACGGGCGAGGACCGAGTCCGCGACCTTGAACGCCGTCTGGATGGGAAGACGAGGGACGAGCTCCAAGAGCCGGTCGTTCGGGATCGTGATGACGGTGTCGATCGTCGAGCGAAGCCGCTCGAGCCCCCACATCGCGTTCTCGTTCCGGACGAGCCCCTCCGAGGCGAACGGCAGGGTGCACACCGCGATCGTGAGCGGGTTGCCGCCGTTCGCGTCCTTCGCCGCCTGCGCGACGACCGGGGCCGAACCGGTCCCGGTGCCGCCGCCCAACCCGAGGGTGATGAACACCATGTCGGAGTCGGCGAGCGCTTTCTTCAGCTCGTCCTCGGCCTCGTGGGCGGCCTGCTCCCCGACCTGAGGGAGGGCGCCCGCTCCGAGCCCTCGCGTCAGTCGCCGGCCCAGGAGGATCTTCTTCGGGGCGTGGATCGCGAGAAGGTGCTGGGCGTCGGTGTTGCAGGCGATCATGTCGGCGCCCGAGAGCCCCTCCTCGGCGAGCCGGTTGATCGTGTTGCATCCGCCGCCGCCGCACCCGACGACCTTGATGTTCGTCTTCAGCGAGGCGAGTACGGCCTCCAGTTCCGCATCGTCGTTGGTGGGGGGAGGTCGCGTTTCGGGGGTTCGTTTCGAGTCGTTCGGAAGGTGCGCAAGGATCTCCTGCGCGAGTGGTCGCATTTCGGCTGTCTCCGACGAGCGCGAGCAGCGGTCCCATTATAAAGCGTTCCGGTTCGCTGGTCGCGCCGGAGTCCGGAATCGTGGAGTACGCGCGGTGGGCGCCGGTCTACGCTCGCATCGCGAACGCGTTCGGGTTCGACCTCCTCCAAGAAGGGGCAGCGGCCGAGGTCCTTCGGTCGATGCTCGACGCCGAAGCTCGCACCGACCCGTTGGCCCGGTGTCGATCTCGGATCGAGGGCCGCGCCGCGATCGTCGTCGGCCTGGCTCCCGAGGCCGGTGCGCCGCCGCTCGACCGACTCCCGGCGACCCGCCTCGGCCGCGTGGTCCTCGCCGCCGACGGAGCGACCGCGCGCTGCCTCGCCGCCGGGATCGTGCCCGACCTCGTGGTGACCGACCTCGACGGGCCGGTCGCGTCGGAGGTCACGGCAAACGCCCGCGGGGCGTTGGTGGTCGTCCACGCCCATGGGGACAACATTCCCGCTCTCGGGGAGTGGGTCCCGGAGTTCTCCGGCGAACTCGCGGGCTCCTGGTCCGGCCCCCCGACGGCGGAGCTGCTCGACGTCGGTGGGTTCACCGATGGCGACCGTGCCGCCTACCTGGCCGAGCATTGCGGCGCAACCGAGGTGCTGCTCTGGGGATTCGACTTCGCTCGGACCGAGGAGCGGGAGGGGGCCGCCCGCGACCGAAAACTCGCGAAGCTCCGATTTGCAGAGACGAACCTCGCCCTGCTCGCGGAGTCCTCCCGTGTGCCGATCCTCGAGTGGCGAAGGGATGGCACCCGACGGCCGTTTCAGGTCGCCGGGACGGGGAAGTCGACCCAGTAGACGGTCGTCCCTCCGTTCTCGTACACCGGAACGAATGGAACGGCGTCGAGCCACCGCGTCGCATTCGCGCTCAAGGGGAGGGCGACTCCCCCCGGCTCGAGGGCCACCCCCGTGGTCCGCATCGTTCCGTCGACGATGACGACCGCGACCGCACGATTGACGTGGGGGGCGAGGGTCGAATTCAATTCGGCGTAGGCGGCGCTGGCGTTCGTGCCCCAGAGGAGGGCCGTCGTCGAATCCCATGTCGCCGGATTCCCGTCGAAGCCGAACACCATCGAGCTCACGCGGTGGTCGCTGGCCACCGCATCTCCGACCGGAACCGCGATCCCGGTCCACATCCAAACGGCCGCGTCGCCGTTCGTCAGCCCCTCCTGAAACCCGTCGAGGAGGGCGGGTGGCGGATAGGCGATCGCGGCGTTCGCCGCGACGAGCACGACGACGGCGAGGGCGACGGAAATCGCCGCGGGGCGTCCGGCCCGGTCGTGGGCGAGTCCGACGAGCCGGCCGAGGCAGATCGCCACGACGAGACCGAGCGGGATCACCAGGTACTCCGCGTGCCGTTCGGGGGAGATCGTCGATTCCCCCAGCGCGAGGGCGAGGATCGCCGACACTCCGATCGCCGCGACCCAGAGGAGCGCGAGCGGCCCGTCCCGGGAGAAGCCGAGGAGTCGCCGGGACCCCGACGTCAGGACGATGGCGAGGAGGAGGGGGGTGAAGAAGACCAGCGCCGCCACGGTTGTCGTCTGCCCGGTCGTGCCCGGGAGCGGGTGCACGATCAGGAGGGCCAGACCGCCGTAGATCCCGACGAGCAGGACGACGGCGTCCCGGATCACCGATCGGTCGGACGGGAACTTGAGGCGGATTGGGCGACTCCCCCCCATTCGTCGGCGGAACGCCACGAGGGCCGCCGCGACGACGAGGCCGCCCATCGCGAACGACTCGACGAACGGGTAGGTGAGCGTCAGTCCCGCGACCGGATGGCTGACGATGGCGCTGAACGCCTGGTCATGGAACCAGAACGCGATGGCGCCGGTCAGCAGGACCGCGACGAACGCGAACTCGCGGAGCGGGAACCGGACGCTCCACCGGCGCGGCCAGACGAGCTCGGGAAGGACGACGAGCCCGAGGGCGCTGACGGCGAAGAAGTACGTCGAGAGATGATGCGTGAACACGAGCGCGGCCGCCGTCACGGCGAGCGGGACGTACCACCGGACGTCGCGGCGGCTCTCGAGGAACATCCAGAGGGCCCCGATGACGAGGAAGTCCCCGAGGGCGAGCGGGGCGGGGTGGGCCACCGAGAACATCCGCGGCATGAACACGGCCCCGAGCGTGGCGCCGAGGATCGCCACCGTGTCGTTCCCCACGAAGCGTCGGAAGAGGAGGAACAGCGGCACGACGGCGAGCGCCGCGAGGACCGGGGCGACGACCTGGAGGGCCGGGAGGACCCCCACGCCAGTCGCCCCGGCGGTCGCCGCCGAGACCTCGAACAATCCGGGGAACTCGGAGTACGCGAATCCCCAACCCGCGTACGACGCCGCGCTCGGGAGATGACCGCTCGTGAGCAGCGCGGACGTGAGGTTGTAGTATTCTCCGGTGTCGCTGCCGAAGATCGGGAACGTCAGGAGCGGTTCGAGCGCGACGAAGACGAGGAGGAGGATCGCCGAACCGAGCCAGGCGAGGTCCGAGCGGTCCATGCGATCCGGGGGGCCCCGGGCGGGGGCTCGGAGGTTCGCGAGCGGCCGGTCACGGATTATCTTCTCGGCGGAGGAGTCGGCGACGTCTCGGCGAGTTCTCGTCGGCCATACCTTGAAATAGGGGGGGCTGGTGGGGGCCGAATCGAGGCGTTCTCGGGATGGCATCGAAGGCGAAGCCGGCACGACGTCCGGCACCCGCCTCGAAGCCCAAGCCGCGGGCCGCCGCCCCCAAAGCTCCCGGTAAGAAACCGGCGGCCAAGGCGCCTCTGAGACCTCCGGCCAAGCCGGCGCCCAAGGGTCCGGCGAAGTCGTCCGGGAAGCCTCCCGCGAAACCCCCCGCGAGGGCGCCCGTGAAGGCCCCGGCGAAGTCGTCCGGCAAGAAAGCGGTCCCGGTGCCCGAGGAGACCAGCGCGATCCCCCTGCGCGGGGACGGGCGCCGGCACCTGCTCTCCCTTTCGTTCCTGCGCGATGGCGACGAGTTCCTGGCCCGCCTCGAGACCGACGGCGGACAGATCACGGAACTGAAGAACCGGGCCCTCGACCAGCTGCTGACGCTGGTCGCGAGCGAGCTCGAAGACCTCCTCGAGTGACCCCGCCCGTTCAGGGCGCCGGGGCGAGCCGGTCGAAGAATCCCCGTCCCACGAGGTAGCTCGCGCGGTGGCCTTCGCCATCGGAGAACTCGACGAGCTCCGTCGGGTCGCCCATGAGGATCCCCCCCGCGTACCGCTGGAGGACGTGCGTCTTCAGTCGCGGGGGCGCGGGCCACCGGCGGCGGCGGCCCAGTCGGTCGGTCACGAGCACCCCGTCGGCCCCGAACGCGGCGCCGCGCGGAGCGCGAAGGACCGTGATCCCCGCGCCCACGGCGGCGAGGACGACGGTCAGGACGACGAGGAGGCCGTACACCTCACCGCTCGAGGCGATCCCGGGGTCGGACGACGAGGCCGCTTCGGCGACGAACAGGGCGAGGATCGCGATGAGGGCGACGCCGTACAGGCCGAACATCCGGTACGCCCGGGCGCTGCCCGCGCGGTTCTCCTCGTAGTCCGTCGAGCCGCCCCCCTCCGAATCCCAGAACCGCCGGTCGGCGTCGTCGCTCGGGGTCCGGCGGGGCCGTTCGGCGGGCCGGCGGGGGATCCGCACGGGGCGGGGGTCGGCCATCTGGCCGGATTCTACGGGGGGACGCGGGCGATAAACTTGACGAACGCGGCGCAGATGGGCCGGGGATGACGACGGCGACCGAGTACCTGTGGTTCGAGACGAAGACCGAGCGCGCGTTCGTGCGGATCACCGACCGGGTCCGCGACGTCGTGCGGAAGAGCGGGGTCCGGGAGGGGCTCGTCCTCGTTTCGGCGATGCACATCACGGCGGCCGTGTACGTGAACGACGACGAGTCTGGGCTGCTCGCCGACATCTCGGCGTGGGCCGACCGGCTCGCGCCGCCCGGCGACTACGCCCACCACCGGACCGGCGAATCGAACGGGGACGCCCACCTGAAGAATCTCCTCCTCGGCCACCAGGTGATCCTCCCGGTCACGGGCGGGGACCTCGACCTCGGGCCGTGGGAGCAGGTGTTCTACGCCGAATTCGACGGCCGGCGGCGGAAGCGGGTCGTGGTCAAGGTGCTGGGGGAGTAGGCGGCGACCCGGGCCCCTCGGAGCGTCGCCTCCGGTAGAGGGTCACGGCGACGGCGACGGCCGCGATCGCGACCACGCCACCGACCAAGAGCTCGAGAGCGAGCCCGCCGGTCCCACTGCTCGGCGAAACCGTGGTGCACGGCGGCGGCACGACCGAAACCGGGACCTGGGTCGTGGCCTGTGTTCCGTTCGCTTCGGTCGCGGTGAGGTTCACGAGGAACCGTCCGGCCGTCGTGTAGGTGTGGGCAACGGGATTCCCGGTGACCGTCGCCGAACCGTCCCCGAAGCTCCAGGAATTGCCGACCGGGGGCGTCCCGCCCGAGTCGTTCGCGGTGAACGCCACCGACTCCTGGAACGGGTGGCATCCGAGCAGGTTCGACGACCAGTTCACGGTCAGGACGAAGGGCGGGGGGAACGTCGAGATCTCCGTCGTGAGCGTCAGTCGGCCGGTCAGGGAATCGGTGACGTTGGCACCCGCCGTGAAGTTCCCCACGGTGGTGTACGTGTGCTTCACGGTGGTCCCGCTGACCCGGGTGCCCCCGTCCCCGAACGACCACCCGATCGTGTACGGGGCGCTCCCGTTCGCAGCGGCCAGCGTGAATTCGACCGTCAGGGGGACGGTCCCGGTGCTCGGACTGGCGAGCAGGGTCCCGGCAAGCGGGGCGACCGTCTGGACCGTGGAGCTCGCGTTCGACGTCTCTCCCAGCGGGCCCGTCTGCTCCAGCCGGACCCCAAAGACGCCGGCGCTCTCGAACGTGTGCGCGACCGGGTCGCCCGTGCCGGTCGTCCCGTCCCCAAAGTTCCAATCGTACTCGTACGGAGGGCCCGACCCGTTCTGTTCGTTGGCGCGGAACAGCACGGTGAAAGGGGTCTCGCCGAGGCTGGCCGACGCCGAGATCGCCGTCGAGAACGGCGGGGCGGCCGCGGTGGTGACGACGCTCAGGTTGAACACCGCCACGTCGTCGGCCGGGTCGGTCACGACGAGGTGGCCCCAGTGCGACCCGGCGTACTCGAAGAGGTGGTCGACGGAGGGTTCCGAGACGACCGCGCCGTCGTCGAACGCCCAGACGAACGAGTACGGCGTCATTCCCCCGGTCGCGGCGGCCGAGAACGTGGCCTCCCAGGGGGTCGAGGCGTTCGGGGTTGACACGCTCGCCGTCGCGTCGAACGGGATCGCATACGCGGTGAGCCGTCCGGTCGCCCCGTTCGTGCTCCCCGACGGAACGTACAGGTGGCCGTCGGCCACGACGGCCTCGCCGTACACGACCTCCCCCGACGGCACGGTCGCGTTCCACAGAATCGTCCCGTTCGCGCCGTCGAGGGCGAACTCGCCGTTCCCGGCCCCAACGAACAGGAGGCCGTCCGCGGAATCGACCGAGGCGAACGGGAAGCGGGGCGCGGGGAGCGTGGTCTGCCAGTCGATCGCCCCGGTCTCGGGCGCGAGGGCATACACCGTGGTGGTGTTGTTGTCCACCGAGCCGCCGGCGACGAAGACGGTGGTGCCGTTGAACGCGGCGCCCGACCATCCCCCTCCCGTGTCGTCGGCCCAGGCGGGGCCCCAGCCGGAGGTGCTCACGTTCGACCGGTTCCAGGCGTACGTCTCGCCGTTCTTGTTGCTCGCCACGACGAGCGGGGCTCCGTGGGCGGGAGTCACGAGGACCGCGGTCGACCCGAAGTCCGAGTCGATGCCGATGACGTTCGGAACCTCCCAGGAACCCCGGACCGCCATCGTCGTCGCGTTGAGGGCGATGATCGACTGGGCGTACGGCTGGTAGGCGCCCTCGTCGTTTCCGGTCGTGACCCAGATCGTATTGGCGCCGGCGTCGGCGGTCGGTGTCGTCCAGACCGTGGAGCCGAGGAGCCCGCCCGAAACCGCTTGCCAGGTGTGGTTGACGCTCGGCGGCCCGGTGAGGTTGACCTGCTCGACCTCGCCCGGCACGAGCGGCTCGTCGTCGCAGCTGGCGAGTCCGACGTACAGGGAGTGCCGGTACACGAGCCCGCTCGCCCAGTTGTAGTACCCGTCGTCGAGGGCGCCCCCGAGCGGCAGCGACCAGTCGAGGGCGCCGGTGCTCGCGTTGAGCGCGTCCCAGGTGCCGTTCGGTGCGCCGAGGTACAGCGTGCCGTTCGAGTACGCGGGCGTCGATTCGATCCCTCCGGCATAACAGTCCGGGTCGAATCCCAGGTAGTCGCTCCAGAGGAGCGACCCGTTCGCCGCGCTCGCGGCGTACTCGTACCCGTTCCACTCCCCCCAGTAGACCGTCCCGTTGACCACGATCGGCGAGCTGAAGGCGCTCCCGTTCGTCGTCGTGTTCCACACCGGGGCGAGGAGCGAGACGTTGCTCGGGTTGATCGTCCGCTCGAGCGGGTTCGTCGACGTGTGGGAGTCCGACCCCATGTACGTGGGCCAGTTGACCGACCCCGTCGAGCTCACGTCGATGGCCGGGGTCCGTGACTCCGGGGACGGCCCCCCGCGCGGAATCGCGGACGCGACGGGGTGGAACGCAGGCGCCCCCCGCACGGGGACGGCGGCGGCCGGAGTCGACCGGCCGATCGGGGAGGTCGCGATTCCGCCCAGAAGCATGACGCCGACAATCCCGAGGGCGAGCACGCCCCGGAACGTCGCGGGTCGGAGATCGAGGCCCGAGACGCGCAGCATCGCGGCCGGATCAGGCGCCCTCGAGGGTGGGGTCGCCGCCCGCGGCGGCCCGCGCGGTCGGCGGGACCGGCCGGGGCCGGGAGAGGTCCACGAGGGGGATCTTCCGAGCGATCTCCTTCGCCATCGCCGAACAGCTGGAGGCCGGGACCGGACGGTCGGTGTACCCCGGAAGGGCCAGGTCGTAGGTGACGAACTTCTTCTCGGCGATCGTCTCCCAGACGGCGCGCCACACTCGCTCGGCCGCCTCGGGCTTCCCAATGTGGCGGAGGAGGAGCTCGACGCACAGGATCTCAGCGACCGGATTCGCCTTGTCCTGCCCGGCGTACTTCGGCGCCGAGCCGTGGACCGGCTCGAAGACGGCGATCGACTCGCCGTAGAGCGCTCCCGGGGCGATCCCGAGGCCGCCGGCGAGGCCCGCGCAGAGGTCGGAGAGGATGTCGCCAAACAGGTTCGTCGTCACGATGACGTCGTACTCGGCCGGCTTCTTCGCGAGTTGCATCGCCATGTTGTCGACGAGCCGCTCGTCGGACGGGATGTCCGGGTACTTGGCCCCCATCTCCCGGAACGCGGTCTGGAAGAGCGCGCCGGTCGTCTTCATGATGTTCGCCTTGTGGACGGCCGTCACCTTGCGTCGCTTCTGGGCGCGCGCGAGCTCGAAGGCGAACCGGATGACCCGGTCCGACGCCTTCCTCGTGATGACGTTCACCGTCTCGGCCGCGGAGTGCTCGCGGTCGACCCAATGCTCCACGCCCGAGTAGAGCCCCTCGGTCGCCTCGCGGACGACGATGAGGTCGGTCTCGGGAAAGCGGGTCCCCTCCCCGGCGATCGCCCGCGCCGGTCGGACCGACGCGTAGAGGTCGAGCTGCTGGCGGAGCGCAACATTCACCGACCGGAACCCCGAGCCGATCGGGGTCGTGATCGGTCCCTTCAGAGCGAGCTTGTTCCGTCGGATCGAATCGAGCACCCCGTCGGGGAGCGGCGTCCCCGACGCCTGGATCGCCCGCTCGCCGGCCTGGACGACCTCCCACTCGATGTCGACCCCGGTCGCGGCGGCGACAAGGCGCGCCGCATCGGTGACCTCCGGTCCGATCCCATCGCCCGGAATCAGCGTGATCTTCACCACGGACGGCCTCTCGGGCGCGGTCGAGTCGAAGCGGGCTTTAACGCGAACGGCCGCTCAGGCGGCTTTGGCGACTGAGGCCGGCGTCGCCGCTCGGATGCGGGGAAGGACCCGCCGCAGGATCGCGTCGCGGACCGGGCCCTCGTCGGCCTCGTTCGACCAGAGGACCACCACGCCGTCCCAGGTCAGCACGCCGATGTCGGCGACCTCCACGCGGGGCGCCGGGAACCCGGGGATCGCTGCGTGCTGCGCGACGTACTCCGCGAGCGCCTCCTCGATGACCGTCACCGGGACCTTGAGGTCGAACGTCATCCGGACCCGGTAGCTGCGCGGCGACGGGTAGCTCAGGTTGAGCGCGAGGGCGCTCACCACGACCTGGTTCGGGATCTTCGCGATCCGGCCGTTGTCGAGCCGTAGGATCGTGTACGTGAGGTCGATGGCGCGGACGGTCCCGGTATAGGTCGGATAGACCATCTCGTGCGGATAGGTCGGACCGAACGCCCCGTAGTTCGCCGAGACGATCGCGATCCGGTCGCCGACGCGGAACGGAGTGGCCAGGATCAGGAGGAACCCGGCGAAGACGTTCGCGAGGACGGTCTGCGCGGCGAGGCCGATGACGATCCCGGCGAACGCGCTCGAGAGGAGGAGGCTGCTGAGCGAGACGTTCAGCAGGCTCAGGATCGCGGCCACCACGACCGTCGCGATGACGATGTTCGTGACGAACCGGATCGCGGTCGCCTTGCCGGGATTCCCGACGTGCTTCAGGTAGATCCGGACCGCGGAACCGAACAGCAGCGCCGCGACGTAGGCGACGAGGACGGTCGCCCCGACATCGAGCGCTTTCCAGTAGAGCGAGGTGATCGCCCCCCCGAAGAAGTGGGCGAGGATCACGAGGGTGGCGTACGCCCCGATCCCGACCACGATGACCGCGAGCACCCGGACCCCGAGCCGAAGGTCCGGCGTGTCGACGTCCTCGTCGACCATCGGGTCTCCGGAGGGGACCCGGGCCTTAGGGTTTGCCAAAAGTGAACGGTGGGGGTCTAAGGTTTCTTATACGCCTAAGGAATCTTGGAGGCGTGTACGCCACTCCGTACCCCGGGGTCCTCACCCCGGACTGGTTGCCGCCGGTCCTCCCCGACCGGGCCGCCGAGCTCGCCGAACTGGCCGCAATCCTGGGCGACCCCTATCCGGGTCGGTCCCCGCCGTGGGTGGCGGCGGTCGTTGGCCCGTCGGGGTCCGGTACAAGCGCGACCGCGCGATTGGCCGCCCGGCGCCTCGTCGAGGCGCTCCACCGGGAAGGGGGGTCCCCCTCGCCGGCGCTCGTACGGGTCCGCGTCGCCGAGGCGGGCGGGACCCAGGGGGTCGCGTCGGGGCTCCTCAAGGGGCTGGACGGCGGCTTCGAGCCGCGGGGGTTTCCCGTGGCGGAGATCCTCGCCGGATTCCTCCGTCGCCTCGCCCGGGAGCACCGGCCCGCCGTCGTCGTCCTCGACGACATCGGCCCGGACGCCCCGGACCTCGCGCCGGTCGTCCGCGCCCTCCTCGGGCCCGCGCGATTCCTCCCCGAAGGAAACGAGGCGGCCCCAACGGTTTGGACGATCCTGGCCGGGCGGAGCGAGGCGGAGGCGGCGTGGACCCGAATGCATCGGGCCGGGCTCCCCCGCACCGTGCGAATCCCCCTTCCATCCCTCGGGGACCCGGCGATCCGGGCGATCGTCCTCGACCGCGCTACGCGGGCCCTCGGTCACGCCCCGCCGGTCGAGCTCGTCGACCGGATGGTCGAGCGGTGCGCGCGCGAGGGCCGCGGCGTCGCTCGGGCGCTCGACCTTCTCCGGCGGGAACTCCTCGGGCCCACGGCGAGTCGTCCCGACCTCCCCTCGCTCGGGGCGGGTCCGGGGCGATTGCCGGTGGAGCCCCGCATCTTGGCCGCCGTCGAGCGGGCCACCCGCGGGCGGCCGGCGACCCTCGGAGAGATTCGGTCCTGGGAGGAGCGGCTGGCCCAAGAGGAGGGCGTCCGGCCCCTGCCCGCGACGACGCTCTGGCGGCGGATGGTCCGACTGCAGGCGGCCGGCGTCATTCGACGCGAGGTCCGGCCGGGAGGCCCCGGCGGGACCCGCTCCACGATCGAGCTCGTCGGTCCGATCCCGTTCTACGCGGTCACGGCGGCGAATCGAACTCGTCGAGACGCTTCGGGCCCCGCGTCCGCGCCGGGGCCGGTCGCGCCGCCGGCACGGTGGGCGGCGCCGGCGTAGGCGGCTCGTCGTCGGCCGGCGTTCTTCGTCCGCCCCCAACCTCGGCCAGCACCGCTTTGGCGAGCGGCCGCGACTTGAGGAGCGTCTCCAGGTGGTCGAGTCGGGCCCCCTTCAACGCCTCGCGGTCGGGATACCCGGCGCGGTAGAGCGCCCGACCCCGCACGCGGCCGACGCCGCGCAACCGGACAAGGTCGAGGAGCTCCTCGTTGACCCCGTACCGGACCCGGAGGGAGAGCGCGTCGATCGCGCGGGCCGCTCGCCGCTGGAACCGGACGGCCAGCCGGCTCGCGCCGAACAGGAGCCAATCGGCGTCCTCGACCTTCGCCCGAACGTCGCCCGCGCCGATCCCGAACCGCTCGGTGAGCTCGACGAGGGGGGTCTCGTCGACCCACGCCTCGAGCACGCTCGCCGTCTTCAGCGTCGCGAGGAAGAGGTCGAGGTCGAGCCGGAGCGGATCCTCGTCGGGCTTGATCAGGAGTTCGCTCTCGAGGTCGGTGAACTTGGCCAACATCTCCACGTCCTCGCCCCGCCGGAGGAACATCGCCGGCAGGTCGGGCGTGGCGGCGACCGCCGCGAGGAGCGAGAACGCGCTCGGGTTGATCGGCGCCCGCTCGAGCGCCTGGCGGAGTACGACGGCGCTCATCGGATCGAGGTACAGCTCGCTCGTGAGCACCCCGAACCCGGTGGCCCGCAGCTCCGCGACCGGTTCGAGGAACTCGTGGTGTTCGAGGAACCTCCGCACGTTCTCGACGACGACGGCAATCTCCCGGAGCTCGACGGTGTGGCCGAAGAACGTCGCCGCGAAGAACTCCTCGAGCTCCGCCTCGGTGCCAACCTGGCCGCTCGCCACGAGCGCGAGGAGATGCATCCGCAGCGCCGGCTCGGCCGCCAGCCGCGACTGGACCCGCTCGGGCGGAGCGGAGAGGTAGTCATCGAGGAACCGCTCGGCCTCCTCCTCGCTCCGGGCGAGGAGCACAGCCTCGCCGGCGACGTCGAACCGGGGTCGGCCGGCCCGGCCGCACATCTGCTGGACCTCCATCGCCGAGATCGGCGCCTGAACCCCCAGGTGGTCGTCGTACCGGGTCGTGTCGCGGACGATCACCCGCCGCGCGGGAAGGTTGATCCCGGCGGCCAGCGTGGGGGTTGCGACAAGCGCCTTCAACGTCCGTTCCTTGAACGCTCGCTCGACGATCCGGCGCTCGGGATTCGTAAGCGACGCGTTGTGGAACGCAACCCCGTCGGGGAGGAGGCCCGAGAGCCGGCGGATGCCTTCGGTCTCCTCCTCGGCCACGGTCCCGAGGGCGTCGGCGGCGCCGCGCGCCGCGGCCTTCTCCTCGGGCGACAGGGTGGCCCGGACGGTGGGCGCGAGCGATTGGGCCGTCTGCTCGCTCGCCCGCCGCGTGTTGACGAAGACGAGCGCCTGGCCCCCGCCCCGGATTACGTCCCGAACGAGCCGGGGCAAGGCGTCGCCCGGCGGGGGCACGTCGCGGGTCGTGAGGTCGGTGAAGAGGATCCGACCGTCGTGATACACCCCCGACTTGAGGGGGACCGGTCGGAACTCGCTCGCGACATGGCGGGCCTTCAGCCAGTCGGCGATCTCGGCCGAGTTCCCGACGGTGGCGGAGAGCGCCACGACCTGGACGTCCGGTCGCAGCCGCTTCAGGCGAGTGAGGGAAACCTCGAGGGTCGGACCCCGGTCCGGGTCGCGCATGAGGTGCACCTCGTCGGCGACGACGGCGCCGAGCCGCTCGAGCCACGGGGCGCGTTTCCGCAGCAGCCCGTCCGCCTTCTCGCTCGTCGCCACGAGGATGTCGAGCTTGTCGAGGACGGCGTTCGAGAGGTCGTAGTCCCCGATCGAGAGCCCGACCCGGATCCCGAGCGACTCGAACGCCTGGAGTTCGTCGTATTTTTCCTGGGCGAGCGCCCGCAGCGGGACCAGGTAGAGACCGGTCCGGCCGGCCCGCGCGGCCCGGAGGAGGGCGAGGTAGGCGACGAGCGATTTGCCGCTCGCGGTCGGGCAGGCGAGCACGACGCTCTCGCCGGCCAGGACCGGGACGATCGCCTCCGCCTGGGGCGGATACAGGGACGTGATGCCGTCGGCCTCCAGGATCGCGCGGATCTCGCGCGGGATGCCGACCGAGTCGAGAGGGACCCGCGCCTCGGCGCCCGTACCTGACATGACCGGAGCGACCCGCGTCGACCTCAAAGCGCTTGACCGGCCCGGGCCCGCCGTCAGCGGCCGACGAGCGTCCGACCGAGGATGAGCTCCTGGATCTCGGTCGTCCCCTCGACGATGGGGAATACCCGGGCGTCCCGGAAGATCCGGTTGGCGTCGGCGCCGTTCTGGGTCCCCGCCGGGCCGGCCACGTCGATCGCATGGCTCGCGATCCGGACCGCCGCGTCGCTCGCGAAGAGCTTGGCCGCCGAAGCGAATCCGTCGTACGGGCGGCCAGCGTCTTTTTCCTCCGCCGCGCGGGCGACGAGCGATTGGGCGGCGCTCAGGGTGACGAACGCCCTCGCCACCTCGCCGCGCCGGGCGTCCGAGGGGTCGGCGATCGCCGCCGCCCGCATCGTCTCGAACGCGGCTCGGGCGACGCCGAGGGCGCAGGAGGCGATCCCCACCCGGCCGGCCGACAGCGCCCCGAGGGCGACCTTGAGACCCTCGCCCTCCGCCCCGAGGAGATTCCGGGCGGGCACCTGGGCATCCTGGAAGACGAGTTCGTTCGTCTCGCTCCCTCGGAGCCCCAGTTTGTCGAGTTTCTGGGCCGTGCCAAACCCCGGCGTCCCCTTCTCCACGAGGAACGCCGAGATCCCTCGGGCTCCTTGGGCCGCGTCGCGGGTGGCGAATGCGAGGACCACGTCGGCCCTCGCTCCGTTCGTGATGAACATCTTGGCCCCATTGAGCACGAAGCCGCGCGGACCCGACGCGTACCGCGTGCTGAGTCGCGCGGCGTCGGAACCGACCGATGGCTCGGTCAGGGCGAACGCCCCGAGCGCGCGCCCCGCGGCCAGCGGCCGGACGAACCGCTCCTTCTGATCGTCGGTGCCGTGCGCGAAGATCGGGTGCGTGCAGACGGAAAGATGCACCGAGAGGAGGACGGCCACCGTCGGGCTCGCCGCCGCCAGCTCCTCGAGGACCCCCGAGATCGACCGGGTGTCGCCCCCCGACCCGCCCCACTCGGTCGGGACGCCCAGGCCGAACAGTCCCGTGGGGCGCATCCGGTCGAGGATCTCGGCGGGGAGCGCGTCGGTCTGGTCGATCTGCCCCGCGGCCGGCCGGACGACCTCGTCGGCGAACCGACGGGCCGCCTGCCGCCATTCCCCGGCATCCGAAGAACCTCCCATCGGCTCGCGCGTCGCCACGTTCGGTAAGGCTATGTGCGTAACGCTCGCTCGTCGCTACCGGAGGCTCCGGGGCGAGTGGCTGCGACGGTGGTCGTCGGAAAGGATCGATTCACTTCGGTCGATTCGCTCGCCGTCGCTCGCGAGCTCCGCACCCTCGGTCGGGCCCATGTCGACAAGGCGTTCGACCTCGGCCCCGACCGGCTCGCGCTGACGGTCCGCGCCTCGGGGGTCGGCAAGCGGGCGCTCGTCATCCGTCCCGGCCAGTACGCCGCGGTCCTCGAGACGGTCGCGGACCGGGACGAGGGGCTGAGCCCGCTCGCGAAGGAGCTCCGCCGGGTCCTGAGCGGAGCCGCCCTCGTGAGCGTCGCCGATCCCGGGGGGGAACGGTACCTCGAGGTCGAATTCTCACGGGGCGATGCCGATGGGCCGCTCACGATGGGGGCGGAGCTCTTCGGAGCCGGGAATCTTCTGGTCGCGCGGGGCGGCAATCTCGTCGTCGTGGCCCATCCCAAAACGTGGTCGAATCGCGCGGTGCGCGTCGGCGCGCCGTACTCCCGTCCTCCGGTCCGCGTCGACCCGTTCCGACTGGACGTCCCCGGGATCGAGACGCTCCTCCGGGCCTCCCGGACCGACCGGACCAGCACGCTCGCGGCGCGCCTCGGACTCGGCGGCCCTCTCGCGGAAGAGGTCGTCACCCGCACCGGCCTCGGCGGCGAGCGACCGGCGATGTCCGAGCCGGAGGAGTTCGCCCCCTTGGTGCACCGGGCGCTCACCGACCTCGGGGCCGAGGTCGGCGACCGGCCGACCGGATACCTCTACTCCCTTGACGGCACCCCCGTCGACGTCACCCCGTTCGAGTCGCGACGGCTGGCCGGCCGCACCGGGATCACCGTCGAGGCGACCGGCACGTTCTCCGAGGCGGCCCACCGGTACTTCGACGCCCGGGCCGAGCGAGTGGCCCCGACGGTCTCCGCGGCCGACGGGAAGCGGGCGGAGTGGGAACGGCAGCGGCACCAGCAGGAGACGGCCGTCGGCGAGCTCCGCGCGCAGGCCGCGGGCCTCACCCGGCAGGCCGACCTCCTCCTCGCCCACTTTCCGGAGGTGGAGTCGCAGATCCGGGCCGCGGCGCCCGCCGAGACCGAGAACGAGCCCGTCGTCGTGACCGTCGAGGACCTCGCGATCCCGGTCCCCCGGGGTCGTTCGATCCGGTCGGTCGCGCAGTCCCGCTACGACGAGGCGAAGAAGGCGCAGGCGAAGCTCGCCGGCGCGGTGGCCGCCCTCGCCCAGTCGGACGACCGGCTCGCCGAACAGCTCCGCGCGATCCTGGCGGAGGCCCCAATGGCGACCGCCGCCGCGGCCGCGCGTCGACGCAGCCCGAACTGGTTCGAGCGGTACCGTTGGTTCCACAGTTCGGAAGGGATCCTGGTGATCGGGGGCCGGGACGCGGCCTCGAACGACCTCATCGTCCGACGGTACCTCAACCCCGGTGACAAGTACGTCCATGCGGACATCCACGGGGCGCCGAGCGTGATCGTCAAGCACCCGGCGCCCGGCGAACCGTCGGGAACGGAGGTGACCCTCGAGGAAGCGGCGCAGTGGGGGATCGCGTTCTCGAAGGCGTGGCGGGCCGGACTCGCGAGCGCGTCCGCGTTCGCGGTCGAGGCCGACCAGGTCTCCAAAGCCGGCGCGAGCGGCGAGTTCGTACCCCGGGGCGCCTGGGTGATCCATGGGACAAAGACGGTCTTCAAGGACCTCCCCACCGAGCTCGGGCTCGGTACGGTGGACGACCGCGGGGACACGCTCTGGGTGATCGCCCCGCCCCGCGCATTCACGGGCCGGGGGACGATGCTCTACCGCCTGACGCCGGGACCGGAGCGGGACCGGGCGGAGCGCGAGGTCGAGCTCGTGCGGGAGACCGGCCTCTCGCGGGACCGACTCCAATCGCTGCTTCCCTCCGGCGGCATCGCGTACCGCCGGGCGTAGAGCCGCTCGACGTACATCGCCGCGAACTGGTCTTCCTCGTGGCGCCAGGTCCGGCCCCGGGCCCGCAGCGCCGAGATGTGCCAGGTCCGGCCGTCGATGGTGATCGGTCCTCCTACTGCGAGCATCGTCTCCGGCGGAAGGGTCAGGCGGGTCGCCGTCGTCCGCCGCCCATCGACCATGGAGACCTTCACGACGGCGCCGACGTCCAACGTCAGCCACACCGTTCGGACTTCCCGCGCCGCGGCGGTCCGGGCGGGCCGTCCGTCGAGCCGGTCGATCTTGTGAACGATCGCGGGCGGGTCCCGTCCGGGGAACCGCTCCCCGAGGGTCAACTGCTCGAGCGCCGGTACCGAACGGAGGGTCCGGGTGGACGACTGCCCGTCCGAGACGATCTCAAAGAGCTCGTGCTCGGCCGGGGGCTCCATCCGGAACGGATGGGTCGTCCGGCAGGTCCGGCATCGGGCGAGCCCCGAGACGACCCGGCGCTGGGCGGGGTCGAGATGGACGACCCGGTGGGGGGTCTCCTCGCCGCACACCTCGCAGAAGATGGTGGCCGCATG
Organism: Candidatus Lutacidiplasma silvani; assembly: GCA_022750295.1. GTDB lineage: Archaea > Thermoplasmatota > Thermoplasmata > Lutacidiplasmatales > UBA184 > Lutacidiplasma > Lutacidiplasma silvani. The sequence continues at coordinate 18,178 of JAKIVZ010000005.1, forward strand.
GACACCGGCGGCCGCCGGACGCGACCGGGGTTTCGGGACGGGCTCGTCGGTCACCGGGCCGTCTCCGAAGGCGCGACGGCGCTGCGCCGGTCCGGATGGGGCTGCCCGAATTTGAATCGGGGTCCCGGGCTCCCAAAGCCCGAAGGATGGACCAATAGCGCGGCGCGGGGGCCGTCCCCGGCGCCGAAACTACCCCACAGCCCCGCCACCGGCTCCCTCAGAGGGCGTCCACGCGTTTGAGCGTTCGGCCGATCCGACATTCGGCTGGCTCCGGATGGACCTTCGCGATCCGGAACCGCTGCTTGGCCGGCAACGAAGGCCCCGAGCAGATGTCCCAGTTCGAGCAGTCGAGCCGGTTGCATCCGTACCGCCCCGTCTCGACCGAGCTCCCGACCACGGCGGTCTGCGATTCCACGACGAGCGTCCTCGGGACCGCCTCGACCTCGACGACCGCGGCCGTGGTCTCCTGGAGGGCACAGGGATGGCGCACCGGCCGCACGTGCGTGACGGAGTACCGGCGCCCCGCATCGAGGGTCAGACACGCGTGGCGGTACGGACACGTTCGGCAGACGGGGGCCGCCCCCTGGTAGACGAACTCGAACCCGACCTTCGCCTGGTTCTGGGAGAGGAGGGTGATCTCGGCCACGGTTCACCCCGCCACCCCGGTGACGCCGGCGATCCGCTCGGCCGCCTCCCGGCTCAACCCATTGTCGCCGAGGATGGTGTACCGCTCGGGCCGGATGGTGTGCGCCTGGACGAGCGCTTCGACGATCTCCTCGCTGCCCACGCCGAGCTCGGCCGCGGTCACGGGGGCGCCGATCGTGTGGAGGGCCGTGCGGATCCGCTTCCAGTCCCCACCGTGCAGGTACATCATCATGATCGACCCGACGCCGCACTGCTCGCCGTGCAGGCTCGGGTGCTTCGCGCTCCGGTCGAGGGCGTGGCTGAACAAGTGCTCGCTCCCCGAGCACGGCCGGGACGAACCGGCGACGCTCATCGCGAGACCCGCGACGATGATCGGGCGGATGGCGATCCAGGCCGACTCCTCGAGGTTCGGCTTGATCAGGGCGGCGTGGTCCATGATCTCCTGGGCGGCGTACTCGGCGAGCGTCGCCGCGCTCGAGGAGAACTCTTCGCTCCGGAGCCGGGCGGCGAGCTTCCAGTCGAGGACGGCGGTCACGTTCGAGATGACGTCGGCGCACCCGGAAGCCAGGAGTCGGAACGGGGCTTGGACGATGACCGAGGTGTCCGCGAGCACCCCCATCGGGACGACGGCGGGCTCGCTCGTCACCGTCCCGGAGTCCCGGAGCGACGCCCTCGGAGAGGAGATCCCGTCGTGGGCGGCGGAGGTCGGGACGCTGACGTACGGGAGGTGGGCCCGGGCCGCGGCGACCTTCGCGATGTCGATCTTGCTGCCCCCGCCAACGGCGATCAGGAACCGGGCGCCCGAGGTACGGACCTCGCCGAGGACCCGGTCGACCTCGGCGCTCGTCGCCTCGTGGGCGACGATCGTCGCGATGTCGAACTTCGATTCGTTCAGGATCTCGGCGGCCCGGCGACCGGCGAGGTGGACCGTCTTCGGGCCGGTGACGACGGCCCCCCGGTCCGGGAAGTCGAACTGGCGGCACATCGACCCGAGTTCGGAGAGAACGCCGTGGCCGGCCAGCACGCTGCGCGGGAAGACCATCGACCGGGCCTTCCCGAACACGGAACCGAGTCCGAGGTCCGACGGGCGCGACGGGACCTCGTTCGGCATGGAGTGGCGTCCCGGACGGGGGGCGGCTATAAAGCGTTCGACGCGCGGCTAGCGGCCCGGAACGTCGCCGAACAGGACCTTGTGTTCCTGCACCATGACCCGGACGTCGAGGCGGTCCGTCAGCACCCAATCGGCAAGGCGGCCTCCATCGGTTCCGTAGACGGGCTGGAACACGACGTTGGTGGGCATCGGTTCCCGGGCCAGGACGGACTTGGCGTACCGGTAGTCGCGGCGGTCCTGGATCACGAACTTCACGACGTCGGTCGGTCGGAGGAGCGGGAGGTTCGCCCACCGGTTCCGCTTCTCCATCTTGGAGGACGGGGCCTTCACGTCGACGCTGAGGACCGTGCCCGCAAGGTCGAGGTACGGCCCCACGTCGAGCGACCCGCCGGTCTCGACGACGGTCGTCATCCCCCGCTCGCCCAATTTCCGCAGGAGCTCGACCGACTCCTTCTGGAGCAGGGGCTCCCCGCCGGTCAGGCACGCGTGTCGCGTCCGGTGCGACGCCACGGTCCGCAGGATGGAGGGAATCGAGCGCTCTGTCCCAGGGCCGAACGAGTAGGTCGTGTCGCACCACGCGCAGCGGAGATTGCAGCGCGCCGTCCGGACGAACGAGGTTCGGAAGCCGGTCATCGGCCCCTCCCCCTGCACCGAGTGGAAGATTTCGATGATCCGCACGAGCGACTCGGACCGACCGGCGCCCTTTACCGCTTCCGACTCCGCCCCCCGACCGCGCCCCGACCCAACGGTTCCCGATCGTTCCCGCGTCTCCTTCGCGCGTCTCGGGGTATCCGAGCGGCTTGACGTGCGCGGAGGTCTAATACCGAGGTCTCCTCGAACCGCGGCCGATGGAACCGTCCCGCGATTCCCACTGGCAGCGGGCGTGGGACGAGGCGCGCCTCTCCGAGGCGCAGCTCGACGGCCGGCGCGAGAAGTTCTACGCGATCGTCGCCTACCCCGGCTCCAGCGGATTCCTTCACCTCGGCCACCTGCGGGGGATGACCCTCGCCGACGTGCTCCACCGCTACTATCGGATGAACGGGCGCTCGGTCTTCTTCCCGACCGGCACGCACGCCTCGGGGCTTCCCTCCGTTACGTTCGCCCAGAAGGTCCGCGAACGGGAGCCTCGGACCGTCGCCACGCTCCGAGCGGAGGGAATCCCGGAGCCGGACTGGGGCGGGTTGGAGGATCCGGTCGCCGCCGCCCGATTCCTCGGGAAGGCCTACCTCCGGGTCTACCGTTCGTTTGGCATCCTCGTCGACGAGCGGGCGTACGTCACGACCGTTGACGACGATTACCAGGCGTTCATCCGGTGGCAGTTCCGCCGGCTCCACGCCCGAAACGCCCTCCGGCAGGGGCCCCACTATGCCGCGGTCTGCCCGGTGTGCGGACCGGTCTCGGTCGACGCCTCGGAGACCGACCTCTCCCGCGGCGGCGAGGCCGAAACGGTGGTCTACACGACGGTCCCGTTCGAGCTCGACGACGGTCGGGTCCTCCTCGCGGCGACGCTGCGGCCGGAGACCCTCTACGGAGCGACCAACCTCTGGCTTCCGACCAGCGGCGGCCTCGCCGTGTGGCACCACGGCGACCGAAGCTACCTCGTCGCCCCAACCGCGGCCCACCGACTTGTCGCCCAGCATGGCGGCCGCGTCGGCCACGTGGTGGACGTCGGGGAGCTCGTCGGCCGAACCGTCAAGGTCCCCCGGACGGGGGCCGTCGTTCCGATCCTCGCGAGCCCCCTCGTCGTTCCGGAGCTCGGGACCGGGGTCGTGATGTCGGTCCCGGCGCACGCCCCGGCCGACTGGCTCGCCGTCCAGGAACTCGACCCGGCCGCGCGGGGACTCTTGCCCCCGGTCGTGTCGATCGTGACCGTTCCGGCGCCGGCCGACCTGACCGGGTCCGAACGGGAGCTCGTCGAAGGCGAGGGCGTCCCGGCGGAGCGCGCGGTCCGGGCCACCGGGGCGGGGCGGCTCGCCGACACGGACCCGCTCGCGGCCGCCACGGAGCGGTTGTACCGACTCGAGTTCGTTCGGGGCCGAATGCGACCCGACGTGCTCGGGGGGAAACCGGTCGCCGACGCGCGTCGGGAAGTCGCCGCGAGCCTGCTCGCCGAGGGGAATTCATTCGAGCTTCGGGAGTTCTCCGAACCCGTCGTCTGTCGCAATGGGCACGCGGTCGAGATCCGGCTGGTCCCCGACCAGTGGTTCCTCCGGTACGGGTGGGCGGAGTGGAAGGACCGGACCCGCGCGGCCCTCGGATCGCTCGTGGCGACGCCCGAGGAGTACGGCCGGGAGCTTCCCGCGATCCTGGATTGGTTCCAGGACCGGCCGTGCACCCGAAGGGGCCGCTGGCTCGGAACGCCGTTCCCGTACGACCCGAGCTGGCAGATCGAGCCGATCGCCGACTCGACGTTCTACCCCGCGTACTTCGTCCTTCGGCCGATCGTGGCCGCGCACTCGATTCCAGTCGCCAGTCTCACCGACGCGTTCTTCGACCACGCGATCCTCGGCGAAGGACCGGGCGAGCCGTCGGTCGACCCGGCGGTCCAGCGGGAGGCGCGGGGCGCGTTCGAGTACTGGTATCCGCTCGACCTCAATATCGGCGGGAAGGAGCACAAGCGGGTCCACTTCCCGGTGTTCCTGTCGACGCACGCGCTCCTGCTCCCCCCGGAGCGCCAGCCGAAGGGGATTCTCGTCCATTGGTGGCTCGTCAACGCCGTCGGCGACAAGCTGTCGAAGAAGGACGTCGGCTCGAAGGGGGTCGCGGTCCCCCCGATCCCCGAATCCTTGGCCCGGTGGGGCGCCGATGCCCTCCGCCTCTTCTACGTCCAGGCGGCGAACCCCGAGCAGGATATCGAGTGGTCCCCCCGCCTCGTCGACGACGCCCGGCTCCGGGTCGACGAGTGCGGCCGGTGGGTTCGCGAGGCCCTCGCCGAAGGAGGCGGGGGCCCTCCCGAGCTCGACCGGTGGCTGGCGAGCGCGATGCACGGGGTCGTCCGCGACGTTCACGTCGCCGTCGAATCTCGCCGACTGCGGGACGTCGCGGAGCTGGTCTACGGCCGAGTTCCGTCGCTCGTCCGCCGGTATATCGCGCGGGGTGGGAGCCCCGGCCCGGCCCTCCAGCAGCTCGCACGGGCGTGGATCCCACTCCTCGCCCCGGTCACGCCCCACCTCGCCGAGGCGTTGGGGGCGGGCCGGTTCCCCGGCTTGGTCGCCATCGAGCCGTTTCCGACGGCGGAGTCGTTCGCCCGCGACGAGACGGCGGACGCCACCGAATCGTTCCTCGACCAGGTCGAGGACGACCTCCGACCGATCGTCCGGATGGCGACCGAGCGGCGCGAGCCCCCGGAGGGCGTCGTGTTCTTCGTAGCGTCCCCCTGGAAGCGGTCGGTCGAGGGGTGGACCCGGGAGGCCCTCGCCGCCGACCCGAAGGCGTTCCCGGTCGGGGCGGTCATGGGGCGGGCGGCCGCCCACCCGGAGATGGCCGCCTACCGGGGCGAGATTGCGAAGTACGTGACCCGCGTGACCCCCGCCCTCCGAACGGAGCCGACCGCGGCCCCGTCCATCGACGAACTCGGCGCGCTCCGGGGCGCGGAGGGGTATCTCGCCCGCCGGTTCGGACTGGGGGCGGTTACGGTGTTGCCCGAGCACGAGGGCGCCGAGCACGACCCCGCCGGGCGCCGCGACCGTGCCCGGCCGGGCCGGCCCGCGTTCTTCCTGTACGGGGCGAACGGCCCGCGTCCGCCGGCGGCGTCGCCCCCCGGAAATTGAGGAACATCCGCGACGGGATCGGGTGCGGGCTGACGGTCCGATACTTCGCGCTCGCCTTGGTGTCGTACCCCCGGTGGATGGGGCCCGAGATCTCGAAATAGATCAGCTGTCCGATCGGCATCCCGGGGTAGATCCGGACCGGGACCTTCACCGACATCTCGAGCGTCCAATAGTTGCAGAACCCCTCGTCGCCCTTGCCGGCGGTGGAATGGATGTCGATGCCGAGCCGACCGACGCTCGACTTCCCTTCCAGGAACGGGACGTACCCGTGGGTCTCCGTGTACTCCTCGGTGACCCCGAGGTAGAGCTGCCCGGGGACGAGGACGTACCCCGACTTCGGCATCTTGACCTCGGTGATCGGGTTCGACTTCCGGGCATCGAGCGCCCCATCGTCGTACGTCGCGAGATACGGCCCGAGATGGACATCGTAGGAGTTCGTGCCGAGACAGTCCGGCCGGTACGGGCGGACGACGATCCGGCCCCCCTCGATCGCTTCGCGGATCCGGGTGTCGCTGAGGATCATTCCGACCGACGCGGGGGGAGCCCCGTGGCTTCATTAGACCGGCGCGGCCCCAGGACGGGGGGTCCGACGGAGTCAACGACTTTACCCCGGCCCCCCTCGTTGGGGGCATGAACCCCTCGGACCCCCTCGGCGCTCGGGCGACGCTCGACATTCCCGGCGAACGATCGACCATCTACCGCGTGGACCGGGTCGCCGGGGTGGACCCCGCCGCCCTGGCCCGGCGGCCGCTCACCGTCCGGATCCTGCTCGAGAACCTCGTCCGCAATTTCGACCCTCGACTCGTGGACGTGGAAACCGTCGTACGCCTCGCGAACACGGGAAACTCCGGCACGCGGGAGCTTCCGTTCTACCCCGCCCGGGTCCTGCTGCAAGACTTCACCGGGGTTCCGACGATCGTCGACCTCACCGCGATGCGCGGGGCCGCGGAGCAACGCGGGATGCCGGTGGAGTCGATCAACCCCGAGGTTCCCGTCGACCTCATCGTCGACCACTCCGTGCAGGTCGACAGCTACGGCACCGCCCAGTCGCTCCTGATCAACCTCGACCGCGAGTACGAGCGCAACGGAGAGCGGTACGACTTTCTGCGGTGGACCCAGCAGGCGTACCGCAATTTCCGGATCGTCCCGCCCGGGAACGGGATCTGTCACCAGGTCAACCTCGAGTTCCTCGCCTCGGTCGTCGAGCGACGCAGCCGGGCCGACGGCGAGTTGGCCGCGTTCCCGGATACCCTCGTCGGGACCGACTCCCACACGACGATGGTCAACGGACTCGGAGTCCTCGGCTGGGGCGTGGGCGGCATCGAGGCCGAGGCGGTCATGCTCGGGGAGCCGTACTTCCTTCCGCCGATCGCGGTCGTGGGCGTCCGGATGTCCGGGCAACTCCGCGAGGGAACGACGGCGACCGACCTGGTCCTGACCGTCACCCGGGCCCTTCGGAAGAAGGGGGTCGTCGAGCGGTTCGTCGAGTTCTACGGTCCCGGCCTCGACGCGCTCAGCGTTCCGGACCGGGCGACGATCTCGAACATGTGCCCGGAGTACGGCGCGACGGCCGCGCTGTTCCCGATCGACGCCGCCACGATCCGGTACCTGACCGGAACTGGTCGCGAGCCGGCGGCGGTCCGTAGGGTGGAAGCGTACGCCCGCGCGACGGGGATGTGGCGGGACGCGACCACGCCCGAACCGGAATTCTCCGAGGTCCTCGAGGTCGACCTCGGCCAGGTCGAACCGTCGATCTCCGGGCCGAAGAACCCCGAGCAATCGATGCGCCTCCCCGACGCGCCCGCGTCGTTCCGGGCCGCGCTCGGCGACTACCGCGCCGGCCATCCCCGCAAGGGGGCCCCCAACGGAGCTCCCCCCGATGGCGCGGTGGTCATCGCCGCGATCACGAGCTGTACCAACACCTCGAACCCGTCGGTGATGATCGGGGCCGGATTGATGGCCCGCCGGGCGAACGAGCTCGGCCTCGCTCCCCCCAAGTGGGTGAAGACGTCCCTCGCCCCCGGTTCGAAGGTCGTCACCGCGTACCTGGAGCGGGCGGGGGTCCTCCAGTCGCTCGAGTCGATCGGGTTCGAGGTGGTGGGGTACGGGTGCACCACCTGCATCGGCAACGCCGGTCCGCTCCCCCCGGAGGTCGCCCGGGCGGTCGAGGAGTCCGACGCGTACTACGCCGCGGTCCTCTCGGGCAACCGCAACTTCGAGGCGCGGATCCACAACCAGGTGCGGGCCAACTACCTCGCGTCGCCGATGCTCGTCCTTGCGTACGCGCTCGCCGGTCGGGTCGACGTCGACATCTCCCGCGAGCCGCTCGGGACGTCCCGGGACGGGGCTCCGGTGTACCTTCGGGACCTTTGGCCGACCGCCGCGGCGGTCCGGTCCCTCGTCGAGTCGTCCCTCGACCCTCAACTGTTCCGGGACAAGTACCGGTCGATCACCGTCGGGGACCGGAACTGGGACAACCTCCCCGTCCGCTCCGGGCCGCGCTTTCCGTGGGAGCCGAAGTCGACGTACCTCCGCGACCCGCCGTACTTCTCGCTCCCTGTGACGCCGACGACCGTGAACGGGGTCGTCGTCGACGGGGCCCGCGTCCTCGCCGTTCTTGGCGACCAGGTCTCGACCGACCACATCTCCCCCGCCGGCAATATTCCGGTCGACAGCCCGGCCGGCCGGTACCTCCTCGAACACGGGGTGGAGCTCGCCGAGTTCAACACCTACGGCACCCGGCGCGGGAACCACGAGGTGCTGGTCCGCGGGACGTTCGCGAACGTCCGCCTGAAGAACCGGCTCGCGGGCGGAAAGGAGGGCGGGTATACCACCGTCCTCCCCGACGGTCCGTTGACGACGATCTACGACGCGGCGAATTCGTACGGGCAGCGCCACACCCCGCTGCTGGTCCTCGCCGGCAAGGACTACGGGCAGGGGAGCTCTCGCGATTGGGCCGCGAAGGGGCCCCTCCTCCTCGGCGTGCGCGCCGTCCTGGCCCGGAACTTCGAGCGGATCCACCGCGGGAACCTCGTCGGAATGGGGGTCCTGCCGCTCGAGTTCCCCGCATCGAAGGGCGTCGACGAGCTCGGGTTGACCGGCCGGGAATCGTACCGGATCACGACCTTGGGGGGCGGCCCGCTCACGCCCCGCGGAGAGCTCGAGGTCACGGCCACGCCCGACGGAGGGTCTCCGAAAGTGTTCCGCGTCCGATGCCGGGTCGACTCCCCGGTCGAGATGGACTACCTCGCGAAGGGTGGGCTGCTCCCGTACGTGCTGGGCAAGGTGGCGGCCCGTCCGGCGCCGTCCCGCTCGAGCACGACCGCCGCATAACCCACGACATCGGCCATCGGCTCCGCCTCGCCGGAGTGCCCCCAGCCCAGGGACCGGGCGGTGAGCGTCTCACCGGCGAGGGCCCCCAAGAGGACGCAGGTGGGTGCGATCCCGCACATCGAGATCGCGTGATCCCGGACCGTCTCGTAGAGGCCCCGCGCGTCCCGGCGCTCGATCTCCGCGATCGCGAGGGCGTCGAGCCGCCGCGCCGTTTCGGGTGGGATGTAGTGGGAGAAGTCGGTCGACGCGACCAGCAGGACGTCCCGGTCGGCGACCGCGGCCCGGACCGCCGCCGCGACCCCCATCAGTTCGTCGAACGAACCGTATCGGACCTGGAGCGGGACGACCCGGGGCGACGGTTCGGTGTACTGGAGGAACGGGAGCTGGACCTCGATCGAGTGCTCCCGACGGTGGGCCGACTCGTCGACGGTCACCGGCCCGGTCCGCAGCGCGCCGGAGAGTTCCGGGTCGCCCGGGACGACGCCCAACGGGGTCGTCCACGGCCGCTCCGAGAGCGCGGCCGCGGGTCCGAGTCCGTGGTGGTCGACCCCGAGCACGAGGATCGACCGGGCGGGGGCGTCCGCGGCCACCCGAGCGTAGGCGCGCGCGGCGATCGGTCCCGAGTAGACGTAACCGGCGTGGGGGACGACGATCGCCCGGAGGCTCCGGTCCCTGGACCGATGCCGGGTGGGGAGTTCGCCGGGTCCCCGACGGTCGAGGAAGCTCGCCTCGACCGCCTTCGCCAGCGCCGCCCCATCGGCGGGGTAGAACGCCCCCGCGACCGCCGGGCGCCGGGGTTCCGTCATCGACGGAGAGGTCCGCCGAGGTCGCGGACGATCCCGGTCGCCTCGCCGCTCTCGAGTCGGGTGCGAGGGGTCTGCCCGAACGGGTTCCCGTCGTTGTATCGCGGGATGACGTGGAAGTGCAGGTGGAAGACGATCTGCCCCGCAAGACGGCCCTGGTTCAGTCCAACGTTGTAGTCCCGGGTCAGCCGTTCGACCTGTCGGCAGCCCTGAACGACCGCCCCGAGGAAGGCGCTGTACTCGGCGGGGGCGAGGTCCACGAGACGGTCGACGTGGCGCTTCGGGACGACGAGCAGGTGCCCTCGCGTGAAGGGGAAGATGTCGAGGAAGGCGAGGGTGGCGGCGTCCTCGTAGACGACGTGGGCCGGGGCGCGCCCCGCGACGATCTCGCAGAAGATGCAGGGCTCGGGAGCGGTGACCGTGCCCATCGGCGGTTGACGAGCCCGACGGAATAAAGGGTTGCCGAGCGGCTCGCCCCACCCCGGGCTTATCTCGCCGGCCCCGGTGACGAGCCGTGTCCCGCCTACCGTGGCTCATCGGCCTCGCGGTCGTGGTCCTCCTCACCTCGGGACTCACCGTCCCCGCCCCTGCTCGGGCCGCCCCCGCGGGGTCCGGCTCCCGGTCGGTCGTGGCGGCCGATGCCGCGATCGTCCCCGGAATGGTCCGAGCCCTCTCCGCCGGTCAGCGGCTCGCGGTGACGGTCTCCCTCGAACCCCGGAACGCGACGGCGCTCTTCCGGTTCGATGCGGCCCTCGCGGGTCGCGACCCGCCGCCGTTCCTGACCGAGCGCGAGTTCGAGCGACAGTTCTCCCCGGCTTCGTCGAACGTGTCCGCCCTCGAGTCGTACTTCCGCGCCGACGGGGCGAGCGACTTCTCGGTCACGTCGGACCACCTCGCCGTGCGGTTCACCGTCGCGGCTCCGGGAGCGGAAGCGGCGTTCTCGACCGGCCTCCTGAGTCCGACCGGAAGCGTCGGATCGTGGACGTGGACCTCCCCACCGACCCTGCCGTCCTCGCTCGCCCCCATGGTGTTCGGAGTGGGCGGCCTTTCCCGGTCCGCGGCCACGCCGGACCTTCTGCTGAAGGAGACCCATCTCGCCCCGCGCTCGACGCTCTCGACCTACGTCCTCGACGGGAACGCGAGCGATACGCCGCTCTACACGGGGGCCGACTTCGTGCAGGCGTACGGGGAAAACCGGCTCTTCCCGAACGGAAGCGCCTCGGGGGTCAACCACACGTTCGCGACGGGGCAGGCGATCGCGACGATCCTCATGAGCGGGTACAACGCCACGACGCAGACGAACCTGCCGCCCTGGGACCCGGAGCAGATTTTCAGTTACTTCAACGACACGTTCCCCGCTGCCTGGCCCGTCCCCACGTACGCCGGCGTGCCCGTCACCGTCGACAACGAGACCCCGCCGCTCCCCGGATCGTACGGAACCGCGAACGACACCTCGTTCGATGAGGCCGAGAATTCCCTCGACATCGAGATGGCGGGGAGCGCGGCGCCCGGGGCGTCGATCGTGAACTTCTACTTCGACGCGAGCCTGTTCCAGAACACGCCGAGCTCGGCCCCCCTCGGACCGATCGCCGACGACTTCGCCGCGGCCCTGTCGGCCGCCCTCTCGTACAATTACTCCGGGGCCCGCCTCGATGCGGTCACGAACTCGTTCGCCCTTCCGGACCTGAACGACTCCGCGTGGAATCTCGAACTCGCGCACGCCGCGGCCACCGGCGTGACTGTCGTCGCGGCGAGCGGCGACCAGGGGGACGCCCCCACGTACCTCTCGGGGCGATTCCAGGGACAGTGGCCTGGCTGGCCGGCCACGGCGGCGTTCGAGTCGTACGGGACGATGGCCGTCGGGGGCGTCTCCGTCTCCGTCGTGGGGAACCCGAGCGGGACGTTCACGAACAACGGCTCGCTGCCCGACCAGTTCGACCCGAACGTGACCGGGCTCGCGGGCCAGGCCGCCTGGTACGAGAGCGGGGCCGACGGCGCGAACATCTCCGGTTCCGAGGGCGGACTCAGCACGGTGATCCCGGAACCGGCGTGGCAGTTCGATTCGGCCGCGCAGCCGTCGATCTCGGTTGCCGGGGGGGAGCAGGCGGCAACGTTCCTCGGGCGCGCCACGCCGGACGTCGCGTTCCCGGCGAACGATACGATCGCGTACGTCGCCCAGGCGGGGAACAACACGTACTTCGCGGTCCTGGAGGGGACGAGCATCGCCTCGCCGTTCTTCGCCGGCCTCCTCGCCGAATGGTCGGCCGAGGCGAACCACTCGTTCGGCTGGCTCGACCCGGCGCTCTACCGGATGGCCGGGTACTACGCGGCGAACGCGGGGGTCGGCAGCCCGTTCCTCGACGTCACTTCGGGAGGGAACTACCTCTTCTCGGCCGGTCCCGGCTGGGACGCCACGACCGGGTGGGGGGGGCTCGCGGGGGACGCGTTCCCCGCCGTGTACGCGAACAGCACGATCCGGAACTTCGTGTACACGGGTCCGACGCCCGGGCTGCCGCCGCCATTCCTCGCGCTCGCGCCCCCGACGCCCGGGGTCACGTACCTCCTCATCCTCGCCGGCGTCGCCCTCGCGGTCGCGCTCGTCGTCATCGTCGTGTGGGACGAGCGGTCGCGCCGGGCCCGCACTCCGCCCACGGGCCCGTACCAGGCACCGCCCTGGGCGTACGGCTCGCCCCCGCCCGCCCACGTCGGGGGGGCGGCGGCGCCCCCACCGGGAACGTATCCGAACCAATCGCCTCCCCCGCCCTCGTCGTCGGGGTACGCCCCGGGGGTGGTCACCGGGTGGGCCGCGATCCCGCCGCCCGCGTCGTTCGCCTGTCCGTACTGCGGGGCGATGCGCCCCGCCGAACCGGTCCGGTGCCCCGGATGTGGGGCGTTTTAGACTGGGCTAGTCGGAACCGGCCGCCGACGACGCGACGTCCGGCGGCACCGATTCCGCGCTCGCCGGGGGCTCCGGGACCTCGGCGGGAGGCGGGACCGCCAGCGAGGCGGGCGAGATCTTCAATTTCGTCTCGAGGAATCGTCGGATCTCCTCGGGCTTGGTGGAGGCGATCCCGAAGTACTCCGCGAACGCCTTCGTCGTACCGAGCTCGAGCGTGGAGCCCTTCGGTTCGGCCCGGATGAGCCCGAGGCCGCGGAGCCGCTCGACCTCCTCGTAGGCGGGTTCGCCGAGCATCCGGACGAGGAGGCTCTGCAGGACCGGCTGGTGGTAGGCGATGAGCGTGAGCGCCTTCAGCGTCCGCGGCGCCATCTCCATCGGGGTGACCGATTGGGCCCCCGGGACGAACTCGGGGCGCAGCTGGAGCGCGTACCGGTCCCCGACGTGCCGGACCTCAAGGGCCGTCTGGCGTCCGTCGTACGCCCGGATCAGCTTCTTGAGCGCGGCCTGGACCGGGCGGAAGTCCCCGACGCCGAGGGTGTCGGTCAGCTCCTTGACGCTGAGGGGTTTTCCCGAGGCGAACAGGACCGCCTCCACACGGTACTCGAGAGCGTCGACCTTCGCGGGCAACGTCACACCTCCAGCACCCGTTCGGGCCGCACGTCGGCGGTCCGGACCAGGACGAGCGGGGTCTCACCGATCTTCTCCTGCTGGAGGTCGATGACCCTCTCCCGGGCGAGGAACAGGAGCGCGAGGAACACGGAGACGAGCCGGTCGCGGCCCTCCGCCGCGCGCCAGAGCTCGGTGATCGGGAACGGCTGGTTCGCCGGGTGGCGGAGCGCGATCTCCCAGGCGTCGGCGAGGTCCCGTTCGGGGATGTCCCCGTGGACGAGGACCTCGGGGGCGGCCCGCTGCTCCTCTCGCAAGCGCTCGCGAAGCTCTTGGATCCGGAGGGCCCGACGGGCCTCTTCCTCGGCGTCGCCGAAGGCGTGGACGAGCTCGAGGAGGCTCACGGGGCGGGTCTCGGGGTGCCGGACCATCTGGACGAGCGCCGGCTCCTCGGTGTCGCCAAGGACCGCCGTCGTGACGTCGACCGCCTCCGGGGTGCCGAGCGCCCCGAGATACCCGTCGTCCGAGACGGCGAGCTCCGCGCCGGGGTCGAGGGCGGCCGGCTCGGCCGCCGGCTGGGCCCGGTTCTGGAGGAGCTCCTTGGACTGGAGGTAAAGGATGCTCCACGCCATGTAGAGCAGGCGTCCGGCGACCGCGAAGTCGACGCCGCCCTCCGAGCGGACCCGCTCCAAGTACGCTTCGGTGAACCGGACGAGGTCGATCTCCCACGGGTCGAACTCCTCGTCCATGACGAGCTCGAACAGCATCGCGGTGGCCTTCTGATAGGGGTCGGCGATGACGATGTGCACTCCGTCCTTGATGTCGTGGACGAGGGTCAGGTACCGCTCGAGGAGCGCCGGGGTCGCGTCCGATTCGCCGAGGAGCGACCGGTGGAAGATCAGGTAGTTCAGCATCCGCTCCGCGGCCTCCCGCTGGACCGGCGCGACCGTCTCGGCGAGCTCGGCCGCCGCGTGCTCGCTGATCGTCATGCGGCCCCCGGCGCGGCCGGGGCGAGGAGCGCCTCGGGGGCCCGGTCCTTCTCGTCGACGTCGACGATCTCGTCGAGCTTCAGCCCGACGACCCGGGAGCAGCCGTCCCCGTGCATCGTCACGCCGAACAGCCGGTGGGCGAACTTGAGGGTGACTTTCCGGAGCGAGATCACGACGAACTGGGCCCGCTCCGCGTTCCGCCGGAGCAGGCGGCCGACGTTCTCCGCGTTGACGCCGTCGAGCGACATGTCGACCTCGTCGAACACGTAGAGCGGGCTCGGGTCGTGGCGCTGCAGCGCGAACACGAACGCGAGGCTCGCGAGCGACTTCTCCCCGCCGGAGAGCTGCTCGAGACGTTGAACGTTCTTTCCGATCGGGCGGGCCTTAATGAGCAGGCCCCCGGCGAGCGGGTCGTCCGGGTTCTCGAGGGAGATCTCGCCCTCCCCGCCCCCGGAGAGTTCGCCGTAGATCTCCCGGAACCCGGTCGCGACCGAGGCGACGACCTCAGTGAGCTTGACACGTTTCTTGGTCTCGATCTCTCCGACCAGCGCGAGGAGGTCCTGCTTCTCGGCCGAGAGCCGGTTCACTTCCGACTGGAACTCGTCGAGCCGGCCCTTCTCTTGGTCGTACTCCTCGAGCGCCCGGAGGTTCACCGACCCCATCGAGTCGAGTTGGGCCGTGACCGTCTGGATCGTCCGCTTCAGGTCCTCGACCGGGACCGGCTTCTCGTCGGCCTCGGGCGCGGGCAGCTCCTTCAGCGCCGCCTCGACCTCGGCGAGGTGGGCCTCCGCTTGCTGGAGTCGGAGCTGTTCCTGGTCGACCATGGTCGAGCGGGTCCGCAGCGACTCCTGGGCCCGGGCGACCTGGTCGACGAGGGTGAGGCGCCGCTCGTCGAGCTTCCGCTTCTCCTCGACCTGCTCCTTCACCCGGTCGAGCTGCTTCGATTCGACCGCCCGCATCGTCTCGAGGGCGGCCTTGGCCGAATCGCGGCTCTCCTCGACGACCTTGAGCTGTTGCTCCTTCTGCGACCGGTTGGCCTTCAGCGTGTCGAGTTCGCTCCGGCGGCCCTCGGCGGCGGAGTCGGCCGCCTGGATCGAAGCGCGCAACGCATCGAGCTCCCGACCCGCGGCCAGCCGCTCGTCGTTCGCGGCCTGGTTGGCCTCCTGCAGGGTTCGGATCTTGGAGGAGAGGGACTCGGGAAGATTGCCGAGATAGTCCTTCTGGTGTCCGGAAAGGGCGGTCTTGACCTCGGTCACGGCGACTTCGCGGCGGGTGACCAGTTCCATCGCCTTCGCGAGTTCCGCTTCGGCCGACGCCCGGGCGGCCCGCGCGGCGGCGGCCCGCTTCTTGACCTCGCCGAGTCGGTCGCGCGCGCCCGAGAGTTCGGTCTCGAGGACCGAACGGGTCGATTCATGAGCCTGCGTCTGCGCCGTTCGCTTGGCGAGTTCCTCGCCCATCGCCCGGACCTTGGGTCCGAGCGTGGCGAGTTCGGACCGAGCGTCGGCCTCGGTCTCGCTCTTCGCCCGAAGCTCGTCGCCGAGCCGCTTCAGCTCGGCTGCGTTGTCGGCGCCGCGCGCGTTCGCCCCGGTCTCGAGATATCCTCCGGAGATCGCCCCGGTCGCCTCGATGAGGTCGCCCTGGACCGTGACCAAGCGAACGCCCCCCATCTGCGTTCGGGCGTGGGCGAGGTCGTCCATGACCACGGTTTCCCCAAAAACGTACCAGAAGGCGCCCTGGAGGCTCTCGTCGTACTGAACGAGGTCGAGCGCGAACCCGGACGACCCTGAGGACTGGGAAGCCAGCAGCGCCTTCCCCTTCGGTCGTCCCGGAAGCATCCGGTTGAGGGGCAGGAAAGTGGCGCGGCCGCGCTTCTCGGACCGGAGGACCTTGATGCACTCCTCCGCGACGAGATCGGTCTCGACGACCAATGCTTGGAACCGGGCTCCGGCCGCGACGGTGAGGGCGGTCGCGTGTTCGGATTTGAACGTCGCGAGTTCCTGGACCGTGCCCCGGATGCCGGCGATCTTGCCCAAGTTCCGCTGCGAGAGGAGATAGTCGACGGCGGCGAGGGTGCCACCGCCCCGGCCGCTGTCGGCCCGGGCCTTGAGCCGGGCGTCGAGGGCCATGTACCGGCGATTGAGCTCGAGGACCTCGTTGGAGAGTTTCTGAAGTTCGGCGTTGAGGTTCGTTTCGCGATTCTTGGACTGGAGGAATTCCTTGTGGAGGTCGGCCGTCGGGCGTACGTCCGGGCCGCCCGGCTTGGTGTCCTTCACCCGGAGTTCGAGGTCCTTCAGCTCGATCTCGCGCGTCCGCTGGTCGTCCTCGAGTTGCGCCGCCTCGCGCTCGATTGCCGTGAGTCGGCCGTTCGTCGCCTCGCGGGTCGAGACGGCCTCCTGCCACGCCTTCTGACGCTCGTCGTGCTCGGTCTCGAGACGAAGGATCTCCTTCCGAGTGCCGGCGAGCTTCCCTTGGGAGTGTTCGGCGCCCGACGTCGCCTCCTTCAAGGCGGTGCTCTGGGCAGCGAGTTCGGCATCGGCCTTGCGGAGCCGCTCGGCCCCGGACTTGTCCTTCTTCCGGAACGCCTCGAGCTCCTTGCGATCGGCCTCGATCCGGGTCGAAAGCTCGTCGGCCTGGACGCCCAGCGTCTCGAGCTCGGCCGTCGCCGCACGGGCGTTCTCGTCGAGCCTCGCGAACGCCATCCGACGCTCGTCGAGCTCGGTCTTGAACTTGGCCGCCTCCGGTCCGCCGTGCTTCGCGATCGCCTGCTCGGCCCGGTCGATCGCGTTGGCAAGTTCGGTCCTCTCGGACTCGAGTTTC
Source organism: Candidatus Lutacidiplasma silvani (assembly GCA_022750295.1). GTDB lineage: Archaea > Thermoplasmatota > Thermoplasmata > Lutacidiplasmatales > UBA184 > Lutacidiplasma > Lutacidiplasma silvani. The sequence continues at coordinate 35,151 of JAKIVZ010000005.1, forward strand.
TGGGCGTCGGCCCGGGCCGTCTCCAGTTGGCCGTGAAGGTCCTCGAGGTGCTTCGCGCACGTGTCGACCTCCTGGCGGGCCATGCGGTGCCCGGCCCGGGCGAGGTGGGCTTCCGCCCTCCGTCGCTCGTCCTGCAGTTCCTTGTATTGGATCGCCTGGAGCCGCTGGGATTCGAGCGTGGAGAGATGGCTCTTGATCTCCGTCAGGAGCGTGTTGATCTGTCCGAGATTGGTTTCGAGGTCGGCCCGCTTTCCTTCGGCCCGCGCCAACTCTTCGTCATACTGCGAGATCCCGGCGAGTCGTTCGACGAGACCGCGTCGGGGGACGGGCCCCATACTGACAATCCGGTTCACGTCCCCTTGCTGGACGAGGTTGTACCCGTCCCCCGAGAGGCGCGCGTGGGCGAGGACCGAGTCCATCTCGGTCTGGGTGGAGCGGCGTCCGTTGACGTAGAAGTACGAGTAGTAGCCGTTCGGGTCCGACGGCGCGAGCTTCACGTAGCGGGTGAGCTCGACCTCGTCGGTCTCGACCGGGAGGAGCCGGTCGGAGTTGTCGAACACGAGGGAGACCTCGCAATCGGTCGCGGGTTTTTTCGACGAGCCGCCGTTGAAGAACAGGTGGGTCAGGCGGTCGGCCCGGAGCGCCTTCGAGCTCGTCGGGCCGAGGACGAACAGGATCGCGTCCGAGATGTTGGACTTGCCCATTCCGTTCGGGCCCGCGACGCCGGTAAATCCGGGCTGGAACGGGATCTCGGTCGCGCCGGCGAACGACTTGAAATTGCGGACCTTGAGCCGCTTCAGGAACATCGTTGGTTTCCCCTCGGTGGACCGAGCGTCGTCGCCGGGCAGCTCTGTTTGTCAGACAGATGTCGGCGGAGAGCGACCACCTTGTCAGCCATATTTAATCATATAGTCGGACCCGTCGGGTCGGGGTGCACTCCCTCTCACCAATCCGACCGTAGATGACCCCCTTCACGAGCTCGAGTGAGCACCCCAGATGACCCGTCTCCATCGACCAAGGGCCCCGAGACGCGACCCATGGTGGCGCTCGATCGCCACTTGGATCGAGTCGGGACTGAGGCTGACCGCGAGTGGAACGGGTTGATTCGGGAGCGCCTCATACTCTCGACGCCGTCCCCGCGGAGGACCGCCCAGAGCCGCTTCGCCGCAGCGCTCCGCGTTGTCAACCTACGTCAACCCACGCTCTCGGAAGATAAAGGTCGAGCCCGAGACATCATCCGGAGGTCTCCCGGGGATCGCCGTCCCCGGGCAATAGGTACACGACACCGACCAGGGAGTGTCCGTTCCCGACCGCGCCAATCGCGCCGCCGTATTGGCGGCGAACACCGGCGCTCTTGGTCCGCTGCTTGAAGAGCGGAACGTCGCCGAGGGCGAGGAGGGCCTCCGAACCGCGGGCCGCTCTCGCCATCGCGTCAATCAGTCGTGCCTAGCTCTCCCGCCCGTCCCACGGCGAACCGGAGATGAAGTGCGGAATAGTCTCGTATGAGGAGGTCCGGGGCTCGGAGCGCGGCGGGTGGCATGCCCTTTCTCTCGCCGGGATGCAGAAGGCCAAGGGTGTCCTCGAGGGCCCGTGCCCGCCGACGTCGCTCGCGAGGAGTATCGCGGAACGGACCACCGATTCCGATCTGCTCAAAGTTACGCTGGGGGCGCGAGAGACCGGGGGTCTTCCGGGTCGGCAGACGGCCGGCCATGGGGCACGGACAATCGGAGGCCGGCCCTTGGGCCCGAGGTCCGGCCGAACCCAAGCCGTGAACGTCAGGGGGAGCGTCAGATCCCGACCAAGTACTGCCCGTCGCAGCATCGTCCCACGGTATGCCCGCCTTCGCGTACCCTCGAGCCTACGACTCCCAAGACCCGTCCTCATCGAACAACTTGTCGACCCCTGGCGTGCTCGAGTCCGTCTCGGGGTGCTCGGTGACCTCCCAATCGCCGACCCTCTCCTCAGGGTTCCCCGGTCGAAAGCCCGCGGGTTCGAACGGACCGAGGCCTCGCCGGCGGGGGAGGACGGCGGCTCCGTAGAGGCCGGAGGGGAACACGGGGCCGAGCGGGTCGAGTAAGGCGACGAGCACCGGCGTCGACCCGGTAGGGAACTCTGCGAACCTGATCGAGCATGCGACCAGGAGGGCCCAGGGCAGGTTCCGATCGAGGTCGGGCCCGAGCCGAGGGCGGAGGAGCACGCTCCGGGCAAGCGCGTCCGATTCGCCCGCCCGACCACCGCCCGCGAGGTTCGGAGCCTTCGCTCGTAGAATCCCCCGGCTTCGCAAGGCGCTCGACCGTCGGTCAAACCCGCGAATCGGAGCGGCCCGTCCGGACGGCCGGAGGACGTCGACGGGCCAGGCGACGCCGAGCACCGGCATACCACCGTTACCCGGCCAAGCATCTAAATGGGAGAACACGGTCCCACGGCCCGCAGGTGGGTTGGACTTGGCATCGTTCCGCGGCTCGAAGGCGTTCGCGTTCGTCGTGATTGGACTTTTCGTCGTGTCGGGGGCTGGGGCGATTGTCTCCCTGGCGCCGACGTTCGCGGTCGGGGGCACACTCGCCGCATCGCAAGGCTCGTCCCTCGCGACGGCGGCCGCCACGTGTACTATCACGGTCAATTCTGAGACGCCCGGCAACCATGCCGTGCAGCTCGCAATCGATACCTACGGGCCTCTCTCTTCGGCCGGTTTCCCGATCACGATTTGTCTCGGAGCGAACACGTTCCCCGAGCAGCTCACCATCGCCAACACGACCGACCTCACGATCTCTGGGGCGGGAAACGCCTCGACGTTTCTCGCTCCGACCACCGCATCGCCGAACCAGATTGATTGGGACAGCGGCCAAGCCATCGATGCGCTCATCGGCGCCTCGAACGACACTGGCCTCGTTCTGGAAGATTTCGCGGTTGTCGGGACCTCCGTCGCGGCTGAGCTCGCCGGCTCGTGCGGCCCGGGCTTCGTCGGCGTGTACTATGGGAATTCCTCCGGCTCGGTCAGCGGCCTCACGGTCACGGACATCAACAACGACGCGGGCTGCCAGACCCAGATGGGTGTCCTCGCCAACACCGGCTACTTCCACACGGGCTTCGACGTTCCCCAGTCGTTCAGCGTCTCGAGCTCGACGGTCACCGGTTCGGGGAAGAACGGGATCACTTGCCGCGACAACGGGCTCGTCTGCGCGATCACCGACAACACGGTCACGATGACGCCGATGGCGCTCAACTACGCGGCGACGAACGGGATCGAGCTGTGGGGCGCGAGCGGCACGGTCACGGGCAACTGGGTCTCGGGCAGCTGGTACCTACCGGGGAACTGTGCGGATGGGACGTACTTCACGGTCTCGGTCGCGTGCGCCCCGAACGACGCCTTTGCCTCCGGCATCCTGCTTCTCAACGCCGCCGGGTCGTTGAACGCGTCCGCGAACCGGCTCTCGGGCGACCAAGTCGGGATTTGGACGGTGGACAACGCGGCGTCCGTCTGGGACAACTCGGTCACCGGCGGGATCTTCGGCGTCCTGTTCGACAACAACCCCGCGGACGGGTTCGGCGCGATCTTCTCCCCCGGCTCGAGTGTCGCGGGCGGCAACGCCGTCCAGAACGCGAACGTCGGTCTGTTCGCGTACGACACCAACGTGTCCTTCCTCGCGAACATCGTCCACGCCTCGAACGTCTCGTTCGAGGACGAGAACGACATCAACGCGCCCTACAACGTGGACCTGAGCGGGAACACGGGAGACGCGAACGTCAGCGGCGCTCTCCTCGGCGATGTGAGCTCGTTCCAGAACGGTTCGACCGGGGTCCTCCCCGTCGGCGTGTTCAGCCTCAGCGACAACTCGTTCACGAACATCTCGACGGCACCGGCGGGCACACCGTCGTTCGGGACGCTCGTCTCGGGCGTCTATGCGAGCGTTGCGGGCTCCTCGTTCCAGGCGTTCTCAGAGGGCCTCGCCGTGGTCGTGCAGGACAACGCGACGGTCCTCGAGAACATCGTCTCCGCGCCCGTCACGGCGAGCGCTGGCGGCGGGATCTACGTCTTTGCGGACACGGCGTTCCTCCAGTCCAACTCGGTCACCGGGTACTCCTACGCGACCGGGCCCGGCTGGTGGCCGAACAGCCAGGCGTGGGGGATCTTCCTGCAGGCGGAAGGGGCGGCGACGCTCAACCGCAACGTCCTCGTCGACGACGCGATCGGCATCGCCGTCAGTTCCTCGGTGTACGGCGCATTCCCGGCTCCAAGTTGGCCGTTCGTCGCCCCGGCGAGTGCCGGGCCGATTACCGTCAGTTTGAACGAGGTTCACAACTCGACGGCCTTCGGCATCGCCTTCGAGCTGAACCAGAACACCCTCGCGGAGGACGCGACCCCGACAGTGTCGGTCCTGGGGAACACGGTCGACAACACGGCGACCGGCGCGGTCGGCATGATGCTCGACCAGGGGACGTACACGGTCTCCGGGAACTCCTTCAATGGGACCACCGTGACCGGGGACAGCGGCCCGAGCCAGCCCACCGGGGTCGGAGCGATCGACACCGCCTCGGTCCAAGTGCTCGACGCTTACGACAGCGTGACCCGCGTCCTCGCGGGTGGGAACAGCTTCGCCCACACGAGCGTGTACTACTCCCTCCTCAACCTCACGAGCAACCCGCCGTTCTATGCGTCGATCATCGGCCAGCCGGCCTTGACGGCCGCCCCGATGCCCGTCGTGAGTGCCTCGAACCTCGACTCCGACCAGGCGCTCACGGTCACGAGCTCGCTCCCGACGACCGGGGTGCCCCCCTATGCGTGGACTTGGATGGTCTCCTCGAACGGTGGGTCGTACTCGGTGGAGACCCAGTGCGCCGTCTCCACGGGGACGAACGGCGCGCCGGGCGCCGCCGTGGCGTGCGCGATCACCGCGAACTCGCTCACCCCGGGCGTTTCCTACACTTTCGAGCTCGAGGTCACCGACAGCGGGACGACCCCCGCGACGCAGACTACTTCCCCGTCGATCCCGGTCCTCGTTGCGACGCCGCTCAGCGGGCCCTCGACCCCCTCGGCCAGCGCGACAGTACTCGACGACGACCAGGCGCTCGCAGTGACGGGCGCGATCCCCTCGACGGGGAGCTCCGCCTACTCCTGGCAGTGGCTGGTCTCGGTGAACGGTGGGTCGTGGGTCAACGCGGCGCTATGCACGGCGAACAGCGGAAGTGGCGCCTCGGGTGGCCAATCGGTCTCCTGCGACGTCAACGGCGGGACGCTCGGAACCGGGAACACCTATGCCTTCGAGCTGACCGTAACGGACGCGGCGGGCGAGACCACGACGTCGGCTAGCTCGGCGACCGTGACCGTCTACGCGGCACTGACCGCGCCGGCCGCCCCGAGCGTCAGCGCAACGGCGCTCGACGTCAACCAGGCGCTCACGGTCACAGCGACCCTCCAGTCGAACGGCGCCCCGCCGATCCAGTGGGCGTGGGTCGTCTCGGTGAACGGTGGCGGGTTCGGAGCGTCCACCGCCTGCACGGCGAACTCCGGCTCGAGCGCGCCGGGCTCGCTGATCACCTGCACCGTGCCGGTAAGCACCCTCACCGCGGGGGACACCTACGAGTTCGCGATCTCGGTCACGGATGGCGCCACGGCTCCGCAGTCACAGACGTCCGCGGCATCGCCCCTCGTGGCGGTCGCGACGATGTTGAAGGCCCCCGGGGCTCCGACGGTCAACCGTCCGGCCCTCGACGAGAACCAGATCCTCACGGTGAGCGGCCACATTCCGATGACCGGGAGCGTCCCCTACAGCTGGGCGTGGCTCGTCTCCATCAACAGCGGGTCGTTCGTCGCGATGAGCCAGTGCAACGTTAATGGCGGATCCGGCGCGGCGGCCGGAGCGCTCGAGCAGTGTGTCATCCCTGCGAACACGCTCTCTCCGGGGAGCTTCTACAACTTCGAGCTCAAGGTGACCGACGGGGCCACGCACGCGGAGTCGAAGACGTCGGGCTCCTCGCTGCTGACCGTCACGGTCGCCTCGACGCTCGCGGCGTCGGCGGCGCCGACCGTCAGCTCGACCCAGCTCGACGTCAACCAGGTGCTGACGGTGACGGTCCACCTCCCGACCTCAGGGACCGCACCCTACGGCTGGACGTGGCAAGTCTCGGTCAACGCCGGCGTCTTCGCGACCGCGAGCGTGTGCGCCGCACCGACCGGGTCCGGCGGCTCCTCGGGTGCCCTCGTGACGTGCACGGTGGCCGCGAACTCGCTCACGGTCGGCGACCACTACCGGTTCCGCCTGGTATCGACCGACAGCGCGACCCTTCACGAGAAGGCGATTTCGGGACCCTCGTCAACGGTCACGGTCCACACGGCGCTCGGAACCGCCGCCGTCCCGACCTTGGCCTACCGGCGGCTCGTCGTCAGCCAAACCGAGACGGTGACCGGCAAGATTCCGACGGGCGGCACGTCGGCGGACTCGTGGACATGGCTCGTCTCGGTGAACGGCGGATCCTATACGACCGCCGGCCAGTGCTCGACGAGCGGCGGGTCCGGCGCGGCCGCCGGGGTGACCGAGACCTGCGCGATCGCCGGGGGCACGCTGACCGTCGGCGACACGTACCACTTTGAACTCCAGGTGAGCGACAGCGCGTCCTCGCCGGAGACGACGACGTCCGCGCCGTCCGCGACCGTCACGGTGGTCGCCTAGTGCCGTGTCCACCAGCGGAGTGCGGGACGTGAGTTCGTCACGCAGTGGACGCGGTTGAGCCGTCGGATGGCGAGGCGGAGAGGCTCTCTTGCCTCGCCTCAGTCGGTGTAATTCGTCCCGGTGAACGCCCACCGGCGGATCGTCCGGAAGTGGGTCTCGATCGGGTTGAGGTGACTGGCGTTCGTGGGGGTCGGGACGAACGTGATCCGGAGCTTCTGGGCCTCCAGCACCGCCGCCGGAGTTGTGTGCGTCGAGAGGTGGTCCTGGATCAGATAGATCTTTCTTCCGGAGGGGTATCTCTCTCGGACCCACCGAAGGAATCGCACGTACCCCGCGCCGTTCTTCGACGGAGAGAGGTAGCCTCGAAACCGTTTGTGATAGTAGTCGTAGGCGCCCATCAGGTAGCGAATCCCGCCGAGCCGCTTGTACGTCGCCGGCACTCGGTCGGGGTGCCCCGACCGAGCCCACGTGTGGCCGCCGTACGGCGGGAGGGAGATCGGACCCATCTCGTCGACCGAGACCACGATCGGAGGGTTGTGAGTGTGATTGGTGAGTTCGTTCAGCCGACGGAGCTTCTCGGCGAACTTGGGGTCCTTCGAGCTCTTCCAGGTCGTCACCGACTGGAACTTGAATGACTCCTCGAGGCGAATCTGCCGCAGTCGCTCGCGCCTGATCGACTCCACTACGCCCTCAAAGACCGGGGTCTCCCGGAGGAGGTCGAGGGACCAACTGGTGGGGCCCCGCCAACCGCGGTCCTTCGGTCGGGAGAGGGCGAAGGTCACGATGGCTTTGCGGATCGGGGGGGTGAACTTCGGCTCGGGCCTGGGACTCGTCTTCGGATAGAGAGCAGCTCGCCCCACTCGATTGTAGTCCTTGATTACCCGTCGGACCCGGTCCTCGCTCCGGAGGACCAACCCGGCGATCTTCGGGGGAGAGAACCCCTGGAACGAGTGCAGGACAATCATCGCGCGCTTGACGACCGTCGGGTCGTTGGAGCACTACACCAATCCGCTGAGGGCATGTCCCTCCTCGTCGGAGAGCTCGCGGACGCGCAGCATTGGTGAGGGGGCGACACCCCCCCGGGAAAGTACTATCGCTAGAGTTCAGGAATTCCGAACTCTCTTACTAGACGCGGCACTGGGGGTGCCCGGAGGCACCCGACCGCATCCCCATCGCGGACGCTCGCCAGCTAGCTCCGCGCTACCGAGGCCGCCCGAGCGTGGTTCGCACTCGTGACCCAATTGACGACCGTCTTTGCGTGGGCGCCGGTCCCGCGAAGGACGAAGTTCGCGGAAAACGTCGCCAAGTGGGCGATGAGTTGGAAGGCGCGCGCCGCGGGCATCGGGACGGGCGAGGGCACCGAACTCCGGTTCGTGGTGCGATCGGTCCGTTGTCCATCGACGGAGACGATTTGTTGGGGGCTGAAGAATCCGACGGATGCGTTTGCCTCCAGGCCAGAGGTGAGGTCGCGTCCCACCGCCCCGGGCCGGCCGGTGGCGGAGTCCCCCACGCCGGACCCGAACCCGCTAAACGTTCGATTTGCTGGGCGGTGACAGCCCCATGCCGTGGACCTACACCGAGGATTCGTACCGCGAGTACACCCGGACGTCGTGGAATCAGTCCGCCGATTCCTACGGCCGCTTCATGGAGCTCCTGCTCCCGTTTCGGACGGCGCTCGTCGACGCGGTGGCAGCCCGCCAGGGCGAATCGATCCTCGACCTGGGGACCGGCCCGGGCGAACCGGCACTGACGATCGCAAGCTCGGTGGCGCCGGGCGGCCGCGTGCTTGGCGTTGACCTCTCGGAGCGCATGGTCGCGCTCGCGAGCGCGACCGCGCGCTCCCGAGGCCTCCCGAACGCCGAGTTCCGCGCGATGGACTCCAGCCGGCTCGACCTACCGGACGGCCAGTTCGACGCGGTGGTGAGCAACTTCGGCTTCCAGATCTTTACCGACCCCGAGGCGGCCGCCCGAGAGGCCCATCGGGTCCTCCGACCCCACGGCCGAATTGCCGTCACGATCTGGGCCCGCGGCGACCGAGTGCCGTTCCTCGACGCGCTCATCGCCCCGATGCTTCAGCATGCCGAACCCGACGAGAACGGATACATCCCGACCCCGTACGAGATCGGGGGCCCGGGAGAGATGGTCGGGTTCCTCGGGGCCGCCGGGTTCCGCGAGGGGCTCGAGGCGACCCTCTCGCACACCGTGCACTTCCCGAACGCCGACGCCTACCTGGACACCCTGTTGCGAGGCACCCCGATCGGCCATTCGCTCAGCGAAGAGTCGCCCGTGGTGCAAGCCGAGGTGCTGGCCGCGGCCCGTCGGACGCTCGCCGCGGCGACAGGTCCGACGGGAATCGATCTGCGAGCCGAGTGCTTGCTCGTCACCGCACGAGCGTGAGCCGCCGCCTCGCTATCGGCCGGCGCGGCTTCGGACCCGGCCCTTTCGCTGGGAGGCCCGGAAGTCGGTCTCGAACGCGCGGGCGTACTTCTTCCAGTTCGCGCCGAGGTTCCGCTCGATCTCGGCCCTCGTCGGGCCCTTCGACGCGAGCGCCGTCGGGCGACGCCGGCCGCGCAGCGTGAGCTCGGTGCCACCATCCGACCGACTTCGCAGCCGGTAGTCGACGCTCCAGTCTCGGTAGTTCCCCACCGATGTCGCCTGCCATGCGTCGGGTGGGTGGAGCGACACCGTCCATCTGCTCCACTGCCAACCGGCCGCCGACGAGTCGAGGTCCTCGTATTCGACCCGACCGTCATCGCGGGAGAGGATGCGTCGGGCGTAGGAGTCGCCTTCCAACGCGGGGTCGTGCGGCGTGTAGTCGGTGCACCAGTCGAATACGAACCGGAGCGGGGCTCGGAATGTGACGCGGATCTCGATCGCCACCGTCGCGACTCGCGGCATGCCGGGCTCCTTCCGCTGGATGGGAAGTGCGTTGGCACAACCTTTTCGGTCGGTCGTCCAACTCGTACCCAGCCCGAGTACCGACTCCAACCCGCCGTCGATCGGGCGACACGAATCGTCTCGTCGCTCGCCCTCTCGCCTTGCCCCCGCCGTCGGCCACCGGCTGAGGCACCACGTACTCCGCCGCCCCGCGGAAGGAGCCCGCCGGACCTCCCCCCGTCGAACCCTCCCCGTCCGGTGCCTGGGTCCGAGCGCGACCCGGCCACTCGAGTCGAATCGGTAAGGGAAGGCCTATCTCGGGTGGAAGGGCATCCGCGAGTCATGGACGCCAGACCGAGGCGTCAGACCCTTCGATCGGCCGGCGTGGCGGTCGCCATTGTTGCCCTCCTCGTCGTCGCCGGGTCGGTCGTAGTGGAGAACCCGGTCGAGGCGCTCGCCACCAAGCCCGTCGGCCCGGTTCAGGACTTCCTCGATCACATCCAGCACGTCGTAGTCGTCGTGATGGAGAACCACGCGTTCGACACGATGTACGGGACGTACTGCCCGACGACCGGGCCGTACTGCCCCATGACGGTCGCGGGAATTCCCGCCCGAGCGTGCCTTCCGTACAACCCCAACAATGCGTCGGCCGGCTGCATCCGACCGTATCCGTTCAGCGAACACAACGACTCCCTGTTCTACCCGCTCCCGCACTCGGAGAACTCGTCGCTCGCGTCATGGAACAACGGCTCGATGAACGGGTTCTATCGGGCCGAGTCCTCGGGGTGGGCCCCGTTCGGATACTACGACGCGAATACGACCCCGTTGATGTGGGACTTCGCCGAGGAGTACGGTCTGGCCGACGACTACTTCGGAGGCACCCTCTCCTATTCGCTCCCCACCCACTGGTCGTTCGTGTCCGGGGGCAACGGCCCGCCGGTCATCGACGACTTTGCCCTCGGTACCCCCCCGGCGGCGAACAGCACGACCGCGCCGTCCCGCGTCCGGTCGGTGTACCTCCAGGAGGCCCAGAACGTCACGAGCGTCGAGGACCTGTTGAACCGCACTTCGACCAGCTGGGACTACTACGAGTTCCCCCTCGGCGGATGGGCGGCGGCCTCGAACGTCTCCAAGTCGGGGGGGGCGAGCGTCGCCAACGCGTTCAACTATTGGAATCCCCAAGCGGCGAAGAAGGAGTCGTACGGTCCGCAGCTGACGACCCATTTCGTCCCGAACCAGGACTTCTTCGCCGCGGCGTCGAACGGGTCGCTTCCGAAGCTGTCGTGGGTCATCCCGTACTTCGATTTCTCCGAGCATCCACCGGAGAACGTCACGCTCGGCGACCAATGGCTGTCGGAGGTGATCGACTCGGTCGAGGCGTCCCCCGACTGGAACACCACGGCGCTGTTCATCACGTACGACGAGTACGGCGGGTTCTACGACAACGTCCCACCGCCGACCGTAGACGGCATCCAACTCGGATTCCGGTTGCCGCTCGTCGTGATCTCGCCGTATACACCGGAAGGGCTTGTCGTCTCCTCGCTGATCGACCCGTGGTCGATCCTCGCCTTGTTCGAGGCGGAAGGCAACCTGGGATGCATGAGCGCGGTCGACTGCGACGCCCCGTCCGCCCTCGCGTTCTTCAATTTCAGCTTGCCCCCGCGGGCGCCGATGCTGTTCGCGAACAACGACACCGGGAGTTCGTACCCGCTCCCCCTCCAGCCGATGAACGCGACCTGGATGCGGCTCCACTGGCAGGTTCCGTATTCGATCGCCAACGGAGAGGGCGAGAGCAGCGGCTTCGTCGATTGAGCCGTCCCCGAAGGGCCGGTCGCGGGGGCCGACGCGGGAAACGGACCCTACCAGATGCGGACCCTGGGAGCCGCCGTCGGCGTCGGCCCCTTCGGGGGGAACGCCGCAGCGAACTGCGGGTGCAGGATCGCGGGGGTGACCGCGCGGATGTCCCCGGGAGAATGCGGGTCGACCGTCAGCCGCCGTCGGCGCTCCGGTTCGCGACAATTCTGCCGCCAAACCTGCGCCCACGACAGGAAGAACCGCTGTTCGGGAGTGAGCCCGTCGACGGTCGTCCGCCGGGACGGGTCGGCGGCGAGCCGCCGCTCGAGCGCCTCGTACGCCAGGCTCACGCCGCCGAAATCGGCGATGTTCTCACCGAGGGTAAGCTCCCCGTTCACGAACACCCCGGGGAGACCCTCTTGGCGGCTGTACTCGGCGACGACGACCTTGGCCCGGGCCTCGAACTCACGGGCGTCCGCCTCGCTCCACCAGTCCCCGAGGTTTCCGTCGGCATCGAACCGGCGTCCCTGATCGTCGTATCCGTGTGTGATCTCGTGGCCGATCACCGCGCCGATCGCGCCGTAGTTCACCGCGTCGTCCATCGTCGCGTCGAAGAACGGGGGCTGCAAGATCCCCGCCGGGAACACGATCTCGTTCTGGGTCGGGCTGAAGTACGCGTTCACGGTCTGCGGCGTCATCCCCCACTCCGACCGGTCGACGGTTCCCCCAATCCGGGCCATTTGGCGGTGGACCTCGAACGCGACCGCCCGCTGCCAGTTCCCCGCGTAGTCGTCCCGGCGGACCACCACCGAGGAGTAATCCCGGAACCGCTCGGGATGCCCGATCTTCGTCGTGAACCGGTCGAATTTCGTGAGGGCCTTCTGCCGGGTCGGTTCGGTCATCCAGTCGAGCCCCTTCAGACGGTCCCGGAACACCGCGCGTAGGTCCGACACCAGCTCGACCATCCGGGCGCGGGCGTCCGGCGGGAAATGCCGCTCCACGTAGAGTGCGCCGAGCGCCTCCCCGAGGTTGTCATCGATGGCGCGCGCCGCCAGCTTCCAGTCCGGCTCCGGCTCGGGCTGACCCTGGAGGACGCGGTGGAAAAACTCGAAATCCTCCCGCTCGACCGCCGGCTGGAGGTACGGAGCGATCGCGTGAAGGACGTGCCATCGGAGGTAGACCTTCAGGTCCGCGAGGTTCCGCTGGGCGAGGACTGCCTCGAGCGAGGTGAAGAACTCGGGCTGTCCCACGACGACGTAGCCGATCGATTCGGCGTGGCGGTCGGCCAGGTAGGCGGTCCATGGGAACCCCGGGAACCGAGTAGCGAGCTCCGCCACCGGGAACGGGTGGTGGTTTTTCACGTCGTCGCGCAGGTCCGTCGCGCTCCGACTGGCCCGAGCGAGCTCGGTCTCGATCGAGACGATGGTCGCCGCCTCCGAATCCGCGGTCGATTCCGGGTCCCCGAGGAGCCGGAACATCCGGGCGACGTGGGCCTGGTACCCGACTCGCTGGGTGTCGAACTCTGGGGCAAGGTAGTACTCCCGGTCGGGGAGTCCGATTCCGCCTTGGTAGACGTAGAAGGCGTACACCGAACTGTGCCGACGGTCGGGGTGGACGAACGGCTGGAAGAAGGGCGCGACCCCGGAATCGTGCAACGCCGCCACGGTGTGCACGAGCTCCGGCACGCTTCCGATCCGCTCAATGGCGTCGAGCTGGGCCCGGATCGGCGCGAAGCCGACCGACTCTCGACGCACCTGGTCGAGGGCGGAGGCGTAGAAGTCCCCGACTTGGCGTCGGGGGGAGTCGGGGGCGGCCGATCGATCGGCCCCGGCGGACTCGAGGAGCGCCCGCAATAGCATGAAGTTCCGCTCGATCAACTCCGTGAACCCCCCCCAGATCGCCTTGTCGGCCGGTACCGGATTGTTCCGCCGCCACGTTCCCGTGGCGTAGCCATAGAAGTCCACGGTCGGGTCGACCGACCGGTCCATGTAGTCGACTGAAAACCTCGGGACACTGGGTTGGCTCGACGCCGCCTGCTCCATCAGTTCGCACCTCGGACGGTCGGGACTCGGGACCCTCGGACCCCTATCATGCTTGGGAGTTGCCCCCGAATCACGACGCGGGCACGGGACGGGGGGTCCCCTTGCCTCGGGACCAGGAAAGGGCGGCCGCGAGAAGGAGGATCACGATTGAGCCGTAGAAGGCGGCGCGAATGCCGGTGAGGAACTCCGAGCCGATCCCGCCAACCAGGTTGGTCGTCCCGAGGAACACCTCGTAGGTGACGTATCGGGGGACGCTCGTCGAAGCGATCGTGATCGCGAGGACGAAACTGAGGAGCGTGCCGATGTTCGCCAACGTCGCCCGGAGCCCGCTGATCGTTCCGAACGTTCGCGGCGTGGCCTGGCTCATGATCGCGGTCGAGTTCGCCGGGTAAAACATCCCGGATCCCATTCCCCCGATCAGGGAGATCACCGGGATCCAACCGAGCCAGGTGGTCAGCGTGAGTTGGGAATACGCCACGACCGCGCCGGCCATGGCGAGGATTCCGAGGGTCGCGAGGAGCCGGGCGCCGAGCCGGTCGACCTGCCGTCCCATGACCGGTCCCGCGAGCGCCCCCAGCAGGTAGCCGGGGACGAGGAGGAGTGAGGCGTTCAGCGGGGAGAGTCCCCGGAGCCCCTGGAGGTACATCGTGAGGAGGAAGATGACCGCGAGGTATCCGAGCGCCTGGAGCAAACCCGCGACCAGCGAGAACCCGAGGAGCCGATTCTTCAGCTGCCGAAGGTCGAGCAGCGGGTCGGTCACCCGCAATTCGGTGTACAGGAACGCCGGCAGCAACGCGGCCCCGACCACGAGGTAGGCGAGGTTCCCGATCGTGACCCCGAAGATCGAGAGCTCGATCAGCCCGTAGCAGAGCAGGGTCAGCATTCCCGAGAAGGTGAGGAATCCGGGGAGGTCGAACCGGACCCGGTGCGTCTCGGTGGGCGGCAGGGTTCGGAGCCCGAGCGCGATGGCGACGAGCCCGATCGGGATGTTGATGAAGAAGATGTAACGCCAACCGACCTCCGTCGTGATCACGCCCCCGAGGAGGATCCCGAGGATCGCACCGAGGCTGTAGCCGAAGACGAAGAAGCCGAACGCCCGGCCGCGCCGCTCCGGCGGGAAGACCGCCGCGATGAGCGCGCCCGCATTGGCGAACATCAGCGACCCACCGATCGCTTGGATCGCCCGGGCCGCGATCAGGAACGTCGTGGTGGGGGCAAATCCCGAGAGGGCGGATCCGACGGTGAAGATGGCGAACCCGCTGTTGTAGGCTCGGCTCCGGCCGACCGTATCCCCGAGCCGGCCCGCCTGGGTCGTCAGCGCGGCCGTGACGAGGAGGTAGATCAGGACGGTCCAGATGATCGAAGAGAGCGGCGAGTTGAGTTCCCTTGCCATCGTGGGAATGGCGAGGATCACGATCGTGCTGTCGACCGCCACCATCAGCGTGCCGAGGGTCGTGAGGAGGAGGACGGCGTTCTCGTGCGGGTCGCGACCGGGCGCCGATGGGGGAACGGTCGCGGGGGAGACTCGGGCCATGGGGTTCGGGACCGGTCGGCTCCGATTCCCGACGGGATTTAGGGATTCGGGCCCGAGTATCGCCGGGGCAACCAACGGGGGGTCTCGGGGGCCGCCGAATCACGCCCCGCGAGACGTCCCATCCCCTTCGAGCGACGTGGCGACCCGAGGTCAACTTCGAAAGTCGATCGATCCCTCGAGAGGGTCGGCCCGGCGTCGGCCTCATCGACTTTCCCCTCCGTCGCGGTCCCCCCTCCGACGCCGCGCGAGAGAGCCCGCGTGGAAACCCTTTTTAACGACCCCCCCTCTCGTACGCTAGAATGCGCCGTTTTGTCGCCGAGGAATAACCCCTCGGACCGTTTTCGCTCGAGTTTTTTTTCTGCCCTGGACGCGGTGTCATGGACCTCAACGAGGCGATTCGCTCTTACCGGCCCTGCCGGTCGTTCCAGTCGCGCCCGATCCCCTCCGAGAAGGTCCGAGCGATCCTCGCTTCGGCGCGGCTCGCCCCCTCCCAAGGAAACCTCCAACCGTGGCGATTCGTGGTCGTTCAGGACGACGAACGGAAGCGACTGCTCGCCCAGGCCTGCGTGAAAGGGAAACCGGTGGCGGAGGCGCCGATCGCCGTCGTGGCGTTTTCGGTCGAAGAGGATGTCCCAGTGACGATCGGCGGGTACATCTCCGCCTACCCGCTCGACGTCGCGGTCGCGATCAGCCACCTCCAGCTCTCGGCGACGGCCGAAGGTCTTGGAACCTGTTGGATCGTCGACTTCCACGAAGACAAGGTACGGGCGGTGCTCGGCGTCCCCGAGGGGATTCATCCCCTCGCGATCCTCCCCGTCGGATATCCGGCGGAGAATGGGGGTCCGGCCCCCGCCGAGGGGCGAAAAAGCCCCGACGAGATCATCGCCTACAACGAATTCGACTGGTGAGCATGGACGTCACCTTCGTGACGTCGAACCCCGGGAAGTTGGCGGAGGTCCGGCGGATTTTCCGGCCCTACGGAATCCAGGTCGGCTGGAGCCAGCAAGAGCTCCCCGAGCCGCAGGCCGAGCGGTTGGAAGACGTCGTCCGGGCGAAACTCGCGGCCGCGGCGCGCGCCGGCTCCGGCGTGGTCGTCGAGGACTCGGGAATGTTCGTCCGCGCGCTGGGAGGGTTTCCCGGCGTTTACTCCCGCTATGTGCTGGACACGATCGGCCTCGACGGGGTTCTGCGCCTGGCCCACGGCCGGTCTCGGGCCGTCCAGTTCCGGGCGGTGGCCGGATATCGGCGCGGTCGGACCGAGCTCTACGCGACCGGAACGGTCCAGGGTACGCTCGCGACACGTCCGCGCGGGGCGAACGGGCTCGGATACGACCCGATCTTCGTCCCGACCGGCGAGCGACGAACGTTTGCGCAGATGGATCCCGCCGCGAAGGACGCCCGGTCGCATCGGGGCCGCGCGATGCGGTCGCTCGCCCGGAAGATCCGGGCGCTCGAAGGGACGTGAGGCCGCCCCGGGGGAGCTCCCCCGGAGCGGCAGAACGGGTTCGGTCGGGCGGGAGACGGAGCGTCTAGTCCTCGCCGAAGTCGCCGCCGCCCATGCCGCCCATGCCACCCATACCGCCCATGCCGCCGCCGGGACCCCCGGCGCCGCCGGGCGGGGCGGGGCTGCCCTTGGAAGCGATGACGTCGTCGATGCGCAAGATCATGACCGCAGCGTCGGTCGCCGACTCGATCGCCTGGCGTCCGACCCGGATCGGCTCGACGACGAAGAGCGCCTTCATGTCGTCGACCTTGCCGAGCTGGACGTTGACGCCGGCGTGCTTCTGACCCGCCTTGTGCGTCTTCCGCAGTTCGATCAGGATGTCGATCGGGTCGAGACCGGCGTTCTCGGCGAGCGTCCGCGGGATCGTCTCGAGCGCCTCCGCGAAGCTCTCGAACGCGAGTTGCTCCCGGCCCCCGACCTTCGCCGCCTCGTCGCGCAGGTGGAGGGCGAGTTCGCTCGCCGCCGCCCCACCGCCGTAGACGACGCGGCCGTCCTCGACCGCGACCGCGACCACGTTGAGCGCGTCGTCGAGCGACCGCTCGATCTCATCGAGCACATGCTCGGTGCCGCCGCGCATCAGGATCGAGACGGCCTTCGCCTTCACGCAGCCGGTGACGAACGTGAGGGAATCCTCCCCGATCTTCCGCTCTTCGACGAGCCCCGCGACACCGACATCGTCGGCCGTCAGTTCGGAGACCTTCGAGACGATGTTCGCCCCCGTCGCCTTGGCGAGCTTCTCCATGTCCGACTTCTTGACGCGCCGGACCCCGTAGATTCCCTCCTTGGCGAGGTAGTGCTGGGCGAGGTCGTCGATCCCCTTCTGGCAGAAGACGACGTTCGCTCCGGATTTCTTGACCTGCTCGACCATCCGCTTCAGCATGTTCTCCTCCTCCTGGAGGAACGCGTTCAGCTGGTCGGGGTCGTTGATCTCGATCTTCGCGTCGATCTCGGTCTTCTTGATCTCGAGCGCGGCGTCGAGGAGCGCGATCTTCGGGCTGGCGACCCGGTTGGGCATTGCCGTGTGAACCTTCTCCTTGTCGACGATGACGCCCTCGATGAGCTCGGTGTCGGTCATCGAGCCACCCTGCTTCTTGATCAGCTGGATGTTGTCGAGGTCGACGTAGTAGCCCTTCTCGGTCTTCTCCGCGACGGCGGTGATGGCCTTCACGGCGATGTCGCCGAGCTTCTCGCGGTTGTAGGAGACGGACTTCGAGGCCATCGAGGTGATCGCGACCCGCTTCAGCGTCGCCGTGTCGGTGACCTCGACGGGCTCGCTGATCTTTTGCAGGACCTCGAGCGCCTTCTGCGAGGCCAGGCGGTACCCTTGGCTGATCAGCGTCGGGTGGATGTTCTGCTCGACGAGCGTCTCGGCGCGCTTGAGGAGCTCGCCCGCGAGGACCACGGCGGTCGTCGTGCCGTCGCCGGCTTCCTGGTCCTGCGTCTTGGCGACCTCGACCAGCATCTTGGCCGCCGGGTGCTCGACGTCCATCTCCTTCAGGATCGTGACCCCGTCGTTCGTGACGACGACGTCGCCCATCGAGTCGACGAGCATCTTGTCGAGGCCGCGCGGGCCGAGGGTCGAGCGCACGGCGTCCGCGATCGCCTTGGCGGCCGCGATGTTGTTCGAGAGGGCGCCCTTGCCGCGTTCGCGCCTCGTCCCTTCCTTCAGCACCAGAATCGGCGTTTGTCCTGTCAGCATGGTTCGGAATTCTCCGGCAGGTCGACTGACCTGTCAGCTCTGGTGAATTACCGCTTGTATTTAATGGGTGGCGTCGCCTTCGGCTCTTGTCCTCGAACGCGCCGGCCCCCGAGCCGAACGGCCGGTCGGAAGGGTTCTTCGGGGCCGTCCGCCTGAGGGGAGCGTGCCACGGCGATTCGACTTCCACGGGTGGGACCTCCCCATTGTCCTCGCCGGCGTCGCCGCCATCGCGGCAGCCGTCACGCTCGTCGTCGTCGGAACCGCGATGGTGGGAGACGGGGAGGCCAAGATCGCGAGCGCGAACGAGTTCGTCGAGCAACAGAACTCCCGCGGATGCGGAGGGAATTCGACGGGACCCCTCCCGTCGTGCGCCGTCCTAGCGCCGGGAATCGACCAGCGGGAGGGTCTGGCGGGCCAACAGGAGGTCAACCTCGGGGGAACCATTGCGCTGGAATCGCTGGTCCCGTTCACGGCCCTCGGCGTGCTCGGGGTCCTCCAGCTCTGGCGCTGGGCGAGGCACGAAACGTGAGACTCACCCGGAGGAGCCCTCTCACCCGTCAGTCCCGGCGAATCGATGGGCCGACGGGGGGCGCACGATGCGACGGTTGACCCAAGTACTCCTCCTCGGCCTCGTCGCCGCGGGAGCGGTGTTCGGTACGCTCGCCGTCGTAGGGGAGCAGCTCGTACTCGGCGGGCAGGGTCAGATCCAGGGGGCCAACGCGTGGGTCAACGCCCAGAATGCGCAGTGGGCCCAGTACTGCGCCCAGAACGGCTCGCAAACCATCGGCTGCAACGGCCCGCCGCCCCTTAGTTCGGGGATCGAGCAACCCCAGGGGCAAGCCGGTGCGCGGGAGCTCCGGTTCGGACAGGGACTCCTCACCGACTCCGTAGCTCCACTCGGGGTCGCCTTCGGGCTCGGCGCCGCGTGCGCGGGAGCCCGACGCGGGGCGGATCGGCCGCCGCCCGTGCGACCTCGATCCGACGGACGATCCTAGAACCCGAACCCCGGCGGGCCACGCGGACCCAGGGCCCAACGTGGCCGAGGAGGGATCAAGTCCCGTACCGGCGTTGCCGGTTCTGGAACGCTTGGATCGCCTTCAGGAAGTCGATCTTCGCGAGGCCCGGCCACAGCACGTCGGCGAAGTAGAGCTCCGCGTACGCGGTCTGCCAGAGGAGGAAGTTCGAGATTCGCTCCTCGCCGCTCGTCCGGAACACCAGGTCGGGGTCCGGGAGGTCGGCGGTGTAGAGACGGCGCGAGACCATCTCCGCGTCGATCTGGTCGGGCTGGACCGACCCTTTCGCGACGTCCTCGGCGATGCGGCGGATCGCGAGGAGGATCTCCTCCCGGCCTCCGTAGGCGATCGCGATGTTGTACTGGTACTCGCTGTAATTCTTCGTCGCGTCCTCCGCGGCCCGAATCGCTTCCTGGACATCCGCCCGCAGGAGCGGGATGTTCCCGATCGCCCGCACCCGGATTCGGTGCTGGTGGACGCGGGGATCGGTCACGACGTCCCGGAACCCGTTCGCGAAGAGGTCCATCAGCGCCGCGATCTCCTCTTTCGGACGGGAGAGGTTCTCGGTCGAGAGGGCGTAGACGGTCAGGATCCGTACGCCGGCCTCGAGGCACCAGTCGAGGAGCTGCTCGAGCTTGTCGCGGCCGCTCACGTGCCCCTCCGAGATCATCATCCCGTGGCCCATCGCGAACCTCCGGTTCCCGTCCATGATGATGGCGAGGTGGCGCGGGACCGGGGCCATCCGGACCCGCTCGAGGAGCTGGCGCTCCTGCGCCTCCTTCAGCGCCCCCGCGACGACCGTCGAGAACGAGCGGGCCGGCGGCTCCGGGGAGGTTGGAGGGTCGGTCACGGCGAATTGAGGAACGCCGAACGGTTTAGCGGTTCCCGTTCGACGGAGCCTCGGGGTGGGGAGCGCCCTGGTCGGGAGTTTCGACGGCCCGCTCGCGCGGACCGCATTCGAACCCGAGTCCCAAGCTCGACAGACTTAGATCCTAGACCGCTAGACTACCAGGGCAGCCCCGCGGCCGCTAGCCGCCTCCTCTCATGAATCTTGCGCGGCCCGCTGGGGGCCGGCGCCTGGTGCGGAGGCGCGACGGAGGAGTCGGAGCTGCGGGGGATGCGTCATGGCGCTAGCTTCCCTCCCCCGCCGCAGGGCTTCTCCAACCCCTCGTGGCTGCGGGTGGAACTCGGCATTTATCTACCGGTTCGCGGCGTGACGCGCTCCCGCGGAGGAGAAGTTGACCGCAACCCAGGCTTGGTTCGTCACCGCCACGCTCGTCGTCGGGGCGCTCGTCGTGTTCTTCTTCCTCGGCTGGAACCTAGCCGGGTCGATCGGCGCGGCGCTCCACGGGCTCGAGCACTTCCTCGGCCAACCGCTCGACTGGCCGTCGGGGTTCGCGTCGGGGGCCGTGGCGCCGTCAAGTTGATGGCCCATCTCCCGTAGTCTCCCGGGTGGCCGCGGTCGTCCCTCTGCTCTCGTTCTGCGCCACGAACCTCAACACCCGCGACCGGATCGAGGCGTCGCTCGCCTCGATCGCGGCATTGGGCGGGGCCGTCGAGGACTCGTACGAGATCGTGGTCGCCGAGGGGCCGAGCGACGACGGCGCCTCCGAGTGGCTCACCACCGAATCCGGTCGAAACCCGCGGCTCCACGTCGTCCGTCACACCGCCCGCAACCGCGGATATGGACGCCGGCGGGCGTTCGAGGCGAGCCACGGCCGGTGGATCATCCCCTTCGACACGAGCCTCCTCTACAGTGTGGAGTACGGGCGGATCCTCGCGCGCTTCGCCGGATTCGGCTCGTCGAAGATGCTCTTCAGCGAGATCTGCGCCCTGCCGCGGGCCACCGTCGATGCGTCGGGGGGGTGGCGGGACCTGGTCGGGGGCGAGGACGTCGACCTCTACGCCCGCGTGATCGCGAAGTTCGGCGTCGTCGCCTACCCGACCGGTGCTCCGACGAGCCAATCGGCGACCCTCGACTCGTACGCGCGGCAGATGCGGTACGTCCGGGGCGGACGGTTCGCGAGGGCGCGCCGGATGTACGCCGTCCAGCGGGACCAGATGATCGCGAGCCACGCGACGATCGGCGACCTCATGGCGTTCAACCGGAAGAAGTCGCTCCGCGCCCGCCTCGCCCGGCGGGCGTTCTTCACCCTCGCGGCGGTCGGGGCCGGGTTCTCGAAGATCCGCCCGGTAGAACTCGGGACCAACAATTACCTCCTCGTCCGGGAGGGACTGTTCGCGAGCTTCCTCGCCGGCGATTGGAAGTCCCTCGCTCCCGGAGGGCCTTCCCCTCGGCTCCCTCTCACGGACGACGAATTCGCATTCCTGGAATCGCGCTCGCCATTCTACCAGCGCCACGCGACCGAGCTCGCGCCATACCTCGGCCGGAAGTAGGCTTCACTCGGGGCGACGGGTTCGAGAAAGTCGAGCGGCGAGTTTTCCCGGCGGAATGAGCCCGTCCGGGGTCACGAACGCCGTCACGAACCGGGCGGGGGTGACATCGAACGCCGGGTTCCGGGCGTTCGCCCGGGCCGGAGCGGTCCGGTGGCCCGCGACCTCAAGCACCTCGTCGGCCGACCGTTCCTCGACCGGGATCGCCCGCCCGCTAACCTTCGAGCCGTCGAACGTCGACCACGGGGCCGCCACGTAGAACGGGACCCCGTTCTCCTTGGCGACCACCGCCTTCTCGTACGTCCCGATCTTGTTCGCGAAGTCCCCGTTCCGCGCGATCCGGTCCGCCCCGACGATCACCGCGTCGACGTTCCCACTCTGCAAGAAATGGCCCGCCGCGTTGTCGGCGATCACCGCGTACGGGATCCGCTCTCGCCCGAGTTCCCAGGCGGTCAAACGGGATCCCTGGAGGAGTGGCCGAGTCTCGTCGACGTAGACGAACAGCTTCGCGCCCCGCTCCATCGCGACCCGTAGCGGCGCGAGGGCCGTGCCCCATTCCACGGTGGCGAGGGCGCCCGCATTGCAATGCGTGAGGACGTTCGTCCGCGTCCGGAACAGGTCGGCGCCGGCGAGGCCGATCTGCCGACACTCCTCGACGATCCGGTCCTTGTAGGCGGTGGCGGCACCGAGCGTGTCGTCGCCGCCGACCCACGCCGCGCGGACCGTCTCGACCCCCACGAACAGGTCGTACGCGGTCGGGCGGGTCGCGCGGAGCTGCTTCGCGGCCGTCTCGGGCCTGGACCGACCGTCGGCGGCGGCGAGCGCCATCCCGAACGCGGCCGCCACGCCGATGGCGGGCGCGCCGCGGACCTGCATCGTCCGGATCGCTTTCGCGACCTCCCCGACCGAGCGGAGGCGCCGGACGACTTCACGGCCGGGGAGGAGCCGCTGGTCGAGGAGCGCGAGCCGGCCGTCGTCCCACCAGAGCGCGCGGACTCGCATGGCCGCCTACGCGTCGAACGTGTGCAGCAGGTCGAGCCATTCGGCGCCGACCTTCTTGTTCTCGCGGAGCGCCTCGTCGAACGGGACCCCGACGATGGTGCCCCCGCGCAGCACGGCCACCTCGCCGGATCGCCCCTCGAGGAGGAGGTCGACCGCCTTGGCACCCATCCGAGTGGCGAGGATCCGGTCGAAGAGGGTCGGCGCGCCGCCCCGCTGGATGTGGCCGATCACCGCGCTGCGCGTCTCGATCCCGGTTCCGGCCTCGATTCGGCGCGCCACTTCGGGGCCCGCCTCGCGCTCCCGCAGGAGCTCGTGGCCGAACTCGTCCTTCGCCCCCGCCGTGCCCTTCCGGGGGCCGAGGTCGACTCCTTCCGACACGACGACGAGGGCGAACCCCTTGCGGACGACGGCCGCGCGAACGTGGGTGAGGAGACGCTCCTCATCGTACGGTTCCTCGGGAAGAAGCGTGAAATCGGCCCCGCCGCCCAAGCCCGTCGCGAGCGCGACCCAACCGGCGTGGCGTCCCATGACCTCGAGGACGATCGCCCGGTGGTGGCTCGCCGCGGTATCGCGGAGCCGCTCCAGGGCGTCGACGGAGACGCTCGACGCCGAGTCGAACCCGAACGTCCAATCGGTGGCGGCCACGTCGTTGTCCATCGTCTTCGGGACGCCGACGACCTTGCGGCCCCGCTTCGCGAGCTCGCGCGCGGCGCCGAGGGTATCGTCCCCCCCGATCGCGACGAGGGCATCGATCCCGCGCCGGTCGAGCGTGGCGTCGACCTTCTCGGCGTCGCCGGGTTTCGCGAATGGGTTCGTCCGCGAGCTGCCGAGCATCGTCCCTCCGCGGAGGACCGCGTCGGCGACGTCGGCCGGGGCGAGGGGCCGGGCGAGGTCGTCCCGGACCCCCCGCCAGCCGTCGAGGAACCCGACGACCCCGTGGCCATTCTGGGCCGCCCGGTAGACGACGGCACGGACCGCCGCGTTGAGGCCGGGGCAGTCGCCGCCCCCCGTGAGGACTCCGATTTTCACGCCGCCACCTCGAGGTACTCGCGCGGTGCCTTCGTCAGGAACCGGTAGCCCTCGTCGGTGACCACGATGTCGTCCTCGATCCGGACGCCGCCCTTCCCGGGAAGGTAGATGCCGGGCTCGATGGTGATTGTCATCCCGGTCTGGAGCGGCTCCTCCACGAGGTGGTTCATCCCGAACCCGTCATGGACGGCGAGGCCGATCGAGTGCCCGAGCCCATGGGTGAACCGACCCTTGAACGGGGACGCATCGATCACCCGCGCGGCCGCGAGGTGGACGTCCTTCGCGATCGCGCCATCGTGGACCGCCGCGAGGGCCGCCTCCTGAGCGGCGAACACCGTGTCGTGGACCTGCTTCATCTGCTCGTCGCGCGGGCCAAAGTGGTACGACCGGGTGATGTCGGACGCGTACCGCTGGTAGAGCGCCCCGAAGTCGCAGACGATCGACATCCCGGGCTCGAGCTTTCGACCGCCCGGGGCGAAGTGGGGCTCCGCGCCGTCGGGGCCGAAGCCGGCGATCGTCGCGAAGCTTCGGCCCGATGCGCCTTCCCGCCCCATCGCGTATTCGATCTCGGCCGCGAGTTCGAGCTCGGTGATCCCCGTGTGCAGCATGGCCGGGATCTTCGTGGCGACGACCGACCCGATCCCCGCCGCGCGCTCGAGCCGCTCGATCTCGTTCGCATCCTTGATCATCCGGGCCTTCCGGATCGCCGGGGAGGCGTCGACCCACTTCGCCGACGGGAACGCCTTTTCGACCTGGAGGAACGCCTCGTGCGTGAGCTCCCGGTAGTTGAGTCCGACCGTGGCCGGGTTGGGGAGGATCTTGCGGGCGATCTTCTCGCGCTCGGAGTTGTCCTTCATCTCGTGGACGGTGACCGAACTGTCGTGCTTCGCGGCCTGGCGGGCGCTCTCCGCCTCGAGGATCGAGGAGACGACGTCGAGTCGGCCGTCGGGGTGGGCGACCGCAATCGACCCCTCGAAGAGGCCGGACGGGACGTCGAACAGGTAGAAGAAACTCTGATCGAGATGGGGGTCGACCGAGTTCGCGAGGACGACGGCATCGGGGCGGGGATCGAGCAGCGAGAACAGTTTCCGAACGCGGTCCTTCATCGGGCCGTCCGAGGGCCGGCCGGGTTCAAGACGGTTGTGCCGAGGCCGCGCGCACGTCCTTCCGCGACAGGTGGAGCTGGCGGGCGGCGAGGACCTCGTCGACCCGTCGGACCGAGGTCGCCTGGGGCGCCGCGTGGAGGTGCTCCGGCGTGTCGTGGACCGCGCGCTCGAACGCGGCGGCGAACCCGTCGAGCTCCCGGCGGCTCTCGGTTTCTGGGAACTCGATCATCAGCGCCTCGTCGACGAGCGACGGGAAGTACACCGTGGGGGCGTGGTACCCTTCGTCGAGAAGTCGCTTCGCGAGATCCAGCGTTCGGACTCCGTGGGCCTTGAGGGGAGTGCCCGAGAGCAGGAACTCGTGCTTCACAAGCGTGCGGAACGGACGCGGAAGGAACTTCCCTAACTTGGCGCCGAGGTAGTTCGCGTTCAGGACCGATCGTCGGCTGATGTGCCGGAGCCCTTCTTCCCCATGCGCGAGGAGGAACGCGTAGGCCCGCAGGTCGAGTCCGAAGTTTCCATACCCGGTCTTGATCTTCCCAATCGATTTCGGCCGGTCGTAGTCGAGCCGGTACGCCCGGCCGCGCTTCACGACCCGAGGGACCGGAAGGTACGGCCCGAGGGTCTCCGTCGCCGCGAGGACCCCGGCGCCGGGGCCACCGCCGCCGTGGGGCGTGGCGAACGTCTTGTGGAGGTTCAAGTGGGCGACGTCGAACCCCATCCGACCGGGATTGGTCACGCCGAGGATCGCGTTCAGGTTCGCCCCGTCGTAGTAGAGCATCCCGCCGGCGCCGTGGACCGTTTCCGCGATCGCCCCGATCTCCGACTCGAACAGCCCGGCGGTGTTGGGATTCGTGAGCATGAAGGCGGCCGTGCGCTCGTTCACGGCCGCCTTGAGTGCCGCGACGTCGACGCATCCGTCGACGCTGGCGATCTCCCGGGTCGTGAAGCCGGCCATGTGCGCGGACGCCGGGTTCGTCCCGTGCGCCGTGTCCGGGAGCAGGACCTCGGTCCGCTGGGCGAGTTCGCCCCGCTCCTGGAAGTAGGCGCGGACCATGAGGAGCGCCGCGTACTCCCCGTGCGCCCCCGCCGCCGGTTGGAGCGAGACTTCCGGGAGTCCGGTGACCTTCGCGAGGGTGCTCTCGAGGCGCCACAGGATCTCGAGCGCCCCCTGGACGGTCTCTACCGGCTGGTACGGATGGAGCGCGGCCGCCCCGTCCCGCCGGGCGAGCTGCTCGGAGACCTTCGGATTGTACTTCATCGTGCACGACCCAAGCGGGTAGGCGACGGTGTCGATCCCGAAGTTCATCTGCGAGAGCCGGGTGTAATGGCGGACGACCTCGAGCTCGCTCAGTTCCGGCCAGTCGACCGCCTTCCGACGCCGGAACCGCTCGGGGATCCCGGGGACCAATGCCGGGGGAGGCGTCGGCGTCGCGGTCGGCGCGGCCAACTCCCAGACGGGGGGCTCGTCGTACCGGGCCTGGCGGAACGTCATGGCGACCCCGGAACGTGGGCGAGCGCGGCGCGGGCCGCCTTCGCGTATTTCGCGATTTCCTTGTCGGAGACGAACTCCGTCGTCGCGGTGAGGAAGACCTCCCCGAGCGGGTTCGACGCGTTCGGGCGGGGGTCGGCGAGCGGGTGGCCGCCGAGGACCTTCTTCCGGCGAAGACGGTCGAGGAATCCGGTCGCGGTTCCCCGGGCGACCTCCACCGTGAACTCGTGGAGGTACGGGGCATCGAAGCGGGGCGCCCGGAGGCCATCGATCCCGGCGAGGGCGCTCGCCAGCGTCCTCGCCTTCTCGGAGAGCGAACGCTCGAGGTCGGCGAGGCCGCGTGGTCCGACCGTCGTCGCGTACACCACGAAGGCGAGGGCCAGGAGCGACTGGTTCGTGCAGATGTTCGAGGTCGCCCGCGAGCGTCGGATGTGCTGCTCGCGGGTCTGCAGCGTGAGGGTGTACGCGGGCCGCCCGTCCGCGTCGTTCGTGGCCCCGACGATCCGGCCCGGGGAGAATCGCAAGTGCTCGCGACGGCAGGCGAACAGTCCGAGGAGGGGGCCGCCGAACGAAGGGGTGGCGCCAAACCCTTGCCCTTCGCCCACGACGATGTCGGCGCCCCATTGGCCCGGCGGTTCGAGGACGGCGAGCGCGAGCGGGTCGGCGACCACCGTCAACGGCACATCGCCGATCGTCGCCTTGAGGTCGAGGAGCCCTTCGTCGACGTGCCCGAACCCATTCGGGACGTCGGCGAGGACGCCGAACACTCCGCCCCCGGCCACCTGGGTCCGAATCCAGTCGAGGTCCAGCCGTCCGGTCCGGGGGTCGAACGGGATCTCCTCGATCCGGATTCCGGTCCCCGCGGCGTAGTTCGCGAGGACGCTCTTCTCCTCCCACGGAAGGCTCGCGGGGACCAGGAACCGGTTCCCCTCGTGGATCCGCCGGGACAGGAGCAACGCCTCCCCGGCGGCGGTCGCGCCATCGTAGAGGGAGGCGTTCGCCGCGTCGAGCCCGGTGAGCTCGACCCAGAGGCTCTGAAATTCGAAGAGCGCCTGGAGCATGCCCTGGCTCGCTTCGGGCTGGTAGGGTGTGTAGGACGTGTAGAACTCGCTCCGCAGGAGGATCGCGTCGACGGCCGCCGGGACGAACCGAGGCGCGATCCGGCCGCCGAGGAAGGTGGCGAACCCGGTGTACGGCCGGTTTCGGGCGAGGATCGTGTCGACGACGCGAACGATCTCGGGCTCCTCGTGGGAGGGTCCGAGCCCCATGCGGCCGAGCCGGACCTTGCGGGGAATGTCGGCGAACAGCTCCTCGGCGTTGGTGAGGCCGATCTCCTTCAGGAGGCTCGCCTCGGTCTCGGCGTCGTCCGGGATCCACCGGGGCACGTGAGGAACCTCGGAGGGCGCCGAGGCGAGGTCGTCCACAAAAGGACTTGCCCCTCCGACTCCGGGCGAATCGGCGAGCGCGCGCGGAACAGTCATTACCGACAGGCCGCCATCGCCGGCGAGCGGGACCGTGACGGCAATGCTAGGTCCACGGAAGGGCCGGGAAGACCGGGGCGCCGCCGGCAATGCCCGACCCGGGATGGCCCCGTCCGCGGCGATCCTCGACGCGGCGTTTCACAAGGCGTACAAGGCGACGCCGCACGGCGCGACCGCGCTCGACCGGTCCCGCCGCCGGGCCCTCCTCAAGATCGTGCGGACGGGCGCCGTGGTGGTCCGTCACCTGCGGGCCGCCGACAAGCGGTTCCGGACCCCCGAGCTCACCGATTTCGAGAAGACGCTGATTGCCGACCGGTTCGGTCGGGGGACCCTCGAGCGCTCCCGCCGGCGGCTCGAGCGGGCGATCGAGCGGATCCGGGGACTCCTCGCCGAGGAGCAGCGCGCCCTCCGGAAAGCGTCGAGCCGGGAGGCGTTCGGCGAGCTCGTCCGGCGGTTCTACGGCCGGGTCGCGAGCTTCACCCGCGAGGTCGACCCCGACCTCGTGATCCTCGCCGAGATCACGAAGTTCCTGAAGGTCCGCCCCCAGCTCGACCCGCTGACCCCCACGGTCGTGATCGCGGGGTTCCCGAACGTCGGGAAGTCGTCGCTCGTCGAGAAGCTCTCGAGCGCCCGGCCGAAGGTCGCCGAGTACCCGTTCACGACCTTGTCTCTCGAAGTCGGCCACGCCGACCTCGGGTTCGACCGCCTCCAGATCCTCGACACGCCGGGGGTCCTCGACCGGAGCGGCCAGAGCAGCCGGGCCGAGCGGGAGGCGGAGGTCGCGGTCGAGCACGCCGCCACCCTGGTCGTATTCTTGATCGACCCGACCGAGAGCTGCGGCTACCCGCTACCCGACCAACTCCGACTGCTCGCGCGCTGGCGGGAGGAGCTTCCGAACGTGCCGATCCTGGTCGTCGCGACGAAGGCCGACCTGGGGCCTTCCCCGGGCGACTGGCTCCGGATCTCGGCGAAGACCGGCGAGGGCGTCGACGCCCTCCGCGACTGGATCGGACGGGAGCTCCGGATGCGCCGGGCCCAGGAGACTCCGGCCGACGCGATCCCCGGGGTCCAGGACATCTGAGCGACGCGGCGGCCGACGCTAAGTAGGCTCCCGCGCTCGGAGTGCAGATGAACTGGCACTCGACCGGGATCGCCCTCGCGACCCTCGCCCCGGGGGGCAAGCGGGAGGTCCTGATCGCCGGCGCGACGGTCCTCGTCGTGCACGTCGGTCCGTCGGTCTATGCGATCGAGGGGATCTGTTCCCACCAGGGGGGTCTCCTCGCGGATGGGACCCTCGAGAACGAGCAGGTCACCTGCCCCCAGCACGGGGCCGTCTTCGACGCGACGACGGGCAAGGTCGTCGCCGACCCGGACGGGGTCGCGCCGCCGCGGGGGGCCGCCACCGACCTTCCCCGGTACGCCACGAAGGTCGAGAGCGGAATGATCTGGGTCGAGCTTCCGTAGGACGAAGATGGCCGACGACCCCGACCCCCCGATCCGCACGAAGCGGCTCACCGACCCCCCCGAGCCGTCCGACGGCCGTCGCCACCTGCTCGAGCGCAAGTGGCCGGACGGGGTCTCGAAGGAAGCGGCCAAAGTCGACGCGATCCACGAGCGGCTCGCCCCGTCCGATTCGCTCCGGGAGTTCCTCGGCCGCGAGTCGGAGAAGTTCGACGAGTTCAGCCTCAAGTTCCGGATGGAGCTCATCGGGGCGGACGAAGAGCTCGACAAGCTGATCGACGAGGCCGAGCACGGCCCCATCACCCTCCTCCACGAGGCCGAGGACAGCGCGAAATCCCACGCCGCGGTCGTTGCGGCGGTGCTGCGCGAGCGGCTCGACGCTAGACGACGATCCGCTCGCCGTTCTGGGGCATCAGAACCTGGACCGTCCCCTCGATCGCCTTAGCGAGCTTCTCCCGCTCGTCGCCGTGCATCAGCACGACGGTCTTCGCGCGGGTCGCGTGGATCATCTTGACGAGCTCCGAGTGGCCCGCGTGGGCCGAGAAGTCGAACTTCTCGATGTCGCACGCGGGACGGACGGTGACGTCGTCGATCGTGAGGGTCCCATCGTCGAGGAGCTGCCGGCCGTTCGAGCCCGCCACCTGGAACCCGGTCAGGAAGATCGAGCTGTTCGCGTCGCGGTGGAGCTCGCCGATGTAGTGGAGGACCGGTCCGCCATCGAGCATCCCGCCGGTCGTCACGACGACGTCGGCCTCGCGGAGGACGTGGCGGCGCTGCCCGGCGTGCTCGACCAGGTGGACCGATTCGGTCGCCCGGTGGAACTTCTTCGCATCGGCGAGGTACTCCGGCGAGGCCGAGTAGATGTGGTTCACGCTGCGGGCCATCCCGTCGAGGTAGACGTTGAATCCCGAGTGGGCGAGCGCCATCAGGACCTCTTGCGCACGACCGACGGCGAACGCGGGGATGATCGCCTTGCCGCCCCGCTCGATCGTCTCGGCGACCCGGTCGCGGAACTTTCGCTCGGTCTCCTTGCGGTCTGGGTGCTCCTTGCCGGCGTACGTGGACTCGACGACGAGGACGTCGCACTCGACCGGTTGGGCCGGGCCGACGAGGTGGGTGCCGATCGTCTGGACGTCGCCGGTGAAGAGGAGGTCCTTCTCGCCGCGGTACCGGTACATCGTCGCGCCGGGGATGTGTCCTGCCGGTGTGAGCTCGACCTCGATCCCCTTGTGGCGGTACGTCCCGCGACGGTCGACCGCCACGAAGTTCTGGTGGAGCGAGCGGATGTCCTCGGGGTCGTACGGAGGAAGGTACCCCTCCATCTTGGCGATCTTCAGCGTGTCCTTCGCGAGAAGGTCGGTGACTGCGATCGAGACCGGGGTCGCGACGACCTGCGCGTGGGGGAGCCGCGAGAGGAGCGGCATCATGCCCGAATGGTCGAGGTGGGCGTGCGAGAGGAAGGCCGCGTCGACGTGCAGCGGGGCAGGCCGCGGGTACGACGGCGGGTCGGTCGGCGTCAGGCCATAGTCGAAGAGCAGCGTGCGGCCCTGGTCGCGGACGACCAGGCCGAGGGAGCCGATCTCGGAGGCTCCGCCGAGGAATTGAAGTTCCATCGGGCGGCCACTTGGGGGGCCGACTTAACGCTTGGCGGACGCGCGAACGCTCGGCGAAGCTATTACGAGAGGCCCGGGTCGCCCCGTCGTGCCGGACCCCGGACCCCACGACCTCGAGGTCCTGTTCCGGGTCGCGCAGACCGTTCACGCGGGGTTCCGCCAGTCGTCGACTTCGCCCCACCGGGGGGACGTCGTCGCGATGGGGGCCGACGGGAGTCCGACCGAGGAGGTCGACCGGATCGCGGAGGCGCAGCTCCTCGCTGCGCTCGACGCCGAGGGGGTCGACTGGGACGTTCTGAGCGAGGAGGCCGGGCACGTCGCGCGGGGGGGCGGGAAGGTCCTCGTGGTCGACCCGATCGATGGGAGCCACAACGCGCTCCGCGGCCTCCCGTACTCGACCGTCAGCCTCGGGCTCGGTCGAACCGACCTCGGGGGGATCGACACCGCCGTCGTGCGGGACCTCGCCCGGGGGGTTACCTACTGGGCCGAGCGGGGACGCGGGGCGTACCGGAACGGCCACCGTCTCACGACCCGTCCGTGGGTGTCCCGGGCGGAATTGATGTTCCTCAACCTCGGCCGCCATGCCACCCCCCGGGTGGTGCAGCTCGCCGGACGGGCGCGCCGGGTCCGGTCGCTCGGGTGCGCGTCCCTCGAAATGCTCGCCGTGGCCGAGGGGGCGGCCGACGCCTACGTCTTCGAGAACGACACGGTCGGCCGCAACCTCCGGGTGACCGACATCGCCGCGGCGTACCGGATTCTCGTGGAAGCCGGCGGGAACGCCTCGAACCTCGAGGGCCGGACGCTCGCCGAGTTCCCGCTCACGCTGGGGGAGCGGACGAGCGTCTTCGCGTGGGGGGACCCGGCGTTCCCCGCGCACGCTCGGACCGGGGGATACTGGTGAGGCTCGGGATCACCGCCAATCCCCACAAGCCGCGGGCGCTCGCGCTCGTCCGGAAAACCGTCGACCTCGTCGGCAGCCGCGCGGAGGTCGTCCTCGCGCGCGAGACCCGGCACGCGTCGGGCGTCGCGGCCCCGGACGCCCCGCTGGAGGAACTCACGGCCGACGTGCTCGTGGCGATCGGGGGCGATGGAACGTTCCTGTCGGCGTTCCAACGCTCCCGACTTCCGATCCTCCCGGTGAACGCGGGCACGGTCGGGTTCCTCGCCGAGATCGACGGCGACGACGAGGCGTCATTGGCCTCCGCCGTCGACCGGGTCCTCAACGGGCGGTTTTTCGTCGAGGACCGGATGAAGCTCGCGAGCGAGGCGGCCGGGGCGCCGCTCCCGGACGCCACGAACGAGGTCGTCGTCCATACGAGCCAGGTCGCGAAGATGCGCCGATTCGAGATCCTTGTCGACGGTCGGTCGATCGGTCGGCTCCAGGCCGACGGCGTGATCCTCGCGACTCCGACCGGATCGACCTCGTACGCGATGTCGGCGTTCGGTCCGATCCTCGACCCGGCGGTGGAGGCGATCGTGGTCACCGCCCTCGCGCCGTTCCGTGCATCCCACCGGGCGCTCGTCGTCGACCCGCTGCGGACGGTCTCGGTCCGGCTCGCCCCCGAGGGGAAGGACGGTGTCGTCGTCATCGACGGCCAGCACGAGCAGCGACTCGCCGCCGGCGGAACGGTCGTGACGTACCGGTCCGCGCGTCCCGCGTCGTTCGTCCGGCTCGGCTCCCGCTTCTTCCACCAGCTGCACGGCAAACGGATCCTTCCCTGGGCAGAGGAGGCCGGGGACCCCGACCCGAAGGACGATGCCGATCTTCC
The DNA here is from genome assembly GCA_022750295.1 of Candidatus Lutacidiplasma silvani. Taxonomy (GTDB): domain Archaea; phylum Thermoplasmatota; class Thermoplasmata; order Lutacidiplasmatales; family UBA184; genus Lutacidiplasma; species Lutacidiplasma silvani. The sequence continues at coordinate 67,626 of JAKIVZ010000005.1, forward strand.
GTCCCACCCGTAGACGGCGGCCCGACGCGCCCCGACTGGGGAGCGCCCCGACGGCGATCACCCGCCGCTGTCTCGATTCGGCGCTCGCCTGCGCCCTATCGGCGTACCCGAACGAGTTCGGCGGGGTCTTCCGGTCCGACGAGCCGGGGGTGATCACCGACCTCCTCCTCGTGCCGGGGACGACCGCCGGTCGCCGCCACGCGAACTTCCAGCTCTACATGCTCCCCGCCGACCTCGGAGTGGCCGGGACGGTCCACAGCCATCCGTCGGGCGCGCTCCACCCGTCGGAGGCCGACCTCTCGCTGTTCCGCCATTGGGGCCGTCGCCACGTGATCCTGGGCTGGCCGTACGGCAAGGGTCAGTGGCGGGCGTACGACGGGAACGGGAACGAGACCCACCTCGACGTCATCGGTCCGGTCGTGACCCGTCCGGAGGCCCCGCCGGTGTACCGACCGACGGGGCCGGTCCCGGCGGTGGCCCGTCCGACCGAGCCGGTGCCCGACGCCGAGTGACCTGTCCGGGTCAGTCGCGCATCGGGATCGAGGGGACGGGGAGCCGGTCCGGGTAGCGGAGCGGGTCCTCGATCGATTTGCGGGGGTGGGTCGGCTCGCTCCAGAGCCCGTTCATCCGGCTGAGGGTCTCGAGGAAGCCGATGAACCCGCGGAACCCGGCCCGATAGGCCGTGGTGTGGCGGCCTTCCCAGTCGAAGAAGTCGCGGAGCAGTCCCTTCGACTGCCGGAGGCCGTGGGTGAGGGCGCGGCGGAACAGCTCCTGCTGCACGTCGCTCATCCGGTCCCGGCGGAACCAGTCCTTGTTCTTCAGGTGCCCGAGGGGCACGAAGAACATCGGGACGAGGATGGCCTTGAAGTCCCAGAGGTTGTCGATCAGCTCGATCGTCTTCAGGACATCGTCCTCGGTCTCTTGCGGGAGCCCGACGATGAACGTGCACGCCGGATAGACGTTGTTGTCGTTCATCAGGCCGGCCGCCTGGACCACCAGTTCGGGCCACTGCGACGCCTTGAACGGGGCGACCTTCCCGGGCATCGCCGCGGTGATCATCCGGGGGCTGCCGGTCTCGACCCCGACCTCGACCCCGAACCAGTCCTGCTTGTCGTCGTTCAGGATCTCGGCGCACTGACTGAGGAGCTTCGGCTTCGTCATCAGCGAGGCGACGGCAACGTGGCTCCACCCGACCTGGTCGTAGTACTTCTTCGCGAGTCGGAGCAGGGGGAGCAGCTTCTCCTCGCGCGGCATGACGTTCGGGCTTCCGTAGAAGTACACGTCATCGGAGTGGAGGAGCCCCTTGCGGATCCCCGACCGGGCGTTCAGGGACAGCTCCTGCTCGATCTTCTCGAGCGGGTACCAGCGGGTCGGCCGGGTCGTGACGGAGCAGAACGAGCACCCGCGGCAGCAGCCCCGACCGATCTCGATGAGGCCGTTGACGCTGGGGTAGCGGATCGTGGAGATCTGCTCGATCTTCGGCGCTTCCTTGGGGGTCAGCACGACGTGGGGGGGGAGGAACTCGTCGGCGAGCGCCTTGCGGACGAGGTCGCGGACATACTGATCGGCCTCGCCCTCGACGACCGAGTCGATCCCGCCGATCGAGGCGACGAACTCGCCGATCCACGGGACCTTCATCTGGGTCGCTGGAGAGAGCTGCCAGGCGCACGGGCCGCCGGCGATGAGCTTCATCCCTTGCTCGCGCGCCTTCCGGACGTGCGGCTGGCTGAGAAGCCGCTTGAAGTTCACGCAGTTGAGCGGCTCCTTCCCCATCACGCCGCCGAACGTGGAGCTCGGCGGGTTGAGGCCGAAGTAGTCGTGGCCCGAGACGAGGAGGACCTTCGTCTGGCCGGGCATGTACTTGTCAAGGTGGCTGGGATGCACGATCCGAGCGTCGATTCCCGCATCCATCAGCGCCGCCTCGACCTTCCGCATGCCGTAGGGCGCCTGGTGGGGGAAGCCGTTCGCGTCGACCCCCATCATGGGGAAGAACAGTCGCTGGTACACCTGCTCCGGCAGGATGTACGCGGGGGTCGTCGTTCCGAATCCCAGGAACTCCTTCCCGTGGTGGTTGCTCATCAGCGTCCAGTCGCACGTGAGGACAACTTCGGGCATTTTTCCTCCAACGGCCGCGGGGGCGGCCGAGTTCGAGACGTCCGACCACGACCCGGCTTTTGAGGCTTCCGACGCGCGGGACCCCGGTCGGGAACGCTCGTCTATCCGGGGTCGGAGTCGTCGTCCTCCCGGGGACCGCCGGAATCGAGGTCGTCGGACGGCTCGTCGTTGAATTCGGGGGCGTCCGGTTCGCGGAAGGCCGGGTCGCGCTGGATGAGATGGATCCGGACGCACTCCCGGTGGGCCGGTCGACCGTCCCAGGCGCTCGTTTCCTCCGGCACGCCGAGCGGCTCCTTGCAAAGGGTGCAGATCTCCGGGGGGGCGGAGATCCAACTGATGCGCCGGGGCGGGGCGGTCGTGGGGGGCATCCAACGCCGGCATTCGATTCACTCGCCAAGTAGATTTCGGGGGAGTTGGACCGGGCCGAGCCGGACGTCGCCGACCTCGTCCAGGTGGGCGCCGGGCGTCGACCTTGCGGGGGACCGCCACCCCAACCGCCGGCAAAGACCCATATCGGGGGACCCCCTCGACCGGAGAATGGACGCCGTTGCGGAGATTCGGAAGCGACGGTTGTCTCTCGGGATCCCCTTGGGGGAGCTCGCCCGGGCGGTCGGCCGGTCCGATGCGACGCTGAGCCGAATCGAACGGGGGCAGATCCGGCCCTCGTACGAACTCGTCCAGCAGATCGACTCCTACCTCGCAACCCACGAGGGGGTGGCGGCTCCCCACCTCAAGGCACGGGACGTCTTGGTGCCCAATCTGGTCACGGTCGAGGCCGGGGCCTCCGTGCCGGATGCGGCGCAGACCATGGAGAAGGGCGGTTTCTCCCAGCTTCCCGTCTCGGACTCGGGTCGGGTGACCGGCTCGGTCTCCGAAACCGCCCTGCTCCGGGCGCTGGCCCGGCCGAACGGACGGCGATTGCGCGTCCGGGAGGTCCAGGAGGCGTCGTATCCGCAAGTGGACGTCGACTGCCCAGCCGATGTGCTGGCGGGGCTTTTGACCCGCTACCCCGCCGTGCTCGTGACGGAACGCGGACGCCTCGCCGGCATCGTCACGAAGACCGACCTCATCCGCGGTCTTCGCGGGACCCCGTTGCGACGGCCGAGCTCCGGCTGACCCGGCCGGCGGCGTGGGCCGCGGCCACGATGGCGCGGACGGTCGCCCGCTCGGCTAGCATTCCGAGACGATCGCCAAGCTCGACGGTACCCGGCCGAGCCCATCGACCCGCGGGGTGGGAGCCAACACCGCTCACGAAGACGGTGTCTCCATCGGTTGCGGTGTGCGCGGGGGAGACCGCGCGTGCGAGACCCGTGTGGGCGAAGGCGGCCACCCGCTGCAGGGTGGTTCGGGGCGCCGACACGTCCGTCACGACCGCAACGAGCGTGGTCCCGGCGGAGTTCGGGCGGTCGGCGGCGCCGGGCGGGACGATCCGTCCCGAGGCGTTTCGGGCGCCGGCGATCCACCGCCCCGAGCGAGGGTCCCGGATCGCCCCCACCGAGTTCAAGACGGCGAGGACCGCGACCGAGCCGAGGCCCCGCTCGGCGTCGACCGCCACGGCGAGCGCGCCCGGTTGCGAAGCGCTGCGGCCGAGGTACTTGCCGACCCGGGCCCCGGCTCCTGCGCCGATCCGACCGGCGAAGTTGGCCGGGGCCTCCGCGTTTGCCGCCGCCGCCGCGCCGAGGGCGCGATAGTCGTAGGCGGGGCGACGGCCGTTCGGAAGGTCGTACAGAACGGCGCCCGATACCGGGGCGATTCGATTGGGGTTGCGGAAGACGGAATGGCCGCCGCCCTCCTCGAGGATCGCGTCCCGGAGTCCCGCCGCCGCGTCGAGGCCGAAGAGGCTCCCTCCCGTGAAGAACACCGCCCACCGTCGGCCGAACGTCGCATCGAGGGAGAGCGAGGCGGTATCGTACGTCCCGGAGGCCCCTCCCCGAACGTCGACGACGGTGGGGGCGGACTGGCCGAACAGGATCACCGAGACCCCGGTGGAGCGGTCGGCCGATTCGGCGTGTCCGATCCGGACGCCGCGAAGTCCGCGGGCACCGGACGTCGAGCCCGAGGTCACGGAGCGGGGGAGCCAGGCCCTCGATTAGAGCCCTCGCGTCCGGCAAAATTCGCCATGCTTATGCCCCGGCCCCGCTCGCGACGTCGATGCCGGCGAAGAAGACCCCCGCTCCTCCGAAGGTGGAGGACGCCCCGAAGGGGTTCCGGGTCGCGCGCGACATCGCGGTCGGCCGGCATCCGATCCTCGAGGTGTTCCCCGGGCTCTCGACCCTCCCGACCGCCGCGCGTCACGAGCCCGACGCGGCGAAGCGGGCGAAGTTGCACGCCGAGACGTACATCGAGGTCGTCGACCAGGACCTTTGGATGTACGTAGCTCCGTTCGAGCTTCCGAAGGGGTTCCGTCGGAGATGGAAGCCGGTCGTCTCTCCCGAGGCCGACTGCATCGTCGTCGGCGCGGGTCACCTGAAGGAAAGCCCCGCCCTCGTGCTGTTCATGGACATCTTCCACGAACTCTGCCACATCCGGCAACGGCACGACGGCCGCGAGCTGTGGCCCGACCAGCTCTCCTACGTGGAGCGACCGACCGAGATCGAAGCGTACCAGTTCGTCGTCGAGGAGGCGCGCCGGCTCGGGGTCGGGGATGGGACGCTCCGCGAGTACCTGCGGGTCGAGTGGATCGACGAGGACGAGCTCCTCCAGCTCTACACGACGCTCGGCGTCCCGGCGAAGTAGTCGGTCCGTTGCCGCTCCGGCCGAGTCTTTAAGCGACGACCCCCCGTGAATTTCGTCCGGCCGCTCGCGGCCGGGGCAGCCGACCGTGGACATCAAGGCCCGTGTCTCGGTTCGCCCGTCTTCGAACGACCTCTGGTTCCTCGCCTATCTCCCGCTCGCCGTTTCCGACGGGATCGCGACCCCCCTGATCCCGCTGCTCGCCCTGGAGCACTTCGGCGCCTCGGCGTTCGTGGTCACGATCATCATCGCGGCGAGCGCGATGAGCCAGGTTCCGTTCACGATCCTATGGGGGAACCTCTCCGACCGGGTCCCGCACCGGAAGTACTTCCTCGTCGGTTCGTTCCTGGCGACGGGGGCGGCGATCATCCTGATCGCCCTCGCCCACAACATCCTCACATTCTTCTGGCTGAACGTCGCCGAGGGGCTCGCCTCGGCGGCGAGCGCGCCGATCGGGACGATGCTCCTCCTCGAGACCCGGCACAAGCGCTGGTGGCCCCAGGACATCGGACTGTTCGGCCTGATCTCGGGGATCGGCACGACGGTCGGGCTGGCCCTCGGATTCGTCTGGCTGTTCGTGATCGGCCGGGAGCAAGCGATCTTGTCGGCGATGACGGCGCTGCTCCTCTGCGCAGGCGCCCTCGCCATCCTCTCCGCCGTGATCGCCGCGGCCTGGATCGAGGAGCCGGCGGCCCGGGTCGAGCGACGGAGCGTCGCCGAACTGGTCAATCTCCACCGGGGCGTCCTCGAGCGGGTCCGCCACTACCGGAGCCGCGTGCTGAACATCGTCCAGCTCACGCGATCTCCCGGCGACCCGCTCCCCCGCCGGGAATACATCTTCCTGGCGGCCCTCGGCGTCATGACCGTCGGGTTCGACGTCTTCTACGGGCCGTTCCCGGTCTTCCTCGCGAGGACGCTCCAGATGGGGAACGCGAGCGTCTTCATCGTCTACTTGGCCGCCAGCGCCGCCTCCACCGCCCTGTTCTTCCACTCCGGGAAGGTGGTCGAGTGGGCGTCGCCGAAGCTCGTCTTCCTCCAGTCGCTCGGCGCCCGGGCCTTGCTGATCTTACTGTTCGTGTGGGCCCCGATCTACGTCCTCTTCGGGCTCGGGAGCCCCCTCCTCGTCGGGTACGTCTCCCTTCTCAACGCGGGGCTCGGCGTCACCTGGGCGTTCATCAGCACCGCGAGCACGATGTTCCTGATCCGGATCGTCGGCCGGGCGGCGCGGGGGCGGGCGCTCGGCCTCTACAATGCGATCGCCGGCGCCGGCGGGCTGTTCGGCACCCTCCTCGGCGGGTTCCTCTTCACCGACTACGGGTGGCATTTCACCTACCTGGTCGCCGGCGTGACCGTCGTCGTCGGGATGGCGATCCTCGCGCCGATCCCCTACCACATGTTCTCGCTGCCGAACGCCACCCCCCGGCGCCGGCACTGGCGCTCGGTCCGGGCCCTCGGATTCCGCCCGCCGCGCCGGCCGTAACGGCCTACCGAAACATCTCCCAGACGAGCGTCCGGACCAGGTAGCCGAGCGCCAGGTTGGCGAGGAACCCCTCCAAGTCGGCGGGGCTGTCGCGCAGGACGCACGAGCGGAACCCGAGCTCGCCGGCGGCGACGACCTTCGCCTCGCGGAGGATCGCGAACTTCCCCGTCAGCTTCTCGTGGATCTCGTACGGGACCCCCCCGTACTCGAACGTCATCGGTCCGAACAGCGACGACTTCGTGCGCCACTTCTGTTCGCCGATCTGGACGAGGATCTCGTCCTTCTTCGGGCGGTACGTGACCGTCGAATGGACCACGTTCGGCTCGGCCGAGCGGAACGTCTCGTAGGTGGTCGAGAACAGCGACTCGATCTTCCGTGCGATTGCGCCCTCGGCCGTCGCCACCGGCCGTGCCACCCAGGTCTCGTTGGAGACTTGGAGTTCGATGACGTTCTGCAGGACGCGGGCAGTGGCCCGAATCATCCGAGACGAATGAGGAGGGGGCGGTGGATAAGCCACTTCCTCTCGGCGGACGGGGCGGCCCCCGGCGACCGGAACGTCGTTCGGGCCCCGCCGGGAGCCCGGCGAAGGCCGGGGGCAACCGGGCCGCGGGAGCGGGGTACCGGGTCCGGAACACGTAGGCCCGAACCCCTCCCGCGACTCCGGGCCGCGCGCGGGGGAAGTGGCGAGATCCTGGCGGGGCTGCCCCGCGGGCACTCTCATATGCGTGGGGCCGTGGAGCCAACGTGCTGGTCCGCTGGACCCCTCCGGAATCGGAACGGGCCATCGGCCTCGGGTTCTACGCGACTTCCACCGCCCCGGTATCGGGAACGATCAAGGGCGAGGCGGACGACTTCGTGGTCCGCGAGATCTCGTCGTACCCGATGCCCGACCCGCAGGGGCGGTTCGCGGTCCTCCGGGTCCGGAGCCGGAACTGGGAGCAGCACGAGCTCGCCGCCCGCCTCGAGGCGTGGCTCGGACTTCCTCGGAACGCGATCGCCTGGGCCGGGACGAAGGACCGGCGGGCCGTCGCCGAGCGGCTCCTCTCGTACCGAGGTACCGTTCCGGACCGTCCGATCTCCCTCGCCGGCGTCGAGGTGCTCGAGTCGTACCAGGCACGGGACGGCCTCTCGCTGGGTCACCATTACGGAAACTCGTTTTCGATTCGGCTCACGCACGTCGTCGAACCCCCGACGGCGATCGACGTGTTTCGTGGCGCCACGTCCGAACTCGTCGCGGCCGGGGGCGTGCCCAATCTGTTCGGTCCGCAGCGATTCGGGGAGGTTCGGCCCATTACCCATCTGGTCGGCCAAGCGCTCGCCACCGGCGACACCGCCGCCGCCGTCGAAGTGTACCTCGTGGGGCTTCCCGGCGGCTCGGACGACATCGGTCGGCTCGCCCGCCTCGAGTACGCCGAGACGCACGACGCCCGGCAGGCCCTTGCGACGTTCCCGCCGTCGTATCGGTTCGAGCGCCAGATCCTCGAGCGGCTGGCCCGGGGTGCCACGCCGGAATCCGCCCTGCGGGCCCTCTCCCGCGAGCTCCGCCTCCTCTTCGTCCACGCCGTCCAATCGTGGATGTTCAATCGCTGGTTGACCGCCCGCGTGGAGCTCGGGATGTCCCTCCTCGAGCCGGAGGACGGCGACACCCTCCTCCGGGTCGCGCGGGACGGGACGGTCCCGTCCCGGGACCCGGTGCCGGTCGATTCCGGGAACCTCCCCGAATGCCGGGAGACCGTCCGCCGGGGCCGGGCCCGGCTCGCCGGACCGCTCATCGGGTACGAGATGGAGCGACCGGGCGGTCGGCCGGGCACGCTGTTCGACCGGGTGCTCGCCGAGACCGGCGTCGCCCCGAGCGGATTCCGGCTCCCTTCGTTCCCCGAGATCTCCAGCGCGGGGGCGTGGCGCGCCGCGACGATCGCCGCCCCCCCGGTCGGGTTCCGCGCCGGGCCCGGGGACGCCGTCGTCGTGGATTTCGCCCTTCCCAAGGGGAGTTACGCCACCGTCGTCCTCCGAGAACTTCTCAAGGCGGGGGCCGTCCCGCCGTCGGGCTGACGGTCTCGGCGCGCCTCGAACCGACGGTTCTAATACTGGGCCCCCGGCTCGTCGCGCCGAGCACGAAGGGATGGCCGTGGAGTCGCCGCGCGCATGGACGATCCCAACGGGAACCGTCGGGTCGACGGGGTTCGTTCCCGCCGAAGTTCCCCGGCCGGCCGCCGACCGGATGCCGACCGGCGTCGCCGATTTCGATTACCTCAGCGGGGGATTCCCGGTGGGCTCGGTCGTCCTGCTCGCCGGGGACGCGGGGGCGGGGCACGTCGAGTTCGCCCTCACCTCGGCGGTCCACCTGATGCTCTACTACGACGACCCGACTCTCCACCAGTTCTTCCTGGGGAGCGCGAAGGGACCGTTCGTGTACCCGAAGGGGGTCTCCTACGTGAGCCTCACCCGCTCCCGCGACCAGGTCATGCAGGAGATCGCGGGCTCGTTCGACCGGAGCTACCACGACGGTTTGGCGCGCCACATGTCGTTCCACGACCTCTCGCCGTCGTACTTCGCCGACTCGGTCGTGCCGCCCACGTGGGCCGCGGTCGGAGGGAGCCTCCTGACGTCGAGCCGCACGATCCGGCCGCCCAGTGAGCCGCTGGCCGCCGTCGCGGAAGCGGTCGAGGCCGACGCCTCCGGGAACCTGATCGTCGTCGACTCCCTCACCGACCTTCTCGTCCGACGTTCGGTCGAGACCGAATCGGTCCTCACGCTCGTGAAGGGGCTCCGTCGGCGGGCCAAGGAGTGGGGCGGGGTCGTGTACCTCCTGCTCACGCGGGGCGTCGCGCCCCCGGCGACCGAACAAGCGCTCTACGACTCCGTCGACGGGGTCCTCAACTTCAGCTGGTCGACGAGCCCCCACTCCTCGCACCGGCAACGGACGATGCTCGTCGAGCGGTTCATGCCCGTCCTGGCACGAATCCCGCACGAACAGCAGGGGCGATTCGTGATCCGGGTCAGCGCGCTCAATGGATTGGTGACCACCCAGTATGAGCGAGTCTGAGATCCCCCGGGTCCCGACCGGCGTCGCCGGCCTCGACGAGATGCTCGGCGGCGGCCTCCCGGCCGGTCACGTCGTCCTCGTCACCGGGCTCCCCGGCACCGGAAAGACGTGCCTCGGCCTCCAATTCCTCTTCTCGGGCGCGGCCCGAGGGGAGCCAGGGGTGTACCTGTCCCTCGAGGAGGAGGAGCCGGCGCTCCTCGCGAGCGCCCGCCAGTTCGGGTGGCCCGTCGACGAGGTCGTCAAGGCCGGAACCGTCAAGGTGATGCGACTCGACCCGAAACAGACCCATCAGAACCTGCAGCGGATCCAGAGCGACCTCGCGAAGGAGCTGAAGGCGCTCGGCGCGAAGCGGATCGTCGTCGATTCGGTGAGCCTCCTGAACATGCTGAGCGATGACGAGCCGTCCCGCCGCAACACGCTCTTCGGCCTCGCCGCCGCCTGCCGGGACTCCGGGGCGACGACGGTCCTCACCGCTGAGGCCGACCCGCTCCACCCGACAGTGACGCGAGACGGACTTTCCGAGTACATCGCCGACGGCGTGATCTTACTGGGGTACTCGTCGGCCGAGGACGGCCACCGGATCGGATTGTCGCTCCGGATCCTGAAGATGCGCCGGACCGCCCACGCCCGCACCGTCCAGCCCTACCGGATCGGCTCGGGCGGAATCACGGTCGACGCGAAGGCGGTCGACTTCGGCCGCGGCCCGTAGGCCAAGGCCCAAGCCGACGTCCGGTGTCCGCCGGGGTGCAGGCGGGACCGATGCGGTGGGTCGTCTACCTCGACATCGACGCCTACTACGTCTCGTGCGAGCTTCGCGACCGGCCCGATCTCGCCGGTCGCCCGGTGATCGTCGGCCCCGACCCCGGGCTCGGGCCGACCCGCGGGGTCGTCCTTTCGGCGAGCTACGAGGCCCGGAAGTTCGGGGTCCGGAGCGCGATGCCCGCCCGCGAGGCGGCCCGACGGTGCCCCGACGCGGTCTGGATCGCGGCCGACTTCCCGAAGTACGGTCGTACGGCCGAGGAGGTCCGCACGCTCCTCCGCGCCCGGTTCGGCGACGTCGTTCCGCTGAGCATCGATGAAGCCGCGGTCGGGGTCGAGGCGGACGACGACGCGGCGGTCGGGGCGGTGGCCGTGTCGGTCCAGGCGGAGCTCCGGACGACCCTCGGCCTCCCCGCCTCGATCGGCGTCGCGACGTCCCGCACGGTGGCGAAGATCGCGAGCGACCGGGCGAAGCCGGGCGGGGTGGTCGTGGTCCGGCCCGAGTCGGTCGCGGCGTTCCTCGCCCCGCTTCCCATCCGGTCCGTCCCCGGTGTGGGTCCCAAGACCGAGGTCCGCCTGGCGTCGTACGGGGTTGCGACGGTCGGCGACCTCGCGAAGGGACTCCCGCTCGGGGCCCGGCGGGAGTTCGGGGACATGGCCCGGTGGCTCGTGCGACTCGCCCGGGGCGAGTCCCTTCCCGAGTCGACCTCCGACGACGGCTCGCCGCGGTCGCGGTCGTCCGACCACACGTTCGTCGCCGACGTCTCCGACCCGCGCGAGGTCGAGGTCGCCGTCGACTCGCTCGCGCGCGACCTCGCGGAGAGCCTCACGAAGGAGCGGCTGCGGTTCCAGTCGGTCGCGGTCGGCGTTCGCTGGGAGGACTTCACCCGGACGACCCGGAGCCGGACCCTCCCGGCCGCGTCGGAGGGTCCCGAACGGCTCGCCTCGACCGCTCGCCGGCTCTTCGAGGAGCTGTGGGCCGCCGAGGCGCTCGGGAAGCGCCGGAAGGTCCGCACCGTCTCCGTCCACACCGAGCGGTTCCAGACGGCGACCGACCGGCAGCTCCGCCTCGATGGGTTCGAAGAGCGTTCCGGACCGTCAACGTAACGCCCCCCGTGGGGTCCGGGAGCCCGCGTGTCCGGGTTCGTCGTCGTCACGCTGGGGGGACTCTCGCCGTGGCTCTCCCTGGTGGTGCTCCTCGTCGTCGCCTTTGCGGCCGGGACCGTCGGAGCCGCGCTCGGCGTCGGCGGCGGACTCTTCCTGGTCCCCGGCCTCGTCCTCCTCTTCGGCCTGGACATCCACGTGGCGATCGCCGCGAGCATCGTGAGCGTGATCGCGACGTCTTCGGCGGCCGCCTCCGGGGACGTGGCCACCGGACTGACCAACGTGCGGCTCGGGATGTTCCTCGAGACCGGGACGGCGGTCGGGGGACTGCTCGGGGCGGTCGTGGCGGTCACCGTCCTCGCGAGCCAGCCGAACGTCCTCGTCTTCGCGTTCGTTCCGGTGATCCTGCTCGCGGCCGTCCTCATGCTCCACACGAGGGACCGGGACACGATCCCCGATCCTCCTCCCGACCCGATCGCCCGCCGATTGCGGCTGGACGGGGAGTACGTCGGGCCGGTCACCGGGATCCGTCGGTCCTACCGGGTCGCGGGGACCCGGCCCGGTCTCGGGTTCGCGTTCCTCGCCGGGATCGCCTCGGGTCTCCTCGGGATCGGCGGGGGGATCTTCAAGGTTCCCGCGATGAACGCCGTGATGAACGTCCCGCTCCGGGTCGCCACGGCGACCTCGACGTTCATGATCGGCGTCACCGCCGCCGCTGGCGCGCTGGTGTACCTGTTCGCGGGCGACGTCGTCCTCGCGGTCGCCGCGCCGGTGATTCTCGCCGTCTTCTTCGGAACCGTCCTCGGGCGGCGGTACGGCCACACCGCCCCGGTCGCCCGGCTCAAGACCCTGTTCGTGGGGCTCCTCGTCGTCGCGGCGTTCCTGATGGTGGCGCGGGGCGTGGGAGTGCTCGCATGACCGCCCCCGAGACGGCGGGGGTGGCCGGGGAGCCCCGGGAGCTCCGGGCCGAGTTCGCCGGAGTGTTGCGGATCGGGGTGGTCGTCTCCGGGGCCTTGCTGCTCGTCGGCCTCATCCTGGCGATCGCCCAGAATTCTGTCGGGATCGCCGGCCGGACCGGGGCGCTCCCGTTCGGGCAGTTCGGGGCCGACCTCCTCACAGGCCATCCGTGGGCGTGGCTCTGGCTGGGGATCGTCGTGCTGGCGGCCACGCCCGTTCTTCGGGTCGTGCTCGCACTCGGAAACTTCGCGTCGGTCCGCGACCGCGATTACGCGGCCCTGACGGGGTTCGTGCTATTCGTCCTCCTCGCGAGCGTCGCCGTGGGGTTCGTCGCGTGACGCGCTCCCCATTTGCGGCTCCGGACGACCCGGAGGCACGGCGGCTCTGGCGGGTCGATCCTCGCACCGGACTTCCGGTTCCGCGGTACGACGGACGCTCGATCGTCAATCTGGCGGTCTCCGTCCACCGCGCCGGGGGGGGCGAGCTGGGCGGTGCCCCGTCGCTCGCACCGCCGCTGTCGGACGACCTCGACCCGTTCGGCGCCCGGGCGCACCCTGGGCCGGTGCTCCTCTTCCTCGTCGACGCGCTCGGATGGTCCCCGTTCCGCACCTGGGCCGCCCGCGGCGGGGAGGCCCCGCGCGTCTGGGGGGCGCACGCCCATCCGATCACCACCGTGTTCCCCTCGACCACGACGGCCGCGCTCGTCTCGCTCTCGACCGGCGTCGCCCCCGGCCGTCACGGCTTGATCGGGTACCGGCAGTATCTCCCGAAATTCGGCGTCGTCGGCGACATGCTCAACATGACGCCCGTCGGCGCCGGGCCACGGGACCTCCTCATCGGACCCGGGTGGACTCCCTCCGACCTGACGGCCGCCCCGACGTTGTTCCGCCGGGGCCTCCGGGCCACGGCGATCACACGCGACATCTTCGAGGGGTCCGGGTTCAGCCGGCTCCTCTACGATGGAGCCGAGTTCGTCGGGTACGCGACGGCGACCCACCTTGTCCATCAGCTCACGACCGTCCTGTCCCGCCCCCGTCCGCCGAGGGTCGTCGTCCTGTACTGGGCGGAGCTCGACACGATCCAGCACCTCGTCGGACCGGACCCCCGGTGGTTCGGGATGGAGATGGACCGGATCGTCGACCTGATCCGGCGAACGACGGTGGAGCTTCCGAGGGCGCGGGCCCGGTCGATCACCGTCGCGATCACGGGCGACCACGGCCAGGTGCGGGCGGACGTGGCCCACCGTGTTGCCGTCGAACAGGAACCGACCCTCACGCGCGAGATGGTACGGCCCCTCGCCGGCGACCGGCGCGCGGGGTTCTTCGCGGCCCGGGCCGGTCGCGTCGACGCCCTCACGGAGGCGCTCCGCCGCCGTCTCGCTCCCGGCACGCCGGTCGTGCGCCGCGGAGTGGCCGCGCGGGCCGGGGTCTTCGGGCCCCCTCCGTTCCATCCCGAGTTCGCCGAGCGGATCGGGGATGTGATCGCGTTCGTCCGAACTCCCGGCTCGTTGAGCTACCTATCCCCCGGAGCGGCGACGCCGAAGCGGTTCCTCCTGGGGGCCCACGGGGGAGTGGAAGCGGACGAGCTCGTCGTCCCGCTCATCGCGGGCCGTCTCTCCGACCTGGCGGTCGGGGCCGACTCGCCCTCGTCGTCGAAGAGGTAAAGCCCCCGGCGCCGTCCGACGGCCGTGTCGGCTTCCCTCCGACCGCCAATCGTCTCGCTGCTCGGTCACGTGGACCACGGCAAGACGACGCTCCTCGACCGGATCGCGGGCTCGATCCGCGCGGAGCGCGAAGCGGGCGGGATCACCCAGCACATCGGCGCGATCGAGGTACCGGTCGCGACGGTCCACAAGATCAGCCACGGGATCGTCTCGACGGAGGGGTTCCAGGTGCCGGGGCTCCTGTTCATCGACACGCCCGGCCACCGGTCGTTCGAGACGATGCGACGGCGCGGCGGGGCCCTCGCCGACCTCGCGGTCCTCGTCGTCGACATCAAGGAGGGGTTCATGCCCCAGACCCGCGAGTCGGTGCAGATCCTCCGCCACGAGAAGACTCCGTTCGTGGTGGCCCTCACCAAGATCGACCTGATCCCCGGGTGGCGGAAGCCGTCCGGGCCGGTGTCGCTCGCCGACCAGTTCCAGCGCTGCGGGCCGGAGTATGTCCGGGCCCTTGACGAGCGGACGTACTCGGTCGCCGAGCAGCTCGACCAGATGGGATTCTCCGCCGACCGGTACGACCGGGTGAGCGACTTCTCCCGGAACGTCGGGCTCTCCCCGGTGTCGGCCCGCAGCGGCGTCGGGGTCGCGGAGCTCCTCGCTCTGCTGGTCGGGCTCGCGCAGCGGTTCCTGAAGTCGGAGCTGAAGGTCGCGACGGGGGGCGGCGAGGCGACGATCCTCGAGCGGAGCGACCAGCGGGGGATCGGCCCCGTGGGGAACGTGATCGTCTACCGGGGCCGACTGAAGGTCGGCGACGAAGTGATCGCGAACGGGCGCCGCGAGCCGTTCGCGACGAAGATCCGGGGGCTCTACCGACCGGCCCCGCCGACCCGGGGGGCCGCCGGGAAGACGATCCGGCTCGTGTCGCTCGACGAGGTCGAGGCGGCCGCCGGGGTGTACCTCTCGGCGCCCGGGATTGAGGAAGCCATGCCCGGCGGGTTGCTGAAGGTCGTGAGCGATGCGAAGGACCGGGAGGCGGTGATCGCCGCCCTCCAGTCCGAGAGCCAGCCGGTCGCTGACCTTGCGGAGACCGGGGTAGGACTCGCCGCCGACACGCTCGGTGGCCTCGAGGCGCTCGCGTTCGAGTGTCGGACCGAGAAGATTCCGATCCATAGCGCCGAAGTCGGTCCGGTCGGACGACCGACGGTCGTGCGGGTCGCGGACGTGAAGGACCCGACCCACCGGGCGGTGCTGGCGTTCCACGTGCCCGTCCTCGCCGACGCGGTCGACGAGGCGACCCGGGCGGACGTGAGGGTGTTCCGGGGCGAGGTGATGTACCGGATCCTCGAGGAGTATCTGGCCTGGCGGACCGAACGGACGTCCGCCCTCGACGTCCAGCGCCGCCTCGAGACGGTTCACCCCGCCAAGATCCGAGTCCTTCCCGACTTCATCTTCCGGGCCTCGAAACCCGCGATCGTGGGAGTGAAGGTCGTCTCGGGGACGTTGCGCGCGGGGGTCCGCGTCATGAACTCGAAGGGAGAGGAGGTCGGTCTCGTCAAGGCGCTCCAGCACGACGGCACCTCGGTCGCCCGGGCCGAGGAAGGGACGGAACTCGCGGTGTCGATCGATGGGGCGGTCGTGGGCCGAAACGTGGCCGGGGGGGACACCCTCTATGTGCTGATCACCGAAGGGACCGCGCGGGCGCTCCGCGGGGCGACCCTCACGCCGGCGGAGACGGCGGTCCTCGACGAGGTGGTCCGGATCCGGCGCCAGACGGCCCCGTTCTGGGGTCAGTAGGGTCTCCGGTGACCAGCGCGGCGTCGTCCGCGTTGCGGGAGACGATCGGGGGGGGACTCCGGAAATCGCCCCGCAGGAACAGTCCGAGGAACACCCCGATGCCGCCCACGAGGGCGAGGATCCCGCTCGCGACCTCGGCGACGACCTGGCCGAGCGAAGTCGGGGTATCGACGTCCCAGGTCACCGACGAGGCGGCCGAGAAGTTCGCCGACACCTTCGGTGGGGTCGTCCACGTGAGGGAATACTGCCGGGCGAGCGCCCCGGTGAACTCGTACGAGCCGGACGAGTTCGCGGGCCACGACCGGAGGGTCGAGGGGCACCCGGGGGACCCGCCGCCGCACCCCTCGGAGCTGAGCCGTACTGCGAGCGGGGCGGTCGAACTCCAGTGGACCGACAGCGTCCCATGCGAGGTCGCAGTCGAGGCGAGCGTGAAAGACTCGGTGGCGGAGGGAGGCGTCGGAACTCCCGAATCCTCGCTGGTCACGAGCTGCGTGTTTGAGGGAGGGGGAAGGACGACGAGCGCGGCGAGGGCCCCGCCCCCCACGAGGACGAACGCGACCCCGATCCCCACGATCCACGGCCGCACGCCCGCAAGACGCCGTCTCGAGACGAAATAGGATTCGCACCGTTGGAACCGCGGGATCCTTCGGGCTTAAAAGTTCCAAGATGCTCAAATACCCCGGCCGGTGTCCATGTGACATCGTGACAGGGGCGGACCCGCCGATGGTCGAGGCGGCGCGGGACGCCGGTCCTGCGGGCTGCCCGATGTGTGGGGCCCACCACCGGGTGGTCGACGCCGCCCGGATGGAGGAGCACTGCGGGGAGTGCGGCCTCGTCTTCGACGATGCCGCCTTGGTGGCGATGCCGCCCCGGGTCTCCGCGGAGACGAGCTCGGACGGTTCGGGGCGCGGCATCGGACCGTTCGTGAGCCCGGGCGGAAGCCGCCGGGCACTCGGCTCGGTCCTCACGGGGTCCCGGGACGGCCAGGGGAAACCCCTCGGCTGGCACCGGCGGTACGAATTCCAGCACCTGAACCGGGTCGCCCGGCGCCAAGTGGCCCGGACGATCTCGGGTCCGCTCGACCGGTCGGAAGCCCGGAGCGAGATCGCCCAATGCGCGACCCGTCTGAGCCTTCCCCCGGTCGTCGTCCAAGAGGCCGAGCGGGTCTTCCGCGACGCGAAGGTCCGCGGGTTGTTCCGCGGACGGAGCCTTCCGTCCAGCGTGGGGGCGACGCTCTACGCGGCGTGCCGCCGCTATTCGATCCCCCGGACGCTCGGCGAAGTCTCGAAGGCGGTGGGAGCCCGCCGCTCGGACGTCGGGCGGGCCTTCAAGGTCGTTCAGCGCGGTGGCTCGTCCCCCGTGCAAGCGGTGAGCGCACGGGCGTTCCTCTCGCGCTACGCGGAAGAACTCGCCCTCTCCGCCCAGGTCCGGGCCACGGTCGAGGAGATGCTCGAAGTGGCGCACGAGGACCCGGAACTTTCCGGGCTCTCCCCCCACGGGCTCGTCGCCGCGCTGATCTACCTCGCCGCGGAGCGGAACGGCGAGCGGCGGTCGCGGGCGCAGGTCGCCCGGGTCAGCGCCGTCACGGAGGTCACGCTCCGTTCGACGAGCCGGCTCGTGGAGCGGTTGATGCACCGCTCCGAATCCGGGGCGGACTCCCAGCCCCGCGCGAGCGCGGGTCCGACTACTTGATCAGATAGTAGCCCGCGGACTTCTCGCGGACCTTGCGGCGGGCGAACCCCTTCGTCTGGAGTTCTTGCAGGGCGTTGAGCGCCATGTTCTTCGGAAGCTTGGACGTCTGGGTGACCCGCTCGGCGCTGGTCATCTTCTCGTCGCTGACCATTCCCATCTCCTTCAGCGCCTTGTAGACCTTCACCGCGTTCGGCGACACCTCGTCCTCGATTCCCATGCTCCCCACACCCGAGAAGGCGACGGGTCCGCCGACATAAGACCGCCGCCTTCGGTTGGCGACGGAACACGGTCGACGTCCGGCGCCCTTACGGCCGAGCGAGCCCTCGGGGTCGTTCGGGGGGGATGAGGCACGACCGGCACGATGGAGCTCGTCTGGGACGACCGGATGGGGGCGTACGATTTCGGCCGCGACCACCCGTTCCAGATCCGCTACCGAGCCGAAGCGGCCCACGCCATCGAGGCCGAACGGCGGGCGGCCGGCCGCGAGGACGCGTCGGCGCCGGTCGCGCCGGCCGAGGACGTCGTGCTCGCGAGGTTTCACACGGACGAGTACCGCGCGTTCGTCCGCGCCATGGCTGCGAAGCCCGGTCGCGGCCTCCTCGACGGTGGGGACACGCCCTCGTTCCCCGGGTGCGACGTGGCGGCGGCCCGGATCGTCGGCGGAACGGTTCTCGCGCTCGAGACGGTCGCGTCCGGGGCGCGGCGGCGGGCGTTCGCGCCGGGGGGCGGTCTCCATCACGCGCACCCGGACCGGGCGAGCGGTTTCTGCATCTTCAACGACGCCGCGATCGCGATCGCGACGGCGCTCCGACCCGGGGGACCGTACCGGAAGGTGGCGTACGTCGACATGGACGCGCACCACGGCGACGGAGTCATGTACGGATTCTATGGCGATGGCCGGGTGCTCGACATCGACGTCCACCAGGACGGGCGAACGCTGTTCCCCGGGACCGGGGCCGTGGGGGAAACCGGGAGCGGGGACGGGGCGGGGCTGAAGGTCAACCTCCCGCTTCCGCCGGGGGCGGGGGACGGGTCGATCGGCCCGTTGATCCGTCGCGTCGCGGTCCCGCTCCTCCGCGAGTTCCGTCCCGAGCTCCTCGTGGTCCAGCACGGCGTCGACGGGCACGCCGCCGACCCGTTGGCGGCCCTCGAATATTCGGACGGCGCGTACGCCGACGTCTTGGGTCAACTCGTCGGCGTGGCGGAAGAACTCGGCGGAGTTCCGATGCTCGTGACGGGGGGAGGAGGGTACGACCGCGACGCCGTCGCCCGGGTGTTCACCTCGGCCGCGCGAATCCTGGAACATGGACCGCCCCACGTGGGGGCTGTCGTCGCCGAGGAACCGTGGGTCGAGACGACGACTCGAAGCCTCGAGCGGGAGCTGGGCCGGACGTTCCCACCCGGCGAGTGATTACCAGACCGCGCGGCGCTCGCGACGGGGCTCGGAACTGGGGCGACCCCCGGAAGGTCGGCCCCGGCCCGGTCGTCCGCCGCGGCCCCGGTCTCGGTCGCGGGGCGGGGGTCCGCGTCGGTCGCGGCGCCCGCCACCACCACCGCCGCCGCGGAATTGACCCGCCGAGCTTGACGATCGCTCGGGGGCGGCCTGGTCGTAATTGAAACCGGGGACCCTCGCGCGTCGGATCTCGACCCCGAGCTTCTGTTCGATCCGGTGGAAGTCGTCCTCCTCCTCGCGCGCCACGAGGGAGAACGCATCGCCGAGCCGCTGGGCGCGAGCGGTGCGTCCGACCCGGTGGATGTACACGTCGGGCTCGCTGGGGATGTCGTAGTTGACGACGTGGCTCACTCCCTCGACGTCGATCCCGCGCGCGGCGATGTCGGTCGCGACGAGGACCCGGTGCCGCCCGGTCTTGAACCCGTCGAGGGCCTTGACGCGCTGGGCTTGGCTCCGGTCCCCGTGGATGACCGTCGCGTCGACCCGTTTGATCGCGAGCTGGCGGGCGAGTCGGTCGGCGCGGTGCTTGGTCCGGGTGAACACCAATACGCTCGACATGGTCTCGTCGGTGAGGAGCTCGACCAGAAGCTCGGTCTTGAGGTGCGCCGGGACGGGGAGACCCAGATGGGAAACCCCGACGGCCGCCGCGGCCGTCTCGCCGACCTGGACGGTTTTCGGGTCCTGCAGGAAGTCGCGCGCGAGCCGGACGACCTCGGGCGGCATCGTGGCGCTGAACAGCATGGTCTGCCGCCGCTTGGGAAGTCGGCTGAGGATCTTCCGGACGTCCGGGAGGAACCCCATGTCGAGCATCCGGTCCCCCTCGTCGAGGACGAGGATCTCGAGCGAACCGAAATTGACGTACCCCCGGTTCATATGGTCGAGGAGCCGGCCCGGCGTGGCGACGATGATCTCCGCCCCACCGCGGAGCGCCCGTTCCTGCTCTCCCATTCCGACGCCGCCGTAGACCGCGGCGCCGCGGAGCCGCGTGTGGCGTCCGAGCTTGTCGAGGAACTCCTTCGCCTGGAGCGCGAGCTCCCGCGTCGGGGTGAGAACGAGAGCGAGGGTCCGGCCGGTCGGATGGTCGAGGAGCCGCTCCAGGATCGGAAGGAGGAAGGCGGCGGTCTTGCCGGTTCCCGTCTGGGCGGTCCCGATGAGGTCGCGGCCGAGGACGGCGTCGGGAATCGTTCGGCGTTGAATCGGCGTCGGTTCGGTGTAGCCGAGCTCGCGAACCCCCGCTCGGATCGTGGGGTGCAGCGGCATCTCCTCGAAGGAGGCCGCGGCGGTGGGTGGCTCGCTCGGGTCGTTCGGCATCGGGGTGCGGGAGCGGAGCGGGGGGGTTAACCGTTCCGGTGTGACACTGATTCCCACGGAACGTGAGCCCGCGCCTGGCCCCGGCGGGCGCGCGGAGGGTGCTTCACGTCCCGGCACGCCGCGACACGTCGCGGAAGCCCGTCCCTCAGCATCCGTGAGTACAAATACTCCATTATGCGTATTCTCAACCGGGCTGGGTAACACCGGCAACGGAACGATGGTAGCGAAGAAAGTGCCCGGACGACTGATCTACGCGGCGACGGTGGTGGCGATCCTCGGGATGACCGGGGGCTTCGTCCTCGCCTCCGTGGTTTCGGTGACGACGACGAACGAGACCTCGACGACGAACCAGGTGGCCGGCGGGAATAGCCAGCTCATCACCTCCGGAACCGCCGGCAGCCTCGCGGTCGCGCCGGGGAACGTCCCCGCCTCGGTCGCGTCGTGCACGAGCGGCGCGACGGCCCTGACGAGCGGCGGATCGGTCTCGGTGTACCTCTCGGGAACCACGGGCTCCGCCGCGTGCGCGACGGGAGACTGGGCGGAGGTCTACACGATCACGACAGGCTCGACCGCTCCGGCGGGGACCTACCAGGTCCAGATCACCACCCAGTGGGGCACCGGCCCGACGCTGGGGGAGAACAACCTGTCGTTCACCGTCGCGACGACCTTGACGTCGGCCGCGGTCGTGTCGCTGTACGTCGACTACGGCAGCCCGATGGCTCCGACCGGTGGGATCTCGACGCTCCAGATCGTGATCACGCCGTAAGACCGGAGACCCCGACGCAACCCCCGGGGGACGGACGTCCGCGGCCGTCCCCCGAAACACTTCCGTACCAATGCTCCCGATTCCTCCCGACTCCGCTCGTCCCCGCCCCGCCCTCTCCCTCCGGTTCCGGAGGACCCCGTAAGGGGGTTCACCCGTGCGCGCCCCACCGGAGATCCTGCGGCGCGACCCGGTCCCACCGCCACCGACGCCGCCGGCGCGATTCGCTTCCGCCGAGGAGCGGGCCGAGCGAATCCGGTTCAGCTTCCCCCTGCTCCTCCTCGGCGCCGCGAGCCTCGTGGCGTCGTTCGTCCTTTACTCCGAGGCGTTCGGTGGCCACGCGACCCGGGTGCCGCTCTGGGTCCTCGCGCTCTCGGTCGGTCTGATCGCCTCCGTCGGCGGGACGACCTCCCTTCTCGTCGGGGATTATTCCGGCGACGAGTGGCGCGCCGAAGCCGAAGCGTCCGAGGAGTACGTGGTGGTCGACCGGGCCCAGTGGCAAGCGATCCAGGACGCCCTCGCGACCGCGGGCGCCCCGATCGTGGTCGCTCGCCCCGGCGAGGGGCCGATCTCGGCGGCGGACGAACTGGCGCTCCCGGAATGGTCGGAGCCGGCGACCCCGGTCGTGCCCGCGGGTGTCCGTGCGGACCCTCCGGCGGCTCCCGGCGGTCCCCCGGCCCCGATGGCCGTCACCCATGGCATTGACGTTCTCGCGACGGAAGTCGAACGGATGGTCGCCGACCTCGAGGCGACGGCCGCGGGGGCCAACCGTCCCCTGCCGCCCGAGCCGCGGCCCGCTCCGCGTCGGCCCGAGCCAGGCCCCCTCGCTGGCTCCGACCGGTCGGGATCGAGCTCCGCCGTTCGCGCCGCTGCGGCGCCGGTGGTTTCCGACTCGCGCCGTGCCCCGTCGGCGGCCACCCCCCGTCCGGCGACGAAGTCGGCTCCCTCGCCCCCGCCGGTGCCCCCGGCCCCGATCCCCCTCCGTTCGGCGATTCCGGCACCGTCGTTCCTGGACTCCGACGAGGCGATGGCGGCCGAGTATCGCGTCCTCCTCGGGGAGCTCGAGCGCCGAGCCGCCACGGTGCTCGGCGAGCCAGCCGCGGCCGCCGGGTCCGACCCGGGGACGACGGTGCGGTGCGTCGGCTGCGACGCCCGACTGGGTCGGTCCGAGCGGACAGAGTCGTGCCGCTCCTGCCGTTCGCCGATGTGCGCCCCCTGCGCGGCCCGCTCGGCGAGCGAAGGCTACCGGGGGCTCTGCGCGCTCTGCTCGATCCTCGAGGAGTCGGCCCGGCGCGACGGAACCGGCTCCGCGTGACACCGTCCGGTCAGAACCGGCGCCCGGTCGTCGGACGGTCGAGCCACTCGGCATCGGTCGCCCGGACTCCGCACCACACGTCCTCGGCGTCGAGAGGCCCGGTTCGGCCTTCGACCCGCTGGAGGACGCTCGCCCGGGCGAGGACGGTCGCCCCGGTCCGGACGAGGTCCGCGCGGATCGCATCGTCGACCGGCCCGGGGGGACCCGGCTCGGCGAGGGCCGCATCGATCGCATCGTCCCGCTCGAGGAGGTAGTGCAGGTACCCCTGCAGCATCCGACGGCCGGTGGTCGTCAGGGGCGGTGGAGCGTCGGGGGGCGGGACGACCCCGACGGTCGTCGGCTCGTCGCCCGCCTCGGACAGGGTGAGGACCAGCCAGCCCCCGGGGTGGGAGGCGAAGGCCACGACGCCGTGGGACCGGGCGTACGCGACCGGCAGCTCCGAGAGCTCCCCCTCGGCCCGGGGAGGGTCCTCGGGGGGGAACTCCGGCCGCTCGGGCCACGGGAGGTCGGCGTGCATCTCCGTCCGCCAGGCCCGCACGTCGTCGTCCCCGTCGCGCCCGCGAAATCGGACCCGGTGGCGGTCGAGTTCCCGGCGGGTCCCCGACCGGCCCCACTCCTCGCGCGCCGAGGCGATCTCTCCCTCGAGCCCGGCCGGGAGCTCGAGCCGGGGAGGGCCCGAAGCCCATCGAAGGAGGCCCGCCGCGTCGAGGCCCGGGCAGGAGAGGACGAGCGTCGCCTGCGCCCGGTCGGAGACGTGGACCGTGACCGGGAACATCGAACACGGAGCGGGACGGGCGGCGTGGGCCCGGCACCGGGATCCGGTCAGGAGGGCGCAGGCACCTCCGTTCCGTCGGCTCGCCACGAACGACCAGCCCCCCGTTTCCCCGGCGACGACCGGTAGCTCGGGTTCGATCGTCACGAGGCGGGACCGCTCCGTGGCCGTCAGGGCCGGCTCGGCGAAGCAACAAAGGCCGCAGCCGGGGAGGCAGCGGAACCGGAATCCTCCAAGGAGCGTCGTATCGAGGGGTGGGATCGGCATCGGGAGTGCGCCGCTACGCCCGACGCTTCGGCCGGGCGGGGGCGTCGGCGGCGGGGACGGGCGCGGGGCCGTCCTTCGGCGGCGGATACTCGCACGCGGTCGCCGGTGCGGGGCACTGGGCGGACGACGCCGGCTGGACGATTGCGTTGACGAAGAATCCGTACTCGTACGGCGGGGGGAACTGGGCCGACGCCCCGAGGAACGCCCCCGTCGCGTCGAAGTACGCCCGGATCGGGGTCTGGCAGTTCGGTCCGCACGGGTCGCAGACCTCGGGGTTCGCGAGGTTCGCGTCCGGGTCGACGGTCAGCTCCGCGATCTCGTGGCTGAGCGCGAGCGCAAACAGGTCCTCCGGATCCGGGAGCGTCAGGGCCGGTCCGAGCACGTTGACGAACGCGTACGGGACCGCAGCCCGGCCGTGGTACCCGATCACCCCGCGACCCGGGTCGGCGTCGGTGTTGAGCGGCCCTCGGGGGCTGAGAACGACAAGACCCGTGGAAGTCGCGGGGAGCGCGTTGGCCTGAACGAGCTGGTCCACCCACCCCTGAACGACCGAGTCGTTGAACACCCCCTTCGGGACCGAGACGGGGAGGGGGATCGGACGGGCTGCGATTGCCAGCGCATTCGGCCCGTACTGGGACGCGTACGTCGAGATCGGCCCGGCGGCCTGCCCCGCGAACTTCATGGCGACCTCGAGGTCGGCGGGCGCGACGGCGAATTGCTTCGACCCCGCCGTGATCGTGAGGTGCGCGAAGACGAGCGAACCGGCGAACAGTGGCGAAGCGGGCGCCGACCCGGCGGCCGGGACCTTTCCGGGGGCCAGCGCATCCCGGAGCAGGAACTTCATCGACGGATCGGTCCCCTCGAGAACGCTCGCGAACCCTTCCAGAGGCTCGACGGGGGGTACGATGTCCGGCCGGGTCCTCTGGAGGTGGCGGGCCACCTTCAGCGACCGGGTCGCGCACGACCGGTCGATGCGAGGCGCGTCGGCCAACGTCGGGCTCCGGCTCGGTCGAATCGCGGGGACGACGATCGGCGGGGCCGCTAGACGCGATGCCGGCAGTGCTGCTGGATTCGGTCCGAGAGCGCCGGGAACTGCCAGGGCCGACCGAACTGGCTGAGCTCGGAGTAGCCGGATTTCGAGGACCAGTAGAACCAGTCGTCGCACACGCCCTCGGAGCGCTCGACGACCATGCCCGAGCTCCCCGCCCGCCCCGCGCGGGCGAGATGGTTGAGGGCCCGCTGCGTCTCGACGAGCATGTCCTCCCCGAGGTGCTTCGAGCCGACCGAATCGAACATCTCGTGCACACACCACGGCTGTTCGGGGTGCGCGTTCAGGTACGTCTCGAGGTCCTTCATGAGCGGCCCGAGTGAATCGTCTTCGGCCATGGTCGGGCAGAGCGCGGTCGCGGTACTTGAACGCTCCGCGACCGCGGGGGAACCCCGACCCGTTCAGTCCGGTCCCACGCGGGACGAGCGAAGGTGCGCGGTCCAACCGGCCCGGCGCCGTGCAGAGATCCGGACCTCGCGAGCCCCGACGAACCGGGCCAGCCGATCGAGCGCGTCCTGGACCTCCCCGCCGACAACCTCCCCCTCTTCGACTCCGGGCTCGGCGTGGGCGGCCCGTACGGTCAAACGGCGGCGAGGCCGGTCCACGACGGGGTCCAGCCGTCCCACGAGGCGGTCCCCGAACAGGACCGGGAGGGAGTAGTACCCGAACCGGCGCAATCGCTTCGGGGTGTAGATCTCGATCCGGTAGTGGAACCCGAAGAGGGACTCGGTCCGGTCTCGGTTCGTGATCAGATTGTCGAACGGGGAGAGGAGGGAGACCCGGGGCGGCACGGCACGGACCGGCCGTTCGAGGTCCCCGCGACGGGCCGGGAGCGCGTACCACGCGGCTCGTGCGGTCCGGGAACTCCCCGGCAGAGTAACTCGGATCGCCCGCGACTCCCCGACGGCCCGCTCGAGCGCGGGAGCCGTCCCGGCCGTCCAGCTCGCGGCCATGTACTGCTGGACCTGTCGCGCCGTCGCCACCCCCAGCGCCTCGAGGGCGCGGAGGGCGAACCGCTCGGCGAGCTGGTCGGGGGTTCCCTCGACCGGCCGGACCTGGGACGGGAACCAGCCCTGGGTCCGGACCCAGAGTCGGCGCCCGTTCGTGCGGTGGCTGACGTTCAGCTCGCCGTCCATCCAGAGGAAGTGGAGCATCCGGTCGACGTCGCGGCCGATGCTCCAGCCGCTCCGGTCCACGCCGCGAGCCGAGTCGTCCGCGAACGCGGCGGACGGGAGCGGCCCGCCCGCGTCCAGCTGGTCCAGGATCGAGCGTCGGAGCGCGGCGTGGTCGGACTTCCACCGGGCGATCTGGCGGTCCCGAACGTCCGGCCGACCGACAGAGTGCGCGGCCAGGGCCAAGTGGCCGGCGAGTTCTTCCGACGGAACGATCGACGCTGCATGGGCCCAGTATTCGGTGATCGTCCGACGATCTCGCTGGAGCCGGTCGAGGATCTCCCGGTCGAACGTCCCTAGGCGGGCGTAGAGCACGAGATGTTGGCTCCGTTCGACGACCTGGATCGGGTCCAGCTGGACATACCCGAGGTGCCGAACGAGGTCGAGGACGTCGCGTTCGGTCACCCGCCGCAAGGGCGGACGTCCAAGGCGTTGCGCGGAGACCGCGACCCGACGCACGACCTCGGCCGAAACCTCGACGGCGTCGCCGACCGGCTTCAAGCTCACGTCGACGGCCCTCGGGGCGCGGGGGTTGCTAGGGGACGGGGATCGGCAGGAAGCCGCGCTTCGCCAAGTGGGCGAGGATTGCGTCGGTGCCGGCCTCGGGCGGGTCCGTCGACGTGTCCACGACGAGGTCGGGGTTGAGCGGCTCCTCGAACGGGTCGTCGACGCCGGTCAGCTTCTTGAGCGCCCCCTCCCCGGACCGCTTGTAAACCCCTTTCGGGTCCCGCTTGCGGCAGATCGAGATCGGGCAGTTGAGCCAGATCTCGCTGAAATGGTCGCTGGCGACGGCCCGGGCCGCCTGCCGGGACGTCTCGTACGGCGTGATCATCGCGACGAGCACTGCGACTCCGTTCCGAGCGAGGAGGCGGGCCACGTAGCTCACCCGACGGGCGTGGAATTCGCGATCCTTGCGGCTGTAGCCGAGCTCGGGCGAGAACATCGCCCGGGCATCGTCGCCATCCAGGATCTCGGCCTTGTAGCCCACGGCCCGGAGGCGCTGGCCCACCTGCCGGGAGAGCGTCGACTTTCCGGAACCGGGGAGTCCCTCGATCCACGCGACGAAGCCGTGCACCGGCGGAGGTGGGGAGGGGGTCGCCATCGAACTCCTCACCCGCCTTGCCGGGGCAAATACGTTGCCCCTCGGCCCCGGTTCCGGTCGGGACCCCGTCGGAACGCCGTCGGGTCGTTCGCCCTCTCATTGCGTATGTCGGAACGAGCCGAGCGCCATTCCGGCGTGTTTCGAGGCCAGTATGCATCCGTATCCGGATTTTTATACCCCCCCTCAGTCGGCCGCGCCACCATGACCCCGACGACCCGCGGACCGAGTCGGCTCCCCGGCCCATTCGGATCGAGGACGATCGCCGGGATGGGACGGGACCACGCATGAGCGGAACTCGAGAATCGACGCCGACCCCGACACCGGCCGCGCCCGAGACGAACGAACCGAAGATCCATCGGAAGACGAACCGGACCGCGCTCTACGCGGCCGTGGGGGTGATCGTGATCGTCGTGATCATCGTTCTCGCCGCCTACGGGGCCGGGCTCCTCACGAAGCACACGTCGACCGCTCCGCCAGGAGCGTGCCCGACCGGGGTGACCCTCGATGCGGCCGGGGCAAGCTTCATCACTCCGATCATGAGCCAATGGAGTCACGGATACAACTCCGCGACCGGGAACTCTATCTCGTACGATGCGAGCGGCGCCGGGGCGGGCATCACGTCGCTCCAGGACGCCCAGGTGGACGTCGCGACGACCGACAACCCGATCAGCGCGACGTTGCAGGCGCAGATGAAGGGCCCCATCCTGACGATTCCGATTACCGCCGGCGCCCTCGCGATCGTGTACAACCTGCCAGGCGTGACCGCCCCGCTCAAGCTTTCCGGTCCGACGATCGCGGACATCTACCTCGGCCTGATCACGAACTGGAACAGCAGCGCCATCACGGCGAACAACTCCGGCTTCCACCCCGGGAACGAGGCCATCGTCCCCGTGGTCCGGGAGGACGCGGCGGGCACGACCTTCGTGCTGTCCGACTTCCTGTCGGACGACAGCCCGAAGTTCAACACGACCGTCGGCGAGGGGATCTCCGTGAACTGGCCGGCGGTTTCGGGAGAGACCGCACAGACCGGGAACTCCGGTGTGTACAAGTACGTCCTCAAGACGCCGTACTCATTCGGCTACGTCGACCTCACCGACGTGCTCAACAACCAGGTGCAGTACGCTTCGGTCCTCAACCCGTCGGGCGATTCCATCACCCCGAACCTTGAGGACTCGGCGAGCGCCGTCGCGGACATGTCGGCCAAGATCACGTTCCCCGCCGTCGCGGGGGGGAACTGGAACAACGTCAGCCTCGTCAACTCCCCCGCTGCGGCGGACTATCCGCTCGTCACGTTCTCGTACGCGTTCGTGTACGAGACGCTGGGCGTCGGGTACGAGTCGAGCGCCGCGCGGGCGCAGGCGATCGAGCAGTTCCTGAACTGGACGATCAGCGCGTCTGGTGGCCAGGCGGATGCGGCGCCGCTGTACTACGTCAGCCTGCCGTCGGCGGTGCTCGCCCTCGATGCGACGGGACTCCACGCGCTCACCTTTAATGGGGCGGCCATCCCCAGTTGCGGGTGAGGAGGGGCCCGAGATACCCACGGCACCGCCTCGGGTCTCGCGGCCCGCCCTGCTGCGCCGCGGGACCCTCCTGATTCGCCTGAGCCGGGCGTTCCACGGCCTCACGGGTGGGTTCGCGCTCGGCCTCCTCGGGCTCTTTGTCGCCCTCGTCGCCGTCCTCGCTCGGGCCTCGTGGGGTTCGATCTTCCGGTACGGTCCGGGGTTTCTTTCCGGGCCCACGTGGGACCCGGTCCACGGGATCTTCGGGGCGTGGCCGTTCGTGGCCGGAACGCTCGTCACCAGCGCGATCGGGCTCGCCCTCGCCGTCCCGGTGGCACTCGCCGTCGCCGTGTTCCTCTCCGAGCTGGCTCCCCCCCGGATCCGGCTCGCGCTCTCCACGACCGTCGACCTGCTCGCCGCGGTGCCCTCGGTCGTCTACGGGTTCTGGGCCGTCGCGGTCCTGGTCCCCCTGATGGCGGGGACGATCGAACCGGGGATCCAGCGCACGACCGGGGCGGTGGGGCCGTTCTCCGGACACGCGGGCGGCCTCGACGTTCTGACCGCCGGGATTGTCCTCGCGATCATGATCCTCCCGACGATCTCCGCCGTCTCGCGCGAAGCGCTCTCGGCCGTCTCCCGGCAGCAGCGGGAGGCCGCGATGAGCCTCGGCGCGACCCGGTGGGAAGCGACTCGACTGGCCGTGCTGGGGCCGGCCCGGTCGGGAATCGTGGGGGCCATCCTGCTCGGGCTCGGCCGGGCGCTCGGCGAGACGATCGCCGTCACGCTCGTCATCGGAGACATCAATCGGGTCCCGACTTCGATCTTCTCGCCCGGACAGACAATCTCGAGCTTGATCGCGGGCGACTTGAATTCGGCCGTCGCCGAAGGTCCGGCGGTGTACGGCGCCCTGGTCGAACTCGGCCTCGTCCTCCTCCTCCTGACGATCGCGGTCAACGTGGTCGCCCGGCTCCTCATCTGGCGAATCCGGGGGGGCGAAGCCGGCGGAGCGCGCCACCGGCGGAAGCACTCCCGGTCGAGCTTGCTTCTCGCGGCCACTCCCACGGACCCGACCCACGTCCCCGTCGACCGGTGGCACCGACGGAGGGCTGCGGCGTTGGCCCAGCTTCCGCGACGGGTTCGCCGCCGACACCGGACGTACCTCCTGCTCGCTGCCCTCTGCCTCGCGGCGACGGTCCTCGCCATCCTCCCCCTGGCGAGCATCGTCTACACCGCCGTCCAGAACGGGGGATCGGCCGTCGTGCGGCCCACGTTTTACACCGAGACCCAGCCGGCGGCGTGCAATCCCGGCGTCCTTACCCCCACCTGCCCGATCGGAGGGGTCGGCCCGCAGATCGAGGGGACGCTCCTCCTTCTCGGCGTCGCGGCGCTCATCGCGATCCCGGTGGGGATCCTGATCGGGGTGTACCTCGCGGAGTACGGGCGCAACCGGCTCGGGCCGGGGGTCAGTTTCATCACCGACGTGATGACCGGCGTCCCGTCGATCCTGCTCGGGGTGTTCGTCCTCGCCCTGTTCCTCCGGTACTTCTCCAACGTGGCCACGAGCGCGATCGCCGGGAGCGTCGCCCTCTCGATCCTGATGTTGCCCCTCATCGTGCGCACGACCGAGGAAGCCCTGAAGACGGTCCCCGTGAGCGTGCGGGAATCCGCGCTCGCCCTCGGGTTTCCCCGACATCGGGTGACCCTCCGAGTGGCGATCGGAACCGCCCGGAACGCGATCGTCACCGGCGTCCTCCTGGCCGCCGCCCGCGCGGGGGGCGAAACGGCGGCGCTGATCTTGACGACCGGCGGATTCCAGTTCTGGCCGACCGGATTGACCCACCCAATCGGAGCCCTTCCCCTCCTGATCTTCCAATCCGGACTTTCCGGATACGCAAACTGGGAGACCGACGCGTGGGGGGCGACGCTCCTCCTGTTGGCCATTATGCTCATCATCAGCGTCGGCACCCGCCTCCTCCTAAGGAGGGCTCCGGCCAGTGAGTAGCGACGTTCTCCGGGGCAAGCTCTCCGTTCGCGGTCTCAATGCCTGGTACGGCAAGCGCCAGGTCCTCTACGACGTCGACCTCGACATCCCGGACGGGGGCGTCACCGCGATCATCGGGCCGTCCGGCTGCGGCAAGTCGACGTTCCTCCGCTGTTTGAACCGCCTCCACGAGGAGACGCCGGGGGGACGGGTCGACGGGTCGATCCAGCTCGATTCGGAGGAGATCCGCGACCAGAACGAGGTCTTCGTCCGGTGCCGGGTCGGGATGGTGTTCCAACGCCCGAGCCCGTTCCCGAACCTCTCGATCTACGAGAACGTCGCCGCCGGCCTCCGTCTGCTCGGGATCCGCAAGCGCGACGAGCTCGACGCGGGGGTCCTCGACAGTCTGCGGAAGGCGGGGCTCTGGGACGAGGTCAAGGACGACGTCGACGCCCCCGCCACGAGCCTCTCGGGCGGGCAGCAGCAGCGGCTGTGCATCGCCCGGGCGCTCGCGGTCGGCCCGGAGGTCCTTCTCCTCGACGAGCCGTGCTCGGCCCTCGACCCGATCGCGACCACGAAGGTCGAGCACCTCATCGCGGGCCTGAAGGCGACCTACACCGTCGTCATCGTGACCCACAACCTCGCGCAGGCGACGCGGGTCGCGGACCACACCGCGTTCTTCTACCTCGGGAAGCTCGTCGAGTTCGGCACGACCGACGGGATCTTCCACCACCCGAAGGAAAAGCTCACCGAGAACTACGTCACGGGGCTGTTCGGGTAGCCCGCTTCGCCGGCGACGGTCGCGGAGGGGCGTGCGACCCCGCGTGGGGATGGCGGTGTCCGGTTCGTCCACCGGCGGCCCCGGGGGACGCGATCAGGAAGTCGCCCTGGCTCACTCCTTTCACCCCCCGGAGGTCCTCGGCGGCCCGCTCGACCTCGCGCCGGTGGCCGGCGAGGATCATCACCTCGAGACAGACGTCGCCCTCGAGGTGGACATGGCTCGAGGACCGGATGTGGTCGCCCCACCGGTGCTGCGCGGCCGTGAGCCGCCGCTGGACGTACGGCGAGCGGTGGTCGTAGAGGACCATCACGGTGCCGACGGCGTCCGCGTCGGGGTCGGAGAGCGAGGTGGCGGACGTCGCCCCGCGCACGAGGAACCGGATCGCCTCCGAACGGCTGCGCGAGTTCCGTTGCCGGACCCACCGGTCGAGGGCGTCGAGGACCTCCGGCTCGAGCGAGATGGCGGTCCGGACGACGCGCCGTGCCATCGACGCGACGCTCCGTCTACGGGGAGGGTGCGCTCGGCGGCGCGGGGCCGAATCCGATCTGCTCGTATCCCTTGTACCGGTAGATCCCCATCGCGACGAGCCAGGAGCCGAGGAACACGACGACGATCGCAACGCCCAGGACCTCGAAGTTGAGGCCCCCGATCAGGGTCCAGAACGGTCCGTTCAGTCCGAGCGCGATGCCGACCACGCCGAGGACCTCGATCCCCCCGATCACGAAGGCGACGAGGACCGAGATCACCGTCAGGGTGAGGTTGTAGTAGATCTTCCGGATCGGTTTCAGGAACGCCCAGCCGTAGGCGTAGCGCATCGCGAACCCGTCGGCGGTGTCGGCGAGGACCATCCCGCACGTGAAGAGGACGGGGAGGAGCATCACGGCCCACAGGGGGACGCTGGTCGTCGTGGCGAACACGACGCTCACGGTGATCAGCAGGACCTCGGTCGCGGTGTCGAACCCGAGGCCGAACAGGACCCCGATCGGGTAGATCTGCCACGGCTCCCGGACCATCTTGAACAGTCGGCCGAAGTACCGGTAGAGGAACCCGCGCTTGTCCATCTGGGCGTCGAGCGCCGCCTGGTCGAACTCCCGGTCCCGGAGCCCCCGGAAGATCCGGTAGACGTCGAGCGCGATCAGGACGTTGACGAGCCCGATCAGGAACAGGAAGATCCCCGAGATCAGGGCGCCCGCGACCGCCCCGAACTGCGCGAACGCCGCGACGTGGGAGCGGACGTAGTCGGTGAGGACGACGAGCGCCGCGATCATCCCGAACACGATGGTCGAGTGGCCGAGAGAGAACCAGGTCCCGACGGTGAGGGGGCGCTTCCCGTCGTTGAGGAGCTTTCGGGTCGTGTTGTCGATCGCGGCGATGTGGTCGGCGTCGAAGCCGTGCCGGAGCCCGAGGATGTACGCGGTGATGGCGAGGCCGGAGAAGATGAGGACCCCCGGGGTCGTCTCGTGAGCATACCCGTGGGGGAGGTAGGCGAACGCCGCGACGAAGGCGAGGAGCGTGGCCGCGCCGATCCCCGCGAACAAGGCGACCATCCGGAGCCGCTCGCCGAGCGTGAGGGCGAGGGTCGCGGACGGGGGGTCGATCCCGTCGGCGGCGCTCATCGTCGGCCCGGAGGCGAGGGGCCAGATAAAGGTGTGTTGTTTTCGGGATTCGTAGTACTCGTCCGGACGGGGGAACCCGAGGCTATCGCGGCGACAGGGCGGTGGCGCCGGAGGCCGTGAGGACGGAGGCGTTCTCCAGCGCGAGGAGGGTCCGGTCGAGGGAGATCACGTCGATGTACGCCGGTCCGATGAATCCGGCGACGGGTTGGACGATCGAGGCGTTGACGAGCTGCAGGAGCGCCCCCTGGGTGAGATTGCTGAAGTGCGCGACGCGCGGGATCTGGACGAGCGCCGCCTCGGGGGTGATGTCGGGGTCGAGCCCGCTTTCCGAGGGGCTGACGAGATTGAGGGGGACGGAGACGTTCGTGAGCCCGTACTGCTGGATGTATCGGAGCGTCTCGTTGTACAGGGCCGGATCGGTCGGGCCGTACGGCGCTTCGGAACCGGCGCCGGAGAACGGCTGGTAGTCGATCAGCGACGGTCGCATCCAGAACAACGCCGGGTTGGTGATGTTCTGCCCCAGGGTGATGTTCGCCCCCGTCGCCGTCGAGGGGGCGACGTACTCGGCGACCTCGGAGAAGACGTACGGGTACGCCACGCCGAGGAGGATCACCGAGAGGACGAGGAGCGTCACGACCGGGCGGGCGCTCGGCCACCGGAACGGCGGGTCGGAGGCGAGCCCCGTCCCCTCCGGCTCTCCGCCGCTCGAGAGGTCGGCCGAGATCTCCCGCGGCTCCGGCGCGTGGCGGCGCTCCCGGGTCGGGGCGCCGGTCCGGCCGCTCATCGGACCCCGATCGCGAAGAGGAGGATGTAGAGGAGCTTGATGCCGACGAAGGCGCTGACCAGCCCGCCGCCCCCGTACAGGAGGAGGTTCCGGCGCAAGAGGTCGACCGCCGGCATCGGACGGAACGACGCCCCGACGAGCGCGAGCGGGATCAGCAACGGGATCATCAGCGCGTTGAACAGGAGGGTCGAGAGGACGGCCACCCGGGGGTCGGAGAGCTGGAGGACGTTCAGGAATTCGAGGTTTGTCACCCCGATGAAGATCGCCGGGATGACCGCGAAATACTTCGCCACGTCGTTCGTGATCGAGAACGTCGTGAGGGCGCCGCGGGTGATCAGGAGCTGCTTGCCGATCGAGATCACATCGATGATCTTCGTCGGGTCGCTGTCGAGATCGACCATGTTCCCGGCCTCCTTGGCGGCCGAGGTGCCGCTGTTCATGGCGAACCCGACGTCGGCGCGCGCCAGCGCCGGGGCGTCGTTCGTTCCGTCCCCGGTCATCGCGACGAGCCGCCCGTGGCTCTTCTCGAGCGCGACGAGGCGGAGCTTCGTCTCGGGTTTCGCCTCGGCGACGAACTCGTCGACCCCGCTCTCCCGGGCGATCGAGAGGGCGGTCAGCCGGTTGTCGCCGGTGCACATGATCGTCCGGATCCCCATCGTCCGCAGCTCCTTCAGCCGCTGCGCGATGCCGGGCTTGACCACGTCCTTCAGGATGACGAGGCCGACGACCTGCTTCTGACGGGCCAAGGCGAGCGGGGTCATCCCCTGTCGACTCGCCTCGTCGGCGGCTTTCCGGAGCTCCTCGGGGAACGACCCGACGTACTCGGCGATCGCGCCGATCGAGCCTTTCATCATTTCCATCCCGTTCGGGAGGACGAGCCCGGACATCCGGCGGGCCGTCGAGAACGGCACGACCTTGCACTCGTTCGTCTTGATCTTCTCGAGGCGGATGCCCCGGAGCGTCGCGAGCCGGGCGATCGAGCGGCCCTCGGGCGTCTCGTCGAGCATCGACGCGAGCAGGGCGGTCCGCTGGCACGTGTCGGCGTCGGTGCCGGGGGCGGGGACGAACTGGACGGCGAGGCGGGTTCCGACGGTGATCGTGCCGGTCTTGTCGAGGATCAGGACGTCGAGGTCGCCGGCCGCCTCGATCGCCTTCCCCGACTTGCAGACGACGTTCGCCCGCGCTACGCGGGTGACGCCCGAGATCCCGACGGCGGAGAGGAGTCCGCCGATCGTCGTCGGGACGAGGCAGACGAGGAGCGCGATCAGCACCGCGAGGTTGAGGGTCCCGAGGCCCGTGAACCCGAGGAGGTAGGCGAGGGTCACGATCACGACGAGGAGGGCGAGGGTGAGCGCGTTGAGGACGAGGGTCAGCGCGATCTCGTTCGGGCTCTTGTCGCGGGTCGTCGCCTCGACGAGCTGGATCATCCGGTCGAGGAAGCTCGTGCCCGGCTCGGAGGTGATCCGGATCTCGACGGTCCCGTCGAGGACCCGGCTGCCGCCGAGGACGCTGGTGCGGTCCCCTCCGCTCTCGCGGACGACGGCGGCCGACTCGCCGGTCATCATCGACTCGTCGATGAGCGCCCCGCCCTTCGAGACGTCCCCGTCGAGCGGGACCGTCTCCGACGCCCGGACCTCGACAAGGTCGCCCCGGTGGAGCTGGGTCGCCGCGATCCACCGGCGGCGACCGTCGGGGAGGATCTGGCGGGCCTGCAGTCCCGCCCGAACGTCGCGGAGGCTGTCGGCCTGGGCCTTCGCCTGGGCCTCGGCGACCGCTTCGGCCAGGTTCGCGAACCAGACCGTGAGGAACAGGATGACCGTGACCGCGACGTAGTAGTTCTCCTGGAACCCCTGCCGCTGGATGTCCGGGAACGCCCAGGGGATCAGGCAGACGATCCCGGTGAAGAACGTGAACGCGTAGACCACGAAGATCACGGGGTTGCGGACCTGCTCTCGGGGGTCGAACTTCGCGAACGACCGCTCGAGGACGAGTCCGAAGTTCGTGTGCGCCTTCCGGCGGACGCTGACCGTCGCGCCGACCGCCTGGCTCTGGGTCGGCCGGATCTCGGCCCCGGGCGTCCCTACGGCCATGCGACCCCCTGCGAGAACGGCCCCATCGCGAGGATCGGGAGGAAGAGGAGTCCGGTGACGATGATCACGAACCCGACGAGGTAGAGGGTGAACGTCGCCGAGGACGTCTTCAGGGTCCCGGGGCTCGCGGGGATCGCCGGTTGCCGGGCCAGGGCCCCTCCGATGGCGAGCATCGCGATGATCGGCACGAACCGGCCGACCAGCATGATCAACCCGCCGACGACGTTGAAGAACGGTGTCCCGTCGGCGATCGGGCCCATACCGCTCCCGTTGTTCGCCGACTCGCTCACGAACTCATACATCACGACCGTGAACCCATGCGAGCCGGGACCGGCCGCGACCTTCCCCAGCCCGGACGCCGCGGCCACGGCGAGGGGGAGCAGGATCGCAAGCGGGTGGGAGAGCAGCTGGACGATGGCCCATTTCACCTGGGCCGGCCCGATCTTCTTTCCGAGGTACTCGGGGGTCCGCCCCACCATCAGGCCGCCGACGAAGATCGCGAGAAGGGCGTTGATCAGGAGCGTGCCGAACCCGGTCCCCACCCCGCCGGGGGCGCACTGGAGGAACATCCCCCACAGCAGGACCGACTGGGCGCCCGGGGTCAACGACCCCAGCGACATCGAGGTCGCTCCGACGTTCCCGTAGACGCTGACCCCCTGGAAGAGGACCGATTCCGAAAGGGAGAACCGGGACTCCGCTCCGACGAAGTACCCGCCCGTCTGCGTGACCCCGGTCCCGCTGAGGAACGAGTTCGATCCCTCGAAGAAGAACAGGAGGAGCAGGGCCGTGACGAAGATGATCAGGATCGCGCCGATGTGCGGGTACGCCTCGTTCGGCCGCTTGACCATCCGACCGAACAGGAACGGGGGCGCGAACGTGAGGAGCATCATCATCACGATGAGCACCATGTTCGTGAACGCCGAGGGGTTCTGGAGCGGGGCTCCCGCGTTGGCGGCGAAGTACCCTCCGCCGTTCGAGCCGATCATCTCGATCGACTCCCACGAAGCGACCGGGCCGGTGGGGACGAACTCGAACCCTCCGCCCAGGAGGGCGTGCTGGGTGCTCTGGGCGAGCGTCTCCGGCACCCCCGCGAGGAGGAGGACGAGGGCCCCGACGACGGAGAGCGGCACCAGGACCCGCGTCAGCGACCGAACGAGGTCGGCCCAGAAGTTTCCGACCGTCCCATCCTTCCGGAGGAATCCGCGAACGAACGCCACGAGTACGACGAGCCCGCTCGCCGCCGAGAGGAACATCAGCACCTGGAGTCCGAGGAGCGAGCTGAGCAGCGACGCCTGGGTCTCGGGGGCGTAGTGCTGGTAATCGGTATTGGTCGTAAACGCGCTCGAGGTGTGGAACGCGAGATCCCACGTCATTCCGGGCACGTGCCAGGAGTTCAGGGGGAGGCTGCCCTGCTCGAACAGCAGGACGAAGACGAAGACGAGGGCGACCGCGTTGACGACGAGAAGCGCCCCGGCGTATTCCTTCCACCCCATCTGTCGGCGGGGGTCGACACCCAGGACCCGGTAGACGAGCCGGTCGACCGGGTCCGCTACCGCGTCCAGCGCGGTCGGCCGGTCGGTGTAGACCTTGGCCATGTAGATGCCGAGCCACCGCGCGAGGAGGAGCCCCAGGCCGAGGGTGAAGAGTACATCGACAACCGAGCTTGTGGGGAGCATGACCGGTACCTGCGCCGATGGGGTGCGTCAGCACCCTCGTCCGTGCCGGGTCGCCCCGGTCAGGAGGGTCCGGCCGAGGTCGGCCGTTCCGGGCGTGGAGGCGACGCCACGGACGCGCGGGAGGGCGAGATCGCTCGCAGACGTAGAGCCTCTCGGTCGCCGACCCGAGATTCCGTTCATAAGTCCATCGTTTCAGAGGGCGTTCCGTGTCACGACATGGCCTGGAGCTCCCCCGGCGGGACTGGAATCGGCCGGGCGAGTTCGAGCTCAACTCCCGGGGGAGGACGACCCTCCCCCCAACACGGCCTCCCGACGGCCGGAGTGGGGAGCCGGCGGCCGGCGCGACGACTCCCACGATAGAACCTTAACCCGCGGACTCGCTCGAACCTCCGACGACGTGGCCGCCTCGACGACCCGATACCATGCATCTTCGGGGAATCGGGCCGTGCCTCCCTTCCGGACCCCGCACCCCCGACGGCCCGGAATCCGCGTTCCGCTGGCGCGCCGGACGGAGGGCTGACCGATGGACTCTGCGCTCTTCGCGGCGGGGGTGGCGAATCTCGCGGCGACCCCGGTCTACGCCTACGTGGGATCCCGGCTCTACGAACGCCCGGTCTCCGCCCACGCTCGGCTCCCGTCGGCGCAGTTCGCCCTTTGGTGGTGGGGGCTGGGCGGTACCGGGGTCGTGTCCGGTGTTGAGGCGATCCTCTACTCCGTCGGGCACCTCACGTTCGCTCTGGCCCTCACGGCCTACCTTTTGACGGTCCTAGCCGACTCGATCATCCTCTGGGGGTTGGTCGGGTACCTGCTCTACATCTACACCGGCAAGTACCACCTCCTCGAACTCACCGGGTTCTACGCCGCGTTCTACATCTCCGTCATCTATTGGATCGTCTCGAACGGACCGAACGGCGTCGACCTCGCTAGCGGAATCCCGACGATCACGTACGCCCACATCCTGACGGGGCCCGTGCTTGACTTCGTGGTGATCGGCCTCGTCTTCCCCGAGCTGATCGCGAGCATCCTCTATCTCTCGCTCTTCTTTCGGACGACCGACCGGACCCTTCGGTACCGGATCGGCATGGTCAGTGCGGCGCTGTTCGTCTTCTACGGGGCGGCGTTCTTCAAGCCGTCGACGGGCAGCCCCGAACTCTGGACCCTCGTGACGGCGCTCCTCGACGTGGGGTCGGCGATCCTCGCGCTGTTCGCCTACTTCCCTCCCGAGCCGCTCCAGCGCGCCTGGGGAATTACGCCGGTCCCCCGCGAGGACCCGGGCTCGCCGGCCGGGTCCATGCAAACATGATGGCACGTCGGGTCGCGAATCGGGGCCGAGGGAGGCAGTTCCGGGCCCGCCCGGCCCCCCTCGGGGGAGCGGAGGCGGCGTGATGGTCGGGGTCTTCCTGTTCCGCCGGGGGTCCCCGACGGGCGAACTCACCCCCTCGCTTCCGCAGGTCGTGGAGGTCTTGCCCGGCGCCCTCCTCGCGCTCGACGACCGGGGGGTCGTCCGGTACGCCAGTGCCCGG
This sequence comes from Candidatus Lutacidiplasma silvani, assembly GCA_022750295.1. GTDB lineage: Archaea > Thermoplasmatota > Thermoplasmata > Lutacidiplasmatales > UBA184 > Lutacidiplasma > Lutacidiplasma silvani. The sequence goes on from JAKIVZ010000005.1 coordinate 106,119, forward strand.
GTGACGCCCCTCGTCGGGTACTCCCGCGAGGAGGTCCTCGGACAGCCGCTCGCCCGGCTCTTCGCCGCGCCATCGCAGGACCGGGTGAGCCAGATGCTCGCCCGCGTCCACGGAACTCGAACCACGGACCGGGTCGAACTCTCGGCCCGCCACCGGACCGGAACCGAGGTGCTCGTCGAGGTCAGCGTCGACTGGAGCCCGACCCCGGCCCCGGGGGCGTTCGCCGTGTTCCTGCGCGACCTCTCGGAGCGGACCGAGCTCGTCGAGGCGCTCGCCGTCCGCGCCGCCGAGCTCGCCCGGTCGAACCGGGACCTCGAACAGTTCGCCTACGTCGCCTCCCACGACCTGCAGGAGCCGCTGCGGATGGTCGGGAGTTACACGCAACTACTCTCCCAGCGGTACCACGGCCAGATCGACGCCGAAGCGGACGAATATCTCGGGTACGCCCACGACGGCGTGATCCGGATGCGGGAACTCATCGACGACCTCCTCGCGTTCGCCCGCGTCGGGACCCGGGCCGAGCCGTTCGTCCGGATCCGGTCCGAGGAGGTCGTCGACCAGGCGCTCGACAACCTCGAGGCCGCGATCGCGACCCAGAAGGGGCACGCCGACCACGGGCCCCTCCCCGAGATCCTCGGGGACCGGACCCAGCTCGTCCAGCTGTTCCAGAACCTCATGGGGAACGCGCTCAAGTTCCGGGGACCGGCCGACCCGGTCGTCCGGGTCGAGGCGGTCCGGTCGGGCGGGGAGTGGATCTTCTCCGTCCGCGACAACGGCATCGGGATCCCCCCCGAGTACCAGGAGAAGATCTTCGGGATGTTCCAACGGCTGCACGGCCGGGGAGAGTACCCGGGGACCGGGATCGGCCTCGCGATCTGCAAGCGGGTCGTGGAACGGCACGGCGGCCGGATCTGGGTCGAGAGCACGGGCCGCCCGGGCGAGGGGACCCGATTCTGCTTCACGTTCCCGGTCGTCGGCGCGGTTTCGACCGAGGCGGCTCCCGCCGCCACCGACCCCGTCGTGTCGGAGGCGACCCGTCGGGCCCAGAGCCTCATCGAGGAACGGCTTCGCGAGCTGATCTGAAGCGGGCGAGCCCTGTCCGGGCGCCCGAGCGGTCCGATACGTACTTCCCCCCGCCGCGCTAGAGGGGACCCGGATGCCCCAATCCGCCCCGGACCGCGCGAGTCGTGTCCACGTCTTGATCGTCGACGATAGTCCCTCCGACGTCCGACTCATCCGCGAGGCGATGCGGGACAGCTCGATCCTGAGCGAGATCCATGTCGTGGCCGACGGGATCGAGGCGCTCGCCTATCTTCGGCAGGCGGGCCCGTACGCCGGGCAGGCCCGGCCCCAGCTGATCCTCCTCGACCTCAATATGCCCCGGAAGGACGGACGCGAGGTCCTGCGGGAGATCAAGGCCGACTCGGACCTCCGGAAGATCCCGGTCGTCATCCTCTCGTCGTCGGGAGCGCCCGAGGACATCGCCCGCTCGTACGACGCGCACGCCAACTGCTACATCCGCAAACCCCTCGACTTCGACGAGTTCCGGGGGTTGGTCCGCCAGATCGAGACGTTCTGGTTCACCGCCGCCGAGCTGCCGTCCGAGTGAGCCGGGGACCCGGGGTCGAGTGGCGGTGGCGCCCCTCACCATCCTCCTCGTCGAGGACCAGCCGGCGGATGCGAAGCTCGTCGAGCTCGCGGTCCGGGCCGAACCGGCGGGACGGTACGCCCTCGAGCGGGTCGACCGGGTCGCGGCGGCGGCCCTTCGGCTCCAGCGGGGCGGCGTCGGGGTGGTCGTGACCGACCTCGGCCTCCCGGACAGCGTCGGGACCGACGGCGTCGCCCGGCTCGTCGAGGCCGCCCCGGGGGTCGCCGTCATCGTGCTCTCCGGGTCCGCGGACCTCGACCGGGTCCGGGCCGCCCTGCGGGCCGGGGCGGTCGATTTCCAACCCAAGGGAGTCTTCCTCCCGGGGCAGCTCGGAGAGGTCATCGAGCGGGGCCTCACGCGGCACCGGTTCCTCGCCGGCCTCACGGGGGCTGGGTGGACGCCCACCTCGCCCGGGCCCGCGTGGTCGCACGTGAGCGAGTCCGCCGTCGTTCTGGTGGACGGCCGGGTGGTTTTGTGGAGCCCGGCCGGGGCGCCGTATGTGCACGGAGCCGACACGTCCGCCCCGTCGCTCCCCGAGCGGCTCCAGAGGGAGCTCGCGCCCAGCCCTTCGATTCCCTCGGCCCGGGTGGCCGCGACGGTCGACGTACGGCTCGGCGAATGCCTCGTGGAGAAGGTCGCGGGGGTACGCGAAAGGATTCGGTTCGTGGGCCGAACGTACTCGTTCGGCTCGGGGACCCGCACCTACCTCGAGATCCGCCCCGCCTCCGCAGCGTCCGCGGCCCCAACCGCCCGGACCGCGACTCTCCGTTCGACGACGGCTCGGGAGCCCCCGGCGCTCGATCCGGCGGGTTGGGCCGACCTGGTCGCGCTCGCGGGGGGAAATCCAGGATTCGTGGGCGAGATGGTCGCCTCGTTCGTCCCGTTCGCCGGGGGGTTGGTCGGCGACCTCCGTCGGGCGGCCGCCGCCCACGACTCCGACGCCCTCGAACGGGCGGCCCACGCCCTCAAGTCGTCGAGCTCGCAGGTCGCCGCCCTTCCCCTCTCCCAACTCTGTCAGCAGCTCGAAGCGGCGTCCCGCACCCAGCACCCCCCCGATCCGGGTCCGTCGGTCGCGGCGATCGAGGTCGAGTTCCGACGGGTCGTGGAAGCGCTGAACGCGGCGCGGGCCAACGCCCCGGACTCGGCGCCCGCCGCGGGCGAGGCAAGGAAGCCCTAAGATTCGGCCCGGAGCCGTTCGAGGACCGTCCGGACCTCGGCGGCCCGCAGCGGCTTCTCGAGGACGTGGAACGCCCCGGCCTTGATCAGCTCGCGGACCCGCGGGTCGTCGGGGGGGTTCCCCGTGCAGACGATGAGGCGGATCGTCGGATCCTTGTTGAGCATGTACCGCGACGCTTCCATCCCCCCGTCGAGCGGCGAAGGCGCGGACGCGAGGAAGGCGAAGAATCCGTCGGACGACGAGCGGGCCGTCGGGTTCCCGAGCGGGAGGCTGATGTCGGTGAAGACGACGGTCGGATGCTCCCGGTCGAACAGCTCGATCGCCTCGCTCGCGGTCGCCGCCTCGAAGATGGCGTTCTCGAGGATCCCGCCGTTCCGCAGCGCCTGCCGGATCGCCAGGCGGACGACGGGCGAATCTTCGACGATGAGCACCTTGGCCGTGGGCATCTAGACGCCCCCCTCCCGGCGGGGAACGTGGAAGAATAGGGTCCGTATGGCCTTTAAATCCGCCGATTCGAACGGGTTCCGTAGAAACGGGTCGGCGGCCATCTACACGATGCGCAGGAGGTCGTAGGGTCCCCCGTCGCTCGCCTCGGTCAGCACGAACCCCGGGGTCCAGGGCTTCGAGCCGTACAGGAAGACCCGCCCGAGCCGACCCCGGACCTGGACCCGGATCGCAGCGAGCGAGCGGACCGCCCGTGCGAGGGGGGTGTCGGGTCGGGCGAGCGCGATGAGGTGGACGTTCGCCCCGCCGAGCGTCGTCTGGACGTTCGCGATGAACGTCGCGGCGACGTCGGGGGTGATCGCGACGCGCAGGGCCGCGGAGAGCGACTCGAGGCCGCTGACGTAGACGACGACGAGCCCCGGCGCCGCGGCGGTCCCGTCCCCTTTCAACCAGCGGGTCAGCTCCGCGTCGCCCGCGATCGGGTTCGAGGCCGACGAGACGAGCGAGTTGGCGGAGACGATCGACCCGGCCAGCTCCGGATGGGTCGCCGCCGCCGAAGGAGCGAGCTCCCGGCTCACGTCGACCACCCGGAACGACTCCGCGAGGGGACGGCTGCGCGCAACCTCGCCGATCCCCATCCAGATGTCGTCGGCCGAGAGCGACGCCGGAGGCACAAGCAGGACCCGGCCGCCGCGGGCCATGGTGTGGGCGATGGCGGGACGGACCAGGTGCTGGAGGACCTCGTCCGGCAGGTCTTCGTCGGCCTCGAGGAGGCTGATCTTGCCGAGCGGAAGCCGTCCGAAGTTCGTCGCGAACGACCGCGACCCCGGCCAGAGTTGCCGGGGCACCGGGTCCGGCTCGGGGTCGACGGACCCCCGGGGAAGCTCGGACGGGGTGCGGACCGGCTCGATGCACTGGAACTTCGCCCCCTCGACGGTGTACGGGTACGACGAGCTCGCGACCCGGATCCCGCGGAGCTTCGGGATGAGGAGCCACCGTTCGAGCCGGTCGTCGACGAGCTCCCGGCGCGTCACCACCACCCCGTTCAGCAGGTAGTCGAGTTGCGATTGCTCCTCCCGCTCGAGGACGAGGATCAGGTGGCAGGGGGAGCGGGCCATCCGGCGGAGGAGCATCCGCTCGACCTCGGCGCGGTCGAGCGGGTCGGCGGCATGCCGACTCCGGACCCCCAGATACTGTTCGACCAGGGCGTCCCACGAATCGATCACCACGGCGGACGGACGGTCGGCCGGAAGCCGACTCCAGGCGTCCTGGACCGGGGTGGGGAGCATCAGGAACTCGGAGAGCGCATCGCGCTCCGACGGCTCGCCTTCCGTCAGGATCGTGGCTTCGGTCCCGCCGGCAAACCCGCCGCGGTACGGGGGTTCGAGCGCGCTCGCGTCCACGACCTCGATCCCCGTCGGGGACGCCGACGCCAGCCACGGGAACTCGCGCGCCAGCTCTTGCTGGGTGACGCGACTCGTGACCAGGACGCGGTCCCCGCCGAACGCTTCGAGGAGCGCGAGGCAGAGCGTCGACTTTCCGGACCCTGGGGGGCCGCGGACGAGCAGCGATTGGGGGCCGGGGAGCGCCAAGAACTGGCGTAGCTCGGCCGGAAGGCGAACCGCGGAACTCATCGACCCGGCGCCGGCCCGGGGGGGCCGGCCGTCCTATGGCTACGATTGGGGTCCCCGACTGTATTTAGACGTTCTGACGAGTTCGCGGGACCCACCCGGGCGAGACGGGGTCGACGGGACCCCGCTCAGGGCTTCGAGCGCATCCGATTCCCCTTCGGATGGTGCTCCACCTCGGCGAGGCCAAGCACTTCCATCACCGGCGGGACGTAGTTTCCGAATCGGCCCCGGAGGCCCTTCTTCATCCCATACCACCCACCGACGGGGTTCTTCGGGGAACGAGCCCAAGCCTCGACCGTGCCCTCGGCCGCAGGTTTCTGCTCGTCCGCGCTTCCGAGCGGCATCCAGTCGGCGTGGGCACGAAGGACCGATCGGAGGTCTTCGAGACACCGAAGCTGGTACTGGAGTTCGGTCCGGCCGACCTGAACGACGAGCGCCGGCGGGTCGAGGTCGGGGTCCCGGAACGCCACGAATTCCGATTGGCCGCTCGGGGTCTTCAGCTTCCAAGGTCGCGCCCGGGTACCTTCGCCCGTGGCCCCTGCCCCCATCGCTCGATCTCCGGTCGGCGGATCGGCCTCGGTCCGCCGGTAGACCGGAAGGGGCGCGACCCGACCGATAGAGGTTCCGATTGCTCTTCTGGCGAGGGGCCCGGATTCCGTCCGGCCGGCGACAGGCCCGACGCCCCTGGTCCGGCCCCCTGTCTCGAGAGCGGGGTGCATTATGTACCGGGTCGAGCCGTCGGTCGTCCACCGGTGGGCCGGTGCGGGCGAGCGGACGATGTCGAACACCCCCGCCCCTGCGATTCCGGGTTTGCCGCCCGGCGTCCTTCCGGCGGTCCTCGCGATCCTCGGTCGCTCTCCCGCCCCGATGCGCCGACGGAAGATCCTCGAGGAACTGGACCGTCGCGGACACCGGGTCTCGCTGGCGGGGCTCAACCGGGTCCTGCAACAGTGCCGGCAGAGCGGCCTCACCGACGAGAGCGAGGACGGGGTCCGGCTGCGACCCGGCCCGCCGTAGCCGTTCCGTCGAACCGTTCGAGGCTACGGAGTCGCCGACGTCGACGCCACCGTGGCTCGAGACTTCGGAACCGCGACCGCCTCGAAGACGTCGCGGAGGTGACCGTTGCAGAGCGTGTACGGCGCTCCACCGGAGGGGGAAACCGGGTAGCTTCGAAGCTCGGGTGGCTCGGGCGAGCACTCGTGGGTCCCCGGGGCGCCGGGCGCGCGGGGATGTCCGGTCAACTCGAGGATGGCGCGGTCGACATCGCAGGGCAGACGGACGATACGGCTTGGCCGGTCCCCGAGCATAGGGCCGCTCAGCCCGTCGGAGTCGCGTCGTGGAGTTCGACGTTTCCCGGTCCGGTGTCGAACCCCAGCCGGGCGAGCCGGTCGAGGCGCTCGGCCAGCGTCTCGGGAGCCGGGCGGATCAGGACGAGGTCCAGATGGGGAATTCGAATGTGGTTGCGCCAGACATGAATTTGTTTCATGCCGAGGGGAATCGGCGGGGCGTCTTGAGCTTGCCGGCGTCCGCGCCGGTCGCGGTTGCGGGGCCTCCGGGGCGAGCCAGGACCGGTCGACCGCACGGGGGTCGACCGTTGTCGACCTTCTTCTCGTGGTGGGAAACGATTTAGAGCCGGAGCTTCGCTCGAGGCGCCGGATGTCGAACGGTCGAGCCACCGGGGCCGGGGTCGCGTTGCTCGTGGCCGCGTTCGTCCTTCTCTCCGCGGGGACCTCCGGAATCGCGGGCCCGTCCCGGGGACTCCGGTCGGAATCCGCAGCCGCCGCCTTCGGGTCCGCTCAGGTTGCGGCGGCCATCGTATCGCTCTCGCACTCGGCCGGACCCGCGGGCGGCGTCCCCCTTCGGTGCACCCCATCGTCCGCGGCGAGCGCCTCGTGCGGACCCGTTTCGGCCGCGCGCGACGGCGCGTCCACCCCGTCGGCCTGGACGAATATCACGTCCCGAGTCGTTCCCCTTCCGAGTCCCCGACTGTCGACGATGACCTGGGACGCCTCCGACGGCTACGTCCTGTTGTATGGGGCGGTCTACCTCGGTCCCAACGACTCGTTGCGGGAGGGCAAGGACACGTGGTCGTACTCGAATGGGACTTGGACGAACCTCACGAGCCGCGTCGTCGGCGGCCCGCCGCCGACGCCCGAGGAACCGGTCCTCACCTACGACCCGTGGACCGATGAGGCGATCCTGTTCGGCGGAATCTCCGCGGCCAGCTCGAACCTGAGCTTGACCTGGACCTACCACGCCGGCGTGTGGACCAACATCACGGCCACCGCCGGGACTCCCCCCTCTCCCAGATTGCTCCCGGTCTTCGTGGCCGACCTCGCCAGCCATCAGATGCTCCTGTTCGGCGGCTCCGATTCCGAGAACGACGTCGGGCTCGACGACACGTGGCTCTTCACCGGTCTCCTCTGGTCCAACATCACGGGCACCGTCGGAACCTCCCCCCCGAGCCTCCAAGGGCTTTCGGGGACGTACGACCCCGCCGAGCCGGGGATTGTCGTCCTCGGGACGAGCGGGTCCAGTCCGCCGTACGTCGGCGAGACGTACCTCTTCACGGGGGGTGCCTGGGAGAATCTGACGGCCAACCAGTCGGTGCCGCTCCCCCTGCTCCAATTCCCCTCCATGGGGTATGCGGTTTCGACCTCGACGGTGATCGTGGCGGCCAGTGAGGTGTTCACCCCGGTCAACGGATCGACCGACTTCTTCCCCGCCGAGTGGTCGTTCGCCGGGGGCCAATGGACCAACACCACGGCAGGGGGCCTCATCCCCGCGGGAGCGAGCGGCGGGACGATGACGACCGATGGGAATGGAGTCCTCCTCCAATTCGGAGGAGCGTTCAACTCGTTCACTCCCGTCCAGTGGATGTACGCCTACAGCGCCGGACCGTCCGCCGTCCAGGTCTCCGCGACGCCGGCGACGGCGGACGTCGGAGTTTCTACCCACCTCGCCGCGTCGTTTTCCGGGGGGCTCGCACCCGAGACTACGACGCTCGCGTTCGGGGATGGCACGAGCTCCAACGGGACGACCGCGGCGACCCACGCCTACGGCTCTCCGGGGTCCTACACCGTCAAGTTCAACGTGACCGACTTCGCCGGGCGAATCTCGAGCGGCTCCACCTCGGTGACCGTCGACCCGGCGCCGTCCGGGGTGGTCGTCCACGCGTCGGCCGCGACGGCCCCGACAGGATCGACGTTCAATTTCACCGTCACGCTCGTCGGCGGGACCGCCCCGTTCACCGACGCGTGGTCGTTCGGCGACGGTTCGACCGCCGCCGCGACCACCGGCTCGCACGCGTACGCGAGCGCGGGGAATTTCACGGTTCGGTGTACGGTCACCGACGCGGACGGGAAAGTGGCGAACGGAACGGTGCCGATCACCGTCACCGCCCCTCCGGCCGGGTCTGGGGGTTCGTCGTCGGGCTCGAACCACCTCGTCGTGATCGTCGCCACGTTGGTCGTCGTCGCCCTGATCGTCCTCGGACTCGGGTACTTCCTCCTGACCCGGCGCAAGTCGCCCCCCGTTCCCCCGCTTTCCGCCGCGAGTTGGAGCGCGCCTTCGTCCGGTGCCACCGCCCCGCCGCCTCCGCGCCCCGGCGACGGGCCTCCCCCGACGCCCTGAAGTCGGGGGAAGGGGCGGGTCGCCCGCCCCTCGCGCGGAGATTCGGGGCTGAGGGAATCACGCGAGGCCGCCGCGGGCGTAGCCGCGAAACATCTCGTAGTTGACCCGCTCCGGGGGGACCCCGCTCGCAAGGAGGGAGCGGTGGGTCTCCTGAACCATCGCGGGGGTGCCACACACGTAGTAGAAGGGGCTCTCGAGCCCCCGCGACGCCTCCGCAAGGAGAGACCCGTCGATACGACCGCGCCGACCGGCCCAGGCGGAATCCTGCGGGGCACGGGTCAAGGTGTGGACCAGCCCAAACCGCGGGTTCTGCCGGAGGAGGGCGTCGAGTTCCGCCCGATAGGCGATCTCGTCCTCGGTCCGGTTGGAGTAGACCAGCCGCACGTCGATGGGGAGCTCCCGGTCCGCGGCGTACTCCGCCATCCCCTTGAGCGGCGTGATGCCGATGCCGCCGGCCACGAGGACCGCCGGGGCGTCCTCGTGCAGCAGGAAGTGGCCGTACGCGCCGTCGACTTCCGCGACGTCGCCGGGCCGGAGCGCCGCGAACGCCGCTTTCCAAGGCGACGTCGAGACGCGAGCGCCGAACTCGAGGTAGGGCTTGGTCGGCGAGCACGCGAGCGACATCGGGTACTCGATCGAGCCTTCGCCCGCCGCAATCTCGAGGCCGCAGAACTGGACCGGGGCGAAGTCGAACCCCTCCGGCTTCTCGAACCGGACGTCGTGCACCGTCGGGGTCACGCGGGTCGAGCGGAGTACCCGAACCCGTGCGATCGTCGGACGGTCCCCCCCCGACGGCACTCGAAGGCCCGATATGATGACTCAGTTGCCGAGCGCTCCGTCGATCCGGGCCCCAGGGAGCCGGAGGACGGCCGGAACCGTGCGCTCGCGAGGGGGAGGGGGCGCGGCGTGGGTCCCCGCCGAAGTGGCGGGGGGCCGGCCGCCGGGTGGTATCCACGGCGACCGGTCGCTCCCGACCACCCCGAACGGGCTCCGTCGTCGGCTCCGAGGTTACCGTCCGGTCCTGCGTGCCAATATCCCTCCTCGTGGGTGTCCCCGATCGCAGGAGTCCAGATGACCGGCACCCCGACGCAAGGAATCAAGACCGTGCTCCACCCGGTTTCCGACCTGACAAAGGCCAAAGCCGTCTACACGGCCCTCCTCGGAGCGCCCCCCACCAACGACAGTTCGTACTACGTCGGATACGAGGCCTCGGGCCAACAGATCGGTCTCGTTCCCCGCGGCGGGGGTCGAGGGATGACTTCGCCGGTCGCGTTCTGGCACGTTTCGGATATCGCGGCGAAACTCGCCGAGGTGACAGCGGCGGGGGCCACCGTCAAGGAGGCCCCGCACGACGTGGGGGGCGGACGGCTGGTGGCGACCGTCACCGACCCGGACGGCAATGTCCTCGGGCTGATTCAAGACCGATGAGTCCCGGGGCCCGCTCCGGCGCCTCCCCGGGTCGCGGTTCCCGAACGAGGCGATCGGGGGGGCAAGGAACGGAACCCCGGGATTCGGGGAGTTCGGCGGGCCGCCGGCCCGACGTGATCCGCGTTCAGGGTGCGCGGGAGAACAACCTCGAGGACGTGAGCGTGGAGATCCCGAAACGTCGGCTGACGGTGTTCACCGGGGTCTCCGGCTCCGGCAAGAGCTCGCTCGTGTTCGATACGATCGCGGAGGAATCCCAGCGGCGGATCAACGAAACGTACAGTGCCATCGTCCAGGGGTTCACGCCGACGCGGGCCCGACCCGACGTCGACGTTCTCGAAGGGCTGACGACCGCGATCGCGGTCGACCAGCAGCGGATGGGCGCGGACCCGCGCTCCACGGTGGGCACGGCCACCGACGCCAACGCGATGCGCGCATCCTGTTCAGCCGGCTTGGGAAACCCCACGTCGGCTCGCCAAGCGCGTTCGCGTTCAACGTCCCGTCGGTTCGGGCGACCGGCACGATCACCGTCGAACGGGGGGCTCGCACCGCGGTGCGGGAGTCGTTCACCCGGACGGGCGGAATGTCTCCTCGATGCGAAGGGCGGGCCACGGTCTCCCACATCGACCTGAGGCAGCTCTTCGACGACTCGAAATCGCTCGCCGACGGCGCGATCACGATTTCCGGCGACAAGGTCGACCGTTGGTGGACCGTCGGGATCTTCCTCGGATCCGGCCTCCTAGACCCGAACAAACCCATCCGAGAGTACACCAAGACCGAACGGCACGATTTCCGCTACCGCGAGCCGACCAAGGTCAAGGGTGGGAACCTCACGTACGAGGGGCTCGTTCCGAAGATCCAGAAGTCGTTCCTCTCGAAGGACCGGGAGGCGATGCAACCGCACATCCGGGCGTTCGTGGACCGCGCGGTCACGTTCGCCACCTGCCCGGAGTGTGGCGGAACGCGGCGGAGTGAAGCGGCTCGGTCGTCGCGGATTGGCAAGGTCAACATCGCGGACGCTTGCGCGATGCAGATCACCGACCTCGCCGATTGGGTTCGGGGCATCGATAGCCCCTCGGTCGCGCCGCTAACCGCGTCCCTCCAGCGGACCCTCGATTCGTTCGTGGAGATCGGACTGGGCTACCTCTCGATGGACCGGCCGTCGGGGACACTTTCGGGCGGCGAGGCCCGACGCGTCAAGATGATCCGGCACCTCGGATCGGCCCTCACCGACGTCACGTACGTCTTCGATGAGCCCACCGCGGGGTCTCCAGCCGCACGATATCCAACGGATGAACGACCTCCTGCTCCTGCTCCGGCTTCGGGACAAGGGTAACACGGTGCTCGTCGTCGAGCACAAACCCCAGACCATCGCGATCGCCGACCACGTCATCGATCTCGGGCCGGGGCAGGAGCGGCGAGGGGGACCGTCTGCTTCGAGGGTTCCGTCGAAGGAGTGCGATCGAGCGGCACTCTCACCGGGCGCCACCTCGACGACCGGACCGCTCTCAAGCCCTCCGTGCGGGATCCCACGGGCGCCCTGAGGATCCGCGGTGCGACGACCCACAACCTTCGACGCGTCGACTTCGACATCCCCTTGGGGGTCCTCGTCGTCGTTACCGGGGTCGCCGGCTCCGGGAAGAGTTCGCTGGTTCCCGGCGCCCTCCCGGCCGGCGCCGAGGTGGTCACGATCGACCAGGCTCCGATTCGTGGGTCGCGACGGAGCAACGCGGCGACGTACACCGGGCTCCTCGAGCCGATCCGCAATGCGTTCGCGAAGGCGAACGGTGTGAAGCCGGCGCTCTTCAGCGCCAATTCCGAGGGCGCCTGTCCGGGCTGCAACGGGGTCGGAGTCCTCTTCACCGACCTCGCGACGATGGCCAGCGTGGCCACCGTGTGTGAGGAGTGCGAGGGAAAGCGGGTCCAGCCGTCGGTGCTGGAGTACAAGCTCGGCGGCCGTGACCTCAGCGAGGTTCTCGCGCTGTCCGTGACCGGAGCCGTGGAGTTCTTCAGGACCGGGAAGGCGCGCAATCCCGCGGCGCTTGCCGTTCTCGAACGACTCGCGGACGTCGGGTTGGGCTACCTCAGCCTGGGACAACCGCTCACCACGCTCTCCGGCGGGGAGCGGCAGCGGCTCAAGCTGGCCACCCAGATGGGCGAGAAGGGGAGCCCGTACGTGCTCGACGAGCCCACCACGGACCTTCATCTGGCCGACTTCGAGCACCTCCTCGGGTTGCTCGACCGGCTCGTCGACGCCGGGAAGTCGCTGATCGTCGTCGACCACCATCCTGCGGTGATGGCCCATGCCGACTGGATTATCGACCTCGGCCCGGGGGCAGGTCACGCTGGCGGACGAATCGTCTCCACAGGGACGCCGGCCGCCCTCATCGCCGACGGCTCGACCCTCACCGCGGAGCACCTCGCGGCGTACGTCGGAGCTCCGAGTTCGACCGCACCGGCGTCGGAACGTTAGGGCCGCGACTCCGTCGACGTCGGACCCACGGGCCGCCTCGCCTCCAGGGGGGGGCGTGGACTTCTTCGGGCCCGAGTTATCGTGCGACCGCGCCCGGGAGGGCTGACATTTTCTCGAACGACTCCCAGTCCAAGCTGGGTGGTTCCACGTCGATCTGCCAGAACAGGGCGTTCAGCTCCCCGCGATGCTGCAACTCGAGGTCAACCACGTGAAGGATCGTACTGCGGACCCCGGCCGTGAAATCCTCGTGCCACCACGGAGGCAGTTTGGGGACGAGAAAGGTCCGGTCCAGATCCTTGTCCGTGGGCCGGGAGAAGAAGCGCCCGACTTGCGTTTCCGTCGCGCGTTCGTACTTCCGAAAGTCCTCCAGCGACGTCGGCTCGGGTCCGTCGTACGGCGCGAGCGGCTCTCCCGTCAGCGCCGACATCCGAACGATCCAGGTTTCGATCCCGCCAATGGAGTGCCCGAGGATGTCGAGCAGGGTCGGGACCGAGGCTCCGCGATCTCCGACAAGTTCCTCCGGAGGGATTTTCGAAAGCGTCTCGAAGTACCCGTGACGAGCGGCCGCATTGTACCCGTACCACCGGCGCAACCACTCGACCTCGCTCATGTGGGTCGACCCTGCGGAGGGCGGAATCAGATCGTCGTCCACCGTCGCGCCGATCCCGGCCCCGGATCCGTCCACCGGGTCGCCCCACCGTCAGGGGCAAACCGGCGGCGGGCGTCGGGTACGGCGAAGGTCGTCCCCACTCGGAGGGAGCCCCTCCCTACGCCGAACCCTTGTTCTCGGCGACGAACGACGACATTCGTCGGATCTTGCCGTTCTCCAGTTCGTAGACGGCGCAGCACTGTCCGACGAACTGTCCCCCCCCCTCGAGGGGGACGCGAACCACACACTCCGCGACTACGACGTCGTTCTCCTCCGTCAACCGAGTGGCCTGGATCTGAAACTCTCTGGGGGCTTCCAGGTCCTTCACGACAGCGGCCTTCCCCCGTACGGGGACTCCGGAGGTCGGGAATCCGTCGGCCCATTCAACTCGCTCCACGTCGTCCGCCAGGCACCCTGCCACGGCATCCTAATCGAGATTGCCGAGACTCGTCTGGTAGGTTTCGACGACCTTCTTGTTGGGAGTCACGACGGCCGCAAGGTTGAACATGGATAAGGGACCCGTTCCGGTCTTGAGCGGTTCTCTCCGGCTTCCGCGATGACGAGTCCGGGACCTGATCCGCCGTACTCGGTCGTCGGTCCGAGACGACGGGACCCCCCTCGGGGTCGTACGAGTTTCGCCCCCCGTCGGGGACCTGAAGTGCGACGACTCCATCGTATGCGTCCACAACCTTGCGGGGGCCGGTGGGCGGGCACTCCGAGGGTACTGCTGCCAAAAGCCCGCCATCAACGGGTCCGACCCACCGGCATGTGAGGGTCGTCGCCCGAGGCGCAGGGAGGACGGACCTAGGAGCCCGTAGCCCTACGGCATTCGGCGCTCGACAGTGACAGATCCTCAGGT
>JAKIVZ010000006.1 GCA_022750295.1 Candidatus Lutacidiplasma silvani
GAGCGCCGCGCCGCCGCCCAGACGTCCCCGGTCGGGGTCGTCTGGTGCCGCCAGGTCGACAACGAGGCCGAGAGTCCAGGGTACACGACGGTCCCCGAGGAGTTCCCCGGCCACCGGGAGACCCTCGAGACGATCCGGATCGTCGGGAACCTCACCGTCAACGTCGCCGACACCCACGACTACTGGGACCCGGACCCGTCCCAGCCGCTCTCGTACTACCCGAACCTCTTCCTTTACCCGGCCGCGAACGGCCGCTACACCTGCGTCGGCCGGATGTTCCTTTCCACCGAGGACCGCCCCCGCCTCGGCATGAAGACGCTCGTCCTCGACACCCAGCAGCTCCTCGCGACGGGCGAGTTCGGCTCGACGGTCCTCCGGTGGCACGCGTCGATGGGGGGCCCCCGTCGCGAGACCCGGTCCCCGCCCAACCCCGACCCGGCGCTCTACGGCGTCGTCGGGGAGGGATTCCTCTTCCACCGAGGCTCGACCGACCCGGTCCTCCTGGTCGCGAGCGACCAGTGGGAGGCGACGATGCAGGCGATCGTCGACCTCATCCGGGTCCTCCCGGCGTCGTTGGTGGCCCTCGGGGCGATCCTCGCGTTCCCGTACTTCCTCCCGCAACCGAAGACGAACCTCCACGAGTTCACCGAGCAGATCCCGCTCTCCCTCGCGCTCATGCGGGTCGGCCGCGGCGAGGCCGCCGGCGAGCGGCACGCGAAGCGGATCCAGAGCTGGGAGTCGGCGTCGGTCACGGTCCGAGACCTCACCGACGGGATCCCGAACCCCGGCGGCCGCGCGAAGGAGACGTCGCCCCTCATCCTCCAGTTCGTCCGCGAGCGCCAGGAGGCGAAGCTCGTCCCGATCCGGCAGCGGGTCGACCTGGTCGAGAACGCCCGGCTCCGGACCCACCTCAGCGACCCCGAGCGGCAGGGGGGCCGGGACCGCCGGAAGGAGATCTGGCGGATCGGCACCGCGATGGAAAGTGCGGCGCTCCTCCTCCAGCGGGCCCGGGGGCGCCACGTCCCCGTCACCGCCGAGACGGCGAAGCGGGCGCAGGAGTACCTCCAGGCCCGCGTGCCGATGGGCACGACGGATCCGGTCCCGGACGACGCGGTCGTCGCTCCGCCCCCTCCGGCCGCCGTTGCCGCCGAGCCCGGCGCCGTCGGTCGCCAGCTTCCGCCGTGGCTCAATCGACCGGGCGACGCGGTCCCGGCGACCCGGACCGCCCGCCCCGAGGTCGTCCCCATCTCGGTCAGCGACGATCCGACGCTCCACCCCACGGAGGCCCCCCCGGCCCCGGTTCCTCCCCCGTCGACGGCCGCACCGCCCGCTCCGGTGACTCCGCCCCCGACGGCGCCCCCTCCGCCCCCGGCCCCTTCCGCGCCGGTCGAGGCGAAGCCGACTTCGCTCCCCGCCTTCCCCGTCGAGACCGCCCGTCCGATCCAGGCCGCCGAGATCCCGCTCCCCGTCGCGGTCCCGGTCCCGCCGCCCCCCAGCGGGCCGTCCGCGAGCGAGATCGACCAGATGATCCAGGAGCGCGTGGGGCAGACCCGTGCCCAGATGGCCGAGGAGCTCCGCCGCTCGACGGCGGACCTCGAGCAGCGATTGACCGCCCAGTGGACGGAGGCGGCCGGTCGCAAGGGGGACGTGGACGACTCCTTTCGCCTCGGATTGGAGAGACGTCTATCGGAGGCTCAAGGCGCTCAACAGACCTCGGTCGAGACGTTCCGCATCGAGCTCGACAAGCGGCTCGAGGCGGCGGAGACCCGCCTCCGGGCCGCGGTCGCGACCGCGATCGGCCCCGAGGTCGACAAGCGGCTCCAAACCTCGCTCGAGCCGAAGGTCGCCGAAGCGCTCTCGAAGGTCCGCGACGACCAGCGGGGCGTCGTCGAAGCGCACCGGCAGCGGGTCGCGGACGAAGCGGACCGGACGAACGCCGAGCTCCGGCAACGGGCCGAGCGGGCGGAGGAAGACCTCCGGACGAGCCTCTCGGCGCAGCTCGACCTCCACCTCCGCGAAGCGGCCGACCGGGAGCTCTCGGTCCGGGAAGAGCTCGAGGGCCGGCTCCGGGAGTCGATCCAGGTCCGGTTCGGCGAGCTCGAGGCGAAGCGGGCCCGGGAGCAGAAGGAAGCGGACCAGAAGCTGACGATCCTCGTCGACGGCCGGACCCGGGAACTCTCGGACCGGCTCCAGAAGGCGGTCACCGACCAGCAGGGACGCGTCACCGGCGGGGTCGATGGCCGGATCACCGAGGCCGAAGGTCGCCTCTCCCAGCGGTTCGAGGCCCGCTCCACCGAGCTCCAGACCGGCAACCTCCAGGCGATCGCCGACCTCCAGGTCCGGATGCAGGGTCACTTTGACGAGAAGCTCCGCGAGGGCCTCGAGCGGGAGCGGGAGAAGTACCTCGAGCTCCTCGCCCGGCTGAAGGGCGAGGTCGAGGGCTCGTTCGCCCGCGCGAGCGACCCGGCGAAGCTCGAGCCGATCCTCCGCGAGCGGATCGGCCGGGCGATCGAGGCGTTCCGTTCCGAGACCCAGCGGATGGTCGACGCCCGGGTGGGCGAGGCCGAGGGCCGGCTCGCCGAGATCCCGAGCGACGGCCTCCGGCGGCTCGAACAGGTCGAGCAGGTCCTCGCCGAACGGGAGGCGCTCCTCGAGCAGCTCGAGACCCGGATCCGGGGCGAGCTCGACGAGCTCGACCACCGGACGCAGGTGCTGAGCGACCGGCTCGTCCCGGTCGTCCGGAAGGCGTGGCTGAAGATCGCCGAGATCCAGAAGACGCCGCCCGGCGCGGCGGCCCCGACGTCGGACGCCGAACTCCAGACGGTCCGGCGCGACCTGCACCGGGAAGTCCGCCGACTCGAAGCGGAGCTGCAGGAGAAGACCGCTGAGATCCGGGACCGGATGGAGACGTCGATCACGAACCAGGGCCGGGTGTGGCTCACCCTCGTCCGGCAGCTCTCGCAACTCACCGACGACCGTCGGGCGCTCGAGCGTGGGAAGGCCGACCCGCTGGGCGAGACCCCCTGGTCGGAGGCCGACGAGAAGGACCCGCTCGCGGGGCTCGGCCCCTCCCCCCGGGGCGGCCGCGCCACGAACCCCCCGGTCGCGAACCCGTCGACCTCGGACGACGACCCCCTCGGCCCGGACGACCCGCCGGTCGACCGACGCCGACCGCCGCGCCGCCGCTAGGCGGAACGGCGCCGCCCGAGCTCCGTTCTACTCCGGCGGAGGCGCGGCCTCGGACTCCGACTTGCTCGCGGCCGAGGCGACCGGCACTCGGCCCCGCAGGGCCAGCGAGAACCCGAAGGCGATCGCGACGGACACCGCGAGCGCGAGGAACACTTCGTCGTAGGACGTGACGAGCGCGCTCGCGAGCCCCGAGGCGCTCGTGACGCCGGCCGACAGCGTCGTGTCCCGCCAGGTCAGGAACACCGTCAGGAGCGAGATCCCGAGGGCGCCGCCCAGGCTCTGGAAGAACCGACCGAGCCCGATCGCGGCGCCGACCTCGGCCGCCGGCGCCTCGTTCTGGACGGCGATCGTCGTGCCCGTGAGGCTGAACCCGAGGCCGAACCCGATGGGGATCAGGGGGAGCGCGATCCCCCCCGAGAGCACGAACCCGAACTGGAAGGTCCATAGCGGGGTCGAGGTCGTCAGGTTCGCGAGGAAGAACGACGCGACCGCGGCCATCGCGAGGCCGGGGGCCACGACCGCCCGGTACGAGACCCGGTTGAGGATCTGGCCCGAGGCCACCGCCCCGAGGATCAGGGGGATCGCGAGGAAGTAGATGATGTCCCGAACGTCGTTCGTCGCGTTCGGGCCGTTGTGCAGGAGGACGATCCCGACGAACACCGAGAGGAACGTCAGCATCGCGCTGAACACGATCCCGGTGAAGAACATCGCCCCGCTGCTCGCGCCGATCACGCGCTGGCGGAGGAGCCGGAGCGGGACGAGCGGCTCGCGGGTTCGAAGTTCCCAGTACAGGAACAGCCCGAGACCGACCGTGGCCCCCACGAGGAGGGCGACGATCCGGGGGTCGGTCCACGTCCAACCGGCGTCCGCGACCTGCACGAGCGCGAGCATGAGGGCGCCCACCCAGCCGGTGAGGAGGGCGGCCCCCGGCCCGTCGAACCGGCCGCGGTTCGTCGGGCGGAGCGGGCCGACGGCCGCCAGCAGGACGACCATCGCGAGGACTCCGAAGGGGAGGTTGATGTAGAACACCCAGCGCCACGTCGTCACGGAGACGATGTAGCTCCCGACAAGGGGTCCGGCCACGATCGCGATCCCGGCGGCGCCGGTGAGGAGGCCCGTGACCCGGGCCCGGGTCTCGGGCGGGTAGAGGATGGCGACCATCGCGATCGCGACGGGGAACACCCCCCCGCCCCCGAACCCCTGCACCCCGCGGAACAGGATCAGCTCGTCGAGGTTCTGGCTGAGCCCCGCGAGGGCCGACCCGACGATGAACGTCGCCAATCCGAGCAGGAACACGTTCCGCCGGCTCAGGATGTCGGAGAGCCGGGCGAAGATCGGGATCGAGATGGTCGAGGAGATCAGGTACGCGCTCACGACGAAGGTGACCCCGTTCACCTGGTGGAGGTTTGATGCGATCCGGGGGAGGACCGTGGAGACGACCAGGGCGTCCATCGACCCCATCAGGACCGCGAGGAACACGCCGACGAACACGAGGATCCCGACCGCCTCGGAGAGCGGGACGGCCGGGGTCGGCGGAACGGGGAGTTGGGACGCGGTCGGGGACGGAGCCGGGTCTTCGGTCATCGTGGATTCCGGGTCGCCCGCGGCGTTCGCCGCAGGGTCGACACGGAACCTGACTCATAGTCAGTATAAAGTCTTACGGTCAGTTTTTCGGCGGTCCGAACGTAGAAATACGCGCCCGTCCCATCGCCGGGCCGCGATGGCCGCGGGCCGTCGCCCCTCCCCGAATGCCGAAGGTCGTACCGGGTTACAAGGAACAAGCGCAGCTTCGGATCACCGACGCCGCGCGGGTCGTGTTCCAACGGAAGGGGTTCACCCGGACGACGATGGACGACATCGCGAAGGAAGTGGGGGTCAGCAAGGGCGCGATCTACCTCTATTTCCGGACGAAGGCCGAACTGCTGATCCACGTCAACGACCGGGCCCGGAACGAGGTCCTCGCGGGGTGGGAACAGCTCCTCGAGGAGGGCGACGTCGCCGAGGGGATCGCGCGTTCCCTCGACCCGATCACCGCGGGAAACGTCGACCTCGCGGTTTGGTTCCGACTCGTGGCCGAGGCGGCGAACGACGCGGACGTGCGCGCGGCCCTCGAAGCCGACCACCGGGACGACTCGAAGGAGATGCGGCGTTTCCTCCGCCGTTTGGAGGCGCGGGGTCGGATCCCGAAGATGCACGACCCCGCCGTCATCGCCGAAGCCGTCCTCATGCTCCTGGCGGGAGCGGCGAGCCGGGCGCTCGTCCGGCAGGAAGGGGACGTGCGCGACCGGCTCGAGAAGGCGCTCCGCGTCGTGCTTCGCCTCTAGGGCATGGCGACCGGGCTCTCGGCAACGGGACTGTCGAACGCGTCGGGGACCCCCGCTGAACCTTTAGAGGCCGAAGCCAGGGCGGGTCATGGCCGGAACGCTCCCCTGGCAAACGTCCCCACCGCCGCCCCCCTCGTTCGACTCGACCGAGCTGCTGCGGCGCATCGAACAGAACACGGCGAACACCGCTTCGTGGACGAAGTGGCTCACGATCCTCGTCGTGGTCCTGGTCCTCGTCGACGTCCTGCTCTTCATCTAGGGCGCGCGAGCCCCCGGGGGAGCGGCTCGGCCCGGGGGAGGAGGCTCCGGCGCTCGAGCAGCGAATTTCACCCGCCGGGGCCCGCCGAGGACGGCAATGGGGGAGTTGCCCGAGCGATTGCGGGCCCCGCCCACCCGCCGGAGGGACGGACGTGGGAGGGCGTCCACGGTGGAATCCGGCGACCCGGACGCGACCCCGGCCGACGGGAAGTGCGACCAGCGGGCCTCGAAATCCGAACTTCCCGGCGGATTGAAATAAGTATTAATACGCATTCAAACCCAGTGTATCACTGGTGCAGGGAGGGGACCGACGGGAATGTCTCGAACGGCCTGGGCAGGCGAGAAACCGATGAGCCAGATGCGACATCACGCGACGTACACGACGAGTTCGACACGCCCGCCCGAGACGGCCCCGGGCGACGGCCCGATCCGGTCTCCTTCCCCGCCCTTGACGTCGCACATGCCAGAAACCAGCGAGCCGGAAGGCGCCGACGAACTGACCCGCGGTCTGACCCATCTCGGACTCACGGTCCACGAGGCCCAGATGTACCGGGCGGTCGTCCGCAACGGCCCCGTCACGGCCCGCCACGCCATCGCCGCGTCCCAGCTCGACCGGGCGACCGGGTACCGGATCCTCGCCCGCCTCGCGGCCCGTGGGCTCGTCGTGCCGACCGGCCGCCGCCCTCACCGGTTCGTCGGCCTCGACGTCGGCCGGCTCCTCGACCGCGCGACCGTGTTCCTGCGGGACGAGGTCGACCTCCACCGCGTCGTCCGCGCGATCTACCTCGCCGAGTCGCCCCCCCGCCCGACCGGCCTCGATGAATCCGAGGCGGTCCTCCGCCCCCCGACGACGCGCGTCCCGTTGCCCGGACGCACCCGCATCATTCCCAAGGACGAAGAGTTCGCTCCCGAACTGATCCAACGGATCTCCGCGGCCCGCCAGGAGATCCAGGCCCTCTCCCGTCCCGGCGTCTTCGCCGAGGAGGCCCGCGTCGACGTGGCGAAGGCGCTCCTCCGGGCCGCCGAGCGGGGAGTCCGCATCCAGCTGGTCGTGGATTACCGGGCGACCGACCTGGAATTCCTGGCCCGTCTCCTCGCCGGACCGACGGGGAGCGGCGCCCGCCCCGACGTCCGGATCTGGACCCCCCAGCTCGCCCGCCTTTGGGTCGTCGACCGCCGGATCGCCGTCCGCGGCTTCGGCGCGCTCTCCCCACCCCGTCCGGGCGGCGGTCCGCTCGTCGAGTCGGAGGACGACGAGTTCGTGCGGCAGAACGCGATGCGATTCGAGGCCATCTGGCGCGAGGCGACGCCCCTCTCCCTCGGCGCGCAGGAGCTCGCGGAATACGGGCGGGAAGGCGCCCGCGCCTCCCCCAAGGCGGCGACTCCCGAGGCGTCCCGTCGCCCCCTCGCTCCTCGCGAGGCGTCGTACCGGGCGTCCCTGCCCGACGCGACCGAGTTGGCGATCGGCCGGATGTTCCGCGCATAGGGTCGGGTGGGCCCGGAACGCCTAAGCGGCCCCGCCGGCTGGCGCGGTCGTGACCGACATCGACGACCATCGCCACTGCAAGGTCTGCGGCAAGCCGTGCGACCTCACCGCGGAGACGTGCAGCAAGGCGTGCCGTCGGACCCTCGACGAACGGCGGCAGGCGAAGACGAACTACACCTACCTGATGTACGCCGCGATCGCGATCCTCGCCATCTTCGTCGTCCTCCAGATCGGGCACATCTGACGGCGCGCCGATGTCCCGGGTGCACACGGCGGTCCTCGGCGGAACGTTCGACCGGCTCCACGACGGCCACGCCTCGCTGATTGCCGCGGCGGTCCGTTCCGCGGGCGTCGTCCGGATCGGGTTGACGACCGAGCGGTACCTGGCCGAGCATCCCAAGCCCGGCCTCGCGCGGATCCGACCGTATCCCGCGCGCCTCCGCGCGCTCCGGAGGTTTCTCCGCCAGCGCCACCCGAATCGCCGATTCGAAATCGTCCCGTTGGACGATACGGTCGGCCGGTCGGCGGAACCGGGGGTCGACGTCCTGGTCATCTCCGAGGAGTCCCGCGCAGGAGGCGAGGCGGTCAACGCGGCGAGGCGGGCCCGTCATCTCCCCCCCGCCCGGCTCGTGGTGGTCCCCCTCGCCCGGTCCCGGGACCTTCGGCCGCTCTCGTCCCGGAGGATCCGAGCCGGCGAGCTGACCGGCGCGGGGGTTCCGAAGGGTCGAACGGTCGTGGAGGTCCGGGGCGGAACGGAAGACGACCTTGTCGAAATTCGTCGGGGGTTCGCGAACTCCCTTCCGGGAGTTCCGCTCACCCTCGCTTCGCTCGACGCGGACCCGCGCACCGGGGCCGGCCGGTGGGACTATCGGATCGAGCTTCCCGCCGTGTCTGCGAAGGGCGGGTCGGGCACCCTGACGACGCCGGAGGGGGTCGTCGGACCGGTGCCCGCAAGGGGACCGAGATCGCTCGGCGCCGCGATTGTCCGTCTTCTCCGCCCCCGCGCCGCGGAATACTCGCGACAAAGGTTATCCCGCGGACTCCCGGTGTCCCGACCATGGAAACGTACCTCCGCGTCACCTTCCACAGCGAAGGGGCGAAGCCGTCGGAGATCGCCGACCGGCTCCGGGAGTTCGGGTTCGTCCCGACGCAGGGGAACTACGACTTCGTCTACGACTGGAGCGCGACGCCGACCCGCGACCAGGTCCTCGACCTCGCGGACGAAGTGACGAACCTTCTGCGCGGCTACCACGTCCTCGTCGAGATCGAGACGGTCTAGTCGACCTTCTCCCCGTTCGGCCCCGCGGCTCGCCCCCGGGAGCCCGGGCGAAACGCCCGCGTCTTCCGACGACGGTCGGACCGCGGTCGCCGAACCGAATCCCACTTGGTGGGCATCACGCCCCGGGAATCGCCCGCGTGGCGAGGACCGCGAATGCGAAGCCGAGCGCCAGCCCCGAGGTCGGCCCCAGCGCCCACCCGAGGAGGATGTCGCGCACCGGCTTCCCGAGGGCAGTCGTTCCGCCGCGGATCAGGCCGGCCCCGATCATGGCCCCGACGAGGGCCTGGTTCATCGAGGTGAACAACCCGAACGCCACCGACACGAGGATCACCACCGATTGCGCGAGCTGGCAACTCGTCGCGGTCCGGGCGTCCAGTCGGACCACCTTGAACGCGACCTTCTCCAGGAGCGGCCGCCCCCACGTGAGCACGCCGAGCGCGAGGCCGACGCCCCCGATCGCGACCGCGGTGAGAACGGGGAACAATCCGGTCATGACGAACGCACCGGAGGCGTTGGCCACGTCGTTCGCTCCCATCGCGAACGACGCCGCCATCCCGACGGCCACGAGTCCGGCGACGGCCCGGGGCCCGAGGGCGTTCGCTGGCGCGGGTCGCCACCGGTCCCCGACCCAGACGAAGAGGGCCGCGAGCCCGCAGGCGGCGAACGGGGCGACCGCCCAGAGGACGACGAGGTCCCCGATCGTCCGCCAGTCGATCGCGATCCCGTCCGCGAAGCCGGCGCCGATCGCGGAGAAGACGAGGATCTGGATCGTGGACGTCGGGAGGGTGAGGAAGTTGTACGTGCTCGTGAGGAGGAACGCGGCCCCGACGATCGCCACCGCCGTCCCGAGGGCGACCGTCGGAGTCTGGAGGATGGCGTGGCCCACCGTCGCCACCACGCCGTGGCTCGCGAGCAGGGCCCCCAGGAGCACGAGCGGCGCCATCACGAGCAGCGCGGGACCGGTCCGGATCGCCCCGGCGGCCCGGGGCATCCCCATGCACGCCCCGGTGTAGTGGGCGCCCATGCTCACCGCGAACCCGAACGCGACGGCGACGAGCAGGATCTCGACGACGAGCATCAGCCCTCGTGACTCTGGGCGCACCGTGCCAGGGGGGCCGACCGGCGAGGGCCAAGAGCGGGGGAGGAACGACCCACGTGGCGCCCGATCATTCGGCGAGCCTCCCGTCCCGGACCACGGGCGAACCGTCGACCAGAAGGTCGCCGCCGCGAAGGAAGAGCCACGCCCACCAGTCGGACCGGGTCCGGCCCCCCACCGGTTCGTTGCGACCCAGGTGCATCGAAATGGTGCCGAGCCCTTGGTCCTCCAGGAGCGGGGCGTTCGCGATTCGCTCGTTGAGTCCGATCGACACGTAGGCGGGTCGGTCCCGACCTTCCCGGGCGCGCCCGTAGCTCTGGGCGAAGAGGTCCTGGCCGGCGTCGTACCGGAACGAAGTGAGCCGGCCCCCCGCGAACGTCCATCGCCCGCCGGAAAAGTCGCCGACCGAGTCCGATAGCCCGCCCGAGCTTCGGACGTTCGCCCGGAACGTCCCCTCGGCGAACGTCTCGTCGACGGCCACCGTCGCGACGCCCGCTGGGAGGGTGACCAGGCTCCAGTTCCCCGCGGCGGTCGGCCGGCCTACCGTCCCGTCGGAGACGACCGGCCGGGCGCCGCGAAGTCGGAGCCGAAGGTCGGTCCCGTTCGCGTGGACGATCCGCAGTTCGTGCCCCTTGGATAGGCGCCGGGCCACTCGACGCCCACGGTCGCGAAGCTCCTTCGGGTCCACGAGGGTGGCATCGAGCAGCTCGTGCCGCCAGCCCTCGAGGTCGACGCTGTACATCCGGGCCGAGGCCTCGGAGACGCGCCCGATCGCCATCTGCACCGACCGCGCTCCCGCCTTCGCGGCGGTCTGGTAGAGCGTATCTTCGTACTCGCCGAGTCGGAACCGCGTGGCCCGGGGGAGGGAATGGAACCGTTCCCGGTCGCTGGGGCCGAAGAAGGTGACGAATGCGTCGGTGCGCTCGAGGGCCGCCTTCCGGTGGTCCCCCATCGCAGCCAGCGCCTTGGCGGGCACTTCGGTAGTGGCCGCCCAGTACGTCGGCTCGTCCTGGTAGAGCAAGAGCGGCCGCGCACCGAGACGGAGCGATTCCAGGACGAACGCGTTGCCGTAGTCGAGGCTCTCGGTCCATGCCTCGATCGTCACGCGCTCGCCCGCCCGGACTCGAAGGTACTCTCGCAGGATGCGGCGGGCCGACCGGCGTCGCTTCTCCGCGAGGTCCGGCCCCGGCGGCACGGGACCGGAAGGACGGAGCGGGCCCTTGAACCCCGGGTGCCCTGTCACCGCGAGCTCGTACCGTAACCGGTACGCCGCCTCCGCCTCGTCGATGTCGGACTTTCGCGCCATCCATCGGAACGGGCCCGAACCCTCGGGAAACCCCACGATCGAACGCGTCAGCGACTCGCTGAGTTCGACCCGACCCCGGTAGTGGCGGGGCGGGGGTGCCGCCCGACCGACTCGGGCGAGCTCCGCCTCGGCGAGTCCTCGCCAGTGGGGCAGATCCGGTGCCACCACGATCTCGTACTGCGGGTGCCGGATCTTCCACCGTCGGAGGGCCAGCCCGTTCGCAGAGTGCGGGGGAGTCGCGAGGACCCGGACCGCCGGTCGGTCGGCAAGTCGCTGGTCGAGTTCCCCGAGGAACCGCAGCAGCTCCGATGCGGCCGAGTCCGAAGAGGAGCGCGTGTCACTCGGGCCCCCTCCGACGAACTCGACGCGGTCGAAGGTCCACGGCACGAGCCCGCTCGATGGGAGCTCGCGGCGCGCGAGCTCCGCCCCGTCGCGGTCCGGGCGAGCGGGGGATTCAACGGCCACGTGGAGGGTCATCGCGAGCCACGCCCAAGGACCGTGGAGTTCCAGGCCGACGAGGTCCCACGGAACCGAAGTCGAGACGGGGTCGGCACGGGGAGGGACGGCATCGAACCGGCGAGGTCGGATCCCGTAGGCGTCCCACACGCGTCGGACGGTCATGTGACTGACGTGGAACTCCCGCGCGAGCGCCCGGGTCGACCACGTCCGCCCTCCGGGAGGGGGACGAGCGACCGTGGCCCGGACGATTGCCTGGAAGTCCTCCTCGGGAACTCGTCCCCGCCGGCCCGAGGACGGCCGGTCGGCCAGCCCCGCGAGGCGTGCGGCGAGGAACCGTCGGCGCCACCGACCGACGCTTTGGCGACTCCGCCCCCGGCGTCGGCCGATCTCGAGGTCTTGCAGTCCCTCGGCGGCGAGCAGGATCAGGTCGGCCCGCTCGCCGGAGGGACCGCCTCGCGTCCGCCGCCGCAGGAGACCCGCCCGCTCCTCGGGGCTTAGGAAGACCGGGGGGGCGACTCGCATGGAACCGGAGGGGAACGACCCCGTACAAAACCCCCGTCGTCGGGTCGACTCGAGGATACGGTACTGGCTTAAAGTTCCAACCGTCGCGGGCTACTTACCTTCCCCCGCGCTCCCCGTCTCCATGTCGTCCTCGCGCCCCGCCGCCAAGGCAAAGAGCCACGCGCCGAAGTCGAACGCGTCCGAAATCGCCCCTGGCGTATTCGTCGGGGGGTGGAACGACGCCGCGGAATTCGTCGGGGTCCGGGTCTGTGTCCTCGACGACCCGCCGGAGGAACCCCTCCCGGGGTCGACGCACGTACCGATCTACGACGAGAAGCAGGACGCCGCCCTCCCGGCAAACCTCGATCGAGTCGCCCGTCTCGTGGAAGACGCGAGAGGAAACGGCAAGCCGGTGATCGTGTTCTGTGGTCACGGCATCCGTCGGGGATCGCTGGCGGGGGCCTGGTACCTTCACCGACAGAGCGGCATCAGTCTCGACGAGGCGTACGAGCGGGTCCGGGCCGTCCGACCGAAGATCGAGGAAGGGAAGAGCTGGATCGGGCACTGGCCCCCGCCCGACGTCCCGTCCGCCCGACGTACGTCGGCCTGAGAGAATCGATGGAGCGGGAGACGGACCCCGACGTGGCGTGGGTCGAAGCGCTGGCCGGCGCGACTCGCCCCGCGGCCCAGCGAGCGATCGACGAAGCCGCCGGAGAGAATCGGCTGTTCCGGTCCATCGCGGCGGAACACGCGAAGGAAGGGCGGGCCTCCTACATCGAGATCGACGCCCCCCTCGAGCTGCATGCGCTCGTCCGGCTCCGAAAGCCGCGACACGTCGTCGAGGTCGGGGTCTCGTCGGGTGTCTCGTCGGCGTACCTCCTCCACGCCCTCGAACGGAACGGCCTCGGAACGCTGCACTCGGTCGACCTCCCCCAGCTGGACCGAACGACCGGATCGACTCGGCCCCGGCACTCCTGGTCGCTTCCGAACGGTCGATCGACCGGATGGGCCGTTCCGTTCCCGCTCCGGAAGCGGTGGGACCTCCGTCTCGGGGACAAACGGGTCGTCCTCCCGATGCTGGCCCAGGAGCTGCCCCGAATCGACCTGCTCGTCTACGACGTTCCGCACGAGGACTCCGCGACGTTCCGGGAGTTCCTGTCGCTCGACCCCCGGTTTCCGGCCCATGGGATCGCGATCGCCGATCACGGACCGACCGGGGGGTTGTGCGGCGGGCTCCGGCGGTGGGCGATACGGCGGGGCGCAACCCCCGTCCGGCGGGCCGGCCTCGGACTCTTTGGATTCCGGGCCGGCCCTCGCGCGCGGTGACGGGGACCCGGCCGCTCCGCAACCCAGGCCCCTCGACGCTGCCGAGGACCGCCTGCGGGGCGGGGAGTGCCCCGGCCCCTCCGTCGCGCCGGAACCGTTAAATTTCGACCACCGGTCGGAACCGTCGGATGCAGCACTACCCGGTTCGTCCGAGCCATCGTCGGAACCTGGACGGGCCGGCCCTCGAGGCGATCTGCCGGAGTCATTTCGACGGCGTCGCGCGGGACGCCGAGGGGGTCACCGGGAAGTGGGGGGCGATCGAACGCCTTCAAACCCGGGCCGAAGGGAAGGAGCTCGGGGTGGAGCTGAAGATGAATCCGAAGGTCGACGAGTCGGTCGCGCACGAGACGATCCGTCGGTACAACGCGTTCCTCGAAGCGGCCACGGGGTACAACTCGAAGGAACGGGCGAAGCGTCTCCGGAAGTCCGCCGGTGAGTGACCCGGCCATGGGTCCGACCGGCGCCGCGCTCCCCGCCGGGACCGAGGTCGACCGGATCCGGTCCACGGTGGCGGTCTACTTCCCCGTCTACGAGACCCGGATCACCCCGGTCTCGCTCATTCTCATGGTCCAGGTCGACCCGGCGACCCTCGAGGAGCGGTTCGACAAGCTCCGCCAGGAGTTCTGGGCGAAATTCTACATCCCGCAGATCCGAAAGGAAGGGGGCGAGTACCTCATCGAGGTGATCCGACGGCCCCGCCGGACCGCGTGGAGCTCGGCGACGAACCTCGTTCTGCTCTTCGTCACGATCGGGACCACCGTGCTCGCGGGCGGCTTCCTGTGGGTCGCCTACATCGGGGGCTCGGCGTTGACGAGCCCGGACGTCGGGTACGGCGCGATCTACTTCGGTCTCCCGCTCCTCGCGATCCTCGGCTGCCACGAGCTCGCCCACTTCGTGATGGCGCGGCACCACCACGTCGAGGCGTCGCTGCCGTACTTCATCCCGGTCCCGCCGCCGTTCCTGCTGTTCGGAACGTTCGGCGCCTTCATCAGCCTCCGTGAACCGATCCCGAACAAGAAGGCCCTGCTCGACATCGGGGCCTCGGGACCGCTCGCAGGATTCGCGGTCGCGATCCCCGTCACGATCGCCGGGATGTTCCTCAGCGCCCACGCGCCGACCCTGTCGGTCGCGAACTGCGGGCCCGCGTTCTTCGGCGTGAGTTACGGAAACCTTGAGGTCGGGGTCTCGATCTTCTGGTTCCTGCTGAGCAAATTCGTTCCCGTGAGCTTCGTCAGCCTCCATCCGCTTGCCCTGGCCGGATGGGTGGGGCTGCTCGTCACCGCGATCAACCTCCTCCCGGCCGGCCAGCTCGACGGCGGCCACGTCTTCCGGGCCCTCTTCGGCGACAAGACCCGGTGGGTGAGTTACGGCGCCGTCGGACTCCTCGTGGTCCTCGGCCTGTTCTACCCGGGGTGGCTCCTCTTCGCGATCCTGATCGTCGTCCTTGGGATGCGCCACCCGCCCCCGCTCAACGACATCACCCCGCTCGACACCAAGCGGATCGTCGTCGGCGCCGTGGCGGTCATGGTCCTCATCACCGGGTTCGTGATCATCCCGATCAGCCAACCCACCGGGTCGTTCGGGATCGCCGGGGGCCCGACGACCTCCTCCCCCACCGGACCGGGAATGGCCGACGTGACGACCGTCTCCGTCGTCAACCACGACGCGGTCGCCCACGGCTACCTCCTCGAGGGGAGCGTTCGGAGTGTCACGGCGGTCGTCAACGGGAGCGCGGAGTCGCTCCAGGGGGCGGCGTTCTCGGCGTTCGCGAACAATTCGAGCTGGCAGGTCCAGCTCCCGAACGGCAACGTCACCGTGTTCGGCTCGACCGGAACCTTCGAGGTCCCCAGCGGCGAGTACTCCGCGCTGAACTCGGGCGCCACCGGGACGTTCACGGTCGACTACAAGAACCCGCAACAGGCGTCGGTCACGGTGCAACTCACGGTCCTCGAACTGTGCGCGGACGGGTCCTCGCCGACCCAGTCGGTCTCCGTCGCGATGCAGTAGTCCGCCCGTCGGCCGGGACCATCACGGGTCATCGGGGCGGGCGTACACGCGGAACTCCCGCGTCAACGAGCCGTGCACCCGGTCCTGGACGCAGACCACCCGGAGCCACGGTGGGCCGACCGGGTCCGCACCCCCGGGTACAACCACGACGATCCGGCCTCCTGGGCGGACCGACCGGGCCCAGTGCGACACCACGCGGCGGGCGAGCCCCTCGGCGTCCTCGCCCCCGGTGGGGGACGCCCTCCCGTACGGAGGGTCGGTCACGATCGCCTCGTAGAGCCCGTCGGGGGCGACGGCGGCTGCGTCGTCGACGACGATCGAGTCGGCGGCGACCCCGACGTGGGCAAAGTTCGTGAGGGCGCCCCGGGCCATCTCGGCGTCGGTGTCGATCCCGGTGACCCGGGCTCCGAGGAGGGCGCACTCGATCGCGAGCGCCCCGGTCCCCACGAATGGGTCCACGACCCGGTCCCCCGGACGGATCCGGGCCAGGTTGGCGGCGACCCGCGCGAGGCGGGGCGCGAGGCTCACCGGGCGACGGAACGGGAGCCTCGGCATCCGGCGGGCGTCGAACGACGCTCGATCGACCTCGGCGAGCAGCTCGGCGAACTGCCAGCGCGAGTCGTCCGCCGGAAGAAACCGGAACTGGCGGGTGGGCGCGTCGAGGTCGAGGATCCCCCCGGCGTCCCGGATGGCTTGGACCCACTCGTCCAGCGCCGGGTCGGTCGAGCGAGAGGTTGGCCGGTCGATGCGGCGGAACGAGATCCGGTCGCCGTGATGGACGTCGCGGGCCAACCGGTCCGTGATCGCCCGGACCTCCGCCTCCGGCCATCGGAGGAGGACGCGACGCGCCAGCGCGATCCGGGAGGCCAGCGCGGTCCCCGCCGACGCGCTCGGGAGACGGACGGCGACGATCGATTCGGAGATCGACCCGTCCGTCGGGCCCCCTCCCAGTGCGGCGAGGGTCGATTCGAGCTCGCGGGCCGCCAGGGCCGGATTTTCCTGGCTGAGCTCCACCCAGAGGTCGATCACGGGGACGCCCCGGGACCCCACGCTTCGGCGAAGAAGGAGCGAATGCGAGCCGCATGGCTGCCCTCCCAGTACGGGCGATGGCACGACGGACACTCCCAGACCGTGAGCCCGGTCTCCAGAGCGTTCGAGGGGACGAGCTCGGGCCAGGGCGCTCCCGCCGCGGGAGGGATCCACGGCGCCAGCTGGGCATTGCACTCCGGACACCGGTCGAAGGTGACCACCATTCGCATCGAGGGATACGCGGTCCGAACCTCGCGTAGCTGCCCGACGAGGTCGACCGACCGGATCAGGACCGCCGGGTCCGACCGGCGGCCCAATTCCCGGTCCCGAGTGAGGACGACCCGGCCGTCGGTCCGGGCGAGGGCCCGGATTTCCCCGTCCGAAAGCCCCCTCGCTTGCACCGTATCGTGCCCGAGGAATCGCAGGTACCGGGTGAGTCGGCCGAGCATCTCGTCCGTGAGCCACCGCGGAGGCTCGGCCGCGGGTGGGGGAGGGTCCGGCGTCACCGGTCGATTCGCAGTTCGGGCAGGGTTAAGAACTCCCTCCGCCCCCGGGTCGCCCGTGCGGCTGTTCGGGACGAACGGCATCCGCGAGGTCGTCGGGACCCGCGTGACGGCCCCGTTCGTCGCGTCGGTCGCCGGCGCGATCGCGCAGGCGATCGAGCCGGGCGCCCCGGTCATCGTTGGCTGGGACGGGCGGACGTCGAGCCCGGCGATGGCCCGGATCGTCAGCGCAGCGCTGGCGATGGGGGGCCACCGGGTCACCGAGGTCGGGCTGCTCCCCACACCCGCGATCCAGTACAACATCTCGAAGCTCGGGGGTCAGCTGGGCGTCATCGTCACCGCCTCGCACAACCCACCCGAGTTCAACGGTCTCAAGTGCATCGCCGCCGACGGGCTCGAGGTCCCCCGCGAGTTCGAGGAGAAGATCGAGGCCGCGGTGGCCGCGAATCAGGTTCGCGCCGTTCCGTTCGACCAGGTCGGGGAGATCCGCTCCGACTCGCACGGCGCGGGCCGGTACGTCGAGGGGATCCTCGGCCAGGTCGACGTGGCCGCCGTCGCTCATCGGAAGTTCACGGTCGTCCTGGACTGCGGCAACGGGGCTTCGATTCCCACGAGCCCCGCCCTCCTCCGGAGGCTCGGCTGTCGGGTCGTCACGCTCAACGGCCACGTCGACGGCACGTTCCCGGGCCACCTCTCCGAGCCGACGGAGACCAACCTCGCCGACCTGATGCGGACCGTGCCCGCGGTCGGGGCCGACCTGGGGATCGCCCACGACGGGGACGCCGACCGGGCCGTCTTCGTGGACGGGAAGGGGCGGTACGTCCCCGGGGAAGAGACCCTCACGCTGCTCGCCCGCGAGGCCGTCCGGAAGGCGAAGGGAGGCACCGTGGTCACCCCGGTCTCCGGTCCGCAGAGCGTCGAAGACGTCGTCCGCCCTCTCGGCGGCGAGGTCGTCTACACCCGGGTCGGCTCGCCGGTCGTCACGCGGGAGATGCTCCGGCGCCACGCCGTCTTCGGGGGCGAGGAGAACGGGGGTTTGATCTTCCCCTCGTTCCAACTGGCCCGGGACGGGGCGATGACCGCCGCGGCGGTCCTCGACTACCTGGCGCGCAGCGGGGAAACGCTCGCCGAGGCCCTCGCGACGCTCCCGAGATATGCCCTCGTGAAACAGAAGGTCGAGTGTCCGATCGAGGTCCGCGACCGAGTCCTCGAGTCCATCGCGAAGGGCGTGGGAAGCGAGGGAGCCCGCGTCGAGACTATCGACGGCTTGAAGGTGTTCCATTCGGACGGCTGGGTCCTCCTGCGACCGTCCGGGACCGAACCGCTGATCCGAGTGTTCGCCTCGGCCAAGGAGCGCGCGCGCGCCGAGGCGCTGGCCCAGGACGGCGTCGGCCGGGTCCGCGACGCGATCGCCAAGCTCGGGACTCACTGATCGGCCCGACGGCGAGAGTTCCGCCAGACCACGACGGCCACACCGACGGCCGCCACCACGGCCGCGCCAGCCACGATGCCGACCTCCTCGCCGGAGAGAGGCGCCGTCCCCGACCCGGGCGCCTCGGGCTGGACCGTCAGATTGAGCCTCAGAGGCAGGCTCGACCCGGCGCTGTCGTTCACCCAGACCTCGAACGGGTCAATTCCGGTCCCCGAGAGGGTGACGTTCACGAAGCTGAACGGTGAATCCGTCCCGGAAAACGTCGGCCCCGACCCGTTGGCGAACCGCCAGCTGAAGGTGTAGGGCGGAAGACCCCCGGTCACGGCAGCGTGCAGCGGCACGGTGGTACCCGTCACGACGGCCGGCCCGGTGGGCGGATCGGTCGTCAGCGTGCCCGTCATCGGCGCACCCACCCCGAGGGCGACCGAGCTGGTGGCAGTAATCCCGAAGGCGTCGATGACCCCGACCGTTGCGGTGTACGCCCCGGGGCTCGGGAAGACGTGGATCTCCGAGAGGAGCGACCCGGCATCGACCGCGCCGACCGGAGCGGAACCGTCCCCGAACTCGAACTCGTACGAGAACGGCGGGATACCTCCCGTGACGTTCGCGGAGACGCGGAGACTCCGGGCCAGCGAATCGGTCCGGTCGGGCGCAGCCGACAGCCCGACCGCCACCGTCGGCACGACCGCGAACGGGACCGACCCTTCGGCCCTCGATCCGTTCTGGTCCGTGACGACCACGGTGACCGTGGAGGACGACGGCCCGCCCGGGCGGCAGACGAGCTGAGCCGTGTCGGCCGTCGCGCATCCCGGGGGAAGCGCGGAGTAGGTGAAGCCCAGCGGGGGAACCCCTCCGCCCGCTAGTGCGTGGAAGACGACCGGACTGCCCACCTCATCGGTGCCGATCGGAGCGCCGCCGTCTCCGAGGTTGGGCGCCGTCCCGAACGGCACGAGCCCGGCCACCTGGGGAACCCGAGAGAACGCATCGAGCGTCCCCGATCCGTAGTCGGAGACGACGACCTCGTCCCCGACCGGGTCCACCGTGACTCCGTCCGGGTCCGGTCCGACGACGAGCGTCAGCGGCGGCCGCGTGAGCGCGGAGGCGGCGGTCCCGTTCAGGACGAGGAGAGTCCCGCGGGCGGAGTCGGTCACGAGAAGGTCGTCGCGCCCCGGGTCGAACGCGAGATACGACGGCGAGCCGCCGACCGAGGTGGACGCGACGACGGTGCCATTCGTCACGTTCACCGCGACGACGGTGCCGCTCCGCTCGGCAACGTACGCGTCGCCGTCGACTGGATCGAACACAACCGCAAGCGGGACGGCTCCCGAGTGGGCTGCGCCCGGCCCGCCGATCGCAACGAATTCCGAACCTGCCGTTGACTCGTTCACGATCCAAAGGCCGGAGACCCCCGCCGCGGCCAGGTCCGGCTCGAGGAGGAGCACGGTCCCGAGCGCGGAGTCCACGGCCAGCGGCTCTATCGAACCGCCCCAAGGGACCGTCGGAGGGGTCGCGTTCCAGTGCGACGCCAGGGTCAGGTTCGCCGTGTCGAACCCGGCAAGCTGCCCGGTGGCCGATCCGTAGTAGACGAGCGAGCGCGTCGAGTCGTCCGCGAGGCCCACGGGTACGAACGGAATCGAGAGGTTCGCCAGCCACCGGCCGTCGTCCCCGGCGAGAGCCGTACCCCCCGTCCCCGCCTGCTCCGCCGTGAACAGACGCGCGGTGGTCGGGTCGTAGGCCAACCCGACCAATCCGGTCCCCGCCGGCGAGAACTTCGGCGCCAGGGGGGAGAACTCCGTGGGGGCGACCCCCGAGGCTGGGTCGATCGCGTCGAGAACGTCGGGACCGGTCGAATTTCCGAGTCCCCCGGCGAACGAGTTCACGACGGAGATTCGCCCGTCGGCTCCGTCGTACGCGCCTCCTCGCGGCCCGGCACCGAACGCCAATGTTCCAACGGTCCCACCCTGGGAGAGGTTCACGGTGCTGAGGAACACCTGGCCGAGCCGTCCGATGTAGTCGGTGTCGGTGGCGACGTCCTCCGCCTGCGTGACCGGCCGACCGGCGAGCTGGCAGACGGCCGTCCACCCATTTCCGCTCGGGTCCCAACGGTCGAGCTGTCCACCGGTTGCGTTGGGTCCGTACGCCGTGACGTACACCCCCAACGAGTCGGGGTCCGCCAGCACCGACGAACCGGCCTCCCCAGCCGGCAGGGCAGTCGTGGAAACGACGCTCCCGTTGTTCGGGTCGACGGTGACGAGCTCGGTGTCCGCCGGCGCCCCCACTGTGGCGAGGATCAGGAGGTCCCCGTTCGCAGGGTCGATCGTCAAGGCATGGGGGACTGGGCTCCCCGGGAGCCCGATCGCGGGTCCCACCGGAGCATTGTCGGTGGCGTTGAGCACCGTCAAATCGTCGGAGCCGGAGTTCCCCACGAACTCCCGATCGTCGGCCGCGTCGTAGGTGACGGACGTTGGGTCTATGCCCACCGGAACGACCGCCCTCACCAACTCGGTGGCCGGGTCGACGACCGTCACATTGCCCGGGACCTCGGTGGCGGCGTCGACCGTCATCCACAGGTCCCCGGTGGCGAGATCGAGCCCGATATCGCTGGCGGCGAAGCCGACCGGGGTCGGAGCCCGGACGACGTCCCCGCCGGCCGTGTCGACGCCAAGGAAGCCATCGCCTGGAGTCCCCGGGATCGATTCGGTGAGAAACACCTGGGCCGTGCTGGCATCGTCCACCAGCGCGCTCACGTTGCCGAGTCCGGTGACCACGTCGGTGTCTCCGCTGGTCACGTTGCGGATCGTCACGTTGGTCGGCTCCCCGGCCGGGGCCGACGTGAACGCCACCCAAAGCGTTCCGTTCGCGGGAACGTACAGGAGTTGGT
Organism: Candidatus Lutacidiplasma silvani; assembly: GCA_022750295.1. Taxonomy (GTDB): domain Archaea; phylum Thermoplasmatota; class Thermoplasmata; order Lutacidiplasmatales; family UBA184; genus Lutacidiplasma; species Lutacidiplasma silvani. The sequence continues at coordinate 21,077 of JAKIVZ010000006.1, forward strand.
CGGGGCCGACCGAAAATCCCTGGTTGACCGCTCCCGGGTCGACCGACCCGTTCGCCAGCACCCAGGAGAACGCCACCGAGCCGAACGACCCGTTGTCGTCCGGAGCCGACGAGGGCGCCCTGGGCGCGCGGCTTCCTGCCGCGGGGGAGCCGATCGGCCGTGCCTCGACCGTCCCGGTGCCGGGAGTGGACGGGCCGCCCGGATGCGCGAGCGAGCGAGGGACGACGGTCTCCCGGAGCGGAATCCCTGAAATCACGAAGAGGAGGACGAGGAGGAACCCCGCGCTCGCCGGGCCCCACGGCCGGCCGCTCGGGAGACGACGCCAGCGGGGAACGGAATCCACGGCACCTCTGGAGAACGCCGAGACAGCGTCCATCCCCCAGACGAAGGGCGGAGGGGAATATCTCTCCGAGCCGCGCCCCGTTCGAGGACGCGAAAGAGGGAAGCCCCAGTCGGCCTCGGCTCGCCGGCCACGCGGGCGCGTCGCACAGCTTGGACCAGTGCCCCGGATTCCTAATCCGGTTGACGTGGGTTCAAATCCCACCGCGCCCGTTCCGGCCCGAACGTGACACCTCGCCTCGCGGTCGAAGCTCGCGCGGCGGATTCGGAGGGGGCCTCGCTCGACCAGGCGACTTTCCAACATGTTCCGCCGATAGGGATAAGTAAGGTTTTACCGCTCCGGGATTCCGGAGATAGCGATGACGCCACGGCTCGTCCGGGTGGCTCACTGCTACCGCTGCGTGTACCGGTGGCGAATGCGCCGACGAAAGCCCACCATGTGTCCGAGGTGCAAGTCGAAGCTTTGGAATGTTCCGAAGATTCGGCCCGTGATTCTCGGTCATGGGCTCGGCATCGAGGAAATTCTGACCCCCCACCGGAAGGCCATCCTCCGGCTCGCTCGAAAGTACGGGGGTCGGAATGTTCGCGTTTTCGGGTCGGTGGCGCGCCGCGAGGCCGACGAGACCAGTGACGTGGACCTACTCGTCGATTGGGATCGGAACGTCTCACTCCTGGGCACCGCGGGATTCCGGGTCGACCTGAAACGCCTCCTGAACCGCGAAATCGATACGGTCGAGGAGGACCTGCTCCACTGGGCGATTAAACCGCAAGTCCAGGCGGAGGCGATCCCTTTGTGACCGGCCGGAGCACCGGACCACGAGTGCTCGTCGACGACATGGGGCAGTACGCGGAAACGATCCCCCACTGGGTCGCGAAAGGCCACGACGCGTTCGTCGACCCCGAGACGGGCTGCCAAGCGACGATCGAGCGGCAGTTCGAGCAATTTGAAGAGGCGGCAAATCGACTTGGAGCTTCGTTTCAGAAGGCAAATCCGGGCATTCCTTGGTCGCCGATTTTTGAGATTCGGAACGACTTCTCCCATCCGTACGAGCGCGGCTACGACCGAGAACGGCTTTGGAGGTTCGTGCGCGACGAGCTCCCCGCGATTGCCCGGAAACTCCGGCGGCCGAATTTTCCCAACGGCGCCGACCGTCGTCGCGCCTAGTCCCCGCCGGCGTTTGCACCAGAGCAAAGTGCACCCTTTCAGCACGTCCGGGACCCACGACTGCTCGGGCCGGGACGCGGGAGCATGTTCCCACTAACCTGGGACCCGCACTGTACGGGGGGTCGAGCCCGCCCGAATCCATCCCGGCAGCGACGACCTCCCCAAGACGCGTCGGTCTCAAAATTGGTGACTGAATCCGCGCTTCGGTTCCTCCACCGGGGGAGCGGAACGTCTAGGCGCCCGACCCCTTGGGAAGTAGCCGATCGTACCGGTGGTCGATCAGAGTCCGGACCGACGGAGCCGGGACCTGGACCAGTTCGATCCCCTCCAGGGACTCCTGCAACGTGGGAAGCACGGGTCGTCGGGCCTCCGAGGCTCCCGCCGGAGGGGGACCCGAACGGCCCAACGCCCCGAGCAGGGCCCGCGGGGTGTCCACCACGTAGAGGAACGGGAAGACCCGACACTCTTCCGTCAACGCCCGGAAGAGCCGCTCCGGCCGCGCACCCGACTTCCAGGCGCCGGTGATGAGGACAATCTGGTCGGCGGCATTCCCCTGGAACGGGGGGAGCCGACCCGGGTCGAGAAAGACCCGATGCAGGACGGTACCCTGGGCGACCATCCGTTGCTGGGAGAACGGGAGCCCGAGCGGGCCGACGAGGTGCGCCGCCCGACCCTCTTCCGGTGCCGCGAAGGGGCGGGCGAGGAGCTCGCTCGCCGCCCACCGTTGGTGATTCGAGAGCGTCGTTGCGTCTTCGGGTTCTGGAGTCCCACCGAGGCCGCGCGGGTACGCGACCGTCCCTCCAAACTCCGTAAGGTGGGTCCAGAGCCCCTCGTAATCGAAGTACACCGGGATCGAAGGCGTGTGCAGGTCCGCAACGATCGACTCCTGCCAGGACGCGACTCGCCCGTCGAGCAACCGACTCGAGAGCGCCCGGGCCGCCTCCGCTTCCCTCTCAACGAAGACCCCGAGGACGAGTTCGGTCCCGGCAGCAAAGTACACGCACGAGGGCACCGCCGACCACCGCTGCGCGAGCTCGGGACCCCGGTCGACGAACGGTCGGGCCGCGAGGATCAGGGCGGCCCGGAACCCGAGCCGCTCCGGCTGCGGCACGTACCGGTCCCGGAGCCACCCCTCCGAGTAGGCTCGTCGTCGCGCGGCGTGGTAGGTCGACCGGGGAACGGCGATCCGTCGAAGCCGCTCGCGCTCGCTCGCCGCCGCCGAGCCGAGCAACCCGGCGATGACGCGGGCCTCCGCCGGCGTCAGGTCGCGCACCCGGTCCACTTCCCGGAACCGTCACGGCGTAGCACGCCGTACAGCCCCTACGAATCGGGAGTGAACATCGACTTAAGACCCGTGGCCGCCAGTGGAGGAGTGTCTGAGGACCGGAGCCACTCAATGTCTGCACGCACCGCGCGAGCCGTCGGGGCCGCCTTCGGCGCCATCCTCGTCCTCGCCGTCCTGATCATTCCGGCCGCCTCGGCAACGCCGGTCGGGGTGGCCCCCGCGTCCACCTCGGCCGCCGCCGCCGTGCAGGAATGGGGGTACGGCGGGAGTCACTGGGCGAACTCTACGGGCACCATCTCCAACGACACGACCGTGGCGATCCACGCGTACCTCGGAGTCCAAGTCGTCGTCCGCGAGGTCAACACGAGCGCCACGACGTTCGAGCTCACCGCGAACCGGACCATGGTCCTCGACTACTTCGCCCTCTATTGTCACCCCAGTTGCACGAACCCCGGCGTCTCGGCGAACATCTCCGTGCGGGCCTGGGAGGTCGCCCGAGGGAGCGACAACTTCACGACGGCCGGCCAGGTCGTCGGGCCGAACGGCCCCGTGGCCGCCATCGCGCTGGTCAACTCGTCGGTATCGGCGTCCGCGAACCTGACCGAGTCGACGGCGTACAACGTGTCGGGTCCGTTCGCCACCCACCGGGGAACCCAGTACTTCTCGATCCACTCCTCGGCGAACGCCGCGGTATCTCTCTCGCCGGCCCTCGGGCTTGTTCCCGAGAACCTCTCCTCGACCCCGAATTGGGCCGCCGTGAGCGCCTTCGCCGCCCAGGGCGAGTGGTCGTGGGGCTCGGTGTACGCCCACGTCCCGCTTTCGGGGCTCCCGTCCCATACCTCGGACTCCGGGAGCGGAGCCGTCAACCGCTCCGGCAACCTCACGCTGACCGGCACCGACCTCGGCCCGATCGGTCTCCGCGGAGGGCTCGCCGCGAGCGCCGTCCGGATCGCGATCGTCGGTCCGTTCGCGTTCCGCGACGGACTGATCTTGGTCCCCATCGGCGCCGACCTGTTCGGCGGCGGCGGGACGTGGCAGTCGGAAGCCCCGACCGGCCAGAGCGCGACGACCCAGGCCGTCGACTTCGCGGCCGCCGCCGGGTCCCGCCCGCTGATTCGCGCGTCCGAGACGTCGTTCGTCGGTAACTCCGCCGAGCCGGTGACGACCGCGGGCGTAGTCCCGATGGTCGCGGCCGAGCAGAGCGAGTACGCCAACGGAACGCTCCAGGCGGAGCCCGAGACGTCCTCGCAGGCGACTTCCCAATCGGCCTGCATGCTCGCGGGAACGTGCGCGACGACCTCCCCGGGCGGGCCGGCCAGCCACGCCCGGCTCGGGGGCGTCGTCGTTCTCACCATCGCGGTCGTCGGACTCACCGTCGTCGTCGTCGGGCTCGTGATGGCCCGCCAGCCGCCCCGGAAGGAGCTGCCGTCGCCCAACTCGAACCTCTACCCTCAAGGACGGATTGTGCCGGTGGCCCCGCCCGCGAGGACCCCCGTGCCGCCCCCCGAGGCCGACGACCCGCTCGGCCACCTCTGGTAGCGCGGACCGGCCTCAGCCGTTCGCGCGGTTCCACTCGGTCTCGATCGCCGCCCGGAACTCGTCGTACTCCCGCACGAGGGAGTGTCGGATCATCCGGCGGACGAACGGAAGGATCACGCGGGCGCCGAAGGTGACCCCGCGCAGGTCGAACGTCGCGGTCAGTCGGCGGCGGCTTCCCAGGTCGTCGAGGGCGAACGCGGTCCGAATCTGGGCGAACGGCTCATCGTGGAGGTGGACGATCCCCTCGTACCGCCACCCGTTCGGGGATTCGACCCGGACCGAGCCGACGTTCAGGATGATCCGGCCGGCGAACCGGGTCGTCGTCCGGAGCTCCGCATGGGTCTTGTCGACCCAGAGGGCGGTCCGGGCCACGATGTCGCCCGTGAGGTGGGCGTCCCCCTCGCCATAGTCGAGCCACCAGTTCCGGACGAAGTCGACCGACGCCGGGGTCTCGACCTGGACGACGACCCGTACCATCGAAATTCCGTTCTGGCCCAACCGAGCCGTTGCCGGTCGGGCGAAGGAAAGGGTTGCGGTCGTCCGCGGCCGGAGGGACGCTCAGACGTACTGCTGGCAGCCGTAGCAGTACCAGCGGTTGTACTGCGCGACCCACGTCGCGGGCTTTCCGCATCGGGGGCAGGTCCCGGCGGCCGGGGCCGCGGGGGCGGCGACGGGCATCGGGGCCGGAGCGGCCATCGGGGCCGTCTGCGGGGGCGAGGGCGGCGGGGCGCCCCATGCGGGCTGGGCGGGCGGGGGCTGGCCCCACGCGCCCTGCGCCGGGGGCTGGCCCCCCATCTGTTGCTGGCGCTGCCAGTTGATCACCGGGTCGTACTTGATGTAGGCCACGACGAGGATGATGCCGATGATGATGCCGCCGAGGATGAACCCGAGGATCATCCAGAGGAACGTCTTGTCCTTGGCCGCCTGGTACTGGCCCGCGTCGACCATTCGCTGGATCTGCCGGATGTTCGTGTAGATCAGGAGATTGATCACGAAGAACAGCAGGAGGAACAGTCCCGGTAGGATCGCGAAGAACAAGAATCCGACAAACGTCGCGAGCGCAACGATCGCGATGATCGAGACCAGGCCGACGAGCAGCCAGATGATCATGAAGATCAGCGCGACGATGCGCGCGATGTTCAGAATCGACTTCAGCGAACTCACTTCGGCGGGCTCCATTCCTGGATAGCCACCGTACATCGGTTGTGCCGTGGGAATCACCTTGGGTCGTCGGAGGCGGGCCCACGGTATTTAAGGTTACCGGCGAAATGGGCCCGCGCGAACGTCGAGGTTCCCACGGCGACGCCCGGCCCGGGATCCGGCCCGTTCCCGGCGCGCGTGCGGGCAGGGACTCCCACCGGGTCGGGAACAACAGCGCGGAATCCCGGCCGACTGGGTGCTCTCCGAAGCGGCGCCCGTCCATCCCCACAACGGGCCGTCCACGGGCCACCAGAGTCGGCCACGTCCGCACCGACTTGAAACGACCCGCCGAGCCGGGCGGCGTCGCACGGGTTGGCTCACGTAGACGCGGGGGGACGGAGCAGAGGGGACCGGGTCGCCATCGGGTATCGGAGGATCGCCGCGACCCCCGCGAACGCTTTAGCGAGCATCTCCCCCTCCTCGCTCTCGGAGGAGATCATCCGGACGTCGGCGCCCGACTCGGCGGCCCGACGGAACATCCGCTCGACGGCGTCCTCAGTGTTGACCTTCGTCACCGGGCCCCCGCCGCAGTTCGGGCACGGCTCGGTCGTCGGCTTGTCGACGTCGTCGTCGGCGAGGCTCTTCGAGAACGTCGTCTGGCACTGGCCGCAGCGGAATTCGACCCGTTTCTTCCGCATCCCTTCGGAGACGAGCAGGGTCTGGACGGCGCCGACGGCCAGCGCCGCCTCGACGTCCTTCTCGCCGTACGCGGCGAGGCCGGCCTCGGCCCGGCGGATCTCGGAGAGCAGCTTCTGGATCAGCCGCTTCTCCTCGGTGAGCTCGAGGCCGTGGAGGGTCTGGGTCGCCTTCTCGACGAGCTCGCGGAGGCCGTACTCATCGGTGTACCCGACGTCGAAGAGCGGCTGGACGACCTTCTGCTGGAGCTCGTAGTGGAGGTACGTTTCCTTGTAGAAGTACTCCTTCGTGGCGCCCGGTCCGCCGAGGAGGATCCCCTTCAGCTCGTCCTTCTTCGGGAGGAACAACTCGTTCGACATCTCGCCGCACCGGACGAAGAACTCGTGGGCGGCGTGTTCGATCATCCGCTCGAACCGGTGGGCCGACTGGCCCCCGCGCCCGTGCTTGCTCGGCACCTGCGACTGGCGGTTGCGAAGGACCTCGATCCGCTTCCCCTTCAGCTGGCCGATCGTGACCTCGGCCCGGTCCATCACAATGAGCCCCCAGATGTCCGGCTCGTGGACCATCGCGAGGAGCGGGTCGAGGAAGAAGTTCGAGTCGCAGCGGTAGAGGTACGTGTTGAGCGGCTCGGGGGGTTCGACGATGAAGGTGACCGTCTCCGACTTGTCGGCGCCGACCGCCTTGTTCCCGACGAAGAAGGCGACCCCGTTCGCCGGCGGCTCCTTGTACTGGCGGACCCGGCCCATGAGCGATTCGATCGCCCACATCACGTTCTTCCGCGTGGTCCGGCTCTTGATGTTCGAGCTCTGGGCGTACTCGTTTCGCAGGTACCCCATGACGTCGGAGATCTGCTTGCCCGGCGAAACGTACAGGCTGATCAGCTCGGTCGCCCGGCCGCGGGCGGCCGCGATCTCGTCGATCTTCCGCCGGAACGAGTAGCGGGCGAGCTGGAGGTCGGCGCTGTCGCTCACTGGGACGACCCCGCGAGCGATGCCGCCCGCGATTCAACGGTGGGGGCGGTCCGGCGACCGAGACGCTCGCTCCCCGGGCGGACCAGTCAGAGGAGCTTGCGGATGTGCTCGTCGATGACCTCTTCGGGGTACGCCCCAACGATCCGGTCAACGAGCTTTCCGTCTTTGTAGAAGAGGAGCGTCGGGATGCTCATGATGCCGAGCTGGCCCGCCTTCTCCCCGTGGTCATCGCTGTTGAGCTTGCCGAAGGCGACCTTGCCCTGGTACCGCTGGGCGAGCCGCTCGACGATCGGGGAGACCATTCGGCACGGGCCGCACCACGGCGCCCAGACGTCCACGACGGCGACCGCGCTACCGCCCGAGAACTTGTCGAAGCCCGACCCGTCGAGTTCTTGAACACCCATTCCCGGCACGCTCGTCGATGGAATGCGCGCGGGGATAGTTAAGGCGAGTGGAGGGATTCGGGAATCCGGTGGTGTTCGCGCCACTCCGTCCCCGCCCTCGACGATGGGTGTATGTAACTCGGCCACCTTACGGCTCTTTCATGCAACCCGCGAGCGCCCGCGCTGACCCGCGTCGCCCGGAGTCCCCGAGTCCCCCGCCGGCCGGCGGGGTCGTCCCCTCGAGCGACCGGACGCCGCGCCCGCCGGTCCTCCTCACCCCGGCGTCCCGCAAGGAGCTCCGAAACCGGATGCTGTTCCACCGGCAGGCGGCGCTCGACCAGATCGTCTCGCTGACGGGGATCGCGCCGGAGAGCTTCCGGACGATCCGGCGGGAGCTCTCCGAGAGCGACCTCCCCGACCGGCTGCTCCAGCGCGGAGCGGGCCTCGCCTATACGCGCGAACTCCCGCAGGGCGCACTCCTGTACCTCCTCGTCCGCGCCGCCCGACCGAAGCGGGTCGTCGAGACGGGCGTCGGGCCGGGCTACTCCTCGAGCTGGATCCTCGCGGCCCTCGACGCGAACGGCGAGGGCGAGCTCTTCTCCCTCGGACCCGGTACTCCTCACGGCCGGGCGAGCGGGGTCGGCCTCGTCTCGGTCGGCGCGTTCGTTCCCCTGTCGTTGCGACCGCGGTGGACGCTCGTCCTCGGCAACACCGAGGAGCGATTCCAGGAGATCCTCCAACCTGAGCACGGCACCGACCTCGCCTTCCTCGACAACGGTCCGGACCCGGACCGGGCGCGGTTCGAGCTCCACCACGCATGGAACGCGCTCGCGCCGCGGGGGCTCTTGCTGGCCCACCGGACCGATTCCAACCCGGCGTGGGCCGACTTCTGCCGGGCGCAGGGGCTCTCCCCCCAGCACCTCGACCCGGGTCCGCCGCCGCTCGGCGCGCTGTCGGTGCGGCGGCGCGCCTAGGTCAGCGCTCCAGCTCCTCGACGAGGTGCTGGACCGCGGGCGCGATGAGTCGCTCGATCGCCGTGCGGACCGCGCGCTCGGAACCGGGGAGGGCGAACACCGGCTTCAGCTTCAGGACGAAGAGCGAGGCCCGGCTGAGGATCGCGAGCGGCCCGACCTCCTGGAAGCTCAGCGACCGGTAGACCTCGCCGAACCCCGGGAGGACCCGCCCCCCCATCGTTTCCAGCGCGTTGACGGTGAGGTCGCGGGAGCTCGCGCCGGTCCCGCCGACCGTCACGATCGCCTCGAGCTCGCGGCCGTCGAGCCACGGGTCGAGGGCGTCGCGGACGTCGGCGACCGAATTGGCGACGAGGTGGTACTGCGGGACTGTGTGCCCCGCGGCCTGCAGGAGCTCCCGGGCCAGGTGGCCCGAGGCGTCGTCCTCCTCGGTGTGGGTGTCCGAGACGGAGAGGACGCCGAACGCGATCGACCGTCCGCCGCCGAGATGGTGCCGCCCCGCCGGCGCGGCGGGTTCGGGCGCGGTCACCGCTTCCTCCCCATCGGACGCTTCTCCTTCCGGACGACCCGGACCGGCCCGAGGACGGTCTCCGGGTAGCCGCCGTCGTCGTCCTTTTCGAGGTATTTGACCATGTCCCACACGGTCAGGAGCGCCACACTGGCGCCCACGAGCGCCTCCATCTCGACGCCGGTCCGGTAGAGCGCCTCGGCCTCGGCCCGGACGCGCACGGTCCGCCCCCGGACGGTCACGTCGACCCGTCCGCCGGTCAGCGGGACCGGATGGCAATGGGGGATGAGGTCGGGGGTCCGCTTCATCGCGAGCAGCCCCGCCAGCTCCGCCGCGGTCACGGGGTCCCCTTTCTTGACGCGACCGTCGCGAATGGCGCGGGCGGTGGAGCTCCGGACCGTCAGCGAACCGGCGACCTCGGCGCGCCGGTAGGTGAGCGGTTTCGTGTGGATCCGGCGCTGGCGGGTCATGCCGGTCGGGCACCCGGTGCCGGTCGGAAGAGCGCCAGTCGGGCGAGGACGCTCTCCATCTGGACCCGTTCGGACGCCCCTTGCGCGAGCCGGAAGTCGACCTCGGCCAGATGGTCGATGAGGGCGATCTTTTCCCGGGTCGCGATGGTGGCCTCGGGAAGGTCCGGGAGGTACCGGTGGACGGCCCGGAGGATGTCCTCGCCGCTCGCTCCCCGGTCGACGAAGAGCCGATAGAGCCGCTCGCGCGCATCGAAGAACTGCCCGGCGAGCGCGAGGGTGACCATCGCCTCGACCTCGGGTCGGATCGGTTGCGTCGTCGCCCCTTCCACCGACGCGCGGGAGATCGGGGCGCCCGGAGCCGCCGCCAGCTGGAGGAGGTTCGTCGCCCTCCGCAGGTCCCCGTCGGCTTGTTCGGCGATCGCGGCGTACGCGTCGTCGGCCACCGTGAGCTTCTCGCCCTTCGCGACCCGCTCGAGCTGACGTCGCATATCGTCGACCGACATCCCGCGGAACCGGAACACGGCGCACCGCGACTGGATCGGTTCGATGATCCGGCTCGAATAGTTGCACGAGAGAATGAACCGGCACGCGGACGAGTACCGCTCCATCATCCGGCGAAGCGACCCCTGGGCCTCGCTCGTCAGATTGTCGGCCTCGTCGAGGAAGAGGAGCTTGAACCCAACCCCGCCGATCGGGGCGCTCCGCGCATACCCCTTGATCGTGGTCCGGACCGTGTCGATCCCCCGCTCGTCGGAGGCGTTCAGCTCGAGGAAGTTCTGCCGCCACTCCTCCCCGAGGAGGTCGTGCGCGAGGGCGAGGGCCGCCGTCGTTTTCCCGGTCCCCGGCGCGCCCGCGAACAGCAGATGCGGGAGCGACCGGCGGGCGGCGTACGCCCGCAGGAGCGGGACGACGCCTTCCTGACCGACCATGTCGGCGAGCGAACGAGGGCGGTACTTCTCCACCCAAATCGCGTCGGAGGTCGGTTCGGCCATCGGCGGTCGTCCCCGGGGGCGGGGACGGTTCTGCGCAGATAGAGTTTCCCGGCGCGGCCCGTCCGGCCGGGATCGTCCGCGCCCTCACCGCCGGTGAGTGCGGTCGGTGCGTCGGCGGAATGGGGGGGCGGGCACTGTGTCGATCATGCCCGACTGGACGAGGATTCGCCCGAACGACCGGACCGTGGAGTTTGCGACCCGAACGAACGACCTGGTTCCTCGACGCCCCGACGGGACGGGGTCGAACCCGCCGCTCCCCCGGTGGAGCCCCCGATCGCGCGGGGTGCTACTCAGGCTGGTCCGCGCACTGGGGTCGAACGTCCCGGGAGCGTGATCCGCCGCTCCCCAAAGCAGTGGATCGAGCTGGTCCCGGGCCGGAATCGGAAGCTGTGCGGAACCTGCGCCGCGATCAGGTGCTGGGTCCCCGCGGGATGGAGCTCGACCCGCTCCCCGATCGTCATCTCGATCTCGCCTTCGACGACGGTACCCCACTCGACGCCGTGCGTGTGGGTCGGGACGGTCACGGCCGCCCGGTCGGCGCCGAGTTCCATGAACAGGACCTGGCTCGAACCGTCGTCGTGAACGTAGACGTCGATTCCGGCCAGGCTCGTCTTCGGCAACTGGGTGATCGGCGCTCCGAACGGCATGGCCCGTTCAATTCGCTCGGCGCTAAAACGGACCGCCCCGGGCCGGGGCCTACGGGGCCACGGACCCCCCCTTCGTCCGTCGCCAGTCGAGTCGAGCGGCGGCGACCTTCCGGGCCTTGAGGAGGGGGGCGGGAAGGAGCAACACCCCGACCACGACGACGACGGGGGCCCCCCATACGATCGGGGGGCCGACGGCGAGGGCGAACCGCTCGATCCCGACCCATGCGATTCCGCCGAGGGAAATCGTCCCGAGGGTGAAGAGTCCGACCACGAACGCACACACGGCGCCGACGAGGAGCGCCACGATTCCGCCCCAGTAGAGGACCAGGTACCCGTCGACCCGTCCGGTCGCGCCCAGCCAGAGGAGGGGGGCGGCCGCGACGAGGAACGCGCCGAGCACCCCGGGAACTACGATGCGACCGTCGAGCAGGCTCGGTTCGGGGACCCACTCCGGGACCTCGGCTTCGAGCGGCACCGGACCTCGATGGGCCGTGGTGGGGCGGGCGATAACCCTAGCGTCAGCCCGTTGCGCGGGGGACCCCGCGGCCGTAAATCGGGTCCCGGCCTCCCCGAGGGGAGGTACGCCGGATGCGGGAACTCCTGGCCCATGTCCAATTCCGTGGGACGATCCGCGAGCGGACGGTCGAACCGTACCTCCGACTTCTCGCGGCGCTCCGGGAGAAACGTCGGGTCAAAGGCGTCCTGTTCGACATCTCGTCCGGCGGGGGCGCCGAGATTCCGTCGACCGACCTGTACCTGGCGGTGAAGCGACTCGACGCGGTGAAGCCGGTCGTCGCGTCGATCGGTTCGCTCGGCGCGTCGGGGGCGTACATGGCCGCGATCGGGGCGCGGACGGTCTACGCCTACCCGGACAGCGGCGTCGGGTCGATCGGGGTCGTGTTCCCGCACCTGGCCGTCCGAAGGCTCCTCGACCGGATCGGCGTGGACGTCGAGATGATCCACGAGGGACGTCACAAGGACGCCTACCAGGGGCTCCGCCCGCTCTCGGACGAGGAGCGCACGAAGTTGCAGGCGGTCACGAAGGACTCGTACGACTCGTTCGTGGCGATGGTCGCCCGGGAGCGGAAGCGGCCGGTCGCCGAGATCGTCCCGCTCGCGACCGGGGAGTTCTGGAGCGGCCGCCGGGCGAAGGAGCTCGGTCTCGTCGACGCCCTCGGCGACCGGGAAGAGGCCCTGGGCGAGCTCGGCCGACTCACGGGGGTCCGCACCTCCAAGGTCGTGCGGGTCGTTCCGCCGCAGCCGTTCTTCGCCCGGATGTTCTCCGGCGGCATGGGCGCCGTCGTTCCCGGTCTCTCGACGGGGATCCGGGACGCCGTCGAGGACGCGATCTGGGACGGCGCGCTGTTCGGCCGCTAGTCCCCGGCGGCGGACGCATCCATATATACCGGCCGCCGGTGGAACCGTTCGATGCCGCAAGACAGCCGCAAGAGCGGATTCCACTCCGCCGCGGGCCTCATCCAATACTACGACATGGAGGAGACGCGGGCTCTCAAGATCGACCCGTACCTCGTCATGGTGTTCGGGATCGGGGCCGCGGTCGTCGTCCAGATCCTGAACTGGAAGCTTTCGTAGTCCCGCGCGGAGCGCGGCGATCCGCCCCCGTCGTTCGCGGAAGCGATACCCGGCGGGCGAATCTCTGTACGGCGCTCGCCGGCCCGCTTACGCGAGGGCGGCGGCCTCGCCGTCGGCGGGGCCCAATCCCGGCAGGAACCGGTCGACCCCCGTCGGAGAGCCGAGGAGAACGACCTTCGACTCGGGGGATTCGTCCAGGCGCCGGTAGCCGGTCCGGGTCGCAAGCTGGCCGGCGAATTCGCGGATCTCGCCATGCGACGGGACGTGGGAGCGGCCGAGCCGCTGCCGGGATCGGCCCATGTACACGTAGCCTTTCGGCTCCACGAAATCGGGCCGGGCGGTGAGGTCGAGCTCGGCGTACTGGTCGACCCATCCGAGGTTCCAGCCGCGGACGAGCGTGTGACGGACCACCCGGCGGGTCCGGAGCGACCGGACGATCTCGAGCGATTCGAGGAGCCGGTCCCACGCGTGGACGTCGCTCGGCGCCGTCAGGCGCCGGAACACTTCCGCGTTGGGGGCGGTGACGCTGACGTAGAGCTGGGTCGGGAGCGGGTCCATCGCCCGCAGCGCGTCCGGGTTGGTCCCGTTGGTGACCAGGAACGTCGTGATCCCCCGTTCCGCGCAGAGCGCGAGGAATCGGTTCATCTTGGGGTAGAGTGTCGGCTCGCCGGTCAGGGAGATGGCCACGTGCCGGGGGGCCTGCGATTCCGCCCATCGGGCCGGGTCGACCGTCCCCTCGCCCTTGAACCCGGACAGGATCCGGCGCTGGGCCTCGATCGAGCGGTCGAGGAGGACCTCCGGGTCGTCGTACTCGGTCATCATCACGTCGTTCTCCCACCCCTGGCTCCGCCAGCAGAACCGGCAGTGGAGGTTGCACGAGTCGATCGCCGGCGACATCTGCAGGCACCGGTGGCTCTCGATCCCGTAGAAGCGCCCCTTGTAGCAGTCCCGGCCCTGCGTCAGCGATTGCCGGGTCCAGTAGCAGAGCTTGACCGCGCTGTGGCGGCCGGTCAGCTGGTACCCCTGCCCCATCAGGCCGGAGTTGAGGTCCTGGTCCCCCATCGACGCCGTCCCACGCCCCTCCCGGCTCTTAACGTTCTAACCCGGCTAGGGGACCGAGGAGCCGCCATCGATGGCCGAACGGGGACCGGTCGGACCGACGAGCGAGGGGGGGTTCCCGGCCGGTCTGCGGCCGGTCGCGCTCGGCGCCGGCTTCCGCGCGTTCGGGCTCTCGATGATCGGCCCGTTCCTCGCGCTCTACCTGCACAACATCCTCAGCGTCGGATACGCGGAGATCGGCGTGATCGTCGCCGCCGTCGCAATCCCCCCGCTGTTCCTCGGGGGGCTCGGCGGCCTCCTCGCCGACCGGGTCGGACGGCGACGGCTCTACCTGGTTTCCCTCTTCATCGAAGGGCTCGCGCTCCTCGTCGGCGGCGTGGCGATGGACCTCCACGCGTTCGTCGGGGTCCTCATCGCGTTCGGGGTCTCCGGCGTCGGGGGGAGCATCGCGGGGCCGGCGCTCTCGGCGTACGTGAGCGACCTGACCACGGGGTCGTCGCGGACCCGGGCGTTCACGTGGCTCCGCGTCGGATGGAACGTCGGGTTCGCGCTCGGGACCGCGGTGGGCGGGGTCCTGCTGGTGTTCCTCGGGTTCGCCCCGGTCGCCTGGGGGGCGGGGGCGGCGACCCTCGTCGGAGCGACCTACCTCGCGCTTTCGCTCGCCCCTTCGCCGTACGACGTTCGTCTCGCGGCGGCGGGATCGCCGGACGCGGCGCCCGTCGCCCGGCCGGGGTCGATGGCGAACAGCCTAGGGATCCTCCGGCGGGACCACGCCTTCCTGCTGTTCTGCCTCGCGTTTGCGCTCGCCGACGTGACGATCAACCAGTGGAACGTCACGTTCTCGCTGTTCGTCTCCGGACCCCTCCACCTGCCGTACTCGTACCTGGGACTCGGGTTCGCCGTCAACGGTCTCGTGGTCGTCTTCGGCCAGGTGCCGACGACCCAGCTCGCCATCGGTCGGCGTCACACCTCGCTCGCCGCGCTCGGGATCGTCGCCTACTCGCTCGCGTTCCTGGCGCTCGGATTCGACGCGCTCGTCCCGGTGGCGGTCGTCGCGGTGTTCTTCGGAGCGGTCGTCCTCCTCACGCTCGGGGAGAACCTGACCTCGATCCCGTTCACCACGCTGCCGTCGAACGCCGCCCCCCCGACGGAGATCGGGGCGTACAACGGGGTGTTCGGCACGATCGGCGGCCTCGGGACGCTCCTCGCCCTCGTGGTCGGCGGCGCGGCGCTGGCCACGATCCGGAACCCCGTCGAGCTCTGGGTCGTGCTCTGCGCCCCCGGCGTCCCGGCGATCCTGCTCTTCCTCTACGCGGGGCGACGGCTCCCTACGTCGTCGAACCGAGCATGAGCGACGGGCTCGGACCGGCGAGACGGACCGTCCGGAGCGTCAGCGAGTTGACGACGACCGACGTCGAGGAGAGCGCCATGGCCAGCGCGCCGACGACCGGAAGGACCGCATAGACCCCAAACCCGAACCAGGGTACCAGCGCCCCCGCGGCGATCGGGAGGAGGACGAGGTTGTACCCCACCGCCCAGGTCAGGTTCTGCCGGACCTTCCGGACCGTCGCGCGGGCCAGACCCACCGCCGCCGGCACCCCGGCGAACTCGCCGCGGACGAGGAGGACCCCTCCCGCCTCACG
This sequence comes from Candidatus Lutacidiplasma silvani, assembly GCA_022750295.1. GTDB lineage: Archaea > Thermoplasmatota > Thermoplasmata > Lutacidiplasmatales > UBA184 > Lutacidiplasma > Lutacidiplasma silvani. The sequence goes on from JAKIVZ010000006.1 coordinate 36,478, forward strand.
GGCCACTTCGGTCCCCGTGCCGATGGCGATCCCGACGTCGGCCGCCAGCAGCGCGCCGGCGTCGTTGATGCCGTCGCCGACGAACCCGACGACCCGCCCCTCCCGCTGGCGGGCCGCGACGAGGTCCCGCTTCGCCCCCGGCGTCTGCTCCGAGTGGACGAGGGAGATCCCCGCGGTCGCCGCCGCGGCCCGGGCGGCGCCCGGGCGGTCCCCGGTGACCAGCTCGACCCGAATCCCCTCTCGGGCGAGGGCCGCGATCGCGGTCGGCACTCCGGGGGCGACCGGGTCGACGAACGCGATGGCGCCGAGGAACGTTCCGGAGTACCGCACGAACGACACGGTCTCGCCGCCCGCGTCCGCCTCGGTCAGGAGGGCCACGGCCCACGGGTCGGCGGGGGGACCGGCGACCCGTCGCCCGAACTCCACGGTGCCCCCTCCGACCACCCCGAACGCGCCCAGCCCGCTCTCGAAGCGGAGCGCCTCCGCGGGGGCGAGCGGGATCCCCCGGCCCCGGGCGTACTCGACCGTCGCGCGGCCCAGCGGATGGTCGCTCCCGACCGAGACGGCCGACGCGAGGCCCACGACGGTGGCTTCGGCGACCCCCGGCGCCGCCACGACACGCCGGACCGTTGGCCGACCGAGGGTGATCGTGCCGGTCTTGTCCACGAGAAGACAGTCGACCTCCGCGAGGCGCCCGATCGTCTCCTCGCCGCGGAAGAGGATCCCCATCTCGGCGGCCCGGCCGGCCCCCAGCGAAATCGCCGCCGGAGTGGCAATGCCGAACGCGCAGGGGCACGCGGTGATGGCGACCGTCACGAACACCAGGAGGGCGACGGGGAGGGGCGCGTGGCCGAACGCGGCCCACGCCACGGCGGCCCCGACGGCGAACACGAGGACCGCCGGGGCGAACCCCGATGCGATCCGGTCGGCGAGCCGACGGAGCGGCATCCGGTTCGCCTCGGCGTCGGTGACGAGCCGGCCGACCTCGCCCAGGAACGACGACGGCCCCACGGCGGTCACGACCACGTCGAGGACCCCGTCGCCGTTCCGAGTTCCTCCGACGACCCGGTCGCTCGGCGACTTTGGGACGGGCGCGCTCTCGCCCGTCACAACGGCTTCCTCGGCCCACGAAGCGCCGGTCCGGACCGTCCCGTCGGCCGGGAACCTCGCGTGGGGTCGGACCCGGAGCACATCCCCGGCCGACACGAGGTCGAGCGCCACGAGCGACTCTCGGCCGTCCTCCATCCGGGTCGCCGTGGCGGGCAGGAGGTCCCGGAGGGCACGGAGGACGGCCGAAGCACGGGACCGGGTCCGCTGCTCGAGATAGTTCCCGGTGAGGATCAGGGCGAGAATGAGCGAGGAGGCGTCAAAGTAGAGCGACGGGGGGAGGCGGCCCGGGAGAACGACGACCGCGGCGCTGTATCCGAACGCGGCCGTCGTGGCGACCGCGACCAGAAGGTCCATGTTGCCAATGCGGCTCCGGAGCGCGTCCCACGTCCCCCGGTAGAACGTCCGGCCGGCGTACCCCTGCACGATGGCCGCGAGCCCGAGGGCGACGATCGGCCATTCCGGGAACGGAGCCGTGTAGGTGAGGAGCGCGACGACGGCGGCGAGCGGCCATGCGACCGCGAGCTGCCGGGCGAGCCGCGCGCGGTGGGCCTCGGGCTGGGCGAACGATTCCCGGCACGATTCGGCACAAAAGTAGTACGTCCGATTTTCGCGGACCAACGACAGCGTCGACGTACGCGGGTCGACGTACATCCCGCAGACCGGGTCGGTCGCCAACGGCCCCCTTCGAGCTCCCGGGGATTCGGGGGACTACCCCGACCGGGCGGGACGGGCGGACCGGCGACGCTCGAACTCGGTCCGGCAGGCGACGGCGCAGAAGTAGACCGTCTCGCCGTCGTACGTCCCCTTCGCCGCCGCCCGCTCGGCCTCGATCGTCATCCCGCAAACGGGGTCCTGGACCTTCATCGCGTACGCCCCGGCCCGACGAGCCCGGGGGACTACATGACGATACGCAAACCTGCGGGCCACCGGCTCCTCCGGCGCCGACGCAACTCCTAAAGACCCCCTCGATATCCGAACGTTCGTGGTCGCCTCGCTCACCCCGGAAGCCGCCGCGCAGTTGCTGAAGGACCACCCGCAGGAGTACGTCCTCCTCGACGTCCGCGAGCCGGACGAGCGGGAGGTGGCCGCGATCGAACCGTCGCTCCACATCCCGATGAACGACGTGCCGACGCGGCTCGCCGAGATCCCCAAGGACAAGAAGCTCATTCTCTACTGCCATCACGGGAGCCGCTCGATGATGGTCGCCGGCTACCTCCACGGCGCCGGCTACCCCTCGCTCTCGAATCTGGATGGAGGGATCGACGCCTGGTCCCGGAAGGTCGACCCGTCGATCCCGCGGTACTCCTAGGCCCCGGTCGCTCACCGGTCGTGCGCTCGCCCGATATCGTCCGCCAGCCTCGGAGGTCCGGATGAGCGGGCCTCTCGCCCCGACCCCGAGCGGGCCGGCTCCGGTCCTCCTCGCCCGCGGCGTCGGGAAGGTGTATCAGAGTCGCGGCGCGGCCGGCGGCCCTCGGGTCGCGAACCACGACCTCCACCTGCGGCTCGACGCCGGCGAGGTCGTCGCCCTCCTGGGTCCCAACGGCGCCGGGAAGACGACGTTCCTCCGCCAGGTCGCGGGCCAGCTCCTTCCGACCTCGGGGTCGATCGTGGTCGCGGGCGTCGACATCGTCGCCGAGCCGCTCGAGGCGAAGCGGTTCCTCTCCGTCATCCCGCAGGAGTGCCAACCGATGCAGGAGCTGACGGTCGAGGAACAGATCCGCGGGTTCGCCCGATTGAAGGGGGTCCCGGCCGCGTCGCTCGATGCGACCGTGGAGGAGATCCTCCGCGATGTCGGCCTGGTCGCCGAGCGGGGACAGATCGTCCGGGAACTTTCGGGTGGCTTCAAGCGGCGAGTCCTGATCGCCGTCGCCATGGCCTCGGCGACGCCGCGGCTCATGCTCCTCGACGAACCGACCACCGGACTCGACCCCGAAGCCCGCCGGCAGGTCTGGTCGGTCATCCGCGGCCTCCGCCGGCGCGGCCTCGGGATCCTCCTCACGACCCACTACATCGAGGAGGCCGAGATCCTCGCCGACCGGGTCGTCATCATCTCCGGGGGTCGGTTCACGGTGAGCGGCACCGTCGAGGAGATCCGCAATCGGCTCCCGTATCGCGGGCGCCTCATCGTCCTCCGGGCCGACCGGTTGACGGCCGCCGGAGCGGAGGCGGTCCGCGCCCTCGAAACCCGGTGGCGCGTCACCCTGCGCGAGCCGTCGACGATCTGGTTCGAGGTCCCGGACCCGTTCGACCGGGACACGGTCGGCGAGCTCGCCCGCCTCGCTTCGCTCGGGGTCCAGGCGTCGCTGCGGCCGGTCTCGCTCGAGGACGCATACTTGACGGTCGTCGGGACCCCGGAGGCGCTCGTATGATGACGACCGTCCGCCAGATCGGGGTGGCGACGTCGATGACCCTCCGGGCCACCTTCCGCGAACTGGGGGCGATCCTCGGATTCGTCGTCCTGTTCCCGCTGGCCTTCCTGTTCTTCCTCGGCGCGATCGTCCAGCACGACCTCCGGACGCAGGTCGTCGTCGGGGCGATCATGATGGAGATGGCGCTCCTCAACGTGAACGTCGTCGGCCAATCGATCGGCGCCGACAAGGAGAGCAAGCTCTACGACCTCTGGGTCTCGCTCCCGGCGTCGCCCGTCGTCTACGTCACCTCGATCGCCCTCTCGCTCCTTCCGTTCTCGCTGCTGTCCGCCGTGCTCACCCTCACCGTCGGGGCGATCGCGTTCGGCGTCTCGATCCCGCTCGCCCTCGTGCCGTGGCTCCTCCTCGGGTTCCTCCTCGTCTGGGCTTCGACGCTCGGGATCGGGTTTGCGATCGGGGTGTTCGGGCGGACCCCCCGCCAGATCAACCAGATCGCCCAGTTCGTCGGGATCGTGATGACGTTCTTCGCCCCGGTGTTCTACCCGGTCACGATCCTGCCGGAGCCGATCCGGATCATCGCGTACCTTTGGCCGATCACTTGGGGGACGGTCCTCCTGACCGGGCTCCTGGCCGCCAACGCCACCACGGTCCTCGAGGCGACCGGCGTCCTCGCGGGATTCGCGCTCGGCTCGGTCGTGCTGATCGGCCGGGGGATCCGGTGGCGGCAGACGTGAGCGTCCCGGCGTCGCCCGGGCGATTCTCGGCTACGGAGTCCGGTGGCGGTCCCGCCCCTCGAACATCTCGGTGAAGCCGCGCATCTTCCAGTACGTGTTCAGGAACTCCTGCCCGCGGGCGGTGATGTCGTACGTGACGAACCCGTCCTGCGGCCGTACTTCGAGGAGGCCGAGGGCCGCGAGCCGTTCGACCGCGGACCGGAGGCGGTCGACGGGCATCCCCGCGCCGTACGAGATCCGCGTGATCCGGCCGGTCCCTTCGTGGCGCTTGACGACCTCGAGGATCGTGGCATAGAGGTCGGACTGCTCGCGACGCCGGTTGACCGCCGGGCGGGTCGGACGTTCGGGGGCGGGGCCGGTCACGGCTCACACCGGGGGCGTGGGCCGGGTCGCCACGCGTCGCGGGGGCCGGTCGACCTTCGCACTTCCGTCGATCCGGAGGTCGCGGACGTACTCGATCGTCCCGACCCGGGCCCCCGAGGCGACCTGCACCTCGTCGGCGCCGACGTACTCCACGTGGGCGTCCGGACCGACGTCGACCGAGCCGCCGAAGACGCTCTCGGCGGTGGCGCCCCGACCGATCCGGATCCGTTCCGCGATCAGCGCTCCTTGCACGGAGCAGTTCCGTCCCACCGCGATCCTCACCGCGCGCAGCCCCTGCTCGGTCCGGATCCGTCCACCGACCTCCACGTCGGTCGCGACGGTCGCCCCGCGGGCAACGAACTCCCCGCCGATCTCGAGGGAGCCCGCGGCGACCCTGCCGGTCACGGTCGCCTGGCCGCCGACCTCGAGCCGGTCGGTGAGCGTGAGATTCCCGCCCGCCCAGAATCGGCCCCCGACGTCGACCCGGTCGCCCTCGGCATCCCCCTCGATCTCGGCGATCCCACCGACGGAAAGTCGAGAGAACTGGAACGCGCCGACGACCCGCAGCACGCCGCCGACGTCGACCTTCTTGCCGGCGCCCCCGCCCTCCAGGGTCGCGGCCCCCCCGACCTCCAGGTCGCCGAAGACGAGTCGACCGGTCGCGGAGAACTTCCCGCCGACCGCGATGCGGTCCCGGATCGTCCCGCCGCCGACCGTCCCGAGACCTCCGACCTCGAAGCGGGCGAGTTCGACGTCGCCCAGCGACGCCTGGCCGCCGACGCTGACCTCGCTCGCCTCGGTTCGCCCCCGGACTTCGGCCCGCCCTCCGACGCGCAGCGTCTCGCCGCGGACCGCCGCCTCGGCCAAGAGCCGACCCCCGACATCGAGGCGGCCGACGCTCGAATCGGCGTGGAGATGGAGCTCCTTGTCGACGTCGACCCGCGGGGCGGTGAGCGGACCAACCACCTCGAGGGTGCTGTGGTCCGCGTCGACCGCATCGTGGACCGTCAGCGAGCTCTCGAACCGGAGCCGGCTCTTCCGGGCCTGAAGGCGGCGACAGGTGAACGGGCCGCGGACGGTCGCATCTCCGGTGAACGTGGCGTCGCCGCGGACCGAGATCCCGGCGGGGGTTTCCGGCTCGATCGTCGCCCCGGGCTCGACGACGAGATTCCCCTCGACCGCCGTGAGCCGGGCCTGGCTCCCCTTCGGGATTCGGACGTCGCCCATCGACGGTCACGAGGTTCCCCCGTTCTAATAGGATAGGTCACTTCCGGTGACCGCGAGGAGCGAACTCCGCCGATGGCCGACGACACGTTGACCCGGGTCCGCGACGAGGTGGTCGCGTGCCGCCTCTGCCCGCGTCTCGTCACCTACCGCGAACGGGTGGCGAAGGAGCGGAAGCGGGAGTTCCGGGACGAGACGTATTGGGGTCGAGGCGTCCCCGGGTTCGGCGACCCGAACGCCCGACTGGTGGGCGTGGGACTCGCGCCGGCCGCCCATGGCTCGAATCGGACCGGACGGATGTTCACCGGGGACCGGTCGGCCGCCTTCCTCGTCCGGGCGCTCTACGACGCCGGCTACGCGAGCCAGCCGACGTCGACCCGCCGGGGGGACGGCCTCTCGTATCGCGACTTCTTCCTGACCGCCGGCGTCCGGTGCGCCCCCCCGGACAACCGCCCTCGGCCGGACGAACGGGACCACTGCCGCCCGTACCTGGAGCGGGAGATGCGGCTCCTCGCGAACGCCCGGGCGTTCCTCGCGTTGGGTGGCTTTGCGTGGGACGCGACCCTCGACGCCGCGGCCCGGGCGTACGAGGTGCCGCGGCCGGGGGTCCCCTTCGCCCATGGCGCCGCGGCGCCGCTCGGCCCCGGAAAGCCGATCGTGTGGGCGTCGTACCATCCGAGCCCGCAGAACACGAACACCGGGAAGCTCACGCGACCGATGCTGGTCGACCTGCTCGCCCGGATCCGCGCGTCGTACGACTGACCCGGACCGCCGGGGCGCGCGGGGCGAGCGTCGGCGCCCGCGTCAACGTTAACCCGAGTTCGCCGTCGGCGCGCCGGATGGGGGACTTCGAGCTCCTCGCGCGGGACGGTCTCGCGCGGATCGGACGACTCTCGACCCCCCACGGACCGATCGAGACTCCCGCGCTCCTCCCCGTCGTCCACCCGGACCCGGCCCGCCAACCGGTCCCGCCCCGCGAGCTCCGACGGCGGTTCGGCCTCGGCGCCGTGATCACCTCGTCGTACATCATCTGGCGAACCCCGCCGCTCTCGGCCGTCGCGGAGGAGCGCGGGGTCCACGGTCTTCTCGAGTTCGACGGACCGGTGATGACCGACTCCGGCGCGTTCCAGCAGCACGCGTACGGGCACGTGGAGGTGACCGACGAGCAGATCCTCGCCTTCCAAGGTCGGATCGGGACCGATATCGCCACCGTCCTCGACATCTTCGTCGAGCCGGACGTCCCGCGCGAGGTCGCCGAGGCGGGGGTCCGCGAGACGATCGTGCGGGCGACCCGGGCGCGGACCGCTCGCGCCGGGCTCCTCGCCGTCCCGGTCCAAGGGGGAGTCGACGCCGAGCTTCGGCGAGAATCCGCGGCGGCCGCCACCGGTCTCGGAGACATCCTGGCGGTCGGGGGCGTCGTTCCGCTGATGGAGCGGTACCGGTTCGCCGACCTCGCCCGGGTGTTGATCGCGACCCGGCCGGCGCTCGGCCCCGAGGGGGTGGTCCATCTCTTCGGGACCGGCCACCCGATGACCTTCGCCTTCGCCGCCCTGTTTGGCGTCGACCTGTTCGACTCGTCGGCGTATCTCAAGTTCGCCCGGCGCGGGATGCTGATGTTCCCGGAAGGAAGCGTGCCCGTCGACGGGATCCACGAGAATCTGTGTCGGTGCGCGCTCTGCGAGCGGATCCCGCTGACCGAGGTCGCCCGGCTCCCTCCCGAGGAGCGCGAGGTCCGGATCGCCGAGCACAACCTCTCCGTCTCCGCCGAAGAGGTCGCCCGGGTCCGGCAGGCGATCCGCGACGGCACGATGTGGGAGCTCGCCGAACGCCGGTCGACGTCCCACCCCGCGCTCGCCGCCGGATTGCGGGCGGCGATCCGGGGCACCCGCGTGTTCCTGCCGACCGAGCCGGAAAGCCGGCGCGCGTTCCGGACCACGGTCGCGACGAGCGGGCTCCGGCCGGCGGTGATCCGGTTCCTGACCCGTCTCGAAGCGTTCAAGGCCGGACGGGGTCCGTATCGAACCCTTCCGTTCGTCCCGCTGACCACCCTTGCGCTGCGGGAAGTGCCGGCCGAGACCCGGGACGGAGTGCCGCTCCACTGGGAGGTCGTTCGACCGGTCGGCGCGGTCCCGCTCGAGTTGACGGATGTGTACCCGGTCGGGTGCTACCTCTCCCCCGAGGAGTTCGACGGCTCCCGCCGGACCGGCTCGGTGCGGGAGGCGCTCGAGGGGCTCGCGGTCGACGTCGAGCGCGACTGGGTCGACGCCTGGACCCGGCGCCAGGTCGATGCGCTGTTCGCCTGGCGGTATGGCCCGGACGCGGCGCGGGCGCTCGCCGAGGAGAACCTGGTGGGCCGCCGTTCCCCGAAGAGCGGCCGGCTCCGCCGCATCGAACACGGGACCACGATCCACTTCCATGTCGGGTCCGAAGGGCTCGCCCGTCCGACGTGGAAGGGGGCCCAGCTCCTCCACCGGATCCTCCCGTATCCGCAGAGCCGGGTCGTCGTCGCGCCGGACGCGGTCCCGTTCGTCCGCCAGGGCCGCACGCTGTTCTCCCGATTCGTGGCCGGCGGCGACGGCTCCCTCGTCCCCGGTGCGAGCGCCCTCCTCGTCGACGCGTCGGACGAGCTCCTCGCGGTCGGACGGCTCGTCCTCGCCCCGGGCGAGATGGGCCGGCTGATGCGGGGCACGGCGGTCCGCGTCGTCGGCCACGCGAAGGGGGAAGAACCCCCCGATCCGGACGACGGCGACGACCCGGCGCTCCCGACACGTTAAGGGGCCCCGGCCGCTCGCGCCGACGATGCGGTCGTTCCTCCTCGTGCAGCTCGACAGCGAGGGGGCTCCGTTCTCCGAGATCGCGGAGCTCCTCGAGGACTCGGGATTCCGGCCCCATGAGGGCGGGTACGATTTCGTGTACGATTGGGGTCGGACCCCGACCGTGGCCGAGTCGCTCGGCCTCGCCGACCGCGTCCAGGCGACGCTGAAGGGGAAGGGCGTCTACTACCGGCTCGAGTCGTCCGACGACACCGTCGCCCGGTAACTTCGGGCGGGAACCCGGACCGTGGTGATCCTCGGCATCGAATCGACGGCGCATACCGCCAGCGTCGGCATCGTCACCGAGCGGGCCGAGGTCCTCTCGATCGCGTCCGACATGTTCCGGCCGCCGAAGGGAGGGATCCATCCCCGGGAGGCGGCGAACCACCACGTCGACCTCCTCCCGGGACTCGTCGAGAAGGCGCTCGCCGACGCGAAGGTCCGGCCGAGCGAGATCGACGCGGTCGCGTTCGCCCAGGGCCCCGGCCTCGGGCCGTGCCTCCGCGCCGGCGCCACGGTCGCGCGGATGCTCGCCCTCACGTGGGACCGGCCGCTCGTCCCCGTCAACCACTGCGTCGCGCACGTGGAGATCGCCCGGGTCCTGAGCGGGATCGACGACCCGATGCTCCTCTACGCGTCCGGCGGCAACACGCAGGTCGTCTCGCACGGTTCGGGTCGGTACCGCGTCCTCGGCGAGACCCTCGACATCGGCATCGGCAACTTCCTCGACAAGCTGTGGATCTCGCTCGGCGGGAGATTCCCGGGCGGTCCGGCCCTCGAGGCCGAGGCGAAGCGAGGCTCGGAGCTCCTCTCGCTCCCGTACTCGGTCCACGGGATGGACGTCGCGTTCTCCGGCATGTACACGGCCGCCCTCGCCCTCGACGCGAAGGGGGTCGGCACCCCGGACCTCGCCTTCTCGGTCGAATCGACCGCCTACGCGATGCTCACGGAGATCACCGAGCGGGCCCTCGCCCACCGCCACCAGACCGACGTCGTCCTCGGCGGGGGCGTCGCCTGCAACGAGCGGCTCCGCGGCATGGTACGGGCGATGGCGGAGGGGCGGGGCGGCACGTCGTTCGCGCCTCCGAAGCCGCTGTGCCTCGACAACGGGGCGATGATCGCGTGGACCGGCCACCTCGCCTTCCAGGCCGGGCTCACGATCCCCGTCGAGCGCTCGGCCGTCCAGCCGCGACAGCGGACGGACATGGTCCTGACCCCCTGGCGCGAACGCGCTCCTCGGTAGGGCCGCGACAGCTCAGACCCGGACGAGGAGACGGATCTCGCTCAAATCGAGGCCGGGGGTCTGGACCCCGAACTGGCCGTCGTGGCTGAGTCGCGTTTGCCAGGGCGTCGGGGGGGCGCAGCAGGCGAGGAGCCCAAGTTCGGCGCTCGCGCCCGACGGCTCGGTCCCGCGGACCGTCACCCCGAAGCTGGCGTTGGTCTCGACCGGGATGAGTTCGAACTCGTCGCCGGCGAACGATACGTTCGTCGTGGTTGGACCCGGATTCGGAACGCTCTCGAACGTGTATCGGACGCCGTTCAGGCACTCGCGCCCCGTCGTGCCGCTCGGAATCGTGCAGAAGGGCGGAACGTCGTTCACGGCGAGAATCACAACGACGGAAACAACGGCAGCGGCCGCGATAGCGGTGCCGAGTACGCCCCAGAACCGGCGGGAGCGGCGCGTCCGTGGAGCGGTTCCGTCCAGATTCATCGCCGCCCTCTTACGAGCGCAAGGTACGAGGGAGCGACCAGGAGATTCGCCGTCCCGCCCTTGATTTCCATCGACGGCGGGTCACGCGGCATGGCGTCCAACGAGCCAGCTCAGACTCCCGAGCGCCAGCTTCGCGAAATCGGTCCGCTCGGAGGCCCCGAATCCCAGGTGGGGCATCGGCGAGTCGTAGAGGAGCAGGTCCCAGCCGGGGACCGCCGGGCCGGTGGCGAGCGTCGGGGCGAGGAGGTGGGTGCCGGCCGCTCCCGCCGTCGGTCCCGAGTACGTCAGGAGGATGTGGTGTCCGGTGCCGTACTTCTGCCCAATGCACGAGGGATACGGGTTGGGGCCGTAGTCGAGGGTGTCGATCCCGAGCGCGGGGCCCGCGGCCGACGGCGTCCCGTCCACGAACTCTCGGACGAAGTGGGTCGAGTCGCTCGAGAAACCGAGCAGGTCGTTCGAGTCGTAGACGATCGGCTGGCTCGCGTGGGAGGCGTTGACGAACACGTTCGCGTACGACTGCGACCAGACCGAGAAGAACGTCGACAGGTTGTAGGCGAACGCCCAGGGGCTGACGATGTAGATCGTCCCCGACCCGTAGCCCGAGCTGGCCGTCTGGGTCTCGACCGGAAGATCGCAGGCTTGCCCGCCGGGGTAACTCGAATTTCGGCCGATCGACGTGGGGAGCGAGACCGTCGTGCCCCCGATCGAGATCGTCAGGTAGGGGAACGAGTCGAGGACGATGTTCACGCCGCTCGGGCACCAGGTGTTCGTGAAATCGGTCGTGTTGTGGGGCGGGAATCCCGGGAGCCCCGAGACCGACACGGGGACCCCCGAGAGCTGCAGGCACGGGATCGAGTTCGCGTTCGTCAGCGTGATGAGGACGACGACCACGGCGATGACGACCGCCGCCGGGACGCCGATGTACGCCGCGCGGCGCCACGGGGTCGTGGGCGCGGTCCGGCCGGCCTTCTTGGAGGCCCGGTCCTTCTTCCGCTGCTTGCGGCGCTCCTCGGGGGTCCGGGCGACGGCGTTCTTCTCCTCCTCGGGCTGGGAGGAGACGCGGCGCTTTGCCACGACTCCTTCAACCGGTCCCGGGCTTAACGGCAACCCCCGCGCCCTTGGCCGTTAAGAACCGCCCGCGACTCGCGAGCCCCGATGGAACGGGTCGATGCGCTGGTCGTCGGCGCCGGGCCGGCCGGGTCGACGGTCGCCTACGGTCTCGCGTCGCGGGGGCACGACGTCCTCGTGGTCGAGGAGCACGGCCGGGTCGGCCACCCGGTGCAGTGCGCCGGCCTGGTCAGCCAGCGGGTCCTCGACCTGGCGGGGTCGCGTTCGATGGTCCTCGGAGCGGTCGCCGGGGCCACCGTGTTCGGGCCCTCGCTCGGGTCGGTGTCGTTCGCGGCCGACGGACCGCGGGCGTTCGTCATCGACCGGGCCGGGCTCGACGTCTACTTGGCCGAACGGGCCGCCAAGGCGGGGGCCCGGTTTCGGACCGGGCTCCGCTTCGACCGGGCCGAGCGGCCCCCCGAGGGACCGGTCCGGGCCGAACTCACGGACGAATCGGGACGCCGGGTCGAGATCGAGGCGCGCCTCCTCATCGGGGCCGACGGCGTGGCGAGCGCGGTCGCCCGGGCCGTCCGGCTTCGACGGCCGGTGGAGGTCCTCCCGGCGTTCGAGGCCGAGATCCCGCGGTCGCCCGGGGACGCCGGCCAGGTCGAGGTGTACCTCGGGAACGAGCTCGCCCCGGGACTCTTCGGGTGGTGGATCCCCGACGGAGCGGGTGGGGCCCGCGTCGGGGTCGCGGCTTCCGCCGGACCGGTGTCCGCCCGGACCTACTACGAGCGGCTCTCCCACCAAGTCGAGCGCCGCTTCGGAGTGCGACTCCCCGGACCCACCGCCCTTCTGGTCTCCGGAATTCCGATCGGAACCGTCCCGCACACGTCGACCGACCGGGCGTTGCTGGTCGGCGACGCGGCCGCCCAGGTCAAGCCACTCTCCGGCGGCGGGATCTTTACCGGGATGCGGTGCGCCGAGATCGCGGCCGGGGTGGCGGACCGGGGGCTCCGGTCCGGGAACCTCTCCGCGGAGGCGCTCGCCGAGTACGACCGGGCGTGGAGGGCCGAACTCGGGGAGGAGTTCCGGGAGGCGATGTTCCTCCGACGACTGTTCACCCGACTTTCGGACCGGGACCTCGACCAGGTCGTCGCCGCGTTGCAGGGGGCCGAACTGAAGGCGTCGATCGTCGCGTTCGGCGACATCGACTTCCCCTCGCACGTCGCCCGGCAGCTGCTCCGTCAGTCGCCGTCGCTCGTGCGGCTCTTTCCGAAGGCCGTGTCGGCGTGGCTCGGCGGCGGGCCGGCGCTGGCCCCCGACCTCGACCCCGGCCGGCGGCGGACCGCCCAGTAACCCCCGACCGCGGCGAGGACGACCGCGCCTCCGAGGATCACGGCCAGGGTGACCGGGTACGGGTTCGACCGGACGAGCACCGCGCTTTCCGGGACGACGCCGGAAACCCCGAGGCGCGTGGCGTTCAACGTCGAGACGTGGTCCGGTGGCGAGGTCGCATTGGCCCACGCGGCCGAGCTGAAGAATCCCCGCGACTCGAGGACATACGCGGTGCCGTTCGCCTCGAAGGTGAGCGACGTACGGACTGCGTACGTTCCTTGCGGCGCCCCGGCCGGGGCGGCGACGAACAGGTCGACCGCGCCCGGCGAAGCGTACGTGGCCGCCCCATCGGCGAGCGTGCCCACCGAGATCGTGATCGAGCTCGAACTCCCCGCGCCCGACCCGGAGAACACCGGCGCGCCGCCGGCGGGCACCGGCCCTGTCGCGTTCCCCGGGTAGGCGTTGAACTCGTACACCCCGAGGGTGAAGACGACCGACGTCATCGGAACGCCGAGCGGGTCGCCGACCGAGAATCCGACCGGCCCGGACGCCCCGGGCGCGAGGGTGGGAAAATTCAGCCCCGAGAGGAACCCCCCCCAGGTCGACGGGGGCAACGGTGCGGTAGATCCGTGGACGGGAGGGACCGCGGCCGCGAGGACCACGAGCGCCACGACGGCGAGGAGGCCGCCGAGCCGCCGACTAGGCACCCTCGTGCTCCGCGAACCGTCCGGACTCCGACATCGCGACGAGCCGCTCGATCCGCTCGACCGCCTCCCGGCGGCCGCGGTCGCCGGACCCGCCGAGGAACGCGTCGCCCGGAATGGGTCCGTTGAACTCGGGCCCCGAGGCCATCGCCTTGTAGAGCGCGCGCGCCAGCGCGAGGGGTCGTCCGGTCATCCGGGCGGCCTCGTCGTCGGCCCGGAACTCCTCGCGTCGGGTGAGGGAGTAGGCGAGGTAGGCGAGGAGCGGGTCCCACCGCATCATCCGGGAAAGGGTCCGAAGAAACGTCAGGTACCGGCTGTCGAGGCCCCGAATGTGCCCGAGCTCGTGCGCGACGACCGCTTCGACCTCCGCCGCACTCAGACGAGACTCGAGTCCGTCGGACATGAGGATCACCTCGTGCCGGTGGAACCCGAACTTTCCGCCCCCGAACTCGAGTAGCGTGAACGAGAACGCCTCCGGGCGCTCCGACGGGAACACGTGGAACGACGTCTGGTCGGAGGGCGGGGTCAGCCGCTCGGGCCACGGGCGGTCGACCGGGTGGAGGAGGTGGAGGAACCCTCGACCGACGAGCTGGTTCAGGACGAACGCGAGGGCGAACACGAGGAACGCGCCGACGGCGCCCTCGACCCACAGCGGGGCCGCCGCCGGGGCGAACAGCGCGAGCGGGTGGCGGAACAATCCCACCACCGCGGCCCACCCCCCATGCGTGAGGACCCAGACGAGGGTCGTCGTGGCGAGGAGCGCCCAAAGGGCGAGGAACGTGGCGGCGAGCCGGAGCACGACCGGAGGGGCCGAACGCCGGAACGCGTAGAGGAGCCCGACGCCCGTGGCGACCCAAACGGCCACCGGGACGTAAAGCGCCACGAAGAGGGGCGACGCCATCCGGGGTTCCCCGAGAACGTTCGGGGGTTAAAGTCTCAGCCGTCGGCGGAGCTCGCGCTCCTTGCCGGGGGGGAGCTTCGCAAGCTCCTGATTGAGGTGGACGACTCCGGACGGTCCGAAGAGGGTGACGACGCCCCGAAGGACGTCGCGCAGGTACGCCCGCTCGAAGTCCACACTCCGGTAGAGGTACCGTTCCCCGCCGCGGCACGTCTCGCGGCGCCGACGGACGAGACCCTTGTCGAACAGGCGGCCGAGGCTGGTGGCGACGGTCGTGTACGCGACCGAAACCCCGCGCCCCTTCAACCGGGCCTGAACGGTCCGAGCGGGGGCCTCCTCCAGGTCCCGGAGGGTCCGCAGCACCTCGGCTTCGAGAGATCCGATCATCGCGCCAGTGGGGAAGGACGGGGAGCCGCCCGCCTGTTTTAATGTTCCGGTTCGGCTGGTTGGTGCTAGCCCTTATTCCGACCCAACTATGGCCCGCCGTGACCGGGCGCGCCTCCCCCAGCACCGTTCTCGACCTCATTGGCGACACCCCGGTGCTGCCGCTCCACCGGCTCGGGAAGGACCTCCCGTACCGGATTCTCGCGAAGCTCGAGTTCCTGAACCCCGGCGGTTCGGTCAAGGACCGGATCGGCGCCCGGATGATCGACGACGCCGAGGCGAAGGGCCTTCTCAAGCCGGGCGGGACGATCGTCGAGGCGACGAGCGGCAACACCGGCGTCGGGCTCGCCCTCGTGGCCGCGGTCCGGGGATACCGGTCGGTCTTCGTGCTCCCCGACAAGATGAGCGCGGAGAAGATCCGACTCCTCCGGGCGTACGGGGCCCGGGTTGTGGTCACGCCGAGCCAGCTCCCGCCCGACCATCCGATGAGCCACTACTCGGTGGCGAAGCGGCTCGCCAAGGAGATCCCGGGCGCGTACTACCCGAACCAGTACGAGAACGGGGGCAACCCGGACGCGCATTACCATACGACCGGCCCGGAGATCGACCGGCAGGGCGGAGATCGGCTCGGGGCGGTCATCGCGACGATCGGGACCGGCGGGACGGTGAGCGGGATCGGCCGATACTTCAAGGAGCATCGTCCCTCGGTCCGCATCGTGGCCGTCGACCCCAAGGGGTCGGTCCTCGGACCGTACTTCCGGACCCACGAACTCCAGAAGGTCGTCCCGTACCTCGTCGAGGGGATCGGGGAGGACATGATCCCGAAGACGGCCCTCTTCCAGTACCTGGACGAATTCGTCGAGGTCGACGATCACGAGTCGTTCGCCTACGCCCGCCGACTGGCCCGCGAGGAGGGGCTCTTCGTCGGGGGCTCCTCGGGAGCCGCGGTCGCCGGCGCGATCCGGTGGCTCTCGTCCCGACCGCTCCCGGCCGATTCGACGGTCGTCGTGATCCTTCCGGATTCCGGGGACCGGTACCTGTCGAAGTTCTACTCCGACGAGTGGATGCGGGAGAAGGGGTTCCTGGACGACACCGGCCGTGCGTCCGACCTCGTCCGGGCGAAGGAGGGGGTCCCCGCCCTCGTCAGCGTCGACCCCACCACGCTCGTGAAGGACGCCCTCGAGCTCCTTCGCCGCCACGACGTATCGCAACTCCCGGTCCTGGCGGGCAGGGAGAACGTCGGAAGCGTCACCGAGGAGGAGATCCTCCAACGGGCGCTCGCCGACGAGACGGTCCTCGAGCGGACGGTTTCGGCGGTGCTCGGTCCGCCGTTCCCCGAGGTCGGGGACGACGCACCGCTCGGGGAGCTCCTGATCCGGTTGAAGGAGTCGCGGGCGGTCCTCGTGCGGGGGCCGGAGGGGGCCCGGCCGACCGGGCTGTTGACCCGGCGGGACCTTTTCACCTTCTTGTCCCACCCGGGGGCCCATGCGGTTTGACACCAAGCTGATCCACGCCGCGCAGCCGCCGGATCCCCTGACGGGCGCCGTGAACGTCCCGATCTACCTCTCCAGCACGTTCGCCCAGGACGCGCCGAACCGCAACAAGGGGTACGTCTACAGCCGGTCGGCGAACCCGACCCGGACCGTCCTCGAGTCGGCCCTCGCCGCGCTCGAGGAGGGGTCCGTGGGACTCGCGTTCTCGAGCGGGCTCGGGGCGATGACCACGCTGCTCGCCGCCGTCCCGTCGGGCGCCCGGGTTGTGGCCGACACGGACCTCTATGGGGGGAGTTGGCGACTGTTGGAGCACCATCGCCGGACGTACGGCGTCCGAACGGACTACGTCGATTTCACCGACCTCGCGGCGGTCCGCGCGGCCGTCGGAGCGTCCCCGGCGCCGACGCTCGTGTACGGGGAGTCCCCCACGAACCCGCTGCTGCGCGTCGTCGACCTCGCCGCCCTGGCCGGGATCGCCCATTCCCGGAGGGCCGCCTTCGTCGTCGACAACACGTTCGCGACCCCGGCGCTCCAGCGACCCCTGCCGCTTGGCGCCGACGTGGTCCTCCACTCCACCACCAAGTACCTCGGTGGCCACTCCGACGTGATCGGCGGGGCCCTCGTCGTGCGCGCCAAAGCGCGGGGGGAACGGCTCCGGTGGCTGCAGAACGCGCTCGGCGCCGTTCCGAGCCCCTTCGACTCGTTCCTCGTCCTCCGAGGGCTCCACACGCTCGGGGTCCGGATGCGGGCTCACGCCGAGGGGGCCCTCGCCGTCGCGGACGCGCTTGCGGGGTCTCGCAAGGTCGTACGCGTCCTGTACCCGGGACTCGACTCCCATCCGCAGCACGCCCTCGCGGCGCGCCAGATGTCCGGCTATGGGGGAATGCTCTCCGTCGACCTTCGCGGGGGAATGCCCGGGGTTCGGCGGTTCCTGCGGTCGTTGCGGGTGTTCACCCTCGCCGAGAGCCTCGGAGGGGTCGAGTCGCTCGTCGACCACCCGGCGTCAATGACGCACGCCTCGGTCCCCCGGGCCGAGCGGGAGGCCCACGGCGTCACCGACGGGCTGGTCCGCCTGAGCTGCGGGATCGAGGACCCGGCCGACCTCGCCGAGGACGTCACGACGGCGCTCCGGAGAATCTAGACCGATGCGTCGGTTCGAGCTGTACGATACCCTGAGTCGGTCGACCCGGCTCTTCGTCCCCCTCGTTCCGCCGAAGATCGGGCTATTCGTCTGCGGCCTGACCCCCTACGCCGACGCTCACATCGGCCACGGCAAGGTCGCGGTCACGTTCGACGTGGTCGCCCGCGCCCTTCGGCGTTGGGGGTACCGGGTGTTCTCCGTCCAGAACGTCACGAACATCGACGACCGCCTCATCGCCCGCGGCGGGGAGACCGGGACCGACCCGCTGGTCCTGGCCGACCGGCACATTGCGGCATGGCACGGCGCGATGGACCGTCTCGGCGTGACGTCGGTCAACTACTACCCCCACGCGACGGATTACGTCCCGGAGATCCTCGCTCAAATCCAGACCCTCATCGAGAAGGGGTTCGCCTACGCGGCGATGGGATCGGTGTACTACGACATCGCGAAGTTCCCGAGCTACGGCGCGCTCTCCGGCCAGAAGGCGGACGCGCTCCGTCCCGGCGCGCGGGTTCCCCCGGAACCGGGGAAACGAGCGCCGGCCGATTTCGTCCTGTGGAAGGCGGCGACGCCGGGCGAGCCCACGTGGGAATCCCCCTGGGGACCCGGGCGCCCCGGATGGCATATCGAGGACACGGCGATCAGCGTCCGGCTCTTCGGTGCCCGGTACGACATCCACGGGGGCGGCCTCGACCTCAAGTTCCCGCATCACGAGGCGGAGATCGCGCAAGCCGAGGCGGCGACCGGCGCGTCGCCGCTCGTCAACTTCTGGATGCACGTCGGGCTCCTCACCATGAAGGGAGAGAAGATGTCGAAGTCGGTGGGCAATGTCGTCGGCCTCGAGGAGGCGATCGACGAGTTCGGACCCGAGGTCGTCCGGTTCTTCTACCTGAACGCGCACTATCGGAGCCCGCTCGATTACGTCCCAGGCCGGAGCCTCGAGGAATCGGCTGAGGCGTTCCGAACGCTCTCCCAATCCGCTGGCCGGATCCGGGCGGCGGCGGCCTCCGCTGGACCTGAGCGTGTCGGAGACGATCTGCCGGCCGAGCTTGCGAATGCGGCCGCGTCGACAGTCGAGGCGCTTGACGAGGCGATGGCCCAAGATTTCCACAGCCGCGAAGCGATCGCAGCCCTGTTCCAGTGGACGACCCGCCTCAACGAGAACCTCCCCGCGCTCGATTCTCTCTCGTCCGAGTCGCTCGCCGCGATCCTCGGTCCGTACGAGTGGGCCGCGGAGGTCCTCGGGATCCTCGTGGGCGCTCCGGCGGCCGACCACTCGACGCTGGGGGCCGCGGTGGAGGTGATCCTGGCGGCCCGGGCCCGGGCACGTGCCCGCAGCGACTTTGCCGAAGCCGACCGGATCCGCAGCGAACTGGCCGAGGCCGGGATCGTGATCGAGGACGACGGGGCGGCCACGCGCTGGCACCTCGGCGGCCCGGATCGATGAAGGGACTTGGGTTCCGCGAACACGGTGGGCTCGACCGGGTCGAGTTCGTCGACGTGCCGGAGCCGGTCCCGGGTGCGGGGGAGGTTCGAATTCGCGTTCGCGCCGCGGCGTTCAACCGGCTGGACCGGTGGGTCCTCGCGGGGATCCCCGGCGTCCCGATCGAACGACCTCATGTTCTCGGCTCCGACGTCGCGGGGGAGGTCGAGCGTCTGGGCGCGGGAGTCGACGACCTGCAAGTCGGCGCGCGGGTCCTCGCCAACCCCGGCCTCTCCGACGGCACCTGCGAATCGTGCCGGGCCGGGGAGCAATCGCTCTGTCGGGCCTACCGGATCCTGGGCGAGCACACCCAGGGGAGCGCGACCGAGTTCGTCGTCCTTCCCCGGCGGAACCTGTACGAGGTCCCCGAAGGCTGGTCGTTCGGACAGGCGGCCGCCGCTCCGCTCGTGTTCCAGACCGCCTGGCGGGCCCTCCGGACCGTGGGCGCCGTCCGGCCCGGCGAGACGGTCGCAATCGTCGGCGCCGGGGGTGGCGTCGCCTCCGCAGCGATCCAGGTGGCGAAGCAGCTCGGGGCCCGCGTTGCCGTCACGACCCGCAGCGAAGCCAAGGCCGAACGCGCACGGTCGCTGGGCGCCGACGATGTGCTCGTGACCGGTCCGGAACGACCTCTCGACCGGGCTCTCTGGGAGTGGTCGTCCAAGCGGGGGGTGGACGTGATCTTCGACTCGGCCGGCCGGGAGACGATTCCCCGTTCGTTGAAGGCGGTCGCCCGGGGGGGACGGATCGTGGTGATCGGGGCGACGACCGGTCCGGTCGCCGAGGTCGACCTTCGGACCCTCTTCTGGCGGCAGGCGTCGATCCGCGGAAGCACGATGGCGAACACCCGGGAGTTCGAGGAGGTCCTCGGCGAACTCGCCGCGGGCCGTCTCCACCCGGTCGTGGACCACGAGTCGGCGTTCGAGGACGGAGTCGTCGCATTCTCGCGGCTCGATGCGGACGACCTGTTCGGCAAGATCGTGCTCCGGGGTCCGTAGTCCCGTTCCCCCGCCCGCGAACCGTCGCCGCGCCGGCCGCCGTCCGGAGACCCGGAATGGGCGTTCCCGTTCCGCGCCCGATATGGAGCCGTCGGCCCCGTCGGTCGCCCGAGAGCGTTTTTATACCGGGACCTTCACTTTATTTCGCTCGTGGACCGTTTTCGAGTCCCCTCCCCACGTGGGGGAGGGACGGAGCGTGCGACGAGCCGACCGAAGGGCCGGTGGCTGTTGGGCCTGGTTTTTCTCCTGATGGTCGTGAGCCTCTTCGCGGTCACCGGGTCGGGCGCTAGCTCGACCCCGCTCGCGGTTCCCCACGCCTCCCCCGTCACGCCCGCCGCCGCTCCCGCGGCCACGACCCACGGGGACCTCATCGTCGGCCCCTCCAACTCGCCGTACGTGATCGCGCCCGGTTCGAGCACCGAGCAGACCTACTACCAGGCGGGGAACGTCACCGTCCAACCCGGCGGCAAGCTCATCATTCTCCAGACCCGGTTCGAGTTCGTCCAGTACATCGGAGCGACGGGGACCATCGGGAACAAGCTGAGCCACATCTACACGTTCGACGACCAGGGGAGCGTCTGGATTCAGAGTTCCACGCTCACCTCCGACCTCAACCTCCTGAACCCGTACGCGAAGGTGACGGTCAACGTCACGGAGCCCGGCCAGCTCTACGTGAACTCGAGCTACCTCGAGTTCGCGGGATCGCTCAGCGTCTACGGGGCCGGCGCCGGAGCGTGGGTCAACGGTTCGGTCATCGCCCCGAACCCCGACAACACCGCCCTCACCAACGGCACCGCCCAGACGAACGACTCGCTCTACGCCCCGGTCCTCTCCGTGACCGGCGGCGGCCGCATGACGCTCGCCCACACGTCGGAGACCTCGACGTACAAAGACAACTGGACCCTCTCCGGCAGCATCCAGCCGAACTCGCTCGCCGACACCAGCGCGGGGGCGATCTCCTCGACGAACAGCTACACGTTCGGGGCGTACACGACGCCCGGCGACCCGACCTCGCTGCTCCAGGACACGCTCTATCACCAGGTGAGCTCCGGTTCGGTCACCATCGACTACGCGGCGACGGTCGATGAGACCGGCACCGGCAACACGTTCGTCTACACCTCCAGCTCGAATCTGCCGAACATCGACTACGCGGCGGCCGGCACCCAGGTCACCGTGGCACTCCCCGCGAGCGCGATCGCCCAGATCAACGCACTCGGGGTCCCGGCGTACTTCGCCGCCGCCTCGGCCGGCGGCTCCTCGGTGACCCTCGGCGAGACCAACTCGGTCACGACGGTCTCGATCTCCCTCGTCCAGATCAATCTCCTGGCCGCGGCGTCGTTCAACGTCACGGCGTCTGGGGCGGGCAGCACCCTCACGGCGGTCGACACGAGCGTCGACGTGAACTGGTACCCCGTCGCGCCGTTCCTCCTCCCGCCGACGGCGCCGCCGGGGATCCTCCCGTGGGTGTCGAACAAGGTCGTCCTCACCGACGGAGCAACCGGTTACCTCGCGAACCTTACGACCACCGTCGCGCCGAACCCCCAGAACGTGACCGACATCTCGGCGGTCCTTCCCGACGCGACCAGTCAGGCGTACTTCTACCGGTGGATGGAGATCCCCGTCTATGGCGCCGGCCAGCAGCCGGTCGCCGGTGGCACCGCCGTCGCCTCGTACGAGTACTCTTCGCTCCAGTCCAACAACGCGACCGCGAACGCGCTCAACAACCTCGGCTCGGCGGACCCCGACCTGGCCGCCTACGTCGCGACCGTCGACACCGCGAACCACGTCACCGGCTACGGCGGCACCAACCCGTCCACCGGCGAGGCGATGCTGCTGCTGGCGACGGGCGCGCTCGATCAGGGGTCGCTCCAGGACGGCACGTACCTCGGCGACTACCACGTCGTGGTCTCGGTCACCGGCGGCCGGGCCGGGCCGCCCGAGTCGTTCAACGGCTCGGTCGCCCCCTATCCGACCGACATGGCCCCGGCGGCGCCGGACGTCCAGTCCCCGACGATCTTCCCGCTGTACCGCCCGAGCCTCGGGGTCGGGGTCAGTGAGGTTACGGTCGGGGCCACGAACGCGACCGCGAACTCGAACGACACGCTCGCGATCGGCGAGTCGACGAACTTCACCGTCACCGTCACCAACACCGGGACCGGCGCCGTCGGCACCTTCGTCGTCGACCTCCAGACGTCCCCGCCCGCGACGATCAACGCGACCCAGATCGCGAACTACACCGCGACGGCCCCGCTGGCCGTCGGCGCGAGCCTCAACCTCACCTTCCCGTGGGTCGTGAACGAGAGCCAGACCGGCATTCCGAATCCGCCGATCCACATGGGATTCCTCGCGATCGTCATCTGGAATCAGGGGGCGTCCCCGATCGGCGGGGTCGCCGAGAGTTCCGTCAACGAGACGATCGTTCCGTCGTACATCTCGCTCCAGTTCGTCGCCCCGGCGGGCGCGCTCCTCCCGGGGAACTCCTACGTCGGGACGGCGACGCTGCTGTTCTCCGGAAATCAGTCGGCGTGGCTGAACGTCACGGCGACGTCGAGCGCCGGGGTCTACACCCTGACAACGTCGCAGCTCCGCTCGGGGGCCGGCATCACCGTCGAGCTCGCCCTTCCGAGCTCGATGGCGAACGGCCAGTACGCGATCCAGGTCACCGCCTACCACCAGGGGCGAACGGCGTTCCTCAACCTCACGTCGCGGTTCACGGTCGGGCCGCCCCCGTCCGGACCCGCGCCGTGGTATGACCAGAAGGTCCTCGGACTGATCCCGCTCTGGCTCCTCCTCGTGATCATCATCGCGGCGGTCGCCGCGATCGTCCTCGTCCTCCTCGTCTTCCAGCGCCAGGCGAAGGGCAAGCTCGTCGAGTGCGGCGAGTGCGGCAACCTGATCCCCGAGGACGCGACCACGTGTCCGAAGTGCGGTGCCGAGTTCGAGGCCGACCTCGTCCGGTGCAGCCGCTGCGGTTCGACGATCCCCGCCAATTCCCAGGTGTGCCCCGAGTGCGCCGCGCAGCTCCTCGGGAAGGGCGAGCAGGAGACGTCCGACCCCGAGCGCCAGGCGTACGCGGACTTCGTGGAGCGGTTCCGCGCCGGGGCCCGCAAGGAGCTCGGCGACAACTACAACGAGGGGGCGTTCTGGGATTGGTGGAAGCGCCAGTCGACGTACCTGCCGTTCAGCCAGTGGAAGTTCCAGCAGACGCAGGGATCGCGCGCCGGCATGACGGCGCCGCCCTCCGAGTCGGGGGACAACATGGCCGTCGCCGCCGAGCAGGCGCCGACCCCCGCCACCCCGCCCAAGAAGGGCGGCGGTTCGGGCGGCCTGACCTCCGCGCCGGCGGCGAGCCCGCCGCCCGCGAAAGTTGCGACTTCCAGGGCCCCGGCCCCCGCGGCGCCTCCCGCGGCCCCCCTGACCGCCCCTGCCGCGCCCCCCTCGACCGCAGCGGCGTCCCCCGCGGCGCCGATGAAGGCGTGCTCGAACTGCGGCAAGGAGATCCCGCCGGAGTACCTCGTCTGTCCGTTCTGCGGAGCGGTCACTCAGTAGAACGACGGTCCTGAAGCGTCGACCCGGCGCGGGCTAGGGAGCCGGAGCCCCCGCCTCGCCGACCCGCCGGTACACCCCGACCGCGAGCCGCTCCGAGGCCGTGATATCAATCCCGCGGAGGATCTTCCGCCAGCCAGAGTAGAGCCGAGTCCGTCGATATGCCCGCCAGAGCTTCGCGGAGACGACGGGATGCCGGAGAAGGAATCCTACGGAACGCCGGATCGTCGTCCCCCGAGAGAGCCGTCGGAAGACAAACCCATGGGGCCGCAACACCTCGTCGACCGCGGCCCGGGTGCCGTGAAGCTCGATGGCGATGGCGGAGACTTGCGGAAGGAGCGCTCCGAGTTGCACGAGCGCACCGGCCTCGGCCCCTTCGATATCAATCTTGAGTGCAAGCGATCCCAAGTGACGCCCATCCCACGAGACCGCAGCCTCGCGGAGCAGTTCGGGGAGGGGGACTCCCCTCGCATCGAAGCTGAGTCCCTTGAATGTCAGCGGGAGCGGACCCGCGTGGGGTGCTAGCGCCGCGTTCACGGCCCGCACGTTCGTGCATCGGTTGGCCGCAAGGTTCCGGCGCAGGAGATCGAAGTCCCCGGGACTTGGCTCCACCGCGATGACCAGGCCTCCGCCGCCCACACGTCGTGACGCAGCCACGGCGAAGTCCCCGATCCCGGCGCCGAGGTCGACTACGACTGACCCAATGGCCAAGTCGCGGAGCTCGTACGCGTCGAGAACGAACACTTCGAGGATCCCGGCGATGTCCTGGGGATGAGAATAGGCGAGACGGACCCCCCCTGGAAGGTCGCAGACCAATGCAGAGAGGGGCGGAACCGGCGGGAACGCGGGCCCGAGCGTCGATGCCGAGCCCGTCATTCCTTTGTCGCCGGCTCGATCTCCAGCGCGGCGCTCCCTCGCGAGTCGGGAGTCGTCCCGTTAGAAAAGCGCGCCGGATTACAGGTTCCTTTCCGACCGACCGGTCAACCGCATCGAGCTACCTTGCGCGGGCCGCAACACTGTCGCGCTGGGCTGGCCCGCCGAAGGGTTTTATCTCCGGGGCCGTGGAGGGCTCGGGTCGGCCTTGGTGGGGAATCTCGCCTCAGGGCGGCTGAAGGTCGCGTGGGCCCGGTCCCACATGTCAGTACTTGAGGGAGTGAGGACCCGGTTCGAGAGGGAGCGGCCGTTCCAAGGACTCACGATTTCCGGTGTCCTGCACATTGAAGCCAAGACCGCCGCCCTCGGCCTCGCGCTGGCCGCGGGGGGCGCCGAGGTTCACCTCGCCGCGGGAAACCCACTCTCCACGGACGACGACGCGGTCGCCGCCCTTCTCGACGCGGGGATTGACACCCGGGCCCGGAAGGGCGAGTCGACGGAGGAGTACCGGTCGGCGATCGCCGCGATGCTCGACGCCGACCCGGACATCATCATCGACGACGGTGCGGACCTGGTCGCTCTCGCGCACACCCACCGAGCCGGCCGTGGCCGGATCCTCGGTTCGACGGAGGAGACGACGACGGGCGTGACCCGATTGAGAGCCCTCGAGCGGAGTGGAAAGCTCCGGTTTCCGGCGATCGACGTCAACGATGCGGCGATGAAGCACCTGTTCGATAACCGGTATGGGTGCGGCCAATCCGTCCTCGACGGGCTGTTCGGAGCGACGAACCTTCTCGTCGCGGGGCGGACGACCGTCGTCGCGGGGTACGGGTGGTGCGGAAAGGGGATCGCCTCGAGGCTCCGAGGCATTGGGGCCGATGTAATCGTTACCGAGATCGACCCGGTCAAGGCGATCGAGGCGCGCCTCGAAGGGTTCCGGGTGATGCCCATGATCGACGCCGCGGCCCAGGCGGACCTGATCGTCACGGCCACGGGGAACCGCGACATCGTCCGGGCCGACCACTTTCGCGTTATCAAATCCGGCTGCCTCCTTGCGAACGCGGGCCATTTCGACGTCGAGATCTCGAAGCTCGACCTTGAAGGGCTCGCCGTTTCCCGGGAGATCGTTCGTCCCGGGGTCGAGGCGTTCCGATTCGCGGACGGCCGGCTTGTCTACCTACTGGCCGACGGCCGCCTGATCAACCTCGCCACCGGGCAGGGGCATCCCGTGGAGATTATGGACCTGAGCTTCGCTCTGCAGGCCCTTTCCGCCGAGGTTATCGCGAAGCGGGGTCACACCATGGCGTTGCAGGTCCACCCGGTGCCGCCGGAGATCGACCGTGCGGTTGCGGAGGCGGCGCTCGTGCCGCTCGGAGCGTCGGTGGACGCCATGACCGACGGCCAACGGAAGTACGCTGAGAGCTGGGAGTCCGGCACATGACCGCCGGCAACGTCCCCCCCGATCTTCGGTACACAAAGAGCCACGAGTGGATTCGCGAGTTGGGCGACGAAATGATCGTCGGGATCACTGACCATGCTCAGCAGGAGTTGACCGACATCGTCTTCGTCGACCTCCCGAAGTCCGGCGCCTCGGTCAAGGCCGGCGCTTCCGCGCTCGTGCTCGAGTCGGTCAAGACCGTCGCAGACGTCTACGCCCCGTTCGACGGCACCGTCGTCGCGGGGAACGAGGCCCTAAAGGCGCACCCCGAGCTCGTCAACCGCGCGCCGTATTCGGATGGGTGGCTGTTCAAGATGAGACGGACGCCCAGCGGACTGGCCACCCCGAACCTTTCGGCCGCTGAGTACGAAGCGTTCGTCGCTGTCGGATCGCCCGCGTAGCGAGATCGGCACCCGAGTCTCGGAGGTCCAGAGCTTCCAGCAGAAGCGCCCCCTACCTTGTTCGTTCTCTTCCGAAGTTGCACGTTCGGGAGAATCTTCGGCCGCAACCGACCGGAGGCTCACTCCACGAGGAATGCCACTTGTTGCCCGCGTTCGCCCACCATCGCGACCGGCTTGAGCCGCCGTCTGAATGCCGACGAGTAGTCTCGGAACGCGCGGAACTCGTGCAATGGGACGCAGAACTCGTCAAAGACGATGATCGTCCCCGGGACGAAGAGGGAGTCGCAGCTCGCGAGGCAGAAGAGCGCCGAACTATAGAGATCACAGTCGAGGTGGACCACCAGTCTCGACGCGGGGTGAAATCCCAGCAGGAAGGTGGGGAGGGAAGTCTGGAACTCCCCCTCTACCAGCGTCACCCGGGGGTCGGGGATGACGGGGGGCGAACCGGCCAGATCGTAACTGCCCTTAGCGAATCCCGGCACCCAGTCTTCGGGAAGGCCCCGGAACGAGTCGAATCCCCAGAATCGGGACGAGGGATTGGGGTTCATCCGAACCCACTCCCGGAGCGAGTTTCCTTGGTACACGCCGAACTCGAAATAGTCGATGGGGGCCCCTCGGACGAGCTCTTCATTTAGATGGGCATAGAGCAGGGGTCGGGAATCGACGAGGGAAATCTGGGGTCGATTCTCCCGCACCCACGCTCGCACGAGAGCAAGGTAATTCGCCTTGTCGAGGCGGGTCGAGTACGACGGAAGAAGTAGAGAGGCGAGCGCCTCCTTGGCTGGACGCGACACCGCCGACCTCAACGCCGGCTCCGAGCGGCCAGGGCCCGCACCTTCGCCAGCCCCTCGGTACGGCGGGGGGTCTGTACACTGACTCCCAGTATTTCCGCCCGCGGAGATCGCGGCGCGTGTGGCCTTCTTCGCTGCAAGGAACCGGTAGATCCTCGTCCGTAGGGGGTGTCCTTCGTGTCTTTCCCCACGGACGCCCGCCTTAGAAGACCATCGAGAGCCCATTCTGGAGCCCTCGGGAAGGGCACCTCGAACGGAGAAATATCCTCGACTCAGGGGCCCTCGCTCGGGCGATCGAACCTGGCCGGCGCCCGCAGACGAAAGAACAGTCGGCCCTGCGGGCCCTCAGCGTCCAAGGGGGTTGCCGGCGGCTCATTGCAGAGGTCGGGTCCCGCCCAGTTCGGAGAGGAACCGGTCGGTCGTCGCCTCCACCGTGCTCGGGGGAACGGGCTCCGGAAGTGGACGCGTCCGGAGCTCGTCGAGGCCTCCACGGAGCGACTTCGGATCGGGGTCGCACCGCACAACCCCGGGTCCCTCGGGGCCGTAGGCGAGACCCGCGAGGAGGACGCGGCGCCCGAGCGCGAGCGCCTCGAGCGCGAGCGTCGGGACCCCTTCGACGATGGACGGGACGACCACCGCGTCCGACCCACGTATGAGGTCGACCTTTTCGGCCTCGGCGACCGGGCCCAGGTACTCCCATCGAGCCCCCGGGAATTGTCGGGAGGCTCTCTTGAGCGCAGCCAACCCTCCCCGGTCCTGGCCGGCGAGGACGAATAGGTACGGGGCCCCGTCGATCGCCTCGAGGAGCGACCCGAAGTTCTTCCGGGCAGCAATCCGGGACACGGCGCAAACGTACGGAGGTCGAACTCGAGTTGGCCGGGGGGACGCCGCCGACGCCGCGAGGAATTCGCGCGACAGGAATAGCCCGAGTACCGAGATCCGCTCGGGCGGGACCTTGAGCAGTCGACGGACATCGGCCCCCTCGCCTTCGGTCAAGACGAACCATCGGTCGAAGCGTCCGAAGACTCGTCGACCGACGGACGCATCGAACGCCGCGCGCGCCAGGAACGCTCCCGACGTCGACCACGCGCCTGTGCGGCGAAGCTCGCGCCGCTGGGCCTCCTCGAGGAACGAGCCGTGGGGGAACAGGACGAGCCCAGGACCGTTCCTCCGTGCGTGCCGGAGTACGGTGAGCCGGCGCACGCCGTCGAAGACAAGCCAGTCGGCGTCCGCCACATCTGCGCGGCGCAGCTGCGTCGGGCGGATGACCGACGCCGCGTGACCCCGGCGCCGAAGTTCTTCGGCGAGCCCCGCGGCGTGGCGTTCAATCCCGCCGCGCACGCGCTCGAGCGTCTCGCTGACGAATACGAACCGCGCCGCGGGGGCTCCCTCGACTTCCTGTAGGGCCGAACGATGATAAGTCGCATCCGGGTGCGGGGCTCCGAGGGGCGCCCGCGCCCCTCGACGGGAGCAGATGGAGGGCGGCGGCAGGACGGGGAGCGGGGGAGGCTCCGGCCCCGCCGAGTGCCCACGGTCCTCGTCCGTTTCGCCACGAGTCCCGTCGTGGGCTCGCCGGACCCGAACCGAAGTTGTCCGGTTCGTCCGCTCGCCGTGGGTGTTTGTCCTCACCGCCGTCCTGGGCCCGTTCTACTGGGGCCTGCCCTACGGAGAACTGCTGTATGGGCAGGACTCGACCCGCCTCGTACAGCCGTTCGCGTTCAACAGCTCACCACTGATCCCGTACAGCTACCTTGAATCCTCGACGTTCCCCGTCCCGGATTTCAGCCCCTACTTCTACATCGACGGCACTCTTCGCCTCTTCGCGTCCGCCGGAGCGCCCGCATGGCTCGCCGAACGGCTTCTCCTTTGCGTCGTGATCGGCCTCGCCGCGAGCGGAATCGTTGCCCTATTCCGGGCGCTCGACGCGGCGCGAGTGCCAGTCTCCCCCTCGTCGTGGTGGGTCGTCGGGCTCGCCGTTGTCGCCTACGTCTACAACCCGTTCACTCTGACCGTTACCTTCTGGCACTTCGAGAACTGGACCCTGTTCTTCGCTCTCCTCCCGTGGCTGCTCGCGCTCGCCGTTCGCCTCGTGAACGATGGTGTGGTTCCCCTCCGCTTCTCGATCGGAGTCACGTTGCTCGGGATCTACCTAGCCCCGGGAGCCGTGTCGTCGTTCGCGGTCTGCGTCGGCGCGGTTGTCTTATGGACCGCGCTCGCGATCTGGACCAGCTCTAGGACGACGGTCCGCTTGCGGCGCCGGATTGCGCGCACCGCGCTCCTTCTCGGCGTTGCTCTGGGAATCGAGGGGTGGTCATTCGTTCCTTTCGTTCTCGTCCCAAACGTCGCTTACACCTCGAACAACTACGTGACCCCGGCGAACCTCGTCACGACGTACCTGCAGCTCTCCACCACGTCACGGCCGTATCCCGTACTCACACTGACCGCCTTCTCCTGGCTCGCGAACACACCCTCGGCGTATGCATGGATCGCCGCGCTCCCCGTGATCGCCGCCGCCGCCGTCGTGTTTCCGGTGGTCGTCATCCTCGGAGCCCTCCGGCTCCGTACGAGCCGGGGTTCGCTCCTCGTGTACGCAGTCGGGCTCACATTGTTGCCGCTCATGATTGGCGGCGTCGCCCCCCTCGACCAGGGGAATATCGACCTGCTCCACCTCGGAGGACCGTTCCTTGTGATCGCGGGCGGCTACTACTTCCTCGGGACCGCCTACGTCCTCCTTGCCATCGTCGGTCTCGCAGAAACCCTGCGGCGCGTCGTGCCGGGCCGCCCGGCACCGCTGCCGTCTTCGACCGGAACCCTCCGACCTTCCCGGTGGCGGCGGGCGCAGGGCGCCGTTGCACGTCCGTCAACCGTCGTCGCCGTTCTCCTCGTACTGCTACTCGGAATCTCCGCCTCCCCCTTCGCGGCGGGAGATGTTTACCAGACGCGGGGCCCGAACACGGCGGCAATCACACTCCCGACCTCATACCCCGACCTGGCCGCCTACTTCGGCACTCCGTCGAGCGGCCCGGACTACTACGTCCTGCTCTTACCGATGAGTGCCCAGGACGGGATCTTCGACAACATCTCTGGGCACCAGTTCCTCGACTCGAGCGACCTGCTCGCGTCGTACATCCCGTATCCGGTGCTTGCGATGAACAACGGTCCAACGGCCGCGGCGCTCGAGGAGTCGCTCGCCGCCGGGCCCCCGGCGAACCTCGACGCCGAGCTCGCGGACCTCCACATCCGGTACGTCGTTGTCAACCCGTTCGCGAACACGAGCGCACGCTCGATGAACGAGGACCCAGCTGGCGACCCGATCGACTATGCCGCGCTGCTCGCCGACCTACCGATCTCGCTCGGTTCCCCTGCGGCCGCCGGGGAGTTCTCCGTCTACTCGGTGCCGGGCGCCCTCCCCCTCGGCTGGTCGTCGCCGGAGCTGGTCGGTGTGGACACCCCGACGGACGCCGAGGCGATCGGCTTTGTCGGCGCCGTCACGCAGGGCCCCGCCGCTTGGATCTCCGCGTTGCGGGGCGCGTTGTGGGCGCCCAGCGGGGACTTGCCAGGCTGGGACGTCGCTCCCTCCCTCGTTGCCCCGCCCTCCGCCATGGTCGCGGTCCCCGCAGGATTCGAGGCGAGCGTGGTCGACCGCAACGGGAGCTGGGGCGCGCTGCCGTGCGCCCAGGGGGCGTGTTCGGACGGGAATACTTCCTTCCAATGGTCCGGCTCGTCTCTCGGCGTCCGAGGCGCGGTCCAGCTGACCAGCAACCGGAGCGGGGACTTCCTCCCCACAGAACCGGAGGGTCCCAACGGGTACTGCCCGACCTCGAATGGCAGCGTGGGTCTCTACGCTTCCCGACCGGTTCACGCCCCGGCCTTCCTCACGACGCGCCTCACGTTCTCCCCACCCACCTCGAGCGACTGGGCGACGGTGACCCTCACGCAGGGAACCCTCTCGCTCCAGCTCCAAGCCTACCAAGCCGGACCGTCGCAACCGGCTACGCTCAGCATCGCCATCGCAAACAACGACGAGCCGTACGCGTGGCGAAACGTCGAGCTCCCAGCGGGACTCCCGCTCGGCGTCCCCCTCGCCATGACCGAGGAGTGGAACGCCACCTCCGCCGCGGGGTCGATCTCGAACGGGTCGGGCGCCACCCTGACGACGCTCACCTTCGGAAATCTTACCGAAGCTCGGAGCAACCCCGGTTTCAACACCTCGGGCGCCCCGGTGGGGCCTGTCCGGATCACGAACGCGACCGAATCGGTCGTGGCCGTCAACTCGTCGTTCTGCATCGAGTCGGCGGAAGCCGACAGCGCCCCCGACGCGGCATACCTCGTGACTACCGGGCCCGGTGCGCCCCCCGGGGTCCCGGTCGGCGTCAACAGCTCGATCGCTCCCGACGGAGACGTCACCGTTTCCCCCGGCGCGGATCGATACGTCGTCCTCGGGTTCCCGGACGACCCGCTCTGGACGGCGTCCGTCGGAAGCGGGACCGGCATCGAGCGGGTCGCGGGCGCCCCGATGGCGAACGTATTCGCCCTCTCCGCGGCGGGGGGGGTCGCCACCGTGACGTTCCACTTCCGGACGGACCTGATCCTGGGGTTGGAGGCATCGTGGTTCGAGGCCGGCGGCCTCGCGATCCTCCTGACCGGGCTCACGGTCCAGGGGCTCTGCGCGAAGCGAGCGCGACGGGCTTCGGCTCCGCCGAGTACGCCCGCTGCGCCACCCTCGGGGCCACCGCCAGCCCACCCGCCGTGAGGGCGAGCATCGCATTCATCAGCGGGTCGACGTACTCCCAGCGGCGGGCGAGACGCGCTGCGCGAACTACCGTGCGAACCCGGTCGGGCTCCCCTTCGCGGAAGCTTTCGAGGAGGTCGATGTACGCCTCGTCGCGGTCGAGCCACGGGTCGAGCCACCGGGCGCCCCGACGCCCGACCATCGTCCGCATCGCGGCGATCGAGGTCAGCCGCCCGAGCCGAGTCGAAACGAGCTCGGCGGGCGGTGCGAGTGCGGGAGGCTTCGTGCCGCGTGACCGATTGCTCGCGTGGATCCGGTAATTCGTCGATGGCGTGGGGTCGAACAGAAGCGAGGTGCCACTCGAAAGGGCCGCGTAGAACATGAACGAATCCACGAGTCGGGCCGTCGAGCGAAGTTCGGGGAGGCATTCCCGCATCGCCGCACAGCGCACCGCGACGGAACTATTGTTGAAGAACGCGCCCCACCGGGCGAGGCCCGAGGGACGACGGCGGAACTGAGCGGCGGGAACCTCGCGGAGCGACCGGGAGGGCACGCCCGTGAACCGGCGCAGACGCCGAAGGGCCGAGGCGGTGTCGAGCTGTCGCCCCTGGCCGTCGACGTAGGCCTGGGTGTTGTGGTAGTAGCCCGCGGCGGGGTGCGCGCGGAGCGCGTTCACCACGCGGCCGAGGCGGTCCGACCTCCACATGTCGTCGTCATCGAGCGGGAGGAGAAACTCGGAGGAGAGCGCGGTGAGGCCGTCGGCCAGGAACGGCCCCTCCCCGATCGCATCGCTCCGCACGACCGTGCACGACCAGCCGCGCGCCGCGAGCTCCGCGGGGACCTCGATGTTCACCTCCGGGCTCCGCACGACGACGACCTCGACGGGGGGAAGAGGTCCGTCTTGGGCGGCGATCGACCGCAGCGCATCGCGGTAGTATTCCGTCCGGCGGAACACGGCCACGACCACACCGAGCGAGGGCCCGGGCCCCGCGGGGCCCGAACGTTCGTGGGGGGGTCGGTTCATCTGGCTCAGTCCCGCGGGTGCTCAGCGAGTCGTTGCTTCATGAAGTTCGTCCGGGAGGTCCGGGGGAGCCGTGAAGTCGATTCGGTCGCCGCGTGGGTCCGAAAGGGGCGTCCGGGCTGCGGTGCGCTGCAAGAGCTCCTCCCACCGTCCTGCGCAGCGCGACCAAGGGAACTGCTCGGCATACGCCCGACAGCGGTCGCGCCACTCGGTGGAGCGCTTGAGCAACTCGCCCATGGCTCGGGCGAGCGCGGGGACGTCGCCATCCGGGGCGAGTCGACCAATCGCGCCGGAGCCCACGGCGTCCCGAACCCCCGGGACCGAGTAGCCGGCGGTCGGAACTCCGGCCGCGGCGGACTCCAAAATTGAATACCCCCACCCCTCCGAGACGGAGCAGTTGACGTTCGCCCACGCCCTGCGTACGACGGCTTCGAGGTCAGCGTCGGTCAGTCGGCCGAGGAACCGGACATCGTCGGCGACCCCACACTTCTCCGGGAGACTCCGAATCCAGGCATCGTCGAGGACGGCCCCTACGACGTCGAGCGATGCCCGGAGACCCCCGGCGCGAAGGACCCCGAGCGCGCGAATGGCGTGGTCGGGCCGTTTGTACGCCCGCATCCCCGAGAAGAAGACGAACGAGGGGTCCCGGCTCCGGTCGCCGGGAGTAAACCGCTCGAGGTCGACCCCCGGCGGAATCGGGGTGATCGACCGCTCCCGGACCCCGAGCGCGCGAAGATCCCGGGCCGAGCTTCCGGATTCGGCGACAAATGACCAACTTCGGTAGACCACCGGGTACGACCTCTCGACCGCGATGAGGGGCGGCACGAGCCACGGGGCGACCTGCCCCGCGAGGGTTCGCCGGTGGAGGTGGCGGAAGAACGCAACGCCCGGCGACGGACCGAGCTGAGGCGACATCCACGGGACGACGTGGCCCAAGTCGTCGACCACGACGTCGGGTCGCAGCCGACGAAGCTGTTCGGGCAGCGCAAGGTGGGCCCCCACGGCCCCCGAAAACCGGTGGACCTGGATTCCGTCCACGGTCTCTTCGGCGGGGGCGCCTGGCGCGCGGGACGTCAGGAGGTGAACCTCGTGCCCCGAGGTCGCCAGGCGCCCTCCGACCGCGCGGATCGTCTGTTCCGCACCGCCTGCCCGAGGATGGGACGAGTCCCGGTGATTGTTCCAGAGGATTCTCATCGACGGCCTCCCCCTCGGGCCCGCGCGACCGGATACCCGCCCCAAGGACCTTCGCGCGGTACGAACGCTCCGGAGCACGCTCCGGGGGTCGCTCCCACTCGCACGACCATCGGCGGTCTGACGTCTATTCCGTCGCGAAACGGAGGGCGAACTGGAGGATCCACGCGGGGGTGGGCCGCCGGACCGTCCCGAGGTTCATGAGCCGCATCCCGAGAAGCGAGAGCAGCATGATCGGGACGACCCTCGTCAGGACAAGGCGACTGTCCGGATCATGGCTCCAGGTCGCGGGGACCTCCCGGATCGACCGTCCGCTCCGGAAGAGTTGGAACAGCAGGCTGACGTCGAACGCCCAATTTTTCACGGAGACCGACTCCAGCGCCCGGAGGAGGACGGCCCTCCGGAAGAACTTCGCGCCGAATTGAGTATCGTGGAGCGGCATCAGGAGAATCGCACGGACGAGCGCGCTCCAGAGCCCACCGGCGAGGCGCCGCTCCCAGGGTTGCCCGCGCACGGCCCGACTCCCGGGGACCCGTCGGGACGCCACGACGCAATCCGCGTCACCGAGCCCCTCCGCGATCGCCACGAGTTCCGATGCCTCGAGCGGCCCGTCGGCGTCCACGTACCCGATCCAGTCGTACTGGGACGCCATGACTCCGGCCATGATGGCCCCACCCTTTCCGAGCCGCTCGGGGAATCGGAGGAGCCGGACATGCCGCGCGTGGAACGCGTCGGCAACCTCGACCGTGCGGTCCCCGGCGCCCTCGGTGACGACGATGATTTCGAATGGTAGGCGCTGGGATTCGAGCGCGGTGAGGTACCGCGCGAGCGTCGGGGGAAGCCGCGCCTCCTCGTTCCAGGCCGGGATGACGATGCTGAGGCCCGGCGTCGAGGCGGGCGCTCCGTTCACCGGTGAAAATGGGCATCTAGTGGTATTTTGTCTTTCCGTGCGAATGTCGCCAGCGGTTGGGGCGATTGGTCGAACGAACGACCTCGGACGAGGGAATCCCGGAATTGGCAGCTCCCGGTCGCCCAGGTCCGAACCTTTCGACCGGGTCCCCCCGCCTCCGGCAGGGTGTTCCGGCAGACGGAGGGGGTCACCCCGGGGGAAGCTGGCGGCCGGCGACCGCGAACCTCGCATGGGAACAGCGACGGTACGAGCGCTGGGGAGGCGACCACGTCGCCCGGTACCGGTGGGCCCGCGCCGCGCTCCGCGACGCCCGCGTCCTCGACGTCGGCTGCGGATTCGGGTTCGGCGCCCGACTCCTCCTCGGAGCCTTTCGGGAGTACGTCGGCGTCGACCTAGACAGGCCCGCGATTGAGTGGGCTCGGACCGTTCTGGCACCGGAGGTTCCGCAGGCCACCTTCCTTGACACGGCCCGACTCCCCACAGAGCGCGCGTTCGACGCGGTGACCTGTTTCGAGGTGGTGGAGCATGTCGACGACCCCGGGCAACTCCTGCGGGACCTGCGAGCAGCAGCGCTCCCTGGGGCCCGGGTATTCCTCTCCACTCCGAATGGGACGCTGTCGGCCGGCCGGCCGGAGTGGTTCATGTCGCCGTACCACGTCGCCGAATTCACCGCGAAGGAGTTCGCCGCGATCGTTCGGGCCGAGTTTTCGGACCCCGGCGAATTTTTCGTACAGCGCCGCGTCGACCGGCTCGACTGCGCGCCACAGGTTCTCCGCCTTCAGCTCACCCCGGGGCTCACTGGGAGGCAGGCGGGGGCCGGGCGCGCGGCGACGTCGACCCCGGCCCCACTCCGAAGGGGACACGCCGCCCTTCGTCGAATCCCTTCCCCAGCCTCGCTCTGGCGCATTGAGCGTCTCCCGACGCCCATCTGTGACGGACGGTGGTATTCTCATCTGCTGTGGGCCGGACGGTCGACCGACCCTCCTCGTCGGTAAACAGTGGAGGGGCGAGCGACTACAGCTCGGCCCGCAACGAGTGCGCGGCGGCGCGGACTTCGTCGACCGTCGCGTCATCCTCGAGCGTGCTAACGTCCCCTACGTCGTCACCGCGGACCACGGCGGCGATGACCCGCCGCATGATCTTCCCCGAACGGGTTTTCGGGAGCGACCGGACGAACCGGACCGACCGCGGCTCGGCGAGACCGCCGATCGCGGTGTGGACGGCCTGCTGGAGCTCTTTGGCGAGCGCGGGGGTTCCCTCGAACCCAGGGCGGAGGACCACGACGGCGTACGGGACTTCCCCTCGGATCTCGTCCGGTACGCCCACGACGGCCGACTCGGCGACCGCGGGGTGCGTGATCAGCGCATTCTCGAGCTCGATGGTCCCGAGCCGGTGGCCTGCGACTTTCAGGACCTCGTCGGCGCGACCGAGGAACCAGAAGTACCCGTTCTCATCGACCCGGGCGAAGTCGCCCGCGGAGTACCGCCCGGGGAACCGCTCGAAGTAGACCGAGCGGAACCGCGCCGCGTCGTTCCAAAGTCCGAGCATCTCCCCCGGCCAGGGCCGGTCGATCACGACGAGCCCCCGGTCTCCGGGTGCGACGGGCGTCCCATCCGGGTGGACGACGTGAATGTCGACGCCCGGCATCGGAAGGGTGGCCGAACCGGGCGCCAGCGGAACGAGAGCTCCGCCGGCCTGGGGGGAGACCATCGTTCCCCCCGTCTCCGTCTGCCACCACGTGTCCACGATCGGAAGGCGACCCGCCCCGATGTGCGTCCGGTACCACCGCCACGCCTCGGGGTTGATCGCTTCCCCGACGGAACCGAGCAGCCGGAGGGAGCCGAGGTCGTGGGCCCCGGCCCAGCGTTCTCCGAAGCTCATGTGCATTCGAATCGCGGTGGGGGACGTATGCAGGATGCTCACCCGGTACCGCTCGATGAGCTCCCACCAGCGTGCCGGGGTGGGTTGATCGGGCGCCCCCTCGTAGAGCAGCGAAGTCGCGCCGCAGAGGAGGGGGCCGTAGACGATGTACGTGTGGCCGGTGACCCATCCGATGTCGGCCGCGCACCAGAATACGTCGGTCGGTGTGATGCCGAATACCCGCCGCATGGTCCGGTGCGCCCAGACCATGTACCCGCCGGTCCCGTGGGTCACCCCTTTCGGGCGCCCGGTCGTTCCCGACGTGTAGAGGATGAACAGGGGATCCCCCCCCGCGCGAGGGATCGCCGGCACCGCCGGGGCGGGGGCCGCCGGATCGTACCAGACGTCTCGGCCGTCGGCCATCGGGACGGGCGAGCCGGTCCTTCGAACGACCAGAACACGACGAACGGTAGGACACCGTGCGACGGCGCGGTCGACGACGGGCTTGAGGGGCAACTCCTTCCCCCGGCGATACCCCCCGTCCGCCGTCACGACGACCGTGCTGGCCGAGTCGTGAATCCGGTCGACGAGCGCCGCCTCCGCAAAGCCCGCGAACACGACCGAATGGACCGCCCCCAACCGAGCGCTGGCGAGCATCGCCGCCGGCAGCTCCGGGATCATCGGAAGATAGATCGTGATCCGGTCGCCGGCGGCGACCCCGGCATTGGCCAGCAACCCGGCCCATCGGCGAACGTCCCCGTCGAGGTCCCGGTACGTCACCGTCCGCCGGTCGCCGTTCTCGCCCTCCCAGTGGTAGGCGACCCGCTCGCCGCCGCCCTGGGCGATTGTCCGGTCGATGGCGTTGGCGGTGAGATTCGTCGTCCAACGACGAAACCAATGTGCGTACGGGGGTTCGGGGGTCGCCTCGAACACCGGACCCGACCGAGCGCTCCAGTCGAGCTCTTCGGCGGCGGTCCTCCAGTACGTTTCGGGGTCGGCGAGGGCCGCCCGGTTCTCCCGCACGACCGAATCGATGGCGGCGTCCATGGCGACGACCGCTACCCGCCTCTCCCTAGATAGCGGCCCGGAGCCGGAATCCGAGTGGGGACTCCCTCCGCGCGGGTTCCGAGGTGAACCTCGCGGGTTAACCTTGCCGGACCGACTTTCCGGGGTGGACCCCGACCCATCTCGCCCCGCCCTGATTCCGCCGTTCGGCCCCTTGTCCGGCGTCCGAGTCGTCGATTCGGCCCGGTTCGTCGCCGGTCCGTGGGCCGCCACCTATCTGGGGGAATTCGGCGCCGAGGTGATCCACGTCGAGGGACCCCCCTTCGCCCCGCCCTATTCCGACCCGACACGTTTGCTGGTCCCGCTCCTCCCGCCCGGCGCCGGTCCGGATTCTGGGGTATCGGAGTCGTGGGTGCAGTACTCCCGGAACAAACTCTCGTTCGGCCTCGATTTCCGCACGCCGGAGGGTCGGACGGCGTTCCTCGACCTGCTCCGGCGCTCGGATGTGTGGATCGAGTCGTCTCGACCCGGCACGTACGACCGTCTCGGTCTCTCCGACGCCGCCGTGTGGGAAGCGAACCCGAAGCTCGTCATCGTCCACGTCTCCGGGTTCGGACAGACCGGTCGCCCGGAGCGCGTGGGGGCGCCGTCGTACGACCTGATCGGGCAGGCGTTCAGCGGCTATCTTTCCCTCCAGGGGAACCCGGACCCCGAGCCCCCCATGCGCGCGGGGACCGCGCTCAACGATACGGTCACCGGACTCGCGGCCGCCACGGCGGCGCTGATGGCCTACGTTCATGCGTGCCGAACCGGCCGGGGTCAGTCGGTGGACGTGGCGCAGTACGAGATGTTCTTCGTCCTGCTCGAGAACCTCGCACTCGACTACTTCAGCCGCGGGGTCGTGCGAGGCCGCCACGGGACCGCGCACCCCCGGCTCCATCCGTACGACGTCCACCGGTCCAACAACGGCTGGGTCGTCGTGGCGGCCCCGACCCAGGCGGCCTGGGAGCATCTCGTGGCATTGATCGGACCCGTCCCTCCCACGTGGGGCGACCCGCAGTATCGAAGGGACCATCGGCCGGAGGTCGATGCGGCCATTGCGACGTTCTGTGCCCCACGATCGGGCGAGGAATTGGAACGGCTCGGCCGGGTTCACGACGTCGCGATCTCCCGAGTCTACGATATCGCGGCGATCGCCGACGACCCTCACTATCGGGCTCGAGGGATGCTCACCCAGTGGAACGATCCCGTCGCGGGTCCGGTCACGGGCGCGGGGATCGCCCCTCGGTTCTCGGACACTCCCGGCCAGGTCTGGCGGGGCGCCCCTTGGCTGGGCCAGGACAACGAGACGATCCTCCGCGAGCTCCTCGGCTACCCGCCGGCCCGGATCGCCGAGCTCCGGTCCCGCGGCGTCGTCGGGGAGTCGCCCCCTCGGGAGCCCCATTCCGCGACCGCCACCCCTCCGCACGACCCGGACGGACGAGGATGAGTCGCCCCGTCTCGCCGGTCCCTCCGTCCTCGTTGTCGCGGGAGGTCGCGGCCGCTGGGAGCGAACTCCACCTTGCGGAACGCGGCCGCGAGCTCGACCGCACGCCCGAGTTTCCCCGCCGAGAGTTCCGTGCGCTCGGCGAGCGCCACCTCTTGGGCCTCCGAACCGCCATCGGCCACGGTGGGCGAGGGCTCGCGCTCCCGGACGCCGCGGCGGCACTCCACGGCCTCGCGTACGCGAGCGGGACGACGTTCGCGAAGCTCGTGCTCCAGCCGGAGTTCTGCTCCTTGCTCACCGAGCATGGGTCGGCCGAGCAACGCCGGGAGACGTTCCGAGCGCTCACCGAGGGTCGGACGCTCGTGGGGAACCACATCACCGAGCCGGGGGCCGGTTCGGATGCCGGGGCCCTCAGCACGACGGCCCGGCGGGACGGCGAGGGGTACATCCTCGACGGAACGAAATCGGAAGCGGCGTTCGCCGTCGATGCCGACAGCGCCATCGTGTACGCCCAGACCGAAGCGTCGGGCGTGACGGCGTTCCTCGTCCCTCAGGACGCGCCAGGAGTGGACCGGACCCTTGGGGCCCCCGACCTGGGAGAGCGCTGGATGCGCCGCGGCACCGTTCGGTATTCCGGCGTCCGACTCCCCGCGTCGGCCCGTCTCGGCCCCGAGGGCGGAGCGTTCGCCGCACTGAAGGACGAACTCACGCGCGAGCGACTTCTCCTGGCGGCCATCTATCTCGGGGTCGGCCGCGCTTCGTTCGACGAGACGGTCGAGTATGTCGGGGCGCGGGCCGCGTTCGGGCGACCGTTGTCCGCCCAGCAGGGGGTCGCGTTCCCGCTCCTCGAGGATTGGGGCCGGCTCGACTCCGGTTGGCTGTACGTGGAGCGGGCCCTGGCTCGCCTCCAAGCGGGGGACGATGTGGCCGCCGAGGCCGCCCTGGCGAAGCGGATGGCGACCGACACCGCGCTCCTCGCGATCGACCACGCGATCCAGTTTCACGGCGGCCGGGGGTACTCGAGCGGTCTCCCCCACGAGCGCCGGTACCGCGACGTGCGAAGTGGGGGCATCGCCCACGGACCCAGCGAGGTGCTGCTCCGGACGGCCGGGGGTCGGCTCTGGCCCCGACCCGAGCGGGGCCGGTCCGGCTAGCGTCCCTCGAACTTTGGCTTCCGCCGCTCGAGGAAGGCGTTCATCCCCTCGATCCGGTCTGCGGTCCCGAAGGTGTGCCCCGCCGATTCTCCCTCGAGGCGGAGCGCGGTATCGAGCGTGGCGTCCGCTCCCCGGTTGACGACGGCCTTCGCCCACGCGACCGCGAGGGGAGCCCGCTCGGCGATGGAGCCCGCGAGGGCCCCGACCGCTTCCCGGATCCGGTCGGCGGGGTAGACCCGGACCACGAATCCGAGCCGGGCGGCCTCCTCGGCCGAGACGGGGATCCCCGTGAAGATGAGCAGCTTCGTTCGAGCCCGGCCGATGAGCCGCGTGAGCCGGCTCGCCCCGCCAAATCCCGGGTGGATCCCCACCGTCGTCTCGGGGAGACCGAGTTGGGCCCCCTCCGCCGCCACGATGAAGTCGGCCGCCAACGCGATCTCGAGGCCACCCCCGAGCGCGTAGCCTTCGACGAGCGCGATGACCGGAGCCCGGAATTCCTCGATCCGCTTGCACACGGCTTGCCCGACGAATCCGAACGCTCGACCCTCGGCCAGGTCTTTCTTCGCCATCTCGGCGATGTCGGCGCCCGCGGCGAACACCGGCGAGGCGCCCGCGAGGACCACGCAGCGGACTTCCATGTCCGCCTCGACGTCGGCGAACGCCCGGTCGAGCTGGGAGAGGACCGTCGAGTTGAGCGAATTCAGCGCCTCGGGGCGGTCCAGCAGCACCCACGCGACGGCCCCCTTCTTCTCCACGCGGACGAGTAGGAGCGGCCAGGTCTTGTCGCCCCGTTGGGCGCGCTCGGTG
This sequence comes from Candidatus Lutacidiplasma silvani, assembly GCA_022750295.1. Classification (GTDB taxonomy): domain Archaea; phylum Thermoplasmatota; class Thermoplasmata; order Lutacidiplasmatales; family UBA184; genus Lutacidiplasma; species Lutacidiplasma silvani. Next base: position 77,500 of record JAKIVZ010000006.1, read on the forward strand.
AGTGCCCGGGACACCGGCAACGCGTCGCCCCACTGGGCCGCGTAGACCTCAACGGCCACGAGCGCCGGCCGGAGGCCCACCTCGTTGAGGATCGCGAACGGGCCCCGCTTCCACCGGAGTCCCACGACGGCGCCGCGGTCGGTCGCCTCCGGGGTCGCGACGCCCTCCTCCACGAGCCGGGTGGCGATCCCAAGCACGAGGCCGAGGAACTTGTCCCGGACGATCCCCTTCTTCTCGGGCTCGACGACGGTATCCTTCCACGCCCAGGGCTGGCCGTTCTCGAACTGCCGAACGAGACCGGGCGACGGCGCGTAGGCGCGCCCGAACGCCTTCTCGAGCGAGCCCATCGAGTGGTGGGCGATCGGGATCCCGGTGACGTTCATCAGCTCGAACGGTCCGAGCGTCGCCCCGAAGAGCTCGCGCCCGACGTCCTCGATCGTGGCGAGCGAGGCGACGTTGTCGCCGGCCATCCGGGCCGCCTCGTTCAGGTAGGGGACGAAGTACCGGTTCACCGCGAACCCGGCGGCATCGGAGACCCGGATCGGGACCTTCTTGATCCGGTACGCGAACTCCTCGAGCCGACGGAGCGTCTCCGGGTCGGTGTCGGCACCGCCGATCACCTCGAGGAGTTTGTTGACCGCGGCGGGAAAGAAGAAGTGGAGCCCCGCGAACCTTCCGGGGTCCGGAAATCCCTCGGAGAGACGCGTCACGGACAGCGACGAGGTGTTCGTCGCGACGATCGCGGTCGCGGGTACGTGCTGGGCGACCTCGCGGAACACCTCGCGCTTGACCGTCTCCTCCTCGAACACCGCCTCGATGACCAACGAGGCATCCCGGACCGCGGTCGCGACGTCCGTGGTGAACTCGATGCGCGACAGGACCTCGGCCTTCTTCTGGGGAGTCGATTTCTTCCGCTGGATCGCGCCGTCGAGCGTCTTCTCGATGGAGGCGCGACCCCGGGCGAGCAACCCGTCGTTCAGGTCCCGAAGCCGAACCTGGAAGCCGGCCTGGGCGCACGCCTGCGCGATGCCGCTTCCCATGTTCCCCGCGCCCAGCACGGCGATGGTCGACGGCGGCAGAATGGCGGCTCTCCCCATCTGAAGTTCCTTCGGGGGGGCGGCCGGCCTCCCCGAACGCGGCGGGAGGTGGACGTCGTTATTAATCGTTCGACGCGCCGGAGCGACCACGGCCGTGGGGCCCTCGGCCCGCTCGACGAGTCGAGCCGCCGGGTCGGACGGCAATTATACCCGGAACGCTCGGATTCGCCGTGGCCGGCGACGGGATGCCCGACGCGCTCGAAGACGTCGCGGCCGGGATCGACCGGACGTTCACCCTCGCCCTTGGTGGATTCTCCCTCGAGCTGGCGGGAGGTTCGTTGGTCACTCACGAGCGAATCCCGGTGTCCCGATTCAACCATGTCCTGGTCGACCGGATCGGTCCGGGCCGGCAAACCGCGTTCTTCGAGCGCGCCCTCGACCACTATTTTCAGCGGGCCCTCCGGCCGACCGTCCGCGCCCGGCCGCCGGTGGCGCGGTACGTCGACGAGACGCTCCGGACCCTGGCGTTTCGCCCTCGACCCGAGCCCTATGTGGTGTGGTGGGCCCGTCCCACGGCCGCCGCGCCGCCGGTTTCCTCCTCCGAGATTCGGGAAGTCGGCCTCGGGGAGCTCGACACGATCGTGAACTTCTGGACCGAGGGGCCGCACCGACCCGAACTGCGACGCTCCCTGGACGTCGCCGGCCATCACCCGAACCCGGGGGAGCGGTTGACCCTCCTCGTCGCCGAGCGAGCCGGCGTCCCGCTCGGGAGCGCGGTCGTGTTCGAGCGGCCGCCAATCGCGTCGCTGCACGGGATCGCCACGGTTCCGGACGCGCGGGGCCAGGGGGTCGCGAGCGACCTCTTGGCGCGTGCGCGGGGGCTCCCGTTCGCCGAAGAAGTCCAGGCGGTCGTCCTGGCGACCGACTCCGGTCGGGGGGCGACCCGACTCGACGAGCTCGGCTTCCGGGTCGTCCGGGAGTATACCGAGTACGAACTCCCGGCCGACGCGGAGCTGACGATGCCCTCGCCCGGACCACCCCAACCGCCGCGGTGGCGGCCTCCCCGGGACCCGCCGCCGGGCCCCGGTCCGGCGGGCCCCGACTGACGTTGGCGGGGACTTCAGGTATATTCGGAGTTCCCGCCTCGCCGACCGGAGCCGGTCATGTCCCTCGGAGCGGACGGCCACGCGGCGGATCGCCAGGAGCTCGAACGTCTCAACGAGCAGTACATCGCCGCGTTCCTCAACGCGGACTCCGAGTGGTACCGGGAACACCTCGCCGAGGAGTTCGTCTGCATCGAGTCGGACGGGTCGGTCCTCGACAAGAGCGAGTTCGTCCGGTCCGCCGCCAAGGGGCCGGACGTGACCAGCTACCGGCTCGAGAAGGTCCGGGTCCGGTTCTACGGCGAGGTCGCGCTCGTCCAGGCGACCGGCAAGTGGGTGAACAAGGACGGACGGACGGGGCTCAGCCGGTACATCGACGTCTACGTCCGGGACCCGACCGGTTGGCGCACCGTCTCGGCCCAGGTCACGCGCTCGTCCGCGCCGCCGTAGCGGCGGGGTTCACGGCAGTCGTCGCAGGCCCTCGAGCTTCATCCGCTGCTCGAGGGAGGCGATGGTGCGGATCGTCGGGACGACCGTGTCCGCGTTCAGGCTGATCGAGTCGATCCCCTGCCGCACGAGGAACTCGGCGAACTCGGGGTAGACGCTCGGGCCCTGCCCGCAGATCCCGACGGTCCGGCCCTCGGCGTGGGCCCCCTCGATGAGGAGCTCGATCGCCCGCTTGACGGCCGGGTCGCGCTCGTCGAAGTAGCCCATCCGCCCGAGCGTCTCCGAGTCGCGGTCGGCGCCGAGGACGAGCTGCGTGAGGTCGTTCGAGCCGATCGAGAACCCGTCGCAGTGGTGGGAGAACTCCCGGGCGAGGAGGACCGTCGAGGGGACCTCCGCCATCAGGTAGAGCTGGAAGTCGCGCGAGCGCTTCAGGCCCTTGTCGCGCATCATCTCGGCGATCTCCTCGAGCTCCCAGGTGTTGCGGACGAACGGCAGCATCACCATCGCGTTCTTCAGGCCCTTCTCGGTGCGGACCTTCTGGATCGCCTCGAGCTCGCAGAGGAACGCCGGCTTGTAGACCGGGGAGATGTACCGGGAGCATCCCCGCCAGCCGATCATCGGGTTCTCCTCCTTCGGCTCGAACTCCTCGCCGCCCGGCATCCCGCGATATTCGTTCGTCTTGAAGTCGGAGGTCCGGATGATCACCGGGCGGGGGTGGAACGCCTGGCAGACCCGGGCGATCCCCTCGGTGAGCCGCTCGATCAGCTGGTCGCGCTTCCCCTGCTTCAGCAAGGCGAGCGGATGGTCGCGGACGTGGGCGGTGAAGATGAACTCGATCCGCATGAGGCCCACCCCGTTCACGGGGAGCCGGGCGTATTCGGCGGCCTTCTCCGGAACGCCGACGTTGACGTAGATCTTGGTCGCGGTCACCGGGACATGCCCGTGGCCGTCGCCGCCGCCGGAACTCGCGGCCGCCGCCGCGGCCGCCGCCTCGGGGGCCGCCTCCGTGGCGACCTCGAGTCCGCGGTAGACCGATCCGGTCTTGCCGTTGACGCTGACCGGCTCGCCGTCCGAGATGGTCTTCGTGGCCGTCCGTGTCCCGACCACGCAGGGTACGCCCAACTCGCGGGAGACGATCGCCGCGTGGCAGGTCATCCCGCCCTCGTCGGTCACGATGGCCGCCGCCTGCGCCATCGCCGGAACCATGTCCGGCGTGGTCATCGTCGTGACGAGGACCTCCCCGGACTTCAGTTTGTCCATTTCGGCGGCGGTCCGCAAGAGCCGCGCGGTGCCACCGGCGATGCCGGGGCTCGCGCCGAAACCGCGCACGATCGGCTCGGGGCCGACTGAGGACTTCTCTTCTTTCGCCACCGGAGACCTCGAAACGTTGTTGTGGGTCGGAGTCCCCGGGGCCGGAGCCGCGGGGATCGTCGTGATCGGCCGGGCCTGCACGATGTAGAGCGACCGGTCGTCGGCGCACCACTCCACGTCCATCGGCCGGCGGTAGTGCGACTCGATGACCTTCGCGAGCGAGGCGAGGCGGTGGATCCGCTCGTCGGAGAGCTTCTGGCGCTTCCGGTCGACCTCGGCGAGGTCGACCTTCACGTTCCCTCCGCCCTCGGCCCGGACGAGCTGGAACGCCTGGTCGCTGAGCTGCTTCGCGATGATCCGGTGGCTGGCGCCGTCCACGACGTAGTGGTCCGGCGTCACCTCGCCGCCGACGATCGCCTCGCCGAGGCCAAATCCGGCCTCAATGATCATGTGGTTCTCCCCGGTGTTCGGGTCCCGGGTGAACAGGATGCCGCTCACCACCGAGTCAACCATTTTCTGGACGAGGACGGCGAGCTGGACCGTCCGGTGGTCGAACCCCTTCCGGGTGCGGTAGAGCAGGACGCGCGCGGTGAACAGCGACCCCCAGCATTTGCGGATGTTGGAGAGGACCGACTCGGTCCCTTCGACGTTCAGATAGGTTTCCTGGAGGCCGGCGAACGAAGCCCCATCGAGGTCCTCGGCGGTCGCGGACGACCGGACGGCGACGAACCGGATCTTCTCGTCCGCGACGAACTTCTCGTACGCGGTGACGATCTTCGCCTTGAGGTCGGGGGGGAACGCGGTCGACTCGAACCCCTCCCGGATCCGTCGGGAGGCGATATCGACGGTCTCGCTCCGCGCCGGGTCGATCGAAGCGAGCGCCTCCGGGATGATCGTCTTGAGAGGGGTCTGGTCGACGAACGACTGGTACGCCTCGGTGGTGACCACGATCCCCGGGGGGACCGGAAGTCCCTGCCGGACGACGTCGCCGAGCTTGCTCGCCTTGCCGCCCACGAGGGCCAGGTCGGAGTCGGAAACTTCGGTGAGGTTCACGACGAGCGGCATCGGACCCCTACGAACGGCTCAGGCGGTACGCGACGAGGTCCTCGGTCGGCGAGTACGCGTGGACGATGTGGCATTCTGCCAGCGTCCAAGGGCCGTTCGCGCGTTCCGCGATCATGCTGAGAAGCTCCTCCGGTCGGCCGTCCGCCCTCGAGCGTTCGGTCACTTCGTAGAAGTGGAGCGTACCCCCGCGCGCCACCGTCGTTGCGACCGACGGTGCGTACTTAACCCCTCCGTGAGGAAGGTTGAGGATCGCGCGTTCGCACGTCCCGGCCGACGGGGCGAACGCCTCGATCGACCCGGTCACGACCCGGAACCGGTGGGCGGGGCCGGCCCTCCGAAGGTTCCGTTCGGCGAGCTCGGTGGCGAACGGGTTGAGGTCGACCGCGACGACCTCTCGAGCGTGGGCCTCCCGGACGATCGCGGCGCCGAACGGGGCGACGCCGCACGCGAAATCGATGACTCGCTCGCCGGGGGTGACCTGGGACGCGACGTCCGCGTGCTCCCGGGCGAGGCGGGGGGAGAAGTACGCGCGCTCGAGGTCGACGTCGAGGGTGAGGCCGTTTTCCCGGTGGGTCGTGGTCCACGGGCCGCCCCCGGCCAATCGCTCGAGCCGACGGACCCGGGTCTCGCCGTGGACCCCGAGGTCGAGGCCCACGAGGCGAGCCCCCGGGACGAACGCGAGGAGCGATTCGCCGACCGCCGGGCCATGGACCCGGAGAGGTTCCGGGATCCGGATCAGGACGATATCCCCAACGACGTCGAACGCCCTCGGCAGGGCGCGGCGGACCTCCTCCGGCACGTCGAGCCCCTCGCGGTACGATGCCGGATCGTGCGGCGGAGGCTCCGCGAACTCCCGCTCTTCGATCCGCGCCGGCGGAATCGCGCGGGCCGGGGCCGCGAGGAGGGGGAAGAGCACCTCCGAACCGCTGTGCGCGACCGCGAGGTCCGCCCGGAGGAGGCCGTCGTGGGCGAGGGCCCGACGGACCACCTCGGCCGATTCCCGCGGGACGACCGCCGCGAGCGACCTCATCGGGGCGCCGGCGGGGAGCCGAGGAGGAGGTCCACCACCTCGACGCCCCGGTGGTCGCCGAGCGCCCCGCGAGCCGCGAGGGGCTCGCCGAACTTCCCCGACGGGGGCTGGGCAGGGACCCCGGCTCCGGCGAGGACGAACGGGACCGGGTCGTCCGAGTGGCCCTTCACGATGCACGGGGTCGCGTGATCCGCCGTGACCGCGACCCGGGTCGTCTCCCAATCGACCCCGGCGAGGAACGGACCGAAGAACGACCGGTCGAGCGCCTCGACCACGTCGCGCTTGGCCTTGGCGTCGCCGTCGTGCCCGGGTTCGTCCGGACCTTTGAGATGGACGTAGACGAACGGAACGACCCGGAGCGCGTCGAGCGTGACCATCGCTCGCTCTGCGAGCGCCGCGTCCCGGTCCCGGCCCATCGGCCCGACGAACTTGTCCCCGAGTCCCAGCGCCCGCGCAATGCCCCGCTCGACCGGCATTTCCGTGACGGCGATTCCGGCCATCCCGTGCCGAGCCTCGAACGGGAGGGGGGGATGGTCGGAAACGCCTCCCGCATTCCGCACCAGAAGGGAATTGGCGACTTTCTGCCCGGCCAGCGCTCGGCGAGCGTTGACCGTGTGACCGGCCAAGACCGGACCGGCGCGCGCGAGGAACATATCGACCGCCGTCGCGGTCCGCGCCGCCCCGGCGCTCGCGTCCAGAGGCCGTACGGGGAGCGGCCGGGGGTCGGAGACGGTGCGGGCCTGTCCCATCCCCCCGACCTTCTCGTAGAACGGGTCGGAGTTGGAGATTTCCGAGGAAAGGAGACGCCCGTCGGTCGGGTGGAGCCAGAGGACGCCACGATGGCCGACGGTCGCCCGGACCTCGGCGCGGATCCCCTCATCGGCGAGGAGGTCGGCCCGGGTCAACGCCTCGGCGAGGGACCGGGATTGTTCCGTGCTCAGCGACCGGCCGACGCGCGAATCGAGGATCCCTCCGGTCCCGTCCGCCGTGGCGAAGTTCAGCCGGAGGGCGACGTCGCCCGCTGCGAGCTCGATTCCCACCCCGAGCGCCTCGAGAACTCCGCGCCCGGGGGAGTCGGTGACGGGGTCGTAGCCCAGGAGTGCGAACACGCCGGCGTCCGACTCGGGGGCGACGCCGGGGCCGACGACGGTGACGCGACCGATCGCCCCTCGGGCGACCAGCCCGTCCAGGTTCGGGGTCGCCGCGGATTCGACGGGGCTGACCCCCCCGGTATCCGGGTGCGGGCGGTCCCCCAACCCATCGAGGATGATCAAGGCGAACCGCTCGGCCGCCATCGTCGGAGCGACTCGCGGTTTCCTTATATGGAGCGCCCCGCTCGGCTCGCAATCCGTGCAGCGGGCGGCCAGCCTTCGGGCGTTCGTTTCGACGCGCTACGGGAAGATCGCCCTCGTCGTCCTGACGGTGGCCACCCTCGCGGCGTCGTTCTACTACCTCGGGCCGTACTTCGCGATCCCGACGTTCCTGCTGTTCGGCATGGGGCTGCCGATCTACCTGGGCTGGAAGATCCCGCGGGAACTCGCGATCATGGGATTGGTCGCGATCGTCGTCACCGGTCCCATCGTGAACTACGGGCTCACCGCCCAGGTGATGGTCCCGAGCCCCTCGTACGCCTCGTCGACCGACGTGAACAACACCTCGAACGGGCAACCCGTCTTGACCAACGCCACGGCCAGTCCCTACAACGCCGCCGGGGGAACGAACTTCACGTTCTCCGTCGACCTGTACGCCAATCGGTTGCCGAGCAATTACCAACCCGACCTGCTCTGGGTCTACGTCAGCACCTGCCCGGGCGCGACGGGCCCCTCCTCCCCCTTCTGCGGCGCCGGCTACCCGTTCTACCCGGTCAACGAATCGGTCGTCAACGACACGGGTTCGCCGTCGGCGGTCGACTTCCATCTCGCCCTCCCTGGACCGAACGTCTGGTGGTGGCAGATGGGGCTCCTCGCCGACAAGACGACCCTCAACGTCTCCACCAACCAGACGAACACGACGTACGAGTGGATCTTCCTCGACGTCAACAACCCCTACGGGGCCGTCCAGGGACCGATCACCGGGACCTGGACCACGACGTACGACTTGCTCCTCTCGAACACCTGGATCAGCGTCCTGTTCTACCCGGGGCTGGTGTTCTTCGCGGCCCTGTTGATCTACGTCTATCTGAAGAACCGCGAAGCGAAGAAGAAGGCGCTCCGGGCCTCCACCAACGCGTCCACCATCCCGCCCACCTCCGGGGCTCCGCCGCCCGTCGGCGGCGCCGGGAGCGGGGCCACCGATGCGGCGCGCCGCCCCGAGGCCGCCTGTCCCAAGTGTGGCGCGGTCGTCTACCCCAAGGAAACCCAGTGCTGGAAGTGCGGGGCCCCGCTCAGCGGCGGGGGTTCCCCACCTCCGCTTCCGTCGAACTCGGGCTGAGCGGCCGGGGCGACCCCTCCACCCGGCCCCCGACCCACGGCGCGTCGCCGAGGGGGCGCACGCGGTGGAAACTGGAGCTCGTCGGCGCCCCGGCGCTCGGAGTCGACCGCCCGGTCGGCCGTTCCGAGGACCAGGTTCGGCCGGGCGGGCCTACGTGAACGTCGTCGGGCGGTTGTAGTACGACAGCGGCTGCGCGTTGTTCTGGGCGAACATGTCGGTGTTCTCGGTCGTGAGGACGATCGACAGGGTGTAGCTGCCCGCGCCCGGGGCCGACCAGTTGAACGCGATCCAGGTCCAGTTGCCGAACGCCCCGACCACGCCCGCGCCCGTCACGAGCGCGCCCTGGAAGTACGCCGGGCTTCCGTTGACGTAGAGGGTCGCATACACCGCGCCCGCGGCCGGGCCGTTCGAGCGGACCGCCACGTAGAACTGCGACGCGAGGCCGTGCTTGAGCCCCTTCTGGACCGTCCCGGAGAGGCCGAAGTCGGGAAGGCCGCGGCCCGGATTCGCCGGGGTCGAGAGACCGCTGAGGAAGTTGACGGAGTTGTAGACGACGGAGCTGTCCGCCCCCGTCGCGGTGCCGTAGGTGTTGCCGTCCGGCGTCTTCGAGCTGAACAGCGCCGGATCGGTCGCGAGGATCTCCTGCTGGTGGTCGGTCGTGGTATTGGTGTAGACGCCGAGGATCTTGCCCGTGGAGTCTGCGAGCCACGTCTTGCCGGATGCCTGGGTCGTGAGGGCGAAGTACGGCTCGAACGCGGCCGACCCCGCGAACGTCTGGTTGAGCGAAAGCGGGCTCGGCATTCCGTTCGACCGCAGGGCCGGGTTCGCGCCCGAGGACGCCGTGTACGTCAGGGTCGTCGTCGTGGTGTGGGCCGTGGTGCACGTCCCGGAGGTCGCGAGCCCGAACATCGTCTGGAATGCGGCCGAGTAGCTCGTGCACGCCGTGGCGGTGAACGCGTTCGACCCCACGAGCCAGAAGTTCGTCGCCGTGGCGGCGGCCGTGATCTTCGCCTGCTCCGTCGAGCCGGGAGGGACGTCGGCGCACGTCAGGCCGGTCGCGCTCCCGAAGTCGATGATGACGACCTTGTACGCCTCGAAGGTCGTGGCCGCCGGGAGGACGGTGCCGCAGGGAACGGCCATCTCCGTGAACGGGAAGCCGGCGGAGGTGAGGGCCTGGGCGAGGTCGGCGCTCGTGTTCGAGACGGGATACGACGCGGCCGGATAGGCGTGGGCGACGAGCAGGATCTTGGGGTAGACGGTGATCGAGAACTCATCTTCGGCCGAGGCGCCCGTGATCGTCGCGAGCGCCTGGACCGGGGTGGTTCCGACGGACGAGGGGGTCCACGTCTGGGTATAGACGCCCGAGGCCCCGGCGGTGAGCCCCTGCGACGACGGGGAACCCACGGTGTTCCCTCCGACGTAGAACTGGACGACGGCGGTCACCGGAGAGCCCCCGGTGTTGGTCACCGTGGCCTCCAGCTGGTCGGGGCGGCCCGTGACCGGGGCGGTGTTGTTCGCGGTGACCGAGACCTGGAGGACCGACGAGCTGCTGCCGGAGTTGGTGATGACCACGGGAATCGCGATCGAGTTCTGCTGGCGGCCCCCGGAAACGTTGAGGTTCGTCGCGTTCACGAAGACGTAGAACGTCCCGGCGGACGTCGAACCTCCCGCGAGGGTGTAGATGTAGAGGCCGGAGGTCGCGAGGTACGACATCTGGTAGATTCCCGAACCGGTCGTTCCTGGGATCCCGGAAACGTTGACGTAGACCGAGCCGGGGTTGACGTTCGAGTCGGTGATCCCGGCGTAGATGGTGAACGTCTGGCTGACCCCGGGCTGGGTGGGGTTGATCCCCGCCTGGGAGAAGATGGGCGGCGTGGTCGTGTTCGACCCGGGGAGGGTAATCCGGAACAAGAGCTGGGAGTCCGAGATGATCGAGATCGTGAGGTTGTCGGGGAGGAGGTCGAGGTTGTAGGTCGTGAGGTTCTCCGTCCAAGTCTGGCCGAGCGACCAGACGGTCGACCCGTTCAGGCCCGACGCGAGGGTGAACGGCGTGGTGAACTGGCTGGGGCGCCGTTCCGAGGCCAGATAGATCGCCGTCTGCGAGCTACTGACCCCGGCGATCGTCGGCCCGGCCAGATGGAGGACGCTCACATCGGCGATCTCGTTGCAGGAGGCGCCGCACGAAGCATAGGTCAGGGTGGCCGAGAACTGGTTCGCCGGCTGCGGCGGCGGGCGGGGGAATGTGTTGATGAAGATGAAGACCGATGCGAACAGGGTGACGGTGAGCGCCAGGAGCAGGATCGTGGCCACGACGTCGGAAACGCCCCGCCGTCCTCGGCGGAACGACGACGCGCGCAGGCGGTGCGATCGGGTGCGTCGACCGGGGGAAACGACTGCGGTCACAAACCTCTCGGGGCGGGCGCCCCGGGTACTACTGGCGGGGACCCGTATTTGAACGTTGTCGCGAAGGCTCGTCGGAGGGCGCTCGGGGGCGCTGGCCATTGCGCATCCATGCGCGTGCATCGGGATCGACATTTCGGGCGATTTCTCGCCCGTTTTCCGACCGGTTATACGGACGACGTGGAGCGAATCCGGGGCTCCGGAACTCCGGAAAATTTGTTCGACAACGTCGGCCGGCGCTCAGTGAAGTCGACATTCGGTTTTTCGTCGCAACGTCGGCCGATACTATAAGTAGAATGATTTTGCATAGGTCGCCCCAGCCGTGTTCGACAAACCCCCGCAAGGCCGCTCGGAGGAGCCGGAGGCTCCCACCGGGTCGCGCCTCGGTCCCGAGGATGAGCGCATCGCGCTCCGCTGCCACCGCCGCGAGCTCCAGCTGGTCGACTCGTTTGTCGCCAGCGGCGAGTTCCGCAGCCGGTCGGAGCTGATGCGAGCCGCGTTGCGCGACTTCCTTCGGGTGCGGGCCCTCACGGCCGTCGAGAGCGCTCCCCCCCGCCCGGTTCGGGACCTGGTCGAGGTGCCGATCCGGCTCCGGCCGGACGAGGTGGAGACGCTGCGCGCGTACGGCGAGCTGAACGGGAACGGCCGCGACCTCGCGGACGTCCTCGCGGAGCTTCTCCGTCGGGGCGAGTTCGAGGCGAAGGTCGCCGAACTCGTCGAGCGATCTCGGTCGGCCGTCCGGAACGCCAACGCGAACCGGGACCGGCTGCGCGAGCTGCGCGATACGTCGGCGGAGCTCGAGCGCAAGGGGGTCCTGGGCCGGTAGGCCGAGGGGTTTCGGACGATTCACGGCGGGGGTGGTGGCGGTGCGCGAGGCCAACGAGCGGCGAGAAAACGAACGAGACGGAGCAACGACCCGGACGGACGCGATCGACGGGGGGCTCTGGGAGCCCAACGTGCGACTCGGACACGACGTCCGGTTCCTTCTAGCCGCCCTCGGCGGCGGAGGGGTCCGGATCGGCCGGGAGATCGCCCGCCGCCATCTCCGCTATCTGGAGACCGTCGCAATCAATTGCGACCCTCGCGTCGCCGGCACCGAGGAGTTCGACCGCCGGATCTGCCTCGGGTCCGACGACGGAACCTCGCTCGGCATCCCGACGACGGCCGCGACCGCCGGGCAGCTCGCCCGGGCGGCCGAGCCGGCGCTCGACCGGATCTTCGAGGGCGCCACGTTCGTCACGGTCGTCGCCTCCCTCGGCGGGAGCAGCGGCACCGGGATCCTTCCGGCGGTCCTCGAATCCGCGAGCCGGTCGGCGGAGGTCCTGAGCGTCTTCGTCGTCAAGCCCTTCTCCGTGGAGTCGGAGCGCCGCGCGGTCTCCGACCGGGCGATCGCCGGCCTCCACTTCCTCGACGCATTCGTCGAGAAGCACCAGCGCCGCCAGGCCACGTTCACGATCCTCGACAACGACGAGATGGCCCGCCGCGACCCCCGGCTCCCGCTTGCCCGCGTCTCGGGGAAATGGGCGGACCGGATCGCCGGCCATATCGAGGCATCGATGCTCGGCCCCGTCGAGGCGCTCCTCGACGCGCAGCGCCGGGCCCAGGTCCCGTTCGAGGACACCTACCCGAGGCTCCCTCCGGCGTCGTCGGGGAGCTCGATCGGCCCGGTGAGCCCCGAGGAACTGCCTCCTCTCTATCCTCACTTGTCCGCGTCCGGCCCCGCCTCGGGACCGGACGTCGAACTGACGTTCGAGGTCATCGCGGCCCCGCGCGGGCCCGAGTCGTCCTGAGCGGTCGGCGTTCGGCGCCGGTCCGGACTCACTCGGCGGCGAGAAGCCCCGCGAACCGCAGGATGTCGTCGTGGCTCCGCGCGAACCCGGAGCGGGGCACCGGCCCCGGGTCGACGAACTCGAGCCGGTTCCACGGGCGGGCCGAGACCGGTGCCCCCTCGGGCCACTTCGCCCGGAAGAGGCAATCGAGGTCCCAGTGGGACCCCGCGCCCCCCGGCCGGGCGTACGGGTCCGAGACGACGTGGGGTTCCGGGAAGGCGAGGTCCGCAAGCCCGAGCTGCTCGTCGGCGATCCGTCGCGCGGCCGCGCTCGGCCCCTCGTATTCCAGAAGGTGCGACGACGGCAGCATCCAGCGTCCGACCGCCCGGGAAAGCCGGTCGCCCTCGAGGCCCCCCAGCCGGCCCCAATCGGCCGATGGGTCGACCTGACCGAGCAGCACCCTCCGCGGCTCGTGGGGTTCCGTGACCAGAAGGAACGCCGAGAGACACGCCCCGTCCTCCGGGATCTGGGCGAACCCCGGGCCCGGGTCGGGCTCCCGACGCCATCGGGCGAAGACGCGAGCTTCCGGCGCGGTCAACGGAACTCCCCGAGGTCGGTCACGCCGGCGGAACCGCGCGACCCCTCTTCTCGGTTCGTCCTGGGGACGGGTCGTCCCGGAAGGGTTAAGTCGGGGACCGGTTCGGAACCCCGTCGATGGACGGCCGGATCCTCACCCTGCTGCTCACCTTCGCGTTGCCGACGCTCCTCATCATCGTGACGGTGTGGGAGTTCTCGTCGAACCCGGTCTCGATCCTTGCGCTCCTGATGGTGATGATCGGCGGCGCCGTCTACCTTCTGACGTACACCGACGCGTTCGGTGGGCCCGCGTCGAACTAGCCGGTCCGAACGGCTCAGCCGTAGATCGTCGGGTTCGCCGGTTCCGGTGGCAGTTCGGACGGCTTCTTCGGGTGCGCGCGCATCGCCGCTCGTAGCGCCTTCTCGATGATCTCCGCCTGGGTGCGGAGCGGGCCGGTGTCGATCTTCAGCTCGGGAAGGAACCGGTCGAGCGCCTCGATGAGCGAAGCGCCGGCCCGGTGGTCCGGGAATCCCTCGGCGGCCGCCTGGGTGCTGACGAGGAGGACGGCGACGGGGGTGGTGCGCGGAATCGCCCCGACAAGGAGCGCGCCGGAGAGGCCGCCGATGACCCCGTCCTCGAGCTGCCGGGCCCCCGACCGCTCGAGCTGGGAGGCGAACATCGGGTCGGAGCGGGACGCCGCGACCCAGACCGTTTCGCCGGCGGGAGCCCCGGCGACCGGTTCGCCCTCGGGCCCGCCGGACGGGTGGGGCATGACCCCTTCGAGGCTGATCACGAGCCGGGCCTTTCGGGCCTCGGCGCCATCGAGAATCGCCCGGGCCACGTCGTTGGCGAGCTCGGCGGGGAGGGGCAGTTCGGAAAGGACGACCACGAGCCCCGGCCGACCGTAGACCCGGATCGGAGGATTGACCTGGCCGTCCTGGACGACGGCGAGCGGCGGCGCATCGGACCCCTCGAAGATCGCGATCCGGGGGAGATTGAGCGCCTTCACGATGTAGTGACCGGCGATCGTCGCCGCGAGACCGGCCGAAGGGAACGTGGAGAGGACGATCCCGCCCGGTTCCACGGCCGCCGCCGGTTCCAACGTCCGCCACACGACTCCCATCGGGCCCCTCGGTCGCGGGACGGTCGGCTCCCTTTGTAAGTTCGTCCTATCCGCCTCCGCTCCGCCCCAAGGGAGAAGTACTTTCGTCCGCTCCGCGCGCCACGTGGGGCTCCCGTTCCGCGACCTCGTCACGCCCGAGGAGCTGCCGTGGGAATCGCTCGCGGGAAAGTCGATCGCGGTCGACGCCTACAACGCGGTTTACCAGTTCCTCGCGACGATCCGACAGCGGGACGGCCAACCGTTCAGCGACCCCGAGGGCCGGACCACGAGCCACCTCATGGGGGTCCTCGGCCGGACGACCTCGTTGCTCGGCCAGGGCGTGCTCCCGGCGTGGGTCTTCGACGGCAAGCCTCCCGACCTGAAGGCCGGGACGCTCCGCGAACGGTTCCTGGCCAAGGAGCGGGCCGAGTCGCAGTGGAAGGACGCCCTCGCCGCCGGCGACCTCGAAACCGCCCGTCGGAAGGCGGCGCAAACGAGCCGGTACACGCGCTCGATGGCCGAGGAGACGAAGGAGCTCCTCGAAGCGCTCGGGGTGCCGGCGATCCAGGCCCCCTCGGAGGGGGAGGCGCAGGCCGCCCAGATGGCCGCGAACGGCGTGGTCTGGGCCTCGGCTTCCGAGGATTACGATAGCTTGCTGTTCCACGCCCCGCGGTTGGTGCGAGGACTCGCCGCCCGAATGCCGAAAGGCAAGGCCCCCGCGGCGCAGATCATCGACCGACCCCGCCTCCTCGAGCAGCTCGGGATCAACGACGACGAACTCCTGATGATCGGCCTCCTGGTCGGGACCGATTTTTCGGACGGGGTCCGGGGGTACGGCCCGAAGAAGGCGCTGAAGCTCGTCCGGGAGCATCTCGGGTGGGAGGCGACGCTCGCGCGCGCCGGCCTCGACCCGGCGGAGGTCGAGCCCGTCGCCGAGTTGTTCCGGCATCCGGAGACGGTTCCCGTGAGCGAGGTCCTCCAACGCCCGATCGACCGGGAGGGGGTCCACCGGATCCTGGTCGACCGGCATAGCTTCTCTCCCGAGCGGGTCGACGGGGCCCTGGCCCGTGCGAAGCGGAAGGCGAGCGCGCCCGTCGTCGCGACGACCGAGGTGGGACACCAGACGATGCTCGATTCGTTCGGCGGGGACCCCGCATGAGCCGGTTCGAGTCGGTCCCGAACTTCTCGGAGGGGCGGGACGCGGCGAAGGTCGAGGCGATCGCGGCGGCGGCCCGGAAGGTTCCCGGGGTCACGGTCCTCGACGTCGAGCGGAACGCCGACCACAACCGGTCGGTCATCTCCCTCGTCGGGGAGGGCGACCCCCTCCTCGAGGCGGTCTTCCAGATGATGCGGGTCGCGGTCGAAACGATCGACCTTCGGACCCACGTCGGCGAGCACCCCCGGATGGGGGCGACCGACGTCGTACCGTTCGTACCGCTCGGCGACGCGACGATGGCGGAGGCGGTTCGACTTTCCGAGCGGCTCGGCGAGCGGGTCGCGCGGGAGCTCGGCGTCCCGGTGTACCTGTATGCCGCGAGCGCCCGGGTCCCCGAGCGGTCCGAGCTCGCCTACGTCCGCAAGGGTCAGTTCGAGGGGATCCGCGACACGGTCGAGAGCGACCCGGGCCGTCGACCCGATTTTGGCGAGTCGAAGGTCCACCCGAGCGCCGGCGCCGTGGCGATCGGCGCCCGCCCGGTCCTCATCGCCTTCAACATCAACCTCGCGACCCCGGACGTCGCCATCGCCAAGAAAATCGCGAAGGCGGTCCGGGCGCGGGACGGCGGACTCCCGGAGGTGAAGGCGCTGGGGTTCGAGATCAAGGAACGGAACCTGGCCCAGGTTTCGATGAATCTGACCGACTACCGGACTACGCCCGTTCCCCGGATCGTTGAAGCGGTCCGGGCCGAAGCGGCCCGTCTGGGCGTCGGCACGGTGGACTCGGAGGTCGTCGGCCTGATCCCCGAGGATGCGCTCTTCGATGCGGCCGAGACCTACCTCCAGCTGAAGACGTTCGACCGGCGGCAGATCCTCGAGCGCCGGATCGCTCCGTCCCCGGCGGCCTCCCCGACCCGACTCGCCGACCGATCGCTCACCGAGTTCTGCTCGCGGCTCGCCGCGCGGACTCCGACGCCCGGGGGAGGGAGCGCGGCGGCCGCGGCGGGGGCGATGGGGGTCGCCCTCGGGGAGATGGTCCTCCGGTATTCCCAATCGCCCACGTCGCCCGATCCCACCCTCTCGGCCGGGCTGGCCGACCTCGAGAACGCCCGAGCGGCGCTCGTGGACGCGATCGACGCGGACACCCAGGCCTTCGAAGGACTCCGCGCCGCCCGACGGCTCCGGAAAGCGGCCCCGGACGACCCCTTTACGGCGGAGGAACTGCGGAACGCCGTCCGACATGCGACCGAAGTGCCGCTCGCGACGGCGCGAACGGCCCGCTCAGCGGCGCGGACCCTCCGGGGACTCCGACCCAAGGTGAGGGCGACGATCGCGAGCGACCTCGCCACCGCGCTCGCCCTCCTCGAGGCCGCCGTCGCCGGAGCGCTCGCCAACGTGCAGGCGAATCTGCCCGACCTCGAGCAGGCCGGCGGCGACTCGACCGCGATCCGGGCGGAAGCGGGCTCGCTCGGCCCGGAGTAACGATCCGATGGCCGCTCCCGACCGTCCCGAGGTGCTCGTCAACTGCGCCGTCTCGATGGACGGCCGCCTCGCGTTCGCGGGCGGACGACGGGCCCGGCTCTCCGGCCCCGAGGACCTCGCGCGCGTCCAATGGCTGCGGGCCGACGTCGATGGGATCCTCGTCGGGGTCGGGACGGTCGTCCTGGACGACCCCTCGCTCCGGGTCCATTGGGAGATGATCGACCGGCCGGTGGGAAAGGGCCCCGTCCGGATCGTGGTCGACTCGAACGGTCGGACGCCGACCAGGGCCCGGGTCCTCGACGGCTCGGCCCCGACGATCCTGGCCGTCTCGACCGCGTGCGACCGGACGTTTCCCCCCTCCGTGCAGGTCGTTCGGGCCGGCGCTCCGCGGGTCGATCTCGGGGCGCTCTTCGCCGAACTCCGCCGGCGCGGCCTGCGGAAACTCCTCGTCGAAGGGGGCGGGGAGATCCTCGCCTCGGTCCTCCGGTCCGGCGCCTGGGACCGGTGGACCGTCTACGTCGCCCCGATTGCGATCGGAGGTTCGACGGCGCCCCCCATGCTCCGCGGGCCCGACGGGGCGCCGGCCTCCGAGGGACTCCCGGTCCGGTTCGTGTCCGCCGAACCGATCGACGACGGGGTCGTGCTCACCTACCGGCCGGCCGCCGGGGCCTCGCCGGCGCGACCCTTATCTGGCGCCACCCATCCCGCCCGCGCGGAGACCGGCCCGTGAAGCTCGTCCACTTCGTCCTCGCCGACCAGTTCCACTTCGGGATGGTCACCGACGCGAACGAGTACATCGACCTCGACACGGCGTGCCGCGACTACTTCGGGGTCAACCCGGTCAAGGGCGCGGACCCCAGCCGGTTCCGCGACATGCGGGCGTTCTTCTCCGGCGGGGCCGACTCCGTCGAGATCACGAAGAAGATCCTCGAGTACATCGAGCGGCGCCGGCGGGCCGGCTGGACCCCGCGCGCCGCGACGGGGGCCCGGTTCCTGTTCAAGCCCGAGGAGGGGGTCCGGCTCCTCGCCCCGGTCGCGAACGGCGCCAAGATCTATTGCCTCGCGGCGAACTCGAAGAGCCATCTGGCCGAGCAGAATCGGTCGACTCCGAAGCAACCGTACCTGTTCACCCGGTTCTTCAACAGCCTCGTCGGCCCGAGCGAGCCGCTGATCCTCCACTCGGCCGGGACGTTCCCGGACGTCGAGGTGGAGCTCGCGGCGGTCGTCGGCAAGCGCGGGAAGCACATCTCCCCGGCGAACGCCATCGACCACGTGGCCGGCTACACGATCGCGCTCGACATGGGGTACCGCGACCTGCAGTACCCCCCGGACAGCCCGGTCGACTGGGTGATGGGGAAAGGGTTCGACTCCACGATGGCGGTCGGCCCGTGGGTCGTCCCGAAGGAAGAGGTCGGCGACGTCTACCCGCTCCGGATGGAGCTCAAGGTCGGCGGCGTGGTCCGCCAGTCGGGCACGACCGACGACTACGTCTTCCGGCTTCCCCAGATCCTCGCGCACCTCTCGCAGGGCGTGACCCTCGAACCGGGGGATGTGATCTCCCTCGGCACGCTCGGCGGCGCCCCGGGGTTCGAGTTCGGCAACGAAAGTCGCCGGCTGAAGGACGGGGATCAGGTCGAGGCGTCCGTCGAGAAGATCGGCCGCCTGGTCATCCCGGTGAAGGCGGAAATTCCGCCTCCCCCCTGAGTACCAGAAACAGGGCGACCGGCCCGGGAAGCTCCCGCTCCGCTCCGGCCGCGAGGTCGATGGGGGACGACGGGAACGGATAGTGGACGTCCTCGGTGACCCGGACCGTCGCCCGGTCCGAGGCCGGGACGTCCGGAAGGGCGCCGGCGAACGGGTCGAACTCGTCGAGCCGCTCGATCGCAAGCGGGACGACCCGGAATCCCGTTCCTCCGTGCAGCGACCCGGGAAGCCGGATGAGCCGGTGGATGTCGGTCGTGACGGGCGCGTCGGTCTCCCCCTGCATCTCGACGGCGGCCCGCGCGATGACGACGTCGAGGAACTCGGGGGGCAGGTCCCCCTTCCGAACTTCGAGGCTGAGCGTCTCGCGGACCTTCCGCCCCGCCCCCTCGTCGACGAGGAGTTTCGCGAGCCGCTTCGCCTTCGTCGGGGAGAGGCCGGCGGCGACGAGCTCCTCGGACGCCGCGCCGCTCCCCTCCCGGTCGAAGCGTTCGAGGAGCGCGACGACGGCCCGGCTCGTTCGGCCGGCCCAGCCGGGGGCGTCCGCCGCGGGAAGGCGGGCGAACGCGCGCGACGCCCGACGGGACGGGGCGTCCGTGTCGTCGTCCGGCACGGCCGCCGCCGTCCCCCGTTCGGTCGCGACCACTCGGCGGGCATCGAACCCGGCCCCGGTGACGTAGTCGACGAGCTCCCGGCGCTCGGGGCTCGTGAGGCTCCAGAACGCCTCGTCCTGGACGTGGACGTGGTAGCCGCGTCCGCCGGAGAAGACGAGCTGGACGCGGGCCGGGTCGACCCCGAAGTCCGCGAACAGGAAGTCGTCGAGCAGGTCGCGGACCCGGTCCCGGACGAGCGCGAGCTGCCCCGCGTAGTCCCGCTGGTCGGCCCCGCGAAGGTGGTCGGCGTCGAGGTCGAAGACGACGTCGGCGCCGAGCCACTCCTTCCCGGGCATCGTAGGGTGGTCGGGGTATCGGTAGTAGGCCGAGGAGTAGTACACGTGGCGCGGCGTCTCGCGGGCGAGGAACTCCCGGATCTCATCGGCGGTCCGGAAGGCGGCGTGGCGCCGCATCATCGCCTCGGTCGTGAACGGGAACGCGGCGAACTCTCGGCGGGCGAACCTCAGCGGGGGGGGAATCTCGGTGGTGCCGTAGTACCGGGCGAACCGGTCGCGGGCCCACTCGAGCGTCCGGCCCTCGAGTCGGACCGTCTTCCCCATGTCACTCGCGGTCGGGCTCGTCCGCGTCGGCCGTCGCTTCGTTCATCGCGTCGTCGCGTCGCATCCGGGCCAGGAGATGGAAGACCGCCGCATGCTCGCTCCCGTGCAGGAGGAGTTCGATCGCCCGGGTGGCCCGTTCGAGCTGCCGCTCCTGGCCGATGAGGGCGACCGTCGCGCCGTAGACGCTCATCGAACACCCGGAGAGCTCCTCGATCCGGGTCCGCGCCCGACCGTTGACGCCGATCAGCCGGGACCGGACCCGCCAGAGCGACGACTTCTCGTGCTTCCCGGAGATCTGCTTGATGTCGATGACGCCCAGGTACGTGTCGTCCCGGAACAGCCGCTCCGCCCGCTCCGGGGAAAACCCGCGACCGATCGCGAGCGCGACGTCCCGGGCCTTCATGAGCCCGACCGGGTCGCCCGTGTCCGGCGCCGAGACCTCGATCGTTCCGTCCTCCCGGTCGACCGAAACCGAGGTCCCCGTCCGGGACTCGATGTGCCGCTTGGTCTCGCCCCCCGCCCCGATCAGCACGCCGAGCCGGTCGTCGGGGATCCGGACGTACATCACGCCCATGGCTCACACCACCTTCGGCCCCAGCTGGACCGGGCCGACCGCCGCGAGGAAGCTCTCGAGGGAGGTCTTGACGCCGAGGCGGCGGAAGAATCGGACGAAGTTCACGATGTCCCGTTCGAGCAGCGCCCGGGCCTGCGGGTGACTGGCTTCCATCGCCTGCGCCACGTCGATCAGGACCGGTCGACCCTCATGGGCGAGTACGTTGTACTCCGAAAGGTCGCCGTGGACGAGCCGGGCGTCGTTCACCATCCGACGGACCTGGACCACCAGGTCGTCGTGAACTCCCTGAGGGTCCTCGATCTGGACGGTCTGGAGCCGCGGGGCCGCCACCCCGTCCGTGCCGATGAAGTCCATCACGAGGACGTTCCGGAGGTACCCGTACGGCTGGGGACATCGAACCTTCGCGTCGAACAGTCGACGCAGGACCGTGTGCTCGCGCCGGGTCCAGGCCGTCACCAGGCGCCCGTAATTCGAGGTGCTCGCCTCGCGTTTCAGCGCCTCGAGCGCGTGCGCCGGGAGCCGCTTGAACACCGCGTTCCCGATCCGGTACACCTTCACGGCCCGGTACCCGTCCGGGGCCGTGGCGCGGAACACGCCTCCCTCCTTTCCGGTGGAGATCGGGTAGTCCATCTGCTCGAACTGCCCCTGGGTCACCAGCCGGGACACCGCCCCGAGCGTGGCGTGGTCGAAGAACTCGTCGAGGAGCTTCCGTTGATCGGACTCCTTGCGCCGGTCCTCGAACCGCTCCTTGCGGCGCGGGAACAGCGTCTCCTCGACATCGGCCATGGGAATGGAACCCCATCTAGCCGCTCGGCAAGATAGGGTCGAGGGCTCGGCCGGAAGGTGGCGGGGCCGAGGGATGGTGGCTCCGGTGCTACTACGGGTATATCTCGGCCCCCGACGTATTCGCTCTCATGCACGCCCTCCTCTCCGCCACTCCCGGCCCGTCCGGGTCCCCTCCGGACCGGACGCCCCCCGGCGGCCCGCTTCCCCTCCCCGAGATTCCGCGCGATCTTGGACAACGTCTCTCCCAATCCCTCGACTTTGACGGCGTGTTCTCCATCGTTCGGGAGGCGGTCCGGCGAACGCTCCATCTCGACCGACCGGGGCTGGGCCTCGGGCTCTCGCAACTCCCCGCCAGCGTCGGGGCATACTGGCCGGTCACCGGGAATCTCATCGTGCTCAACGAGGGACTGGTGACGGCCATGCGCTCGCACGCCAAGTCGACGCTCGAGTTCAACGCGTTCGTCTACGTCATCTTGGCCCACGAGTACCTCCACTCCCTCGGGTACCTGGGGGAGCCCGAGGTCCGGCGCGCGACCGCCTGGGTGACGCGGACCGCGTTCGGCGCGGACCACCTCGCGACCGCCCTCGCCGAGGGGGATCTCTGGCAGCGGTACCCGTTCTTGCAGGAAGCTCCCGGAGGGGACGGTCGGTCGGTCCGCGTCGTTCGGGGATTCGACCGCGAGAGCACCTTCTCGTACATCCGGTAGAGCCTCCCAGCCCCCGAGCCGAACGCTTATCCTCCCTCGACAATTGTCGCCGACGCGCCAGACATGGTCGATGCAGGGGTTGTCATCGGCGTCCCGCTGCTCCTGATCGGGGCCGTTCTCTTCATCGTCGAGATCATCCACCCCGGAGTGTTCCTTCTGATACCGGGGTCGATCTTCCTCGCGGCGGGCGTGCTCTACCTCCTGCTCCCGAACCCGCTCACCGGGTCGGTGTTCGGTCCCGCGGTCATCGTCCTCGTGGCGTTCATTGCGACGCTCGCCACCGTGCCGTACTACCGGCGGATCGCCCCGGTCCACCGACCGATGTCGTCGATCCCGATGTCCTTGGAAGGACTCACCGGGGTCGTCACCCGGACGGTCGAACCGGACAACATGAAGGGCAAGGTCCGCGTCAACTCCGAGATCTGGTCGGCGCGGTCCGACCGCCGGATCCCCGAGGGGGCCCGCGTTCGCATCCTCGGCGGCGAAGGAGTCTCCGTGACCGTAACCCCGGTGGACGAGACCCCCGCCTCGTGATCGGTCGTTCCAGTTCGTTCAGGAGATCGGAGGAAACACCATGGTGGACCCAATAGTCATCGACTTTCTCGCCGCCGTCGTCATCTTCATTCTCTTGATCCTGCTGGTCAAGTCGGCCTGGTCGATCCTCCCGTACCAGCAGGGCGTCGTCACCCGGTTCGGGTCGTACAAGGGGATCATCAATCCGGGTCTGCACTTCATCAGCCCCGTCTCCGTCGTCGTCCGGATGGACCTGCGGACGCAGGTCCTCGAGGTGCCCCGCCAGGAGGTCATCACCAAGGACAACTCCCCGACGAACGTCGACGCGATCATTTACATCAAGGTCGTCGACTCGCCGAAGGCGATCTTCCAGGTCCAGGACTACCACGTCGCCACCGTCGCGCTCGCCCAGACGACGCTCCGGTCGATCATTGGCGACATGGAGCTCGACGAGGTCCTCTACAACCGCGAGCGGATCAACACCCGGCTCCGGGACATCCTCGACGAGGCGACCGACCGGTGGGGCGTCCGCGTCGAAGCGGTCGAGATCAAGGAGGTCGACCCGGTCGGACCGGTCAAGGCGGCGATGGAGGAGCAGACCTCCGCCGAACGTCAGCGGCGGGCCGCCGTGCTCCGCGCGGACGGGGAGAAGCGCTCGGCCATCCTCGTCGCGGAAGGGCAGAAGCGCTCCCGCATCCTGCAGGCGGAGGGCCTCCGGCAGTCGAAGATCCTCGAGGCCGAGGGAGGCCGGATGGCCACGATCCTGGAGGCCCAGGGAGAATCCCAACGGCTCCGGATCCTCTCGTTGGGGGCCGGCACCCTGGACGCGAAGGCGTTGACGGTCCTCTCGCTCGACACGGTCTCGAACCTCGGGGCCGGCCAGGCGACGAAGATCCTGTTCCCCTTCGAGTTCTCCCGTCTGATGGAGGGGGCCAGCGAGTACCTCGGCACCTCCCGCGCCGTTCCCGACCGGAGCCTCAACACGCTCGGCGAGCTCGAGGGAGCCATCGGAAAGATCGACGATATCCTGGGACCGATCCCGCGCCAGGAGGAGCTCCTGACCGAGATCAAGAGCATCGAGGACGAGATCAAGGCCGAGACCGACGAGTCGACCGCGATGGTCGGCGGCTCGATCGACGACACCATGGCCCCCCACCCGGGCGTGGCGACGCCGACGACCCGGCTGCCCCCGCCCGAAGTGATGGACATGGGATCGGCGGCGCACCGGGCCGACCCGACGCCCCCGGCGGCGTCCAGCAAGCCGTTCCCGCCGCCGGCCGACCCGAAGAAGCGACCTCCCCCGCCGCCGCCCTGATCCGGTCGGCCGACCTCCGCGGCGACGCGTCGCGGGGTGCGTGCGCACCTCACGACGGCGCGCGAATGGAGCTCTCGAACAGTCGTTCCCATTGCGGGATCACGGTCGCCCACGAGAACCGCACCACGTCCGCCCGACCGGACGCCCCGTAGTTCGCCCGGAGCGCCGGGTCGAGCGTGAACCGGGTGAGCGCGGCCGCCACGGCGCCCGGATCGTTCGGGGGGCAGAGGACCGCGTTCCGGCCCTCCGAGACGACTTCGGGGATCCCCCCGACGCGGGTCGTCACGATCGGCAGACCCGCCGCCATCGCCTCCATGAGGACGATCGGCGTGCACTCGAACACGGACGGCAGCACGAACACGTCCGCGGACGCGTACTCGCCCAGCAACCGCTCGCGGGGCAACGGACCCACCAATTCGACCTTGCCGTCGACGCCCAGTTCCCGTGCGAGCCGGACGACCAGGGCACGGCCGCCCCAGTCTTCCCCCACGATCCGAAGGCGGAGTCGGAGGTTCGAGGGAAGGGCGGCCACCGCTCGCACGAGCGGCTCGAGCCCCTTCCGCTCGGGGGAGAGCCGCCCGACGAAGAGCGCCGTCACCACCCCCGGATCCGGTCGACGTTCGGGCCCGTCGTGAAATTCGGTGAGGTCGATCCCGTTCGGGATCCGCACGATCCGCGCCGGATCGACCCCGACCGAGGTGAGGAGGTCGGTCTCGAGTCGGGTGTGGGCGACGACCCGGTCCGCCGCCGCCAGGGTGAGTCGGGCGACCGACCGGGCGTAGAGCCTCCACCCCGGTGTCCCCCGCCCGCCATCGAAATGGGTCTCGATCACGAGCGGGGTTCGACGAACTCTCCGAACGCCGGCCGCGATCCACGTCGGGGCCATCCCGAACGCGTGGGCGTGCACGACGTCCGTTGGCGAGGTGAGGAGGTCGAGCGCCATCCCGGGGGCCACGATCCCCAGCCCGTGCGGGGCGGGGACGAGTCGGTACGCTCGGTGCCGACGGACCGGGAAGTCCCCCGGCGGGAGGGGGGCCGGGAAGCGCTGGAACGGGCGATCCCGGGCGAGGTCGGTGGTGGCGATTTCGACACGGTGCCCCCGGTCGGCCAGACCCCGGGCGATCGCCTGGACCTGGATCTCGACGCCCCCCAACGCCGGAGGGTATCGGTGGGTGACTTCCAGGACGCGCATCGCTTACGGGCCCGCGGATGCCACGGGGACGGCGCTGGGCGGCGCGGCGGCCCGGCGTAGGAACGGCCAGGGCGGAATCAACCAGGGACGCGGGTTGGGGTCGTCCCGCGCCAGGACCCAGAGGAACTGGACCAGACTCACGGTCATCAGCACCCCGAACACGTCCAGCAGATAGTACCGTACCGTTCCCCAGAACGCCGAGCTATCGAACCCCTGAACGATGTTGAACGCCTGCTGGCTGGTCGGGGCGGCGAACCAGATCCCGGCCCCGTTGTTCACCAGCAGGTAGCCCGACGCCACGACGACGAGGAAGTAAAAAAATCGCCGTCGCTCGGGGTGGAGCGTGTACACGTCGGCGGCGAGGAGGGCGAACGGGTAGAGCATGTACTGCTCGTACAGACCCCACCGCACGAGCAGGACCGCCGTGAGGACGAACAGGAACGCCCGCAGCTGTTGGCCCCGGGCGCCGGTGCCGAGCCAGCGGGCGGTGTACCACCCGGCGGCGATGCAGACCGGGACCCAAGCGTGCTGGAGGACGAAGTACGACGACGGGACGCGGTTGAGGGCGTTCGCGACGAACCAGAGGTTCGTCAGCTGGACGTAGTTCATCCCGCCGCCGCCCCCGCCGGTGGACGACGTGGTCGTCGCGACGATCCCGGTGAACGACCACCCGGCCAGCCGGAACGCCAGGACGGTGAGCCCGCCGACGAGAACGACGCTCGCGACCGGCCAGAGCCGGCGAACGCCCCGGTGGCGGAAGAACTCCAGCGGGAGGAAGACCACCGTGATCCATTTCACGAAGATCCCGAGCCCCCAGGCCAGACTTCGTCGGGCCGACTGAGCCTCGGACGAGAGGAGGGCGAGGAGGACGAGGGCCGTCGTGACCGAGTCGAGTTGCCCCCAGATCGCGCTGATCACGATGTCGTACGGGAAGAAGCACCAGAACGTCAGCGCGCCGAGGGCGGTCGTCGGTTCTCCGGTCTCCCGGAGGACGAACCGGTAGAGGAGGGCGGCCACCGCCATGTCGCCCGCGATCGGACCCTGCTTCAGCAGGAAATAGAGCACGAACCGGTTGCCGCCCCCGACCTGCTCCCAAAGCCGGAACGTTCCCCCGAAGAGCCCAGGCCAGAACGGGAGGTACGCCGCAGGGTAGAGGAGCTGGTTCCGGTATCCGAAGCTGACGCCGGGGACCTGAGCGATCGGGCCGAGGTACGGATTGGTCCCGTGCGCCACCACGGACCCCGTGCGGATCCAGACCTCGAGGTCGTACGGGTGTCCGGTCCAGAACGAGAACACCTCCCGGATCGCGAGGCCGGCGAGCAGGATCGTAGCGGCCGTTGGCCAGGGTCGGAGCCAGATCCATCGGCGAACCCTCGTCACGTGGCTCGACGCGGCGGTCACGGCCGAGCGGCTCCGACCGGGGTCGGCCATATCAGTCCGGTGTCGCCTCCTCGATTTCGATCCGCGGCAGCCAGGGCGGACGACGCCGCCCGGTCGGAGTCTAGGAACCCTCGGACGAGAGGGCCACGAGCGGCGGCTCCGACCGGCTGTCCGGGGAGAGCCCCGCAATGGGGGTCCAGCGAACGTGGTCCTGGCGATCCGACCGCCCATCGATCGTGGCGAGGCTCACGGCGAGAACTTCGGCCGCCAGCAGGGTCGCGAACGCCCGGACCCCTCCCGGCCGACGGACCTCCGAAGTGAGCAAACGAATGGCGGCGGCCGGGTGGGCCCTCGCGTACCGACCGATCGTCAGTGGTTCCACCGCGAACTCGTCGCGGATCTGTCGGTACCCGAACACGATCCGGCGACGCTGCCGGACGTGCTCGAGGAACGTTCGCGGCGACGTGATGCGGGCCACGGCCCCGGGAGCGTACCGGAGGGAGCCCCGATGGCGGGTCAGCCACCCGCCGAAGTAGGAGCCGTCGTTGATGATCCCGGGCCCCACCGGCGGAAGCTCGCGGACCGGGAAGAGAAGGATCTCGTCCGAGAGGTGGTTGCCCGTCCCATCGGAGAGGAGCCGGGCGTGCAACGCATTGTGAATGGCCCAGAGGAGCGCCACCGCCGACGCAAAACTGCCGGGGGCGCCGTCCGGGGGGAGCGGCCGCCCCATCACGGCGAACCGCTCGGTCGGAGACGGCGCGGCCGCCAGGAGCGCGGTCACGGCGCCGGGCGCGGCCCGCGCGTCCCCGTTCAGCAGGACCAGGTAGTCGCCTTGCGCGTGACGGAACACTTCCGCGAGCGCCGACGATTTCCCCTCGCGCTCGGCCTGGACGACGAGACGGATCCGCGGCTCTGCGGCGGCGAGGCCCCGGACGACCTCGTCGGTTCCGTCGGTGCTTCCGCTGACGACCACGGTGAGCTCGGTCCAGGCCACGCCGTCCGGCAGTTCCTGGTCGAGCAGCGACCGGATCGCCCCTTCGATCCGCCCGCGCTCGTTGTAGGCGACGACCCCGCCGCTCAATCCGAGCTCATCGGTCCGCACGGTCATGCGACCCCCTCCCGGGCCGCGCCGGGGGCGGGGGTGTAGAGGGTCCGGAGCTGCTCGAACCGTTCCGTCTCGTACGTCAGACGGTCCAGGCGAGCATCGACCCAGAATCGCTTCGCCCCCCGACCCTCGCGGGTCAGCCGACGGTTGCGGACCATCGCGGTGAGCGTGAGGTACGTTGCGAGGAGGGGGAAGAGGACGACGTTGAGGATCCGGAGGGGGAGGGGCGCGGGGGCCTCCGCAGGGAGCGGGGGGAGCCCGCCCTGACTCCACCGACGGTGCAGCCGGGGAACCTCGTCGGCGAGCCATCCCGCGGAGCCGACGAGCCCCCGATAGTACGATTCTCCCGAGACGGGTCGGGCCATCAACGCCTCCCGGGCGAACAGGAATCCCCGCGGCGTGGAGAATTCCTGCCGGGCCGCCCGCTCGTCGAGAACGTAGTTGAAGCACCAGTGGGACGGTGCGTCGGCCTGGGGGGAGACGGAGCGGCGTCGGGCGACGAGGAAGCTGTAGAGGAGGAAGGGCCATACCGAGCCCGAGCGGGTGATCGCAAGGAAGTCGAGGTCGTCGAACTTTGACGGCTCCCCGTACGCGGTGGAACCGGTGACCGCCACGCATCGGAGCATCGGGGCCGCGGCCGCCAACGGACCGGCGACGGCTTCCTCGGCCTCGGCGAGAAACCGTCGCCCCCGCTCCTGGCGCTCCCCGCTCTCGCTCGGGTGCGGGAACGGTCCGGCCACGACGCGATCCCCCACCAGCTGGCCCACGTACGGATGGGCGGCGAGCCATTCCGAGACCTCCTCCGCCCCCTCGGGACCCTCGGGCGGCATCAGGTCCGAGATGCTGTCGAGGCCGACGGAAGTTCGATTCTGGCGCGCGGCCGCGAGGACGCTGTCGAACCGGTGTTCCACCAGGGCCGCGTCCCGCTCGTTCCAACCGCTCGGCATCCGGATCGAATCCGACGCCCCGACCTGGGCCGCCGTATATGCCCGACGCCGCGGTTCCCGAATCTGGGAAGAGCGGAACGGAGGGAGGCACGGCAACCCTCGCGTCGGGTCCCAGGGAGCGGACCCCGCGTTTCCCCCGAGGACGACGCGGGGGGAGCGCGACGGGACCCGTTGTGGGGGTTAATACTCCAATCTCGTCTTCGCCGACGGGGAGAATGTCCGCGGACGTCGCGCCCGAAACCCTCTCGTCGTACGAGGGGTTCGATTTTCGAGGGCTCTGGGCCGGCCGCAGCGCGGTGACCCGTCTCGAAACTTCGCTCCTCTACGACGCGCTGGGGAATCGGCCGCAGGCGCGGATCCTCGAAGCCGGAACGGGGTTCGGCCGGCTCACCCCCGCGGTCTCGTCGCTCGCGGACGAGTACGTCGGAGTCGACCTCGACCCCACGCAACTCCCGGAAGCGAGGACCCAGGTGAACCCGACGAGGGACCGGCGTCGAGTGCTCTTCGCCCATGCGAATCTGTTCCACCTCCCGTTCGCGGACGGCTCGTTCTCGGCCGTGGTGAACGTCCGGGTCTTCCACCACATCCGCGACCCGCGCGGGTTCCTGGCGGAGCTCCGTCGGGTCCTCGCCCCGGGCGGGATGTTACTGCTCGGCTACGCCCCCAAACCGACGGTCGCGACCTTGGACCGGGACGTTCGGGATTTCCTGCAGGGGTCTCCGAGACGCATCACCTTGAGCCGGGCCGATTCGCTCGAACTCGGGTCGACCGCGTTCCCGATCGTGGTGGCCACGCAGGAGAAAGTGCGGGAGGAGGTTCGGGACGCCGGGTTCGAGGTGACCCGGGAGCTCGCCGTCGGCCCGGAACGGCTGTCCCGTTGGCTCCCGGTGTCGTTCCGAGGCCGGGCGGCCCTGCGGTGGCCCGCCTCCTTCCTGTTCCCCGGTCGATTCCTGCTGGCCCGGCGAACCGCGCAGGGGGCGGCTCCGTTCCCGGCGTTCGACGGAATCGTGGTCTGTCCGTGCTGTCGGGCTCCGGTCGGCCCGCTTCCCGACCCCGGGGAAATTCGGTGCGGGAACTGCGAATTCCCCATTT
Organism: Candidatus Lutacidiplasma silvani; assembly: GCA_022750295.1. GTDB lineage: Archaea > Thermoplasmatota > Thermoplasmata > Lutacidiplasmatales > UBA184 > Lutacidiplasma > Lutacidiplasma silvani. The sequence goes on from JAKIVZ010000006.1 coordinate 106,933, forward strand.
CCCAACGCGAAGGGATCGTCTCGGCGGTGTACGCTCCCGAGGGGTCCACGGTCCGTCGAGCGACGGACCCCGGCCGCTTGCGGGAGCCGCCGGAGTAAGGGTCGGATGGAGAGTCCGTCGGGGGCCGAAACCCTGGTCCTCGAGACGTCGCACGATCGAATTCGACTCCGCTACGTAGCCGAACCGCCCTTCTACTACGTTCTGGCCTCCGGAGGGGAGACCCATTGGTCGACGGAGGTCTTGCGCACCGGTCGCGCCAAGATCGCGATTGGGTCGGTCGCGGGCGTGGGGTCGGCCACGCTCGTGACGGACCCGGCGACCCGGGCGAGACTGATCCAGCGATTCCGGGACACGGCCGGACTGGCGAACGCCGAGCGCTGGTACGGGCGCCCGGGTCGCCTGATCTCGATTGACCCTCGGGGGGAATCGGGGTCGACCGAGCCGTACGGGCGCTGGTTGCGGGCCGAGTTCGACGGCGCCGCCCCCGAGTATCGGACCCGCCTCGACCGAAACCCGGTCGAGCTCCGATACCGGTCGCGGTCGCTTGCGCTCCTGCGGCGGACGTTTCCGGATCACGGCCGGCTGCTCGAGATCGGGAGCGGGACCGGCGCGGAGACCCTTCCGATGCTCCGGGCCGGGCATCGCGTCGTGGCGGTCGATCTCTCCCCGGGGATGCTCGCCAAGCTCGCGGAGAATGCGGCGGAAGCGGGGTGGGCCGGCGAGCTCACCACCCGGACGGCCCGTGCCCGGGACCTGGGAGCTCTCGTCCCGGAATTCGGGGCCGCCTCGTTCGATGGGGGGTATTCGACGTTCGGCGCGATGAACCTCGAGCCCGATCTGGGAACGTTCGCGCGAGCTCTCGGGGAGCTCCTCCGGCCCGGCGCTCGGTTCGTCGCGGGAGTCTACAACCGCCACGCGCTCGTCGGACCCCTCGCCGCGGTCCTCGGAGGCTCGGCCGACCGGATTCGTTCGCGCTACCTCCGACCGGCGCCGGTCGGGACCCACCGCTTCTCCGTGGACGTGTACTTCCGCTCGGTCCGAGAGATTCGGAACGTGTTCGCTCCGGAGTTTTCCCTCGTCGGGTTGGAGGGGCTTGGAGTGGTGTTGCCGCCACCGGAATACGCGGCACGGTGGGACCGTTGGGGTACCGCTTGGGACCGGTTGGACCGGTGGGATCGGCGGTTGACGGGCCCCCGACGGTTGGGCCCGCTCGCGGACGTGTTCTTTGCCGTCCTCCGGCGGACCGGGGCCGCCGGATGATCGGCCCCTCGAGAGCCGTCGTCGCCGTCGTCCTGGCCGCTCTGCTCACGGGAGGGACGGCGATCGCGCTGGGCCTCCGGTCGCCCGCGGAGCCGTCCGGATGCCCTTCGCTCTCGAGCGGAGCGGGGAGCGCTCGCTCCCCGGTGCAGCACGTGTTCTTCTTGATCAAGGAGAACCACGCGTTCGAGAACTATTTCGGCGACCGGCCCGGCGTGCTCGGCTACCCGCCACAGGGCGTGTTCCCGGTGGCGTTCGGGTCGAGCTCCACCGTCTCGCCGTTCGAGCTCCATGCGAGCGGCACGCCCGACCTTCCGCATTCGAACGCCGCGGAGGTCGTGGACGAGGACGCGGGACGACTCGACGATTTCGTTGCGGAGGCGAACGCCGCGGGCGCCCTCGCCCCCGAGGATGCCGTGGGGTTCTACGCCCCCAGCACCATCGCGCCGTACACCGCGTACGCGAACCACTACGCGCTCGCCGACCGGTTCTTCACCGGCGTCCTCGGCCCCACTCTGCCGAACCGGGTCTTCGACCTCTCGGGGACGAGCGGCGGCTGGACGAGCGGCTCCCCACCCCCGTCCGGGACCTTCGACTTCCCCACCATCCTCGACCAGCTGAGCGCCAACGGGATCGCGTGGGACTACGACTACGCCGGGATCCCGGTCAACTTGGCGCCGGACCTCGTTCCGTCGATCGCCGTGAACCCGTGCGAATCCGCGCGGGTCGTCCCGGTGACCGAGCTCCCCGGGCAGCTGAACTCCACGGACGCCCCGGCGGTGACGTTCCTCGACCCGTCGAACGACCCGACGGTCAGCGAACACCCCGACGACAACGTCACCGTCGGGGCCGAGTGGAGCGCGACGGTCATCGACGATATCCTGGGGAGCCCGATCGGACCGTCCTCGGTGATCTTCGTGTTCTTCGACGAGGGCGGAGGGTTCTGGGACCCGGTCCTGCCGCCCGTGACGACGTCGGGCGGCGACGGGTTTCGCGTCCCGCTGCTCGTGATCTCGCCGTGGACGACCCCGGGAACCCTCGTCAACACGACGCTCGACCCCGCCGCCCTCCTCCGCTTCGTGGACCAGAATTGGGGGCTGCCGTTCCTTAACCCCCGGGTCGCCTCCGCCCCCTCCCTGGAACCGTTCTTCGACTACGGAGCGCCCCGAACTTCGCCCCTGCTGATTCCGAGCAACGTCTCGTTGGGGGCCGGTACGGGAGCTCCGGACGACGACGCGTCGCCCCTCCCGACCGGAACCGCCGGGGTTCCCCCCGGCGAGGGTCCGGCGAGCCTATATCTCACCCGGTGGCCGTCGGCGAACCCGTGGCGCGACGCTGGATCTCCGAGCACCACACCGTGAAGGTGCTCTGCGAACCGCAGGGAGCGATTGTCGCCTTCACCATGAAGCGGTATTCGTACCTGTTTTTCGTCACCCGTGCGTTCGTCGGCTTCAAGCGGATCATCACCGCCGACCGGATCGTGGCTCGGGCGGGGTACTCCGCTCCCGCCTCGCTTCGATTGATCGCGGAGCTGTATCCGAACGGCAACTAGGCGATTCCCTCCCCCCTCGCTCCTCGCCGGCGGGTTCTTATCGACGTACCGGTCCTCGCCGACGTACCCCCATGACGGAGACCCTTCTCGTCCACCGCGACGGACCCGTCGTCGAACTGTGCCTCAACCGCCCGGAGCGCCTGAACGGGTTCGACGTGCCCTCGTTCCAACGGTTCCGCGCGGCGCTCGAGACGGTCGCGCTGGACCCCTCGGTCCGGGCCGTGGTCGTGACGGGCACCGGGCGGGCGTTCTCGGCCGGGGGGGATGTGGCCGCGATGGAAGGGGCGCGAACGTCCGGAACCCTGCCGACGTTCTTCCATGACCTCACGGGGGAGCAGGAACGTTCGGTCCGCGCGATCGTCGGGATGGCGAAGCCCGTCGTGGCCGCGCTCCCTGGCGTCGCGGCCGGCGGGGGGCTCTCCCTGGCCCTCGCCGCCGATTGGCGGATCGCCGCGGAAAGTGCGTTGCTGGTCCCCGCGTTCCCCGCGCTGGGGGCCGTTCCGGACGGGGGCCTCACGTACTTTCTTCCGCACTTCCTCGGACTCGGCCTTGCCCAGGAGTTTCTCTTCACGAATGCCCGAATCCCGGCGGAGCGGGCGCGCGAGCTCGGGCTGCTCCACGAGGTGGTGCCCGCCGAACGCCTCGCCGAACGGGCCCGCGAGCGGGCCCGCGAACTCGCCGACGGTCCGACCTTCGCGTACGGCTGGATGAAGCGGCTCCTCCACTCGGCGTTCACCGAACCGCTCGAGGGCCAATTGGCCCGGGAGCGTCAGGGAGCGGTGGAAGCGGCCCGGCGGACCGAACTCCCGGAGGGGATCCAAGCGTTCCACGCGAAGCGACCCGCGAAGTTCCCGCCCCCCGGGTAGAGCGAGCGGACCACGAATTGGCGCCCGGTCCGGAGGCCGCTCCCTCCGTCGTCCGAGGGGCACGAGGTGTCGACCGGGAGGGATCCGTCCGGATTCTCCGACCCGGTCGGCCCATGGGATGGGCGACCGACGCGTGGCCTCGGCCTACGCCAGAACCGGTTCGACCCACGGGCGGGCGATCCACGAGTCGAGCCGGTCGCGGACCTCGGGCCACTCTTCGACCAGGATCGAGTACACCACCGTCGAGCGACGGTACCCGTTCCGGACGATCCGGACTTCCCGGAGGATCCCTTCGCGGCGACCGCCGATCCGTTCGATGGCCCGCTGGCTGCGTTCGTTCCGCAGGTCGGTGCAGATCGCCACCCGGTGCACGCCTTCCGAATCGAACGCGTGGCCCAGCATGAGTCGCTTCGCCTCGGTATTGTAGGGCCCTCGCCAGACGGCGGGGTCGAACCACGTTCCGCCGATCTCCACCGCTTCGTCGGGGCGCTCGATGTTGAGGAATCGGGTCATCCCGACGAGGTTCCCGTCACTCCGACGACGAATGACGAACGCGAGGTCGGTCCCCACCGACTGACGTTGGAGGAGGTCCGTGATGTGGCCCCGTAACGCCGGGACGTCGGGGAAGGGACCGTAGCTCAGGAACTGCCACATCTCGGGCCGTGCGGAGAAACGGGCCAGGCCTTCGGCATGACCCAGTTCCAAGGGTTCGAGGCGCAGCCGGGTTCCCGCGAGGGTCACCGGCGACCGGAAGGCGGGCGGCACGCCGGCCCTCGGAGCGATGGGCGCGATAAGGGTGCCCGGCCGAGTCGAAAACCCCGTTCGAACCCGCCGCTCCCGCGAGCGCTTAAATAACGCCTCGAGGTCGTCGAGCCGCGACTTCAGCGAGCCGAAGGAGGGGTCGATGGCGGCGGGGATCGATACGTTCCTGGTTTTCGGCGCGATCGTGACCGCCTTCGGGGTCGGGTCGATCATCGCGAATCGCACGCTGGGCGCGAAGTCCCGGAAGTCGTACCTCCAGCTCACGACCTACGAGTGCGGGGAGGAGGCCGAGGGCGAGGCCCAGATCGACTTCCCGACCCAGCATTACACGTTCGCGATCGTGTTCGTCGCCGTCGACGTGATCGGGTTCGTCCTGGCGCTCTGGGCGCTGACGTTCCGCGGCGGGAACGACACGGCGGTCGCCATCTTCGTCGCCGGCACCTTCACGCTCCTCGCCTTGGCCGGGATCTACTACGCCCTCTCCGGCGAGAAGCGGTGGGTCGTATGAGCACCCCGGGGCCCGCCGTGGCCTCCGTGGCCAAACCCGCGGCCGCCGTCGTCGGACCGGGCGGAGAACTGCCCATCGTTTCCTCGGACGTCTCGTTCGTCGAGATCGAGACCCTTCGGTCCCGGGAGTTCATCCCGGAGGCGAAGGAGGCACTGAGCGCCCTCGTCAAGGAGCAGGCCGAGGGGAAACTCATCCGCCCCGTCTTCAACTGGGCCGGACGGAATTCGCTGTTCCCGCTCCATTGGGGCCTCGCGTGTTGCGCGATCGAATTCGCGGCCGCCTTCGGGGCCCGGTGGGACGCGGAGCGGTTCGGGGTCGTCCCCCGGTCGTCGCCCCGCCAGTGCGACCTCCTGATCGTGAACGGGACCGTGACCTGGAAGGTCGCCCACAAGCTCATTGCCCTCTACGAGCAGATGCCCGAACCCAAGTGGGTCATCGCGATGGGAAACTGCGCGACCGGCGGCGGTCCGTTCCGGACCGCCTACTCGGTCGTTCCCGGCGTCGATAAGCTGGTCCCGGTCGATGTGTACATCGCCGGCTGCCCCCCCCGCCCCGAAGCGCTCCTCGATGGGATCCTCCGACTGGAAGCCCTGATCCGGGAGCGCGGCGCGTAGGCCCCCCGCCGGCCCCGAACGGACGAAGGAGACGGAGATGAACCCGGAGGACGTGCGCACGAAGCTCGCGGCCGCCGGCGCCCCGGGGATTATCTCGATCGAGCCCTTCGAGGGTGTGGCCGCACGGGTCAAGTTCGACCCGACGGCCGCGACGGCGCTGTTTCCGATCGTGCGCGACGCCCTCGGGTTCCCCCACCTCTCGATGGTGGGGGGGATCGACTGGGTCGAGCGGTACGAGGTGTTCTACCTCGTCTGGTCGGACCCCGCGAAGACGTATCTCCTCCTCTCGGCCGACCTCGACGCGAAGGCGCCGCACATCGAGACCGCCTCGGCGTGCTGGCCGTCCGCGAACTGGCACGAGCGGGAGGCGTGGGAGCTCGTGGGGATCCAGTTCGACCACCACCCCGACCTCCGGCACCTGCTGATGCCGGACGGTTACCAGTTCCACCCGCTCCAGCGCGCGTTCAAGCTCCACGAGCCCGAGGATCTCGAGGTCAAGGTGCGCCATGTCTGAGATGTGGATCAACATGGGGCCCCAGCACCCCATGACCCACGGCCTCTGGAATCTCCGCGTCCGGATCGATGGCGAGCGGATCCTTGACGTCGACCCCGAGATGGGGTACCTCCACCGCGGAATCGAGAAGATCAGCGAGGACCGGCACTACAACGAAGTGATCACGCTGATGGACCGGACCTGCTACGTCGCCGGGATCGCGTGGGAGCACCTCTACGTGCAGGCGGCCGAGAAGGCGCTCGGCATCGCGCCGACCGAGCGGTCCGATTGGATCCGGATGATGTCGGAGGAGTTCCAGCGGCTCGCGTCCCACATCATGTGGTACGCGGCGTTCGTCCAGGATCTGGGGCTGATGAGCCCGTTCCTGTACGGGATGCGGGACCGGGACCTGATCCTCGACCTCTTCCAGAGTTACACCGGCGGCCGCCTCACCTACGAGTACATGCGCGTCGGCGGCGTTCGCAACGATGTCCCCGAGGGATTCACCCACCGGGCGCGGGAGGTCCTCGACTGGCTCGAGCCCCGGTTCGTCGAGTACGACCGGCTCTGCATGGGCTCCGACATCTTCCGGCGACGCTGCGACGACCTGGGGGTCCTGAAGGCGAACGACTGCGTGCGCCTCGGGGTCACCGGGCCGATGCTCCGGTCCGCCGGGTCGAAGCGGGACCTGCGGAAGGACCGGCCGTACTCCCGCTACTCCCAGGTCGAGTTCGACGTGGCGACCGCGGACTCGGCCGACGTCACGGGGCGCTATCTCGTCCGGATGGAGGAGATGCGCCAATCGGTCCGGATCCTCCGCCAGGTCCTCGATTGGCTCGACAGCCACCCGGGGCCGGTCCTTGCCGACCACCTTCCCCGGTGGCTCGGAGCCCCGTACGCCCCGATCGGAAGGGAGGCGTACCTCCTCAAGCGGAACTACCCGAAAGGGGTCGGTCTCTCGGCGATCGAGGAACCCCACGGCGAGGCGTGTGCCTACGTCGTGAACGAGGGGGGCGAGCACCCGTACCGCGTCAAGTTCCGCTCGCCGGTGTTCGCCAACCTGAGTGCGGCCCACCACTATCTCGTGGGATACCACGTCGCCGACATTCCGCCGATCATGGGCAGCGTCGACGTGTGCGTCGGCGAGGTCGACCGGTAGGGCGGTACCATGGCCCTCACCACCCTCTGGGACGTCGCGTACTTCCTCGCCTCCGCGCTCCTCACCCTCGTCGGCCGGGTCATCCCGCCGCTCGCCGCCCCTCTCTCGAACGGCGACGTGATCTGGGGGCTTTCGGCCCTGGTGTTCGGCGCGATCCTCCTCGCGGCGAGCATGATCAACACGATCATGCTGATCTGGTTCGAGCGCAAGATGCTCGGCCGGTTCATGGACCGGCGGGGGGCGATGCACGTCGGCTACGCGGGTCTCTTGCAAAACTTCGCGGACGGCCTGAAGCTCTTCCGGAAGAACACGTTCAAGCCCCGCGAGGCCGACGAGCTCGGGTTCTACGCGGGTCCGATCGCGTACATGGTGACGTCGCTGCTGATGTTCGGCGTTCTCCCGATCTCGACCGGTTGGTCGGACGGCTCGCTCCCCCTCTCAATGCTCCTCGCGCTCGTGATCTTCAGCTTCGCGCCACTGTTCATCTTCATCTCTGCCTGGTCGAGCAACAACAAGTACTCCCTGATGGGCGGAATGCGGTCGGCCGCCCAGATGATCGCGTACGAGGTGCCGATCCTCCTCGCGGTCGTGGCGGTCGTCCTCGTCTCGGGGAGCTTCGACCTGAACACGATCGTCGCCGAGCAGCAGAACTACTGGTTCTGGGGCCCGCTCGTCCTCGCGATGGTCGTCTTCGCGATCGGGATGCTCGCGGAGATGGAACGGATCCCGTTCGACCTGCCCGAGGCGGAGGCGGAGCTCGTCGAGGGATGGAACACCGAGTACGGCGGAATGCTCTTCGCGTTCTTCATGCTCGCCGACTACCTGCGGGCCCTCGCCGGCAGCTTCCTGATCGTCCTCCTCTTCCTCGGGGGCTGGACCCTCCCCACGTACGTACCGAGCGCCCTGACGACGTTCCCGCTCGCCGGAATCTTCTGGTTCCTCGTGAAGACGTACGCGGTGTTCGGGGTGTTCGTCTGGATCCGCGCCGCCCTGCCGAGGGTCCGGACCGACCAGCTCCTGCGGATCGGCTGGATGCGGATGATCCCGCTCTCTCTCGCCGCCGTCGTCCTCGCGGCGGCGCTCGTCCTCGTGAAGTGTCTCCCCGTGTTCGGCTGCATTCCGTCGATGGGGGGCTAACGATCATCCATGGCCGCAGAGGTCGACACCAAGAAGCGCGCGCAGGGCGAGGGGGACCAGGGACTGATCGTGAAGCCGATGTACACGGCGGCCCGGCAGTTCATGAAGAGCCTCGTCCGCCCCTCGACGATCGTCTACCCGTTCGAGAGGCTCGAGGACCCGAAGTTCCGGGGCGAGGTCCGCGTCGCGTCGGGAAAGCCGATCGGCGTCGGCGAGGTGTGGGACAACTACCGGGGCGTCCACGCGCTCAACATCAACACCTGCATCTCGTGCAACCTCTGCGCGTTCTCGTGCCCGGACCTCTGCATTGACATGGTCACGGTCCCCGGCGGGGACCCGAAGCACCCGAAGAAGTGCCCGGAGATCGACTACGGAAAGTGCTCGTACTGCGGCTTCTGCTCCGACGCGTGCCCCGAGGGGTGCCTCACCATGACGACCCGCTACGAGCTCTCGGTCACCAAGCGGTCGGACATGGTCTACTCCCCCCAGAAGATGTTCGACCAGTTCCAGCGCAAGCTCCCCATGAACCCGATCCGGCTCGCGCGGCCGGCGAACGAGGACGCGATCCTGCTCGACGCCCCGCTCTGCATCGGGTGCAACGCGTGCTCCCGCGACTGTCCGACGAACTGCATCACGATGCTCGACATTCCGAAAGGGACGCCGAAACCGGGGGAAAAGCCGGCGAAGCGGATCTGGAAGGAGCCGGTCATCAACGACTCCGACTGCGTCCGCTGCGGCACGTGCATCTCGGTCTGCCCGAAGGAGTGCCTGTTCTGGGGGACTCACACGTGATCGTCGAGGAACTCGCGTTCCTCGCACTGGCCGCGATCGCGGTGGGGACGGCACTCGCCGCCCTCCTGGTCCGCGAGCTCGTCCACACGATCCTGTGGGTCTCGGTGTTCTTCGTCTCGCTCTCGGCGATCTACTTCCTCCTCTCGGCGCCGTTCCTCGGGGTCCTCCAGCTCGGCGTCTACGCCGGCGCGGTGACGATCCTCCTCCTGTTCGGCGTGATGGTCACGCGGAAGCGGATCTTCGCTCGGGAAGCGGCGACCGGGATCGGACCGTTCCCCCTCGCCCTCGCGCTCCTCGCGATCGTCGTCCTCGCGGTCGTGGCCGCCTCGCTCCCCCAGCAGGTGACGCTCGTCCGGTCGTACGACGTGACCCTCCTCTCCACCACGCTCTTCAACCAGGACGGGGCGTGGCTCGTCCTCCTCGGCCTCGTCATGCTGAGCGCGCTCTCCGGCGCGATCTACCTGGTCCGGGAGGGGCGCGAATGACCGAACTCTCCGTCGCAAGCCTCCTGTTCCTCTCCGCGACGCTCCTCGCCGTCGGTCTCTTCGGCATTCTCACCCGGAGGAACTTCATCCTCCTCCTCATCGCCGTCGAGATCGCGATGAACGCCGCGATCCTCAATTTCGTGTACTTCGCCGCGTTCGCCGGGACCCCGGGGGGACTCTCGGGGCAGGCGATCGCGGTCGTCCTCGTCGGGTTGGCGGCGACCGAGGTCGCGGTCGGCCTCGCCATCGTCCTCGCGCTCAACCGGCAGCGCGGGTCGATCAACGTGGCCGAAGCGACGTCGCTGAAGAACTAAGGGGGAAGGGCCGATCGGAACGTTGGATTTCGCCTTCACACTCGCCTTCCTCGTCCCGACCCTGATGGCGGTCTCGTTCGTCATCGTCGGGCTCCTCGGGACCAAGCTGAAGAAGCTCGAGTACGGCGGATGGGTCGCGGTCGGATTCGCGGGCGCGGCCCTGGTCGTCGGCGCCCTCGTCGCCGCCGCCGAGATGCTGAACCCCGGCCACTACTCCGACGCGAGCTTCACGTGGCTCCAGCTCCCGGGTTCGCCGGGCGCGTTCCCGAACGGGTTCTCCCTCGTGATCGGGGTCCTCGTCGACCCGATCTCGGCGCTGATGCTCCTCGTCGTCACCGTCGTCGGCTTCCTCGTCCTCCTCTACTCGATCGGCTACATGCACGAGGACCGGGGGCTCCCCCGGTACTACGCCGAGCTCTCGCTGTTCCTCGCCGCGATGACGGGGCTCGTCCTCGCCGACAATCTCCTCGAGTTCTTCCTGTTCTGGGAGCTCGTCGGCGTCTGCTCGTACTTCCTGATCGGCTTCTACTACGAGAAGCCGAGCGCCGCCTCGGCCGCGAAGGAGGCGTTCCTCGTCACCCGGGTCGGCGACGTCCTCTTCCTCCTCGGGATTTTCATCTACTTCACCGTCTACGCGACGAGCGGCAGCGGCAACGGCTGGGCCGCGAGCGGGTTCCTGTTCGTCCACGGTTCGAGCCCGTTCCTGGCCGCCTCGATGGGGGCGAACACCCCGCTCCTCACGGTCGCCGGGCTGATGATGCTCGCCGGCGCCGCTGGCAAGTCGGCGCAATTCCCGCTCCACGCCTGGCTCCCCGACGCGATGGAAGGGCCGACGACCGTCAGCGCCCTCATTCACGCCGCGACGATGGTCGCCGCCGGCGTCTACCTCCTCGTCGTCGCCTCTCTGTTCCTCGGGTTCACCCCGGACGACCGGCTCGCGATCGTCGCGGTCGGGGGATTCACGACGTTCTTCGCCGCCACGATGGCGGTCGTCCACCCGGACATCAAACGGGTGATCGCGTACTCGACGATCAGCCAGCTGGGGTACATGGTCCTCGGCGTCGGCGCCGGGTTCGCGATGGTCGGGATGTACCATCTCTTCACGCACGCGTTCTTCAAGGCGCTCCTGTTCCTCGCCGCGGGCTCGGTCATCCACGCCGTCGGCACGCAGGACCTGT
>JAKIVZ010000019.1 GCA_022750295.1 Candidatus Lutacidiplasma silvani
GAGGTCACGCGAACGGAAACCGGGGCGAGAAGTTAGCCCAAGATGTCACAGGACGGATAGTTCGCGAGTTGCGTGAAGCTCGGACAAACGAACTTGAGGCTCTCAATCGGCGGAGCGACAGAGACCTGATTACTGTTCAGAGTAGGCCACCACGAGGGGTTGGCCGATCCCGCCTGAGTCTGAGTAAGCGCGGTAAAGGAGTACGTCCTGCCGACCGGAACACTTTGCAGTCCGCTCCCCTGAACGTATTCGGGAATCTTGTACGTCGTATTCGTCCAAGCCACGTTATAGTGTGTTCCGCTGGAGGTTTGGTTAACCCAGGCGTCGGCGACGGCATAGATCGTGTTCTGCCACGAGATGTTGTCGTTCATAACGGCCGGATTTCCGTTGACCCCGGTGGAATTCAGCGTCACGTTAGAGGGGAAGTAGCCGAGGCCAGTGGTGTAGGTCCCGCTCAGTGTCGTCGTGAACGTCTTGGGCCAACCGGTTGACGGGGTGACACTCCGAGTGTAGTTCGTGAATCCGAAAGCACCCGGACAATAGTTTGTGCTTTGTTGCGTATCCTTGTAGGTTACCGTGACCTTCTCGATCCAGGTCCCATTGCGCAGACCCTTGAGGAGAGTCACGTAGATGTCCATGAGCTGTGTCAACGAGGTAAATGTGCTGACGGCAGTTGTCGTCCCGGCTTGGTTCTTGACGGTCAGGTTCGTGGAGTAGATTGATGGGACATCTAGGTTCGAGGTTACTCCACAAACGGTCGTCGCATTGTACGCATTGTTAGTCGCACTGTACTTCGTCCAGAAGACCCCGGAGGCGTTCAGGAAGATCGATCCCGGGTTGAGCGTCACCGGGAACACCTGAATCGCCGTTCCCTGCCCGTTTTGCCATTTCTGCCCCGTTCCCGGGACGAACGCTCCGCCTTTCAGAGGAGGGGGAGAGTAGAGTCCCGTTACCCATGGCGGGATCGGCATTGAGCCGAGACCAACGGCCTCGAGCAGGTTGCTCGATTCGACTTCTAAGTAAATGTTGGCAGAAAATGGGCCGGTCGAGTCGAACAGGATTGAGCTGTCCAAACCCTCGGTGACCGTACACGAGGCGATCGGAGGTCCCAACGCAACCGGGCCAGGCGCGAGATCTGTGATACTGGGGTACAAGCTGCCGAACGAGACCTGTTGGGAGAGACAAAGTCTGGACACATTTGTCGTGTCATTTTGTAGCTTCTGCAGCGTTACGTTTATGGATGCCCGGAAGGCGTGTAGCCCTGTCCCGCCGTATCGCTCGTAATCCGCGGGGACCGTGGCGTTGAACCCGCCGGCGATGGTTCTCAATGCAGAGTAGGCCGAGATGAACGCCCCGGTGTATCGGAAGTAGGACCAACCCCCCGTCGGGAGTGGGCCAGCGGGAGCGGTGGGTCCACCGCCTCCATAGGCAACAGCGCTAGTCCATCCGAACACGGCCCGCCCGAAAGGGTCGACCATGAGTGTCGGTGGGCCCGTCGCCAAGATTGTTCCGCCTGCGCTTCCGGAAATCGGCGTGGGCTGCGAAAGGAATACCCCCGAGGGCCAGTAGACTGCCTGATCGACCTGCCAGACCCCACCAGAATTCTCTCGCCAGGTCGCGTAAACGTAGCCCGCAGGGGAGACCGCAACCTCGGGATCACGGATCGACCCTTGGACATTCGTGGTCGAGTATGGCCCTCCCCAGGTTACTCCCCCATTTGAGGAACCTAGAGTTTCCGCGACGTACTGGCCGTTCAAGAATGTCGTGAAAAGCCCGAACACGGCCTGACCATAGGAGACGACGGCGACTTGGCCGCTGGATCCGTTCGTGACAGACAGGCTGGTTTGCCCGATCGAGTTTCCTGGCGATGACGCGTTGAAAAGCGAGAAGCGGAAGATCTTCAGGGGAACAAAGGTCGCGGAGGTCGCGTTAAGGTGATAGAAAATGATCTTCGAGTCAGAGACATTGCTGGCCAGGATGCCGGCGGCGATTCCGACCCCGACCGAGTTGACGCCAGAGTAAGGACTGCCCCCGACAAAGACCGGTGCCGCAGCGACGGCCAAGGGCAGCGTCCAAGACTTTACCGTGAAGTTGACCAACGGCGCTGGGTACTGGATCGAGAAGCGGTCCGCGCAAGTGAGGAGGCTCGACCCTGAGCTTTCCGAGACCTGGACTGGCACCGTTCCCTTCCCTAGGGGGACCTCGACTTGGAGCAGCGTAGACGTCGAGTAGTAGACTTGCGGCGACGGGACACCGCCGAAAAACACCGTGGCGTTTGGCAGGAAGTTGTAGCCGGCGATAATGTCGGACCCGAAGGACTTGTTCGCGGTCGGAGTCACCCACTCGATTTGCGGAGCCGCGGTTGGGGCGGCGGCACCGTACGTGAAATTGTCAGCGCACGTAGTCGGGCTTGAGTATCCCGCTTGTCGCACGGTCACATTCACGGTTCCGGACCCCGTCGGTGCCGTGGCGGTTAGGAGAGTGGTGTTCGTGACGGTCACGCCTGTCGACGCAGTCGACCCGAAGTAGACGGATGCATTTGGGAGGAAGTTCCTCCCTTCGATGATTGTGGACTGGCCAACCGGTCCCTGGTCCGGAGTTACTGAGATGATGGTCGGGATGGGTTGAATGGTGAACAGGTCGCAACTAGAGGTGGGGCTAGTCCCAACGGTAGTGGTTACGGTGACGTCGACCGAGCCAGCCCCGAGAGGGGCCGTTGCGTGTAGAACCCCTGGAGAAATGAGCGAGACCCCAGAGGCTGCTATCCCACCGAATTTGACGGTGGACGTGGCTCGGAAGTACGCACCGTTGATTGTTACCGTGGATCCAGTAGCCCCGGTCGTCGGCGAAACCGACGAGACCTCGGGAGTATGGAGGGGCAGGGTGGGACCGTGAGTCAGGAAGCTGCCGCATATCACTGGGCTCTGTCGCCCGCCTGCGGTAACCTGAACAGGAAGCGTTCCCCACCCCGCGGGAACTGTCGCGCTGATTACGGTGGTGGAAATGACCGAGAAGGACGAGAGCACTCCCCCAAACGTGACCATCGTAACGCCAGAAAAGCCGGTCCCGTTGATCAAGACTAAAGTCGAATTTGCCGCTTGGGACGGAAGGAGGATCGAGACCGTCGGGGCTCCGCCGGATGGTGGATGACCTCCGCCTCCGCTGGGAGGGGACGGAGTAGGAGGCGGTGGCGGCGGATTCGATGTCTTTCCGCATGGCAGGGCATAGCGAGTGGCGATGAGGTTTGTGGCGGTGATGGTTGTCAATAATGCATAGCACGCGGTCACGGCGAGTTTGGGGAATCCCCCGCTAACCGGGGCGTTGCCAGTGAGGGTGAACCAGCTTCCGTTAGTTCCGTAATTGTACGAAAAGTAAAGCGAAGTCACGTTGCCCGAGGTCGCAGCGACGAACAGCCAACTGGCCCAGACGCCAATCGCATCTCCTTGGATGGCGTTGCCACCGTAGGCAGCTACTGGGACGGGCGAATTCCAGACGATTGGCAAGTGAGAATTACACGTCGTAGCACAAAAGCCAGTTTTGAAGATGCTCTGGGCGACCGAAGCATTGTACTGCCCTGTCTGGGTTTCGAGGATATTGCCAATTCCAGGCACGGCGTTGGCGAACGCGAGTTCATAGACTGGAATCGACCCAACGATTTGACTCGCGAGCTGGGGAAATGTCACCGCTCCTGTCTCGTTCGGAAGCGTGTCGGGGGCCGGGAACGTATTGGTCGTCGCTAGGTAGGGGGCAAAAGCGGGCTTTCCGGAGGTGATCGGCGATGAATCCGAGGTTATCCGGCTCGACTGGCTCCGTAAACTAACAAGATTGGAGGATGACAGCACCAAGATTAGGACGATGAGGACCGGAACTGCGATCCGGAGTACGGGCCTTTGGAGTGGGCGTGAGTGGGAAAAGCCGGCAATCCAGCCTCGAGAACGGCCGGGGGTCGAGACCTCTGCAGAAGGCGGCGAACCCGGGGTCCTATCTTGAGTGGGGGGACCGTTCGGGATGCGATAATTCCTTAGAAGTCGTCCTTGGCCGGCCAAGCTCTCCCTAACCTCCCCGGATTCCGCAGAAGAGACGGTCTTTGAGTTCGGGCCGAATGGAGACAAAAGGCCGGGTTGGGCGTGAGCGACAGCAACCTCCACAGGAACCTCAACCCGCGCAAGGGGTATTCGTGGATAAACCTCTGCACGGTCCGGCACGGCGTAACACATCGCGGGTTCGGGTGCAAGTCAGAACTTCAGCCCATGATCGTACGGAGCAGTTCGCGACAGAGAAGGTAACCGACCATTGGGGAACTAGCTGGTCGATCGAAGCCGGGGGCTGTGGTGACTAAGTGGGTCTGCGCTGTCTCCAACCGTTCGAAATCCCAAGAATCCCAACCGGATACGCATTCTCTCACGCAAAACAATTACAAACAGTGAAAAACTCGACCGGTCCTTCGAGAGAGAGATGAACCCCCAGCCCGCAACCCGTGCTACGCCGTAGCAAGGTGTTGGAGGAGGAAATTGGCGATCGAGGCGAAATGCGCGTCCGACGAACGTCGGGAAACGGCCACGGTCGACGTCTTCTGACCTAGGCCGGATCCCTTGGGGCGGGCGGGGTGGTAGCCGTGTTCCTCCTGGCAGGTATGGTGTCGGCGCCTCCAGTACTGACGAAGGCGAACCGGGCCGCAGGTTGCAACGGCAACCCGTACCGAACGGACAACTGGCCAACACCCACCACCGGCTCCAGCGGGACCCTGCACACCCCGAATGTGGCCACACGGGGACCCTCGATCAGCAGGTGCGAGCCGTCTCGCCGCCAAGCCCGGGGAACATCCGGGAGGCGAGCTAGTTCATGGTCGGGCCGTCACCGTCGGGATGCTACACGCCTTCGACGACGCACGCCGGTCTCTTCGTGACGTACACCTGGCAGATCACGCTGACTCCGTACCTTGCAGCGAACTGCAGCGCTGACGGGGCCGCGAGGGCGAAAATCAACGCGACGGTGGCCTCGAACGTCCATATCGGCACAATCCCGTGGTACGTCGCACCAGGTGCAAGCGCAATCACGTTCACGATCCCAACGCACTCTGTGTCCTGCTCGAGCCCTGGAAGTGCGGTCTGGACCCCTGGACCCATCGTGTACGGCTCGTTCGTGCAGACCCTCGGACCGTGGACGGCGATCAGTGGAACGTCGTATGATTTCTACTCGTCCAACTGGGTCAACGCGACCAGGTCGTCCTCGACCACTGGGGCGACTGCGGTCTCCCAGGACACGACCACCGCGACCTTGCTTTTGGTGAACTGCGCGGCGTGCTGAGCGGCCGACCCAGCAACTCCCCAAAGACTGCTCCCCCCGATTTCCGCGAGGATCGGGGGGAGCGAACCAATTCCTTGCGTATGCAACAGCAAAGGCGGTCGGCCGGGGTGGAGCTGACCGCGGTCTGATAAGACCCACCGACGGACCGTCCTGTCCGAAGAACTCCTTGCCGCCTGCCTGCCAAACTATTGGGCACCTCACCCATCAGCTAGACGGTGAGACAATTCCCCAAAGAGCCCCGGACGGCGTTGAAAACGCAACGGTCCGGGACCTCCCCGGTCGCCCGTCGTGAAGACGACTCGGCGCAGTCTGAAAACGGATCGGGGGACGGCCGTCAACAATCGCGTCACCTTCACCGACCGCTTCGAGGCGGACGATGTGACCGATTTGATTCGGCAGATTCACCGACCAGGAGTTCCCATCGGCCTTATTGATGTGATTCGATACCGTGCTGTGGGACTCGAAGGGATACCCGTACTGATAGTCGGCATCGTATCGATTGCGGTGGGAGTGCTCTTTTTCGCCACGCTGCCCGGTTCCCTGATTTTCTTTGTGGGGTTGGGAATTCTGCTCGTTGGGGGAGGAGCGGCTCTGCTGGGGGCCCTCCCTGTGCTGGAGTTTCTCGGGCCCATGGGAGCAATCGTGCTCCTGATTGGACTGTATATTGCGCACGCAGCCGGAACCCTCCCCTTCTGACCGGCTACGAGTGAATGGTCGAGCTGAGCCGGAAGGTGCCGGATGCGGAACAACCTGAGCTACGGTGGTTACGGCTCATTCTCGGGCTGATTGGCGGGGCCTCCCTAGTTTTCAACCTGATGGTGATCATCAACCACCTCCCCGCATTCAAGAACTGGGGGCCACTAGCGATTTCATTGTACAGCGCGGACGCGGAGATCGGAATCGTAATCGGCGGACTTTACGCATTGGTGTACGAATTGGGAAAGCGGCCTACGAAGCAAGTCCCTGAGAGACGGTCCGAGATCGCCTCGCGACCGGACCCGGTCGTAAGTCAGCCCGCCGAGCTACCCGAGAATCAGACCGAGAGCTATTCGAAGGAGTCCGATGACCACCACGGCTCCGATTCGGGGCCTGGGTAGGGTGGAGGACAAAGTTTTGGTTTGGACTTGCTCACCTTGGATGTTGCGCCTCTCCTCGAGTCAGGCCACCCAGTACTTTCAAGATCCTTTCAGGAACGGGCCGTATGCCCCCCCCCCTTTTCGACGGAAAGTGTCCCTTTTCGAGGAATGGCTCAAATACCCTTTCGCTCCTAGAAGGAAATAGCCCGACGGCAGTCGGGTCAGGACGGCCTCTCACGGGCGGTCCGGGTCGCAACCCGATTCCTGCCCCCCTCCCAAGGGGGTCCGGTGTGGGCGGGTTGCGACCTCTGGGTGTGTGTGGGTGTGGCTACTCCTAGTACATGAACGATTGGGGCTTAAGCGTATCCCGTCGTAAGCCGGTCTGTCGGGCTGGACGCGACGAGTCTATGATTTCCGACGGTGGGCGAGAAGAGTCCCACGCTGGGCGGAGACCCGCCGCCGGGCGAAGGCGATCCGCGGCCCCGCCCTGTCTTCGTCGACTCTGGTCCTGGAGGATATGCCGACCCCGGAGACCGCCTCATGGTCTTAAGGCTGGATTCAGCCCGCGGTGGGTCTCAGGCAGCGAACCCGCCCCTCTACGTAGCGCCACCGGTGCCCACCATGACCCGCCCGCCGTCGGGAATTGTCGTGCACCGAGCGAGTATTTGCGCTCGATATCCTCGAAGATTTGGGTATAGCCGCTGTTCCGGCGTTGAATCGACTCGCCGCAGAAAGGCCGAGGTATAATTCGGTTCGGATTGACGCGCTGGAGGCGAATCGGAGGATCCTCAACGGCCACCGGCGCCGTGTGGACCTCAGATACCAGTCGGTCGACAGGCGTGTCGAAATCGAACCCGCCGCGGTGGTTCCTCGGCTGAAGGTGTCAGGCCACGAGTTGGCCGCAAGTTGAGGCGCAGTGGGCCGACTCAACTCGCCCGGCCGACTAGGCGGTGAGGGTCGACCGTCTTCCCTCCGACTTCGGGGCCATCTCCCGCTCGAAGGTTCCGTGAGCGAGGCGGAGCGCCAGAAGGCGCTTCGAAGCGTGATCGGATACGCGACAGCCTCTGCTCACCCGGAGTCCGCTCTCACGCTCCCCACCCACCAGGCGGCCACGGGTGACTGCCGGGCGGATGGAGGTCCCTCTATCCTGCACAGACCCAGGCTTCGTTCGCCGGCTGCTAGGGGCTTATCGGCAGCCCGACTGATGGCCGAAGTACCTTGCCGACGCTCGTCCAGCTACGTCCCCTCGAAACTGAGCTGGCGGAGCATTCGATCCTCCGACCCGCCGGTCCGGTCGGCGTGCTCAAGACCCTGGGGGACGCGGTACGGAGGTCGAAGAACGTCGAGTTGATTCGATTGTACGATGGGACGCACAATTCGCTCGAGAAGATCTACGCGGAGAACTCCGACCGCTGGGTCATCACGTTCTCGGGCGGAAAGGACAGCACCCTCACGCTGGCCCTCGCCCTCGACTTTCTTCGACTCAAGCCGAAGTGTCCGCGCATTGACGTCGTGTACGCGGATACGATGATGGAAATCCCGGCGATGCGCCGAACGGCCAGCTCAATGCTGTCATACATCCGAAAGTTCGCGCGAGAGAATCGGATGCCGATCCGAGTCCATGAGGTCGTTCCGGCCGTTGAGCGTAGGTACTGGGTTTGCGTCATCGGAAGGGGCTACCCGCCGCCTAAGCCCAAGTTTAGGTGGTGTACCAAGCGGCTCAAGATCGAGCCGGCGGAGGGTTACGTCGACACTGGGGAGCCTACTGCGGTTCTCACCGGCGTTCGATTCGGTGAAAGTGCCCAGAGGACTGGCCGCTTGCTCGCTTCATGCGCGACGGGAGGCGAGTGCGGGCAGGACTTTTGGTTCCAGAGGAAGAACGGGTCCGAGTTCGTGACTTACTATGCGCCGATTATCCAATGGAAGACCTGCAACGTCTGGGACTTCCTAACCTTCGTGGCACCCGGCGCCGCCTGGCCGACCGGTGAAGTCGTCGGACTTTACGGGGATACGAATATGCGGTTCGGCTGCTGGACTTGCACCCTTGTCCGCCGGGACAAGACAATGGAGGCGCTTGCTCTGCGAGACCCATCCTCTCCAATCGGGAAGCTGAACGAGTTCCGTAACCAGATGCTCGAAGAGAGCAAGCTGTGGCGGAATCGTTGGGCCCGGACGAGGGCCGGCGTCCGCCGGAAGGGTCCCCTATCCCTCGCGTTCAGAATTGACCTCCTCCGCCGACTTAAACTCCTCGAACTCGAGACTGGTCTCGATCTTATCACCGAAGAGGACGAGCATGCGATTAGGCGGCTCTGGGCTCTCCTCCCTCGTCGAGCTAGGTCCGCACTCGGCTAAACGATGGACGCGAGGGCGTCCGCGAACATTCGCCGAAGCTCGGCTGGGCGCGAACTCTGGCCCAGGGCGCGGTGAGCGGCAAGGATAACGCCGGCGAGAACAGGATTGTCCAGTTCAGGCGACATATCGACGGTCTTCGTCGAGTCATTCACCAGCAGGAGGGTGCGTTTGCCGCTAGGGTAGGCCGAGATGCTACGGTAGTCCGCCTTAATCCCGGAACCGAACGGCTTCGGTCTTGGACTGCCTCGGGGTACTTTGGCCGGAGTCGACTCGAAGTGAGCAGCGTACGATAGGCCCGCCCGCTTAGCGTAGTGCTCCGTCTTGCGCTCCTGTTCGTCCTTCCTAATCTCTCGCTTGATTCCCCTCCGACGCTTGGACCTTGCTGTCGATGCGGACTTTGCCTGCTGCGAAAGTCCCGGTTCCCCCGACGTACCCGGTCCGATCCAGGTGAAGACTGCCTTCTGCAGTTCGCGGTACTCTGGGTCCAACTCCATGAATCCTGACCTGTCGAGGTTAAGGGCGTCATCAAGGCCTGCGTCGATGTACAGTTCTCCGGAGACACTGACCCTGAATATGGGATTCTCGGTACGGATTCCTTTGAAGAAGGAGTTCTCGTAGCCCCCGATCCCCACGTCGGATACCCTCGGGTACAGCCCCCTGAGCTCCAACGGAGTTACTCGGTTGGGTTGGTATAGTAGGTAGCCGGTGGCAGTCACCGGGCGTTCGCTCGTCGCCCCGAGATTGAACTCCCGAGTCCACACCTTCACGTCCTCGCCGAGCGAGGCGTCGTATTGGTCCACCGTTGAACTGACCTTCTTTGGAGTCGGAAGCAGGATCGGCTTCCTGACTTCTACACCATCGAAGATCAGTTTGAACCCGAGGGTGGCGGCGCGATCCCGAAGACGTCGAATCACCGGCCGTGTCGTTGTGTTGAGAAACTCATCAGCAATTGGCCCGTCTGGGAGGTACTCCACCGGGCACATCAAACCGAGTTCCCAAAGTATCTGCTCGCGCCCGGGAAGGCTCTCCATAGTCAAGACGCCCGAATCCGCAAACTTCCTCACCAGCCCCTCCATCGCCTGTCCGCTGTCCTGCTCCGGACCAGACGGCCATGCAACCGACGATTCGCCCGGGCTGGAGATCATCGCGTGGAAGGCCTCGCGAAGGTCCACACGGTCCAAGATCACGTCAGTCCCGCGCCGGTGATCATCGTTCGTGAGCTTCCTGTACTTGACGGTTCCAAATTGGAACGAGTCCAGGGGATGCACTTGGTTCACGAATTCGAAATACGGATTAAGATCTAGGGAAACTTCGAGGCCGGGCTTGTCCCGGTCGACGAAGGATTGGATTAGGATGTCCCTGCTCGCGTGGGCGCAAGAGAGGATGCCGATTCCAAACTTGCCGACCAATCTTCGCGCCCGATTGCCGCCGAACCTCTCCGGAAAGGTAACCTTCTGGCTCGCCCCGATGCTCCGGAACGATTTCTCCACGGACTCCCGGGTCATCCCGAGTCCATCGTCCCTGATGCGGATCGTACGGAACTCCGGGGCCCCGGTGTCAATCGTGACCCGCGTCGCCTGCGAGTCGAACGAATTGCTCACCAACTCTCTCAGCGGGCCGGCCGGTCGTCGGTAGATTCCGGAGCTGATGTGCTTAATGATTCGAAGGGCGACCTCGATGTCGAAGACCTTGTCCCAATCGTCCTTCGTCATTCTGCGCGGCCCCATCCCGTCGTGAGGCGGACGATCTCTTCGAGGTGATCCAGATCCTCAAGGACATTCCCAGTCGTGAATGGTCGCTGTCGATTCTGAGGGTAGATCCGGGGGTGAGCCGCGGTATCCCCGAGAGCCATGATATTGCCGAGATAATCGCAGATTCTATCACGTACCTCCGTTGCCATCACACCCTCTCCGGCCCGAACTCGATCAATCATCGGCTTAAACCGGTCCAGGCTCTGGTCGTCAGTGGGATCTCGCAGGATTTGGTGAGCCAGGAACAGCTCGGCCCCGACGCGCACCAGCACTGCCGCTCCCCGGGTCGCGCCCCTATGTAGGTAGTCCGTTGCCGCCGAAAGAAGGTCCGCAATCTCCGCCGATACTCCTCCCTCGGCACGCATCTCCGAACAGTAGCCATATACGCGGGGCTCAGACTCCTTGACGACCCGGCCCTTCTCGTAGAGGAATACCCTGGGGCGTCGGCAACCCTCGCACTCGAACTCGAATTTGAGGGCAAAGTCCGACGCCTTAGGGGGAAGGACCTCCTCCACCGTCGAACACGGGGGGTACGGGCAAGCGCTGGCGAAGATTTGCCGGCCGGCGGACTCCCGCTCATCGGCTTGGGGCATTGCCATCTACCCAACTCCCCGGTTCGCTCCCCGAAACTCCCGAGGGTGCCGTCGAGCCCGGTAGCAGCCTAGGGCGGAGCCAGCCGGAGTCAAAGCCGACTCGGCACGAGGGGCAAAGTCCTCGGGGCGGAGCCCCGCGATGTCGGAAGCTGGCACCCACTGATTGCGCCTTGGGAGCCTGCCTCACTGATTCCGGGAGTGGCCCCCGGGTAATCAGGATTGGCGTGGCATGTTGTACGCGCGGAAAGGCTCCTCCCGAGGTAGTACCGTTGGTCGAATCTCGACGGTCGTCCCGGTAGGGCCTCCGCGGGTGGGGCCCTCTTCTGCATCGTCCGGTGACTTGGTCCTACGACCGAGGGGGTGTGGGGCATAGCCGACGATCCGGAGAACCATGTAGTGCCGAGCCGAGTCTGACCGGCTTGTACGGGTGCCCCCGAACTCCGTCGGGCCCTCCCCTCCTTCTGTCGCGAAGTCAGCGACTAAAGCTTCAAATCATAAGACCTCATGGTCAAGGTGCTAGACCGTCGCCATGACGAAGGTTGTACGCGTGCCCGTACCGGGGCACAGGGGAGAGTTCGTCGAACTCGTCGACCACTCGCCGAGAGAAGTGAGGGAGTTTCTCCGCGAGTATTTCGGATCAGTGTCAACCCGGCCGTCGGAACCGAGATCCCCCGCCGACCGGATTCCGACGGAGGCGATCGTCGATGCCCTGGCAGAACCGGATCCTGCCGCGCGAAGGACCGCCCCCAAGTGGCAGTCCGTCCTGATCTACCTCAACCACCTCGATCCGTCGAACGGATCTACTCATACGACCGAGGACGTCTTCCGGAAGTTCTTCGGCCGCAAGCTCTCGTACGTCACTGAGAAGAGTCTTGCTAAGGCTACAGGCACCACGCTCCGCAAGGCCCACCGACAATTCGCGATTAACCACCCTGGCGGGAGCTGGATCGGTGAGGGCGTCGGCGCCCGAAACCGAGGGGGAACGACTCGCTGGAGATTCTTGTATGCTTAGGGGAGGAAGGCGGCGTAGCCTAGCTCGGCAGGGCGACTGCCTGAAGAGCAGCTCGTGCACCACACAGCGTGGGTTCAAATCCCACCGCCGCCACCCTCCCCATATGGCGCGGATCCGACGAATCCGAGTTGCTAGACCGCCGCCCCGTCGGGACCCGCTCCAAGTAACCTGACAACGCCCCAGTTAAAACGAGTTTTTATCCAAATCCATTGCCCAAATGCCGAAATCAATTCCGGCGTTCAAGTGTACGTCGCAGTGTACACCCCCAATTGCACATTATGTGTACCGGGCATAACGACCCTTTACTACGCGCCTACAGGGAGTCGCCGGCCAGGACCCGAAGCAATCCCACGCTTGCGGATGGCGGGTCTTGACGGTTCGCTCCAGTCTGGACCGCGAGGGTCTCGCGCCCGACCTTCCGTTCGGCGGAAAAAATCATGGACGATCCCGGAACGGCCCGAACTCGTTGTCAAACCCAGCCGGGTTCGTGGGCCGGTCCCGGATTGGAGGAACCGTTGAGTCGCTGCATCGATGACGAGAAGAATCCGAGATCTCGTCTTGGAGCCTTCCCGGAAAGTTCGCCACCGTCAACGTCCGCGGCGCTGTTTTGGGCTTCGAGAGCGGTGAGGCCTCCGCTTGGAACTGGAAGTCTTTGGGTGCTTCGGACTCGGTCGGTTAGATCCGAAGACGACGGGGAGCGGTAGCCCCATGTCCTTCGCATCCGGCGGGGTGCCGAACTTTTTTCGTTGCTCTCGAAGAATGTCGAAGGCGTCGAGTATCTCCTCTGTCGTCCTGCCCCGGAACTCGAAGAGGGGAATCTCCTGCTGGTCGACCGCGAGGGTGCCGGTATCGGTCCAGGTGAGTTCCTCCTTTTTCGGAGGGATCTTCCCCGTACGCAGGTACCAATCGAAGACCCGAACCGCCATCTCCTGGTCCCTGATACCGGCCTCCGCGGCGTGGACTCGGGCCGTGGTCAGAAGGTACCGGGGGAGGCGAACCGTGAAGCTGCGGCCCTTCGAGGAAAGATAGTCGGGTAGGGGCTTGTCCCAGAGTTCGTCGGGCCAGACGTGCCCCCCCAGCAAACTCGGCGGGGGCCGGCCGCCGAGGAAGAGTAGGAAGGCGTGCTCGGACAGAATCTGAATCGTAGATCGTATGGAACGCAGCTTTAGCTCGATGACGAGCTCGGTCGGAAGTCGTGTTGTGAACGCAACTCGTTCGGACTCGTACTTCTCGAATTCGCTCAGGGGGAGAGGGGGGTACGACTCCCCTTCACCTTCGGTAGCGGGCGCGGACTCTGTCTTCGACGCTTTCGACGGCGGAATGACCTCCGATGCCCCTCTGCTAAATCAAGGTTTGTAAGCATGCTTACAAAGGGGGAACATTACGAATCCGCTCTTCCGGGAGTTCGGACTGTAAGACTTCCGGCTCTCGGACAAGTCGGCAATTCGAGCGGGTAATCCCCCGCTGGGCGTCGGTGCGCCGATGAACATGCCCGACGAGCGTGACTCCGCGGACCCGGGGGAAGCCCCGCTTCCCTACGGATCGGCCCGCCGCTTCCCCTTCCCTCGCCCGGACTCAGGCGAATCCGAGTCGACTGCAACGGATCCCCGTCTGACCGTGGCCGATCGGGACGCGACGTCAACTTCCCAACTCAGCGAGTCCCCGGGCTCTAGCCCCAGTACCGTCGCCACTCCGAGAGGAACCGTCGTCTTGAGCGACCCCGAAGCCGGTGCCGCTTTGAAAACCTTGGACGCGAACTCTCTCCCCACGAACTACGCCCCCGGAAGAGGCAGGTCGATGGGGCATATAAGCGGTCTATCGAGAGGTCGTAGGATAGAACTAACACTTAAGTACTGGGCTACATATGGGCCTAACAATAGACCTATGTCGGGGACGAGGGGACCTTGGGACGAAGCGACCGAGGTTCGGGCGATCAATCTGGCGACCTCCCACCGACGCGCAGTGCGCCCGAACGGCCGGGTGAGCTTCAACGTCGAGTCATCCGACGGAGAGCACGAGTACTCAGTCACGGCGGACGATAGCGGCTGGAGTTGCGATTGTCCGGTTTGGACCGAGCGGAAGAGCCCCTGCAAGCACGTCGTCGCGGTCGTGAAGTGGCTCGATCCGAACCCTCCGCCCATCATCGACGAGGAGATGGAGGCGGCTCGCAAGACCTACCGGCACCCCGACTGGGGCCGGTACGATGAAGCTCTCCAGCAAGAGCACCAAGTATTCGACCGTCTCCTCTGGGATCTGCTCGGACTCGTCCGGGAGCCTCTGCGCGAGGTCGGAAGGCCCGGTCGCCCGGCGATCCCCCTGCGTACGCAGATTCTGGTCGCGACCCGGAAGGTCCACCTGGGCCAATCGAACCGCCGGGCGCGGGGACTTCTCGTCGCCTTGAACCGGGACGGGAAAGGGATCCTCCCCCGTGTTCCGAACTACAGTGCACCTTCCCGTTTCTTCAACGCCCCCGGGGCTGGGGAACTCCTACTCGGGCTCGTCGAGCGGAGCGGACTCGTTCTGAAGGATATCGAAGACCGGGGCACCTCGGCGATCGACTCGTCCGGGTTTTGCACGACGAACCGCGGGGCCTACCTGACCGAAGTCCACGATCCCGACCGACGGCACAAGTGGCTGAAAGCGCACGTCATCGTCGGCGTCAAGACCCACATCGTCCTCTCCGCTTCGATCACCGACGAGCACGGGGCGGACTACTCCCAATTCATCCCGCTGCTCAAGCGAGTCAAATTCGCCGGCCACAATCCGCGCTACATCGTCGCCGACAAAGCCTACCTCGGGAGGTCGAACTTCGACGCCGCCGCGGGCTTGGGAATCGAGCCGTACATCCCGTTCAAAATCAACAGCCGGGGTCTGTCCAAGGGCGCTCCTCTCTGGAACCGCAAGTACCACGAGTTCCTCTCCAAGAGAGACGAGTTCGACGAGCGTTACCATCAGCGGAGCAACGTCGAAGCCACGTTCTCGGCGATCAAGCGGAAGCTCGGCGAGCCGCTCTTCTCCCGGACTCCCGAGGCCCAGGTTTGCGAGGTTTTGGCAAAGATCCTCGCCTACAACGTTGGGATCGTGATCAAGGAGTCCTGCCTCCACGATCTGGCTCCGGGTCCGATTGGATACAGCGTTCTCCCCTGGAAAGGGAACGGTGGAGAGTCCGAGGAGGCGGCGGCATGACGTTCGGCAAGCCTGTCCGACCTCCGGTCCCGGGTACGCGGAAGATGGCCTGCAGGGGCCACGGGGCGATCAGCCTCGGAACGACGAACGACATGCCCCCGCCACCAGACGAGCCGCTCGACGGCGGCGGCGGATGGCGTCTTTCTCTTGGGAATTAATCGTCGGGAGTGGGAAAGAAAGCCGCCGCCGCTGGGGTCTAGGCTACAATAAATTCCCTAAGCCGAGCGTATGATAAGCATTTTATAGAAGGGCAAACTATCTGATATTGAGAGACCGACGGCGGACGCCCGCGTCCTCGTCGGAGGAACCACACATGGGCAAGATCATCGGAATCGACCTCGGGACCAGCAACTCGGCCGCCTCCGTCCTCGAAGCCGGGCGGCCCACGATCATCCCCAGCGCCGAAGGGACGACCGTCGGCGGCGGGAAGGCGTTCCCGTCGTACGTGGCGTTCTCGAAGGACGGGCAGCTGATCGTGGGCGAGCCGGCCCGTCGCCAGGCGGTCTCCAATCCGGAGAACACCGTCACCGCGTTCAAGCGGAAGATGGGGACCGACACGAAGTATCGTCTCGCGGGGAAGGAGTACACCCCGCAGCAGCTCTCGGCGTTCCTCCTCCAGAAGATCCGACGGGATGCCGAGGCGTTCCTCGGTGAGAAGGTCGAGAAGGCGGTCATCACCGTCCCCGCGTACTTCAACGACAACCAGCGGCAGGCAACCAAAGACGCCGGCGCGATCGCCGGCCTCGAGGTCGTCCGGATCATCAACGAGCCGACGGCCGCGTCGCTCGCCTACGGCCTCGACAAGGCGGGGAAGCAGCAGAAGATCCTCGTCTTCGACCTCGGCGGGGGGACGCTCGACGTCACGATCATGGAGTTCGGGGACGGGGTCTTCGAGGTCCTTTCGACGAGCGGGGACACCCAGCTCGGCGGGACCGACATGGACTCGACGGTCACCGAGTACATCGCGGCGGAGTTCCAGAAGGAGTCCGGCGTCAACATCCGATCCGACAAGATGGCGATGCAGCGGGTCCGCGACGCCGCCGAGAAAGCGAAGATTGAGCTCTCTTCGACGCTCGAGACCCAGCTGAACCTCCCGTTCCTCACGGCGACGAACGACGGGCCGAAGCATCTCGCCCTCACGCTTTCGCGTGCGAAGCTCGAGGAGCTCATCCGGCCGATCATCCAGCGGTGCCAGGCGCCGCTCGACCAGTCGATCCGGGACGCGAAGCTCGAGAAGGCGCAGATCGACAAGATCGTCCTCGTCGGGGGCCCGACCCGGATGCCGATCGTCCAGAAGTTCGTCGAGTCGTCCGTCGGCCGCCCGATCGAACGGGGCGTCGACCCGATGGAGTGCGTCGCGATGGGCGCCGCCGTTCAGGGCGGCGTGCTCGCCGGCGAGGTCAAGGACGTCCTCCTCCTCGACGTGACGCCACTCTCGCTCGGGGTCGAGACCCTCGGCGGGGTGTTCACCCGTCTCATCGACCGGAACACGACGATCCCGACCCGGAAGTCGGAGATCTTCACGACCCCGTCCGACAACCAGAGCTCCGTCGAGATCAAGGTCTTCCAGGGCGAGCGCGCGCTCGCCGCGGACAACGTCGCGCTCGGCGACTTCATGCTGACCGGGATCCCGCCGTCGCCGCGCGGGACGCCGAAGATCGAGGTGTCGTTCGACATCGACGCGAACGGGATCCTCTCGGTCTCCGCGAAGGATCTCGCGACGTCGAAGAAGCAGGGGATCACGATCACCGCCTCGAACAAGCTCTCGAAGGACGACGTCGAGAAGATGCTGAAGCAGGCCGAGCAGTTCGCCGACCAGGACAAGGTCCGGGCGAAGCAGGTCGAGGTCCACAACCGGGCCGAGGCGCTCACCTACGAGGCCGAGCGGGTCCTCCAGGAGGCGAAGGGGAAGATCCCCGACGCCGAGGCGGCCGACGTCACCGAGAAGGTCAAGGCGCTCCGGGACGCGCTCGCGGCGAAGGACGCGCCCGACCTCGAGGCGAAGGTCGGGGCCCTGACGAGCGCCCTCCACGCGATCGCCGCGAAGCTCTACGCGAGCGCGGGCGAGGGCGCGACGGCGGGAGCCGAATCTCCGCCGACCGCGACCGGTCCGGAGGAGAGTCCTCCGCCCTCGGAGCCGGCGCGGACCGACGGACCGGTCGACGCCGACTTCAAGGTCGTCGACGATTCGTCGGAGCCGGGGAAGAGCCCCCCGTAGACGGCCTACGAGGACGACCCCGGCCACAACCGGCCGGGGGCGGGACCGATGTACCGCACGTCCGGCCGGATGAGCCGGTTGTCGGACGACTGCTCGAGGGCATGGGCGCCCCAGCCGGCGGTCCGGGCGACGGCGAACGTCGGCGTGAACAGCTCGCGCGGAAGGCCGACCGCTTCGAGCACGACGGCCCCGTAAAATTCGACGTTCAGGAAGAGGCGGGCGTTCGGGTGGGCCCGGCGGAGCGCCGCGACCCCGGCCGTCTCGACGGCCTCGGCGACGGCGAGCCGCTGCGGGTCGGCGATCGTTTTCGCGATCCGCTTCAGTTGGACCGCCCGCGGGTCCTCGGTCTTGTACGCCCGGTGGCCGAATCCGTAGAGCCGCTCGTGCCGGCCGAGCGCGGACGCGACCCACGCCTCGGCGTTTTCCGGCGCCCCGACGCCGTCGAGCATGTCGGAGACCTTGGCCGGAGCCCCGCCGTGGGCCGGCCCCTTGAGCGCGCCGACCGCGGCGACGGCCGCCGAGATCAGGTCGGATTCGGTGGAGATCACGATCCGCAGCGCGAACGTCGAGGCGTTCATCCCGTGGTCGGCGAGCATGACGAGGTACTGCTCGAGCGCCCGGGCCTTCGCCGGCACCGGGACCTCTCCGGTCAGGAGGTAGAGGTAGTGGGCCGCGTGGTCCAGGTCCGGTCGGTCGGGGAGGGCCGCCTGCCCGGCCGACCGGCGGACGTACCGCGCGAGGAGGGTCGGCGTCTTCGCCACGAGGTCGAGGGCCTGGTCCTGGGTGGGGGGATACGACCACGCCGGTCCCCCGAGCAAGCTGAGCAGGCTGCGGAGCGCCTCGAGGGGAGGGAGGCCGAGGGGGACCGCGTCGACGAGCTTCGTCGTCGAGGCGTCCAGGACCCGACGACGGTGCAGTTCGGCGCTCAATCGCTCGGGCGGATCCGGCGACGGCGCGTCCCCCTGAAGGAGCAGTTGCACGACGCCTTCGTACGTGGCGTTCGGGACGAGCTCGTTGATGTCGTACCCCCGGTAGGAGAGTCCCCCGGTCTCGCCGGCCACGAGGGCGATGGCCGAGTCGCCGAGAACGACGTGCTCGAGTCCCTTCGCGGCGGCGGGCGCGCTCATGGGAGCCCCGGAGGCCGGCGGTCTCATAATCTCCACGCGGGCCGGCGGGCGTGGGTTCCGTTCGAACCCCGCGGAGCGGGAGGCTCCGGTTCGACCGACCGGAGCCGGGGGACCGCCGGAGCCGGTCGGTCCGGAAAGGCTTATGGAGCGACCTCGGGTCGGCCGGCTTCGATGCCGATCGCCGCCCCGAAACGGCCCGGCGGTCCCGTCAAAACCGACTCGGGCGCACGGCCCCGGGGTCCCCACCGATGCGCCCGCTTCGGAATCCGCGCCCCCTCGGGAGCGAATCGCCCGTGACGGCCGCGACGAAGGGCGCGAAGGGCCCCGAGATCGTCATCCTCCGATTGTTGGCCGGCCTCGGCGCCGGTCAGTCGCCGGTCACGATCACGTCGCGCGAGATCGGGGAGCGCGCCGGGACCAGCCAACAGGCGGCCGACCGTCACCTCGTCGCCCTCGCGAAGCGGGGCCTCATCAATCGTCAACTTGCCGCCCGACGGCAGCGGATCACTCTCGCTCCCCCGGCGATGGAGCTCCTCCGGGTCGAATACGAGCAGTACCGCCGGATCTTCGAGGGCCCGGGCCGGCTCGCCTTCGAGGGCGAGGTCGCCTCGGGGCTGGGCGAGGGGCGCTACTACCTGAGCCAGCCGGGGTACGTCCTCCAGTTCACGGAGCGACTCGGGTACACCCCGTACCCGGGGACGCTCAATGTCCGGGTGTCGGCCACCGAACGGGACCGGCTCGATGCCGCCCGCCACTGGAAGGGGATCCGGATCGACGGGTTCCAGGCGGCGGGACGGACGTTCGGCGGGGCGACCTGCTTCGTGGCCCGGCTCGGGACCCATCCGTGCCATTGGATCGTGCCGGATCGGACCCATCACACGGACGTTGCCGAATTCATCGCGCCCGAGTTCCTCCGGGAGGGGCTCCCCGCGAAGGACGGCGACAAGGTCTCCGTGACGATCGAGGAGGTGTAGATGCCCGAGTCGGTCGCGCGGACGGTGGCGCGCGAGCGGCGCCCCGCGCCGGGCGCCCCGCCGACGGCCCGCGAGCCCGTGAACATGTGGGTCGAGGACGAGGCGATCGGCCCCGACCGGGTCCGGGCGTTCGTGGCGATTCTCCGCACCCGCGGATGCTACTGGGCCGACGTCAAGGGCTGCTCGATGTGCGGGTACGCGAAAGACACCTTGGGGCGGTCGGCGAGCCCCGACGAACTCGGCCAGCAGCTCGACCGGATCTTGGCGCGGTACCGCGACGAACCGTACGTGAAGTTCTACACCTCCGGGAGCTTCCTCGACGACCGCGAGGTCGACCCGGCGTCCCGGGAGCGGATCGCGAAGGCGTTCGCGGGCCGCGCGCGGCGACTCCTGTTCGAGACGCTGCCCGAGTTCGCGATCGAGCCGGCGGTCGGAGCAGTCCGCGACTCGTTCGGCGGCGACGTCGAGGTGGCCATGGGTCTCGAGTCGACCCAGCCCGAGGTCCTTGGCCGGCTCATCAACAAGGGCGAGCCGCCATCGGAGTATCTCGCCGCCGCGGACCGGCTTCGGACGTACGGCGTCCATCCGAAGGCGTACCTGCTGCTGAAACCCCCGTACCTCACCGAGGTCGAGTCGGTCGCCGACGTCGTGCGGTCGATCGAGGTCGCCCAATCCCGCTTCGAGGCGATCTCGGTGAACCCGGTCCACATCCAGAACGGCACCGTCGTCGAGTGGCTGTTCCGCCGGGGACGGTACCGGCCCCCCTGGCTGTGGAGCCTCGTCGACGCGATGCGCGCGGGCGCCGCCGCGCGGGGCTCGACCCGGCTCGTCACGTTCCCGACCGCCGGCGGACTTCCCCGGGGACCGCACAACTGCGGACGTTGCGACACGACCGTCCTCGCCGCGCTCGAGGAGGCGTCGCTCGCCCAGCGATTCGACGGGCTCGACGCGCTCGACTGCGAATGCCGCGCGGGGTACGCCCGCCGGCGCGACCTCGAGGGGGTCGGGATCGAGGCGTGAGCGTCCTCACCCCCCGACTTCCCAGCTACGCCCACGAGTCGATCGTCCGGTTCCTCCGCTCCCATCTGGACGGACCGCCGGCCCGTCGGGCGGTTGTGGGCGTTTCCGGCGGCATCGATTCCGCGGTCGTCCTCCGGCTCGCATCGGAGGCGGTCGGTCCGGACCGGGTCGTGGCCGTCCTGTTGCCCGACTCGCGGTTCCCCGCGCCGCTGCGGGAGGAGACGGCTGCGTTCGCCGGAAGCCTCGCGGGGACCGTCCGGGTCGTCCCGATCGACCCGATCGTCGCCTCGCTCCGCGGCGCCCTCCCCGAGGTCTGGGAGCCGACGGGGCTCGGCAACCTCGCAGCGCGGGCCCGGATGACCGCACTCTACGCGGTCGCCGGCACCACCGGCGGACTCGTCGTCGGGACGGGGAACAAGTCGGAGCTCCTCCTCGGATACTTCACCAAGCACGGCGACGGCGGGGCCGACCTCCTCCCGATCGGCGACCTGTACAAGACCGAGGTCCGCGCGCTCGCGGCCGACCTCGGGATCCCGGAGGCGATCCGGCTCCGGGCCCCGACCGCCGGGCTCTGGGAAGGGCAGACCGACGAGGGCGAACTCGGCCTCCCGTACGAGGCGATCGACCAGGTCCTCCGCGGCCTCGAGGAGCTCCGGGAGCCGTCGGAGATCGCGGCGATCTCGGGGGTCGAGGAGGCGGCCGTCAAGGGCCTTCTCGAGCGGGTCCGCCGCAACCGCCACAAGCGCCGGTCCGCCCCGGTCCCGAAGCTCGGACTCCGGACCGTGGGCCTCGACTGGCGGGACTGACCCCGCGACGCCGCCCCGGCGGGACGAAACCTTTTACGAGATGGGCGCTCGGCCGAACCAGAGCCCGCGCGAAACGCGAGGGTGCGCGAAGGCTTCGGATGGACCGCGAGACGTACCGTCGGCTGTACGACCGTCTCGCGACCGCGGACGACGTCGCCGAGGTCGCGAAGACCGAGGGCCGCGACCCCGAGCTCCTCTTCGTCATCCACACCCACCGGGTCACCCGCGATGCGACCCGCCGGTTCTACGTCGTGAAGCGCCAGGTCCCCCGGCTCGCCACCCAGTGGCGGCACGGCCGGACGATCCTCGACATGGCGACCGAGTGGAAGTTCCCCCCGGTCCTGATGGGCCAGATCCTCCTCCAGGAGCTCGGCGTCCCCCGCAAGAAGGTCTGGCAGACGTTCCTCCACCCGGAGTCGGCACCGGACGCCCGGATCCGGAAGGAGGTCGAGGAGCTCCTCGCGCACGACACGATCTACTCCCCCGCCGGGATGGACCGGCAGCGGGAACGGGGCGTCCTCGGCGAGAGCCGGCTCTACGCCTGGCTCGAGAAGCACGGGATCGGGTACCGGACCGAGAAGGACCTCCGGGGAAAATACGCGAAGACCCCGGACGCGCTCCTCGACCAGCCGATCATGTTCTACGGCCAGAAGATCACGTGGATCGAGTCGAAGGGGAACTTCGGCGACGACGTCGAGCTGAAGCGGAACCTGAAGCGCCAGCTCGGGCCGTACACGGAGATCTTCGGCGAGGGGGCGGTCGTCTACTGGTTCGGGTACATCGACGGCGCCGAGTCGCCGCCGGGGATCCTGCTCTGGGACGGCGAGACCCTCGAGGGGCTCACGCCGGTCCCGCCGGACCATCCCGGGGAACCTCCCGCTGATCCCCCGTCGCCAGGTCCCGTTCGACGATTTGGCCACGGGCGAGCTCCTTCCGCCCCACGATCAGCGCCCGGCGGGCCCGTCGACGCGACGCCTCCCTGAGCTGGCGCGACATCGACCGCCGCATCGGGTCGAAGTCGGCGGAGACCCCGGACCGGCGCAGCCGCGCCACGATCGCGAGGACGACGGGGAGGACCTCGGGGCCGGTCGCGACGACGTAGGTGTCGAGCGCCGGCTCCCCCTCGGGCCACTGACCGTGGGCCCGGAGCAGGAGCTCGAGCGTCTGGTCGCCGATCGCGAGGCCGCACGCGGGGGTCGGGGCGCCGCCGAACAGCTCGATGAGGTGGTCGTACCGACCGCCGCCGAAGAGGGCCCGGAGGTCGCCGTTCCGGTCGTACGCCTCGAAGACGATCCCGGTGTAGTACGCGAGTCCCCGGACGACCGTCGGGTCGTACACGACCCGGTCGGCGAGGCCCACGGGGACGAGGAGCGCGGCGAGTTCGCGGAGCCGGGCGATCCCGGCGTCCGCGACCGGTCCGAGGCCGAGGGCCCCGAGCTCGGCGAGGAGCGGCTCGAGCGCGGCGAGGGATCCGCCGGAGCCGACCCGGTCGAGGTGACCCCGGAGGAACTCGACCCCCTCCGACGAGACCCCGGCGGCGTCGAGCGCCGAGGCGAACTCGGACCCCGAGACCTTCCGGTACCGGTCGAGGGCCCGGAAATAGCCGAGCCGGTCGGTCGCGCCGAACCGGCGCCCGAGCCCCTCGGCGAGCTCGCGGTCGTTCAGCCGGAACGCGTAGAGCCCGGCGGCCCCGGCGTCGTCCATCAGCACCGCGGCCGTCTGCAGGAGCTCGACCTCCGCCTCGACGCCCGGGACCCCGAGGATGTCGAGGTTGAACTGGGAGAACTCGCGGGTCCGGCCCGACTGCGGCTCCTCGTATCGCCACAGCTTCGCGTGGGTGAACCACTTCACGGGCAGCGGCTCCGCCTTCGCCCGTTCGACGAAGATCCGGGCGAGCGACGGCGTCGTCTCGGGGACGAGCGCGACCTCGCGGTCGCCCTTGTCGCGGAACGACCACGTCTCCTCGCCGATCTCCTCGCCGCTCTTCACTTTGAACAGCTCGAGGCTCTCGACCGACGGCGCCTCGAGCTCCTGGAACCCGGACCGCCGGGCGGCGGCCCGGAACCGGCGGAACAGCTCGCTGCGGGCCCCGGCGTCCGGGGGGACGTAATCGCGGAAACCGCGGAGCGCCCCGAGCGGCATCGGCCGCCGACCGGAGCGGGAGTACTAAAGCTTCGGGCCGGCGACGGCCGACGACGGGCTCGCGGCCGGGGGCACGAGGTCGCGGAGCCGTCGGTACGACCCGACGACCGACACGAAACTCCGGCGGCGGAGGTCCGGCGCGATCTCGCGAAGCTCGGCGAGCGCGGGCCCGACGTCGGCCCCGGTCGCCCGGGACGCGAGCAGACGGTCCTTCAGCCGGGCCAGGTCGGCGAGGAACGACGGTTCTAGGATGGACCAGAGGGCGAGGCCGGCGCGGGCCAGGACCGGCTCGGCCGCGCCCCGCTCACCGGCGCGGGCCAGCCGACGGCCCTCCGCGAGCGGACCGAGCGCCGGCGCCGGGTCCCCACCGAGCTCCCGGATCGTTTCGGCGAGAAGCTCGGCCTGGGCGACGAGGACCTGCACCGTCGACCAGTCGTCCTCGAGCCGGGTCAACGTCGCGTCCAGGTGGCGGAGCCGGCGTTGGGCCCCGCCGAGGTCGCCGAGGGCGAGCGCCGCCCGGCAGCTCTCGAACTCGACGTCGGGGCCGGACGTCGGGGCGTACGCGGCGAGCTCGTTGCGGCGCGCGACGAGACCCTCGAACTCCTCCGTGAAGTTCGCCGCGATGTGGATGAACAGCGAGCGGCCCAGGACCTCGAACGAAGGACCGTCCTCCGCCGCGACCGCCGCGCGGGCCCGGTCGGCGAACTCGGACGTGTCGAGCCCCTGCCGTCGGGCGATCGCGAGGTACTCCTCGACCTGGTGACGCGCGGCGGCGATCCCCTGCGCCGGGGGGAGCGCCGGCAACCCGTCGATCGGACGGGGTGCGTCCGGTCCGGCGGCCGCACCGGCCGGGGTCGGCGACGGGAATCCGCTCGGGTAGGACCCCCCACCTCCGCCGTGCGGGGGAGGAACGGGCGGACCCTCTCCGCCGAGGGCATCGACGATCTCCTGGACCGACCGGGCGAACTCCGGATCCGACTCGGGGAGCCCGACGGCGGCCCGGACGGGCTCGAAGAGTTCGGTCGCGAGGCCGCAGCGGCCGCACGCCCGTTGCTCGTTCGGATTCTCGAACCCGCACGCGGGGCAGACCGGCACGGACCTCCGCTCTAGGTCTGCTGGCTACGGCCGAACGACCCGGAGCGAGGGATCGAGGGGGATCGGATCGACGGCCGATAGGTCATGTCGGCCGCCATCGCGCGGAGGGCGCGGATCCGGTCCTCGATCGGGGGGTGCGTCGAGAACCAGTTGAGCATCGACCGACCGCGGAACGGGTTGACGATGTACAGGCTCGACGCCGCGGCCGAACCCGACTGCATCGGCCGCGCCGCATTCCCCTGCTCGAGCTTGGCGAGCGCGCTCGCCAGGGCGAGCGGGTCGCCGATGGTCCGCGCGCCGACCTCGTCGGCCTTGCTCTCCCGGGTCCGGGAGATCGCGAGCTGAATCAACATCGCGGCGATGGCCGCCGGGATCGCGGCGAGGAGGGCCCCGATCCCGGCGTTGTTCCGGCCTCCGCCGCCGCCGAGAAGTGCGCCGAACATGGCGAACTCCGCGAGGTAGGTGATCGCCCCCGCGAGCGTGGCGGCGAGGGTCATGACCAGGATGTCGCGGTCCTTGACGTGGGCGAGCTCGTGGGCGAGGACGCCCCGGAGCTCGCGGTCGTCGAGCAGGTGCAGGATCCCCTCGGTCGCGGCGACGACGGCATGCCGGGGGTTCCGACCCGTGGCGAAGGCGTTCGGGGTCATCGAGGGGACGATCGCGATCCGGGGGGCGATGATCCCGAACTTCGGGGCGAGCTCCTCGACGATCATGGCCAGTCGGGGGGCTTCGGACGGGGCTACGATCTTGGCGCCCGACGACCAGAGGACGAACCGGTCGCAGAGGAAGTACGAGAACAGGTTGAACCCGAGGGAGAAGACCAACGCGACGATCAGGCCGCCGAGGAAGCTCCCGAAAAGGTACCACCCGGCGATGGCGCCGATGACCAGGAACAGCCCGATGATGGCCGCGAACAGCGCCGCGGTGCGGAGTGTAGTGTTGGACACGCTCGTCCTCCCAACTTCGAGCCCGTCGCGGTATAAAGGATTAGTCGGACCCGGGGGATCGTTCCGGTCCCCGCGGCGCGAGGTGCCGTCGGGCGGATGGGGTCGGGTGGTACGTCCCCAGCGGCACGATGGGCGGTTGCCGAACCGGTCGGCCGGCTTCGGGGGGCCACCGCCGGTGGCACCCGGGGCACTTGTACCCTCGGGCCGTCCCGAGCGAGCGGGCGCGGCGCTCGCACGTCGGGCACCGGGGGGGGAGGCGCGCGGTCGGGGCGAGGGAGTGGGCGACGAGTCGGATCCCCTCGACCCGGAACACGGGGTCCGCGCCCGTTCCCCCCCAGACCACGAGCGCATCCCCCGGTCGGAGGGAGCGGGCGATCGGGGGCAGCACCTTCGTCGGCTCGAAGACCCGGCACTCCGTCGTACCTCCCGGACCGGAGAGGGAGAACGCGACGTGTCCCCCCCGGAGCGACTGGGGCGGAGCGAGGACCACGCCCTGGAATCGGGCCGGCGTGAACTTCGCGAGCGGAAACGTCGGGTCTCCCCGAAGGTGGTCGCCGGTCGCCTGGTTGGTTCGGAAGAGCAGCCAACGGTCCACCGGCTCGGACCGGATCTGAGGTCGGGCTCGCACCGCCGCTTCCGGGGTGGTCGCGCGGAGACCGAACAGGATCGGGCACGGGGTATGGGGAGCGACCATCAGTCGGCGCGTGCGGGGGTCGTGGCAGAGGAACAGCGAGGGCTCCCGTCGGGCGGCCGCCCGGACCGACGCCGCATCGACGTTGCGGGGGCCCGACGCGGTGGGGGACCGGTACGCGATGAGTTCCCACGTCCGCCGCCGTCCGGGCCACGCCGCGGCCGCGGCCGCGCCGACGATGCCCCGATTGGAGCGATGGGTTCTCCACCACGCCCCGACCGAGGCGAGACGACGCTCGACCGATTCCGGGTCGACCACGCTCGTCACGGCCGCCCGGTACAGGTCGGCGGGAAGGGCTCGCGAGACCACGACGAGCGCGGGGTCGGTCGCCTCGTCCGGCCGCGCCGTCGACCGAACGAGTTCCCAGGCCGCCTCCCGGAACTCCGAGACGACCCGGTCGGCGGGCGCGCGTCCCGAGGAGAAGGCCCGGACCGGCCGTCCGTGGAGCTCGCCGATCGTGCGGCTCCGGCCGCGCCCGCTCCCGAAACGGACGGAGAGGGCGGCGTTGCCGCGGGTCTTCCACGGGACGTTGGGGTTCAGCCGGACGAGCCGGGGGTCGCCGAGGACGTCGAGGCCGTGGTCCTCGGCCAATCCGACGAGGTCGGTCAGGAGATGGGTCGTGCAGCCGCCCGACGGGGAGTCGGTGTCGTCAACTCCGAGGAGCATCGGGGGCCCCCGGGGGACTGCGCCGGTGGCGGCGCCACCAGAGAACTCCGCCGACCGCCGCGACCACCCCCACCGCCACCACGATGAGGACGTCTCCGAGCGGAAACGCCGGATGGAACGTCACCGACGCGGAACCGGTCGGATGCGTGCCGAGGCTGCCGGAAGCGGTCGGGGCGCTGTACCCGAGGAGATCGTTCGACACCGCGGCCGATTGGAATCCGGAGGTCGAGGTGATCGTCGTCCCCGCGGGCGTCGTCACGGTGACGGAGGCGTTCGGCCCGGGGATCGCGAGGCCGAGCCCGACCGACCCGAGCGAGAGGTTCCAGGCGATCCCGACGGTGCCGCTCGTTCCCGTCGGGAGGAACTGCTCGGTCGTCGACGTCGTGGCCGTGATCGGAGCGCTCGAGGAATCCGGTCCCGGGGCGCCGGAGAAGCCGACGCTGTCGAACGTCGCCGAACCGGGAGGGACCCCATTGAGCGTCATGTTGAGGAGCCCGTCGCCGGTGAGCGTCGCCGTCGGGACGGTGCCCACCTCGCTTTCGAGCAGGCTCTCGAACATGCCGACCTCGGCGGGCTCGACCGTCCCGTCGTGGTTCCCGAAGAGGCCGGAGAAGAGCGGGTTCGACTCGGCGACCTCGATCCCCGCGAGGAGCTCCGCATGGCTGCTCGCGTTCCCCGGAAGCGCGTCGACGAGCGGGGAGAAGTTCCCGTCCATCGCGTACCGGAGGGCCGACCCGTTCGGGTCGGCGACCGAGAGCGCAACGGTGATCGCGCCGTTGGTGCCCACCGTGAGCGCGGCCGAGGGGCCGGCCGTGGCGGTCCCGGCGGTCAGGACGACGGCGAGGACCACGACCAGCGGGACGAGCCGCGCCGACCGGGGCATCCGACCTTCGGCCTACGCGACGGCGCGCAGGAGCTTCTCGTAGGCGGCGCGGTTCGATTCGACGCCGATGTCGGCCCGCGCCGGCCCGATCTTGTCCGGGAGGAGCTTCAGTTCGAGGCCGGGCTCCTTCGGGTCGACCGCGGGCGGCCGGTGCATGATCCCGACCGGGATCTTGCCGGCCTGCATCGTCTCGACGCAAAGGCGGAACGTCGTCTGACGGTCCGACGGATTGTAACCGGGGAGGGTCGCGACGTCGACGACCCGGGCCCGCCAATCCTTGAACGTATCGTTGTAGGTCACGCACGGCGACAGGTCCTCGACGAACGCGAACCCGCGGTTCGCACGGTTGAACCGGATCGCCTCGACGAACACCTGCGTCATCGTCTTCGGGTCGCCCGAGAACGTCCGCGCGATGAAATTCGGAACCGGGATCGAGAGCGCGGTGAGGATGGCGTCGAACGGCGCCTCGACGTTCCCCTCGAACCCGACCTGGCTCGTCGGCGACGCCTGGCCCTTCGTCAGGCCGTACGTCTCGTTGTTCATCACGATGTAGAGGAGCGACGCGTTCTTCTTGAACGCGTGCATGAAATGGCCCATCCCGATCGCGTACCCGTCCCCGTCGCCGCCGGCGGCGATGACCGTCAGCTCCGGATTCGCCAGCTTGACGCCGACCGCCTGCGCGAGGAGACGGCCGTGGAGGGCGTGGATCCCGTTCGTCTCGATGAAGTTGTGAATCCCGCCCGAGCAGCCGATCCCGCCGACGAGGACGACCTCGTGGGGGGGAATCCCCACCTCGGCGACCGCCTTCTTGACCGCGGCGAGGGTTCCAAAGTCCCCGCATCCCGGGCACCACGTGGACGCCACGGGTTTGACGGACGTCGTCATGCCTTGGACCCTCCCCGGATCGCACGAACGATCTCGGGCGCCCGGAACGAATTGCCGTCGAACTTCCGGATCGACCGAAGCTTCTGGTAGTGCTGGGGCAACGCGCCGCGCACGAGGTCCTCGAACTGGCCGGTGTAGTTGTGCTCGACGACGTAGGCGGCCCCGACCGAGGCGAGGAACGGTTCGAGGGTCTTCGTCGGGACCGGGAAGAGGGTTCGGGCGTTGTAGAACCGGGTCGGGATCCCCTCTCGCTCCAGGATCCCCTGCGCCTCGCGGATCGGGCCGAACGTCGAACCGTACCCGATGATGCCGATCTTCGCCTGGGGGTCGCCGAACATGTGCGGTACGGGAAGCTCGGGCTCGACGTGGAGGAGCTTGCCCATCCGCTTGTCCATCATCTTGACCCGGTTCACCGGGTTGACGGAGACGTGGCCCATCTCGTTGTGCTCGTTCCCCGTGACCTGGGCGAGGACCCCGGGGGTCCCCGGCGGGACGTACGGGGAGACCCCATTCGGGGTGAACTTGTAGTGGGCGTACGTCTCGAGCTTCAGGACCTCTTCCGGGGAGAGCCGAACGCCCCGGTCGACCTCCACGCCCTTCAGGACGTACGGCTCGGCCGTCGTCGTGTTCTGACAGAGCGCCTGGTCGAGGAGGAGGATGACGGGGAGTCGCCACCGTTCGGCGAGGTTGAGTGCCTGGACGGTCATCTCGAAGCAGTCCTCGACGGTCCCGGGGGCCAGGATGAGGCGCGGGTACTCCCCGTGCCCCAGATGGGCGAGGTGCGCGAGGTCCGACTGCTCGTGCCGAGTCGGTTCTCCGGTGGACGGCCCGACCCGCTGGCAGTCGGCGACGACGATTGGCACCTCCGCGGTCCCCGCGTGCCCGATTCCCTCCGTCATGAGGGAAAGTCCGGGGCCGCTCGTCGACGTCATGACCCGGGCGCCGGCGTACGAGGCGCCGATGATCATGTTGATCGCGGCGAGCTCGTCCTCCGCCTGGCGGACGACGCCGTGGAACGCCGGGAGGTAACGCATCAAGTACTCCATCACTTCCGTCGCCGGAGTGATCGGGTAGCCCGCGAAGAATCGTCCCCCGCCGACGACGAACCCCAGGGCCACTGCCTGGTTTCCGATCGTCAGGATCTGGTGTTGGGCGTCCCCATCGGCCACGTGCCACCGGTCGGCGAGCCCGGGCGTCTCGAGCGCGGCCTTTCGCCCGATCTCGAGGGCGGTGAGGTTCTTCTGGAGCGCCTCGCCGCCCCGCTTGGCGAACCGCTCCTCGATCACGGCCCGGGTCTGGGCGTGGTCGAACCCCATCATCACGGAGATCGCGCCGTACGCGGCGGTGTTCTTGAAGATCGGTTGCCCAACAGCGCCGCCGACGAGCGTCGCGAACGGGAAGCCCACGGTGTCAGCGCCTTCGAGCTGGAACGACGACGAATCGTACAGGATCGCGCCGTCCGGGGCCAGTTCGGCCCGGCCGATCTCGGCCGCTTCCTTGTCGAACGCGACGATGAGATTGACGTCGGCCTTCACGGCCGCGGTCGGCTCGCGCGAGGCGCGGATCGAGGCGTCGGCGTGGCCACCGCGGATCCGGGAGAGGACGTTGCGCGACGTGTAGACGTACAGCCCGCGCTTCCGGAAGTACCGGCCGAGCAGGTCGGAGACGGTCAGGGTACCGTCGCCGCCCTGCCCGCCAATCATGACCGCAAGGTCGCTCAATTCCTTCGGAGGGGAGGGGGTTCCCGGGGCCCCGGTCGTGCCGGGAACGGCGGTCGTATGCGCGGCCGGAGTGGTCATGGAAGTTCCGTCGGACGCGTGGCGTGTGCGTTCGTACCGATTCGAGGTTGCGGTGCTATTTAACGGTGGGGAGCGCCGCCGGTTTTCGGACGTCGCACCGAGAGGAAAACGAACTCCGGCCCGCGCGGAATCCGGGCCTCCGAACGGTCGTACGTTAGCGTACGAACGTCGAGGCGTCTGGAAAGGTTATCACGACGGCGCCGCTCGATGCGCCCGATGCCGGAGCGGCCCCTCGTCGAGAACTACCACGCGGCGACGGCGCCGCAACGGAAGTTCGCCGACCCGCTGCAGTTCTGGGACGAAACGCTCCGCGACGGGGAGCAGACCCCCGGCGTCCATTTCTCCCCGGAGGAGAAGCTCCGGATCGCCACGGTCCTGAGCGAGATCGGAATCTCGGTCATCGACGCCGGGATCCCGGTCGTCTCCGCCGACGAGGCGGCGGCCGTCAAGCGGGTCGCCGGGGCCGGATTGAGGGCGAAGATCCTGGCCTCCGCCCGAACGGTCCCTGCGGACGTTGACGCCGTGATCCGCAGCGGGGTCTCTCACATCGCGATCTTCGTCGCCGCGAGCGAGGTCCACCTGCGCTACAAACTGAAGCTGACCCAGGACGAGGTCCTGGCCGCGTCGACCGCGACCGTCCGCCAGGCGAAGGACGCCGGGCTCCATGTGGCGTTCGTCACCGAGGACACGGTCCGCGCGCCCTTCGACTTCGTCGAGCGGCTCTACACCGCGGTCCGCGACGCCGGGGCCGACCGCCTCGTGATCTCGGACACGGTCGGGATCATGACGCCGCTCACCTTCCGATGGTACCTCGAGGAGTTCGCGCGCCGGATCCGCCCGCGCGACTGGTCGGTCCACTGCCACAACGACTTTGGCTTGGCCGTGGCGAACACGGTGACGGCCTGCGAGGTCGGCGTCACGGCGCCCCACGTCTGCGTGAACGGTCTCGGCGAGCGCGCCGGGAACGCGTCGCTCGAGGAGGTCGTGGTCGCGCTCGAATCGCTCTACCAGGTCCGGACCGGGATTCGGACCGACCGTCTCTACGAACTCTCGCAGCTCGTGGAGGAAATCTC
Source organism: Candidatus Lutacidiplasma silvani (assembly GCA_022750295.1). Classification (GTDB taxonomy): domain Archaea; phylum Thermoplasmatota; class Thermoplasmata; order Lutacidiplasmatales; family UBA184; genus Lutacidiplasma; species Lutacidiplasma silvani. Next base: position 31,604 of record JAKIVZ010000019.1, read on the forward strand.
CGGGGTCCCGCTCCCCCCCAACAAGGCGCTCGTCGGATACAATTCGTTCAGCCACGAGGCCGGGATCCACACCCACGGGGTCCTCGCCCACACGCTCACCTACGAACCCCTCCAACCGGAGGTCGTCGGGCGGCACCGCCAGATGATCCTCGGCAAGCACACGGGGAAGGCGGCGATCGCCGAGAAGCTGAAGGAGCGCCAGATCGCGGCCACCGACCCGCTCCTCGCCGAGCTGCTCCGTCGCGTGAAGGAAGGCGGCGAGGCGCGGAGCAAGGACCAGCTCCGGGCGTTCCTCGCGGAGTACCGGGCGCTCTTCGAGCATCCGGGGATCTCGGACACCGAGTTCTGGAAGATGGTCCACGACGCGGGGATCCGCGCGGAGGCAGCATGAGCACACAACGAGGCCACGGAGCGACCCTTGCCGAGAAAATCCTCGCCCGGTCGAGCGGGCTCGACGAGGTCGAGCCGGGCCAGATCATCGAGGGGAAAGTCGACCTCGCGATGATGCACGAGCAGGGCGCCCAGACGGTCGGTCCGTTCCATGAGATGGGCGCGACCGAGGTCTGGGACCCGGAGCGCGTCGTGATCGCGATCGACCACTGGGTGCCGGCCTCGACCGAGGGCGCGGCGGTCCTGCACCGGATCTTGCGGAAATTCGCCGCCGAACAGAACCTGCCCCACTTCTACGACGTGGGGAACCACGGGATCTGCCACCAGATCCTCGCAGAGAACGGCTGGGTCGTGCCCGGCGACCTCGCCGTCGGAACCGACTCCCACACGAACATGCTCGGCGCGATGGGCGCCGTCGCCGCCGGCATCGGGCCGACCGAGATGGCCGCGGTGCTCGCGCTCGGCCGCTTGTGGCTGAAGGTGCCCCCAACGATCCGGATCAACGTCAAGGGGACCCTCGGACCGGGCGTCGTCGCGAAGGACCTCGTCCTCCGCGTGCTCGGGGAGGTGAAGACCACCGGCGCGACGTACAAGTCCGTCGAGTACGGGGGCCCGGCGGTCGCGGGGCTCTCGATGCCCGAGCGGTTCACGATCTGCAACATGACGACCGAGATGGGCGCAAAGTGCGGGATGGTCGCGCCCGACCAGACGACGTACGAGTACCTCGCGAAGATCGCGAAGCACCCGATGCACCCGCTCCAGCCGGACGGGGATGCGGCGTACGAGCGCACCGTCGATATCGACCTTACCGACATGGAACCGATGGTGGCGTGCCCGTACTCCCCGGACAACGTTCGGCCGCTGCCCGACGTCGTCCGCGAGCACATCAAGGTCGACCAGGCGTTCCTCGGCTCCTGCACGAACGCGCGGATCGAGGACCTGCGCGAGGGCGCGGCGCTGATGCGCGGCCACAAGGTCCACGCTGGGGTTCGGTTCATCGTCTCGCCGGCGTCGACGGCGATCTACCAGCAGGCGCTCCAGGAAGGGCTCCTCGAGCTGTTCACGGACGCCGGAGCCGTGTTCACCAACTCGAGCTGCTCCGCCTGCTTCGGCGGCAACATGGGGATCATCGCCCCCGACGAGGTGTGCGCCTCGTCGTCGAACCGGAACTTCCCGGGCCGGATGGGCCCGAAGGAGGGACGGATCTACCTGATGAGCCCGGCCGCGGTCGCCGCGAGCGCGATCAAGGGCGAGATCGCCGACCCCCGCGAGGTCGCGGCCTAGGAGCGCCGATGCAGGACGTCATCGAAGGTCGGGTCTGGGTCCTCGGGGCCGACGTCGACACCGACGGGATCATCGGCGGGAAGTACCTCACGATCATCGACCCGAACGAGCTCAAGAAGCACGTCTTCGAGATCGCCCTCCCCGAGTTCGCGAAGGGCGCGCTCCCGGGCGACATCATCGTCGCGGGCGAGAACTTCGGGTGCGGCTCGAGCCGCGAGCACGCCCCGCAGGCGCTCCGCGCGATCGGCGTCGGCGCCGTCGTCGCCGACTCGTTCGCCCGGATCTTCTTCCGCAATTCGATCAACCTCGGTCTCCCGACGGTGGAGGCGAGCGGCGTCCGGGCGATCTTCGAGAAGGGCGACACCGCCCGGATCGCGATGCGGGCCGGGACGATCACCAACGTCCGGACCGGCGCCTCGGTCCGGTTCCCCCCGCTCCCGCACCACCTCCTCGAGCTCCTCGAGGTCGGCGGACTCGTTCCGAAGGTCCGCCAGGAGCTCGAGGCGAGGGCCCGCGGGGCCTCGGCATGAGCTCGGCCCGATACCGGATCGTCGCCCTCCCGGGGGACGGGACCGGACCCGAGGTGATCCGGGAAGGCCGCAAGGTCCTCGACGCGCTGGCCGAGAACGGACCGGCCCCCTGGACGGTCGACGAGCGACCGGGAGGAGCCCAGTACTACCTCCAGACCGGGAAGGAACTCGACCCGGAGACGCTCACCGCGGCGAAGGACGCCGACGCGCTCCTCCTCGGTGCTGTCGGATGGCCGGGCGCCTCCCTGCCGAACGGCGACATCGCCGGAGCGGCGCTCGTCCTCGGGATGCGCCAAAACCTCGACCTGTACGCGAACGTACGACCGTGCAAGCTCTACCCGGGGGTGCTCCACCGGATCGGCAAGGAGTACAAGACCGTCTGGCCGTCGGAACTCGTCGACATGGTGATCATCCGCGAGAACACCGAGGGGCTCTACACCCCGGCCCGCGGTCGGCTGCGTCGGGCCGAGGACACCGAGGTCGCCATCGACACGCGCGTGATCACCCGGAAGGGGGCCGAGCGCGTGATCCGGTACGCCTTCGAGCTCGCGACCCGGCGGACGCGGGGGGCGCCGGAGGACGGCGTGAAGCGGGTCACGTGCGTTGACAAGTCGAACGTCCTCGAGGGGTGCCGGTTCTTCCGGGAGACGTTCGACCGGGTCGCCAAGGACTATCCGGCCATCGAGAAGGATTACGCGCTCGTCGACGCGTTCACCCAGTGGCTCGTCCGGAACCCGGAGCACTACAATGTCGTCGTGTCGACCAACATGATGGGCGACATCATCACCGACCTCGCGAGCGTCCTGCAGGGCGGGATGGGGTTCGCGGCCGGGGGGAACATCGGGGACCACCACGCGATGTTCGAGCCGGTCCACGGGAGCGCGCCGAAGTACGCCGGGAAGAACCAGGTGAACCCGTTCGCCACGTTCGCGGCCGTGGAGATGATGCTCCGCTGGCTCGGGGAACGGAAGTCGGACCCGGCGCTCCTTCGCCAGGCGGACCGACTCGGGACCGCCGTGGCAACGACGATCGCGGCGGGGACCGCCCGGACGTACGACCAGGGCGGTCACGTTTCCACGAGCGAGGCCGGCGACGTCGTCGCGGCCGCCGTTCGGGCGGTGGCCGCATGAACCTCGGCCGGGGCGTCTCTCTCGTCGGGGGCGCCACGACGAAGTTCGGTGTCCGCGCCGCCACGTGGGCCGAGATCGCTCAGGAAGCGGGGGAAGCGCTCTTCCGGTCGATGCCCACCCTGACGAGCGCGGACGTCGACAGCCTCTTCGTGGGCGCGGCGGAACCCGAACGGTTCGCCTTCCAATCGCACGTCGCGCCGTTCGTCGCCGAACAGTTGGGCCTCGCGCCGCGACGCGTCGTGCAGCGGACCGAGCTGGCGTGCGCCTCCGGGCAATCGGCGATCCGGTCGGCGTACGCCGCGATCGCCTCCGGACTCTCCGACGTCGCGGTCGCGGTCGGCGTCGAGAAGATGAACATCCCGTCGATGGCCGAGGCGAACACCTCGATGGCCTGCGTCATGGACCGGGCGTGGGATGGGGCCCACGGGGCGACCGCCCCGCCGTTCTTCGCCATGGTCGCCCAGCGCCACATGCTCGAGTACGGGACGACGGAGGAGGCGTTCGCGGCCGTCTCGGAAAAGAATCACACGTACGCGAACTCGAACCCGAACGCCCAGTTCGCGGAGAAGACGTTCGACCGGGCGAAGCTCGGTCGGCTCCCCGTCGTCGCCCCCCCGCTTCGACTCGGGGATTGCTCGTCGATGACCGACGGCGGAGCCGCGGTGGTCCTGGTCGCCGAGGAGCTGGCGTCCAAGTACACCGACCGCCCGGTCCACGTCCGAGGGACGGGCCAGTACGCGGACTTCCACAACCTCGCGAACGCCGGGTCGCTCACCGATTGGGTCGGCTTGAAGCACGCGTCGCGCGAGGCGTTCCGCTCGGCTGGGATCGGCCCGTCGGACCTTGACTTCGCCGAAGTCCACGACTGCTTCACGATCTCCGAGATCGTCGAGTACGAGGCGATCGGGCTGTGCGAGCCCGGCGAGGGCGGGAAGTTCGTCCTCGACGGTCGCTCGTCGATCGGCGGCGACGTGGCCGTCAACACCCGGGGCGGCCTCCTTGGGTGCGGTCACCCGCTCGGCGCCACCGGCATCGCGCAGGCGGTCGAGGTGTTCGACCAGTTCGCGGGCCGGGTGCCCTCGGCCCGCCAGGTGCCGAGCCCGGAGTGGGCCCTCGTCCACAACCTGAGCGGGAGCGCGAACGTCCACTCCGTCATGATCTACCAGGGGGCGTCGTAAGATGGGCGCCGAGATCGCGCGGGAGCGGCGGCGACCACCGGTGTCCGAGCCGTCCCCAAGTCCCCCCGAGGCGACGCCGGGCGAACCGCCCGCCAAGAAGGCGGTCGCGCCGCCGCCGTTCCTCCTCGATTTCTTCCCGCTCGAGGACGCCAAACAGACCCGGCTGTCTCCGTTTTTCGACCACCTTCGGGCCGGTCGGCTCACGACGACCCGGTGCCGCCGCGACGGCCGGATGAGTTGGCCCCCGCGGGTGGTCTGCCCGGATTGCCACACGAGCGAGCTCGACTGGGTCGACCTTCCCGCCGCGGGGCGGATCTACGCGTTCAGCGCGGTCCTGATGGGGGCCCCCCTCGGGATGGAAGCGGACGTTCCGTTCGTCGTCGGCCTCGTCGAGATGGACGGGGTCCCGTTCCGCCTCTTCGGCCGGATCGTCGGGACTCCGTGGGAAACGTGCCGCATCGGGATGCCGGTCCGGCCGGAACCGTACGACCTCGGGGATGGCCGCGTCTTCTACCGCTTCCGGACCGTCACGTAGGGACGACGAAGCCTGCGGGCCTTCGTCGAGCTCGGCCCCGCGTTCGCCGGACCTTGGCCCGCACCGGGGCCCCCGGAACGCGGTTCGGACGCCTCCCGGCCCACCGAGCGGAACGGTACCCGTCCATTCGTCCGGCTTTGTAACGAAATCTCAAAACTGAAACGCAATCCTCGTTGGTGAAGCAGAATCCCCCCACACAGGGGACGCGCCAGAAAATCGAGGAGGATTCGAACGCCAATCCCGTTCGGCGGCCTAAGGGATGTCGGGAGTCAATTCTCGACAGGGGGTCGGCGCGGGAACTCCAGTCTTGCTACGCGCTAAGTTCCGCCGGATCGCGTCTCGTAGTTCTCTATCAGAAATCTTGGATGGATGCGCATTTTGGTCTGCCGGGGCATCTAAAAACCAAGCCCCTGGTTGCTCGGTGAGACGACGCGAGGCATCGGAATATTGATTAAGTATTTCGCGACACGCCCCGGTATGGCCCGAGTCGCCGAAAGCGGAACCACACAGCCGAGAGCGCGCATGGGTCACTTCAGCCTGACGCGCCATCGTGCGCGCATTGCTGTTCTGGCCGGATTGGCCGTAGCAGCCCTGGTGGCCCTCGTGCTAGTACTTCCCCAGGAGGTCAGCGCCACGGGCATCACAGGCGGCGATGGGGTGAACTACGTCGGGTTGTACACGTTCAACAATCACGGCTCGCCGAGCAGCGAGTCGTTCCCGAGCCCCACAGCGCCAAAGAACTATACCGTTACTCTCGACAATCAATCGTTCACCAACGTTTCGGATGGTTCGACCGCTGCCCTTTCGATTCTCAAGACAAAGGCCAACAGCACAGATCAGTGCTACTATGTCGGCGGAATGTACAACGGGACGACCGTCGATGTGACCGTGTACGGCGCGATGTGCGAGCTGCCGGACGACAACTACGGTTTCCTCGGCCATGTGACCTATCTGGTTGCCCCGACGGGAACCGAGCAGTACGGCGTGGGAAACGTCCTGAATGGCGACATGGAGGGGTCGCTCGCGGCTCAGTTCAGGAACGCATCCGCGGCGCTGTCGTCGGTTGGCAGCACAAACGAGGGCAGCGGCAACGCCACAATCCGCGCCTGGGGCGTGGAGGAAAGCACCATCGTCGCCGGTCTTACGACATTGGCCTCGATGATCCCCAGCGCTGTGAACGCGCTTGAAGTTCAGGGCAGCTACTTCGTCGTCTCGTCGGAATACCTGACGGGGGATGCGTACGACTCCGCGGCGCCCGTCTTCGGGCCGCTACCGGTTGCGCACGGACCGGCCTCAGCGGGAAAGAACGGATGCACTCCCTTCTACGCGATTGGGGCGAATCCGGGGGAGGAAGCGTATTACGTTCTCATTTGCGTCGAGATCGTCGCTACCGCGCTTCTTCTCATCTACGAATCACTAGTCCTGGCGTCATTGCTCGGTTGCGCTGCGACGGTGGGTCTCGGGTGCTTGGTCGCGGCAGTCATCGGCATCGTCGGGAGCGACATTTTCTTGACCTATACTGAGAAATGTTACGAGCAGCTTATAGCGCGGTAAATCAGAAGGGGTACGGATGGTAGGCTCGAGCCAACGGACCATCCCGGATCGCCGAATCGTGGCGGCTCTGACGTTCGCGGGAGTTGCCGCGGGCGCCGCCGTTGCCGTAGGGGTCGACTCATCGATTACGTCTCTCGAGGCTCTCACATTGGCAACGTTCGCACTCGCGATGGGGGCTCTCGCCGCCTGGGTAGTCAGGCGTACACCGTCTGGGTCGAAGGTGGCCCTGTCTTGGCGGACCACTGTGTTCACGGGAGTGATCGCTCTCGGCGGGATTGTAGTGGCGTTGCTGCTGGGCGTGTCGATCTGGTTCATGCCACTGCTAATCTTGGTGATTTTCGGACTCGACTTCCTCGTAGTCCAACCCAACTTCCGGCCCCCCGTCCCGGCGGGGCAGGGCCGACAATAATTCGGTAGATTCCGCGTCGTCGGACCTATTCTAGTGGGCTGTAAGAGCCAGATGCCGTATTTTGGCGACCTTGCGTAGGATCTCGTCGGTGTCCTTCGTCCAGGTGAACGGCATCTGTAGGACAACGGGGGGGGGTGCCCCCACCTCGACCGGCTGACGGTACCGGCGGTCATCCCCGTGTCGAATCTGGGTCTGGGCTCGCGTGGGCTTTCCCGATGGTCGGCTCCCCACGACTCCTACGGGGCGAGTTCGCAGGGCTACGAGTGCGTCTGCCCGACCCACTTCGGAAAAATCACAGCGAATGAGAAAAGTCACGGTCCACCGCATTCCGCCGAAAAAATCCCACAGCCCATTCGTCCGGCTGTGTCCCATAATTCCGGACTCGGAGCCGGTTCCCGACGAGGGCCGACTCCGCTTCCACGGGAGCGGGCTCGGGTCTAAATGACCAGATTCTCTCTTCGAGATGCCCGCCGACCG
>JAKIVZ010000020.1 GCA_022750295.1 Candidatus Lutacidiplasma silvani
AGAGGCATAGACAACCCCGGATATAAGGGCACCTAATTCAGCAACGCCCCACTAGCAAGGGCCACCGTCGCCCTGTCCGTTCGAAATTGCCCGCCCCGCTGGCTCAGCAGGAGAAAGGCCCGGTGGGTCGGGGCTATGGCGGACTCACGGGGGGAGGGTGGGCTCTTCGCCGCCTCCAAGCCCGAATGGGCCAGCTGGCGACAATCCCTCCCACAAACCCGGACGCCAAGGCGACAACGAGGGTGACCTCCCAAGGCGCCGCGCTCCCCGCGGGTCCCGGGGGCCCTGGAGGGCCAACTGACGGGGTCCCGTTCTTCGCCACAACCAGTTGGGCCGACGCTGAATCGGCCCCGGCTGAGTCGTTGGCGATTACCGTAACCCGGTACGTCCCTGCAATTGTCGGGGTGCAGGCCAAGGCGGGGACGGAAACTGTCGAGCACCCCGGCGGCAGACCGTTGAACGAGTAGTTAATTGGGGTTAGGGTCGTGGTGCTGGTGTCCACGACGAAGATGGTCGAGGCTCCTAGGATGAGGCTCGACGGCACCGCCATGAACAACGTGATGGATGGTGCGATGATGAGAGGTCGCGGGTTTACTTGAATCGAGAGGGAGGCGTTTGCGCTGACCCCTAGGCTATCCGTGACTTCGGCAACAATCGTGAAATTCCCTGGCATCCCAGGTACGCAGCCCAGGGCGCTCACGTTTGCGGTAGCGCATCCCACGGGAAGACCCTTGTAGGCGTAGCTGAGCGGCCCGACGCCACCGGTCGCGAAGAGCGCGAGGACAACGTGCGATCCCTCGAGGGTGGCCGCGGGTAGCGCGAGGAAGGAACCGATGACGGGAGCCTGCTCCACCGCGAGCACCGCCGACGCCGAAACCTCGGCGCCCGCCCGATCTGTGAGAACGGCATCGACCAGGTAGTCTCCAGCGGCGCGAGGGTCGCAGCGAATGGCCGAGAGATTCGCGCTCGAACAGCCCGAGGGCAGTCCCGAGTAGGAGAGTGACCAGGGTAGGGTCCCACCAATAGGCTCAACACTGATGGAGACTGGCACGCCCACATCGGTGGGGTTCGGGCTCATCGACAGGTTTCCGGCCGTGAGCGCAGGAGCGACTGTCAAGTTCACGTGAGCGAACGCCGAGTGGTTGTCGGAATCGGAGACTTCGACCTCCACGTGGAACTCGCCAGGCTGAGTCGGCTCGCATAACTCGACTGGGCTATTCTCCGTCTCACAACCTCGGGGAAGTGCTGAGTATCGGAAGAAGTACGGTGGCTGCCCGCCAGAGGCGTTCGTCGAAAGTGCCAACGGTACGTCGGCCTCCGGGATTGCGGTGGTCACTGTAAGGCGAATGGGTCCGGGCAAGTTCGCGATCACGAAGACCGCGTTACCAAAGAGAGTGGGGACGTAGACCTCTGAGGTGCCAGGGTCGATCGACAGTCCCACCGGGCCGACGTTCGCGGGTGCGGTTGCCGGCAACACGCCAATCGGCGGACCCGCCGGAGAAAGAGTTACTGGGTCCACGACTGACACTGTGTCGGACCCGGTGTTCGCCACGTAAACGAGCCCGTTCGCAGTATCGAAGACGACCGAGCTTGGGAGGAGACCTACCCCGATCGAATTGATGGAGCTACCGGTCGTGGTATTAATTACCGTCAAATTGGCCGAGTTTTCATTGGCGACGAAGAGATCGCCATTGGTGGGGTCGAGAGCCAGCGACGTCGGGCAACCGCCCACCGGAATTCCCGAGCCGATCGGTCGCAAGGTGCTCGGATCCACGACACTGACATTATCAGAGCCGCAGTTCGCAGTGAACAGCTCGTCGAGTACCGGATCGAACAGGATCGAAGCAGTCCCGTTCCCAACTGGGACCGTTGCGGAGAGGACGGTTCCTGTCGACCCATTTATGATGGACAAATTGGAGGCACCGGTTCCGCCGACGAACACATCGTCCGATCTTGAGTCCACGCCGAGGGCGTCGGGGCTGAATCCGGTCGCGAGCGGAACTATGGTCTGCGTTTGTGCGACGAGCGAGTCGATCGAGATCGTGCTCAAGGTCTGATCGGCCGCGTAGAGCTTCGTGTTTGCGTCGGCCAGCGCAAGAGCCACGGCGTCATTCCCAGCCGGTAGGGCGGACCCAGTGAACCGATGGGTCGTCGCGTTGATGCCCAAGATCGAGCTCTGTCCGAAGACCGTCCAATTCGCGCCGGTGGGTGCCCCGGTGCCATTCGCGCCCGTCGGATTGACCACGTACTCCTCCCCGTTCGATGGATCGAAGAGGGACGCGGTGAACGTGAACTGGAGCTGGAGTTCGCGTCCTGAAAGATTCGTACGTGGGTCGAATTCGAGAAGGTAATCGCTGGCCCATATCCCCAGCGCCTCACCGGCGGAACAGTAGATTTCGCCTGACTCCGAGTCGTAGGCAAGCCCATAGGCCCCCGGCTCCGCCCTCGAACCGTTGACCACCGAGTTCGACGTCACATTGATCTCGTAGAGTCCGCCCCCAGTCGAGACGAGCACCAATCCGGTCGGTGGGTAGTATAGAATATCCCAAGGACTTGCGCCGACCGTAATCCCAGTTCCGATCTGTGTTCCCGAGGTCGCATTCACGACGGTCACGTTGGCGGAACCGGAGTTTCCGATGTAGACCAGATTTGGCACTGGGTCGAGGGCCATCGAAGACGGACCGCCACCGACCGACCAATTCACACCAGGGACCCAAGCCTCGGAAGACCCATTGAGCGCTAGAACTCGCTTCGCCGATAGCGAAACGAGGACCATGTCCCCCTTAGGTTCGTACAACAAATCCAGCGGTGTCGAATAGACCTGGATGGGGACGCCGATCGCAGACCCGTTTTGAGGGTCAAGAACCCAAATGTCGCTGTCGTACTGGCACGCAACGTACAAGCGGTCGTCCCTCCCGTCGAACACGATTGAATCCGGGCCATGACCGACGCTAATATTGCGGTGGACAATCGAATCGTTAGAGCCTCGAAAGCCAACCACTGTCCAAGGGGCTCCGGCGGCGAAGACTTCGTCGAGGAGAGGATCGAACGCCATGGTGGGGCTAGAGACGGGAAGGTCGAAGGTCGAGTCAGGTGCTCCAGTGGTCCCGTTGAATACGGGAGTCGCGCCGTTTTCGCCCGGGGTTCCGAACACCTTGTTGTCGATCGGGTCATAAAGTAGGCTTCCCGCGCCCGGAATACCCGGCTGAACCAGCCCCGGAAGGACGGAGCGATTGTAAGGGAACAGGGTGAACGCGACTCCACCGCTAGCGGGCGAAGCGTTTTCGCTCGGCCCCAAGAAGGTAGCCAGGACACCGCGTTGGAGGGCGGCAAAGGCACGAGCGTTGTAGTCGCTTCCTTCCATCGGACTGGCGTGACCGGTCGGGGGGACTTGGCAGACCAGGAGCGCGAGAATGGCTACGCCGACCAAGCTCGTTGGAAGCACGATTTCTCCGTCACCTAAGACTCAGCGGCGGGACGGTCCTTCAAGCCGCCGAGGTACCTAAGCTGTTCTGTGCGGTTCTCTGACCACCTGGCGCGCCTCCGGCCCCTTCAAACCGCGTGTTGAACGCCGAGGGCGATCAACCGTCAGACGGTGACGCTGAAGCTCGTCTTAGTCTGATGGTGCTCGGAGTCCGTCACTTGGACGGTCACCGTGTAGGTTCCATGTTCCGCGTAGGTATGGACTGGGTACGGGGCCTCGGACGGACTGGAACCATCGCCGAAGTTCCATGACCAAGTCAGAGTTCCGGAATATCCCGTCACATCGGCCGCCAAGGAAACTGGGCCGACGGGACCGACCAAGCACCCGACGATGCTAGCACACTCGATAACTCCGGTAGTCCAGCAGAAGCTGATTGCCGGCCCACACGAGTGGAGGTAATCGTAAATATACCACTCGGTTCCCGAGAACTCCCGGGCGGCGTCCGTTACGCCGACCTCGGCGGTCCAGTGCCCGGTGGCCCAATAGCAGTGTGTCGGGGGATCGCGTCCGTAACTCTTCGCCGATCCGTCCCCCCAGGTCCAAGTGTAGTTGTAACCCGGCATGCCCCCGGTGACGTTACCGAATCCTTCCACGGGCGTGCAGGACGTGACGGTTGTGTACGCGCGCATCGTAGAGGACCCAGTCGCAACAGAGAGGCCAAACGCTAGGACATGTCCTTGATGATTTGGAATCATTGTCCAGCCAATCGTGTCGTTGATGCCGGCGCCGACGAAGATACGGCCGTCCGCGATCGCAGGCGCCCCGGCAAACTCGTACGATGTATGGTAGCTATATAGTTGATGCCCAGTTGAGGCGTTGAGTACCTGCAACCACGAGTTCGGGCTACTAAGATAACTGTAGCACTTAGTCGCGGAGCCATTGACCGCCATGAACAGCCGGGAGACATCGACGACCAAGCCGTTGGCCCCCGTGACAGCAGCTTGGACAGTTCCGTCCGTCGCCGTCTCCCACTTGGACGTTCCGTTCGAAGGGTAAACGGCTCGAATCGAACCGTTTACAGATATTGTGCCATTCTTGGTGTACGAACTTCCCAAGTAGACGGTGCTCCCAATCGAGAGTGCTGGGGCAATTGATTGCCCTGGAGGCTGGCAGGACGCCGGACCGGGAAACGTCGTGGTCTGATCCTTCCAAACGGGCCCGGCAGTCAGGTCAAGACGATTTAGCGCGTACGCGTACCCGTCCTTATTCGTCGCAACGACGTATCGATTTCCCGAGCTATCGACGAACAACGACCCCCCCGCGCCGAAGTCGATATCAGGCGGGCCCGACGGAACGGCCCACTCCCCCTGCAGCTTGAGTGTGGTGGCATTGAGCGCGACAATCGCTTGGCCATAGTTCCCAGATCCAGCTGGTCCATTTCCTGTGGTAACCCAGAGAGTGTTGTTTGCGATATCGAGAGTCGGGCTCGACCAGACCGAAGACCCGTTCCGGCTCGCGACAACGGTGTTGAAGTAATTCTTGGCCGTTCCGTTTGACGCCCAGATCTCCATGACGCGGGCACGAACGAGCGGGTTGTCGCACTGGCTGGCGACGCCGACGTAGATGACCTTGCCCAACCAAGCCGGGCTGGACCATGCGTAGTAGCCGTCTGAAACGCTGGCGGTAGCGTTCCTTGGATCAATTGAGACGTTCCAATTGATTCGGCCTGTCGAGGCATTGAGCGAGTAGTAGTCGTAGAATCCCCCTACATAGACCGATCCGCCATATACGGCTGCCGTGGAAGTCACGCCCAGCGGACTCGCCCACGGGCATCCATAGGGCGTGTTGGTGAAATTCTCCACACCGAGGAAAGATTTCCAAAGCACCGAGCCGTTGGCGGCGCTCAATGCATACTCATACCCATCCCAAGATCCGACATACGCGGTGCCGTTCACGACACTAACACCGCCAAAAACCGGCCCTGACAATGTGGTGTTCCAGACGACCCCGAGGCTGCTCGCGTTCGCGGGTGCGATGGTGTTCTCGCCCTGGTTGTACCCGGATCGATTCGAGCCGTACTCATACGTTGGCCAGTTTGCGTACGTCGCCGGAGCGGGGTTTTGGGCCGAAGGAGTGAGGGCGATGAATGCACTTTCGTTCCCAGAGCTCGAAAAATTCGTATTACCGCTTGCGGACGCATTCGTAAGAGATACGCCGACTGAGGCACGGCCCAACGGGGTTTGTTCCCACGCCGAGAGCCACGGTTCCCCCGACGCGAAGACGCCGGAAAGAACAGTTATGAATACGACTCCGGAAATAAGGCAGAGAGATCTAAGTCTCGCTTGCGATCGGCCCTCGAGAACGGGTGCGTGGCTTCCGCTCAGGGAGGAACTCGACACGGACCGGAGGATGTATTCCCACTATAAATTGGGCTATGAGACACCGGGGGTCCAATGCGGTCTGCTCAATTCCGCGGGCCGCCCACCAACATCGTTCATCCTCCCCCCAGACGTTGAGACTGAACGCCAGGTCCTCCGCCTCCGGTTTTTGGGGTCGACCGAACCGAGCTCCTCGAACTTCTGCTGCTCGACCCGGCCCCACGAGACGAGTCGCCGAACGCACCACATCAGGACCTCAGCCTCGCCGCAGCCCATCCTTGTTGGATTGCGCTCCGCAAGTTCGCCGACGACCGGACACCGCTCACTCTCGGCGCGAGTTCCGCCCCCGACCTGAGTCTGTCCCTCAACCCGCGCCGCGAGGCAATCCCCGAAAATCAACTCGGACGATCCCGGGCCCGTGCGCTGGACCCACGTCCCTGTGTCAGTGGCGCCGCAGAATTGGCCAGAAACGGCGCCGGGGAAATGGAGAGCCCTATCCGCGCTTCGGAGGAGGCGGCCAGCGGGAGGAACCCTTTGCTTCGACTCGAACAGCAGGCCGTCATCCGCGAGCTCGCCGCCCAGAAGTTGTCGATCAGCCGGATCGCCCGCGAGTTTGAGGTCCACTGTCACACCGTCCAGGCGTTCCTCCTCCAAGGATCCCCGGGCGCAGGAGCGCCCCGCGCCCGGCGCGCCAGCCCCATCGATCCCTTCGCCGACTACCTCCGGGCTCGCCTCGCCCAGTATGACCTGAGCGCCGTCCGGCTCCTCGAGGAGATCCGCGAGCGCGCCTACCGCGGCAGCTACACCGTCGTCAAGGAGTTCGTCCGACCTCTGAAGCGCGACCGGGCGCTCGCCGCCGTGGTCCGCTTCGAGACGCCTCCCGGGGTCCATTCCCAGGTCGACTTCGGTCACTTCGAATTCCTCGAGGAGGACGGCGTGCGCCACCACCTCTACGGCTTCTCGATGGTCCTCGGCTACTCGCGCTGCCGCTTCGTCGAGTTCGTGACGAGGATCGACACCCCGAGGCTCGTCCGGTGCCACCTGGACGCCTTCGACTACTTCGGCGGCTACACCGACGAGATCCTCTACGACAACATGTGCCAGGTCGTCCTCGAGCGGGCGCTCCGGACCGAGGAGAACAAGTGGAACCCTCTCTTCGAGGACTTCGCGAAGTACTACGGCTTCCGGACCCGGCTCTGTTGGCCGTACCGCCCCGAGACGAAGGGCAAGATCAAGCGCACGATCGGGTTCGTCAAGAGCAACTTCTTCCTCGGCCGACCCTTCACCGGGCGGATGGACCTCAACCTCCACGCGCAGCGCTGGTGCAACACCGTCAACGCCGAGCGGATCCACGCCACGACGGGCGTCGTCCCGATCTCCCAGCTCGAGGAGGAACAACTCCACCCCGTCGCCGACCGAGCGCCGTACCAGATCGTGGTCACGGAGACCCGACGCGTCAGTCGGGAGTGCTTCGTGTCGTACCTCGGGAACCGCTACTCCGTGCCGTGGCGTTTCGCCGGACGGGAGGCCCAACTCGAGATCCGTGACGGGGTGCTGATGGTCCGGGTCGACGGTGAGGAACGCTGCCGGCATGAGCTCCGCTCGGGCAGCGGCTCCGTGGTCCGGGTGAAGGAACACTTCGCGGGCCTCTACGGCGCCACGCGCCAGCAGAACCTTTAGGAGTTCCTTCGAACCCACCGGGAACAGCCCGTTCCGACCGTCGAGGAGAGGCCGCTCGCTGTCTACGATGAGTTCCTCTGCACAGGAGCTCCCCCATGACCGGAAACCTCGCCTACGAGCGGCTGCACGCCAATCTGCAGGCGATGGGCTGGCTCACGCTGGAACGGAACCTCGATGGAGCGCTGGAGCTCGGTACGAAGGAGGAACGCTCCTTCGCCGAGATCCTCGACGGACTCGTCGAGCAGGAGCGGAAGGCCCGTCAGACAAACCTCATCGAGCTCCGCCTACGGCTCGCCGGGTTCCCGGTGCGGAAGACCCTCGAGGAGTTCGATTACAAGGCGCAACCGTCGGTGGATCGGAAGACGATCGAGGAGCTCGCCACGATGCGGTTCGTGCACAGCGCGGAGAACGTGCTGTTCCTCGGGCCCGCTGGGGTCGGGAATACCCACCTCGCGATCGGCCTCGGGAGGGGGGCGGCGCGGGCCGGGCTCTCGGTGACCTACACCTCGGCGGGGAAGGCGCTGCGGAAGCTCAAGGAGGCGCACGAGCGCGGAGTCGGGGAGCGGGCGCTCCGGACGCTGTGCAGCCCGAAGCTGCTGATCCTCGACGAGATCGGGTATCTGCCATGGGACAAGGAGTCGGCGCACCTGTTCTTCCGGATCGTGGAGAACCGATACGAACGGGTGTCGACGATCTTCACCTCGAACAAGGTCTACTCGGAGTGGGGCGAGGTCCTCGGGGACCCCGTGCTGGCCTCGGCGGTGCTCAATCGGATCCTCCACCACTCGACGACGGTGAACATCAAGGGCGAGAGCTACCGGCTGCGCACGGAGCGGCGCGCCGGGACCCCCACCCCCGTTATTCCGATGGAGACACCAATGAAAGAGAAACCGCGCGGCCGAACGACGGAGGAGTGACCCTCATGCTTTATGACGAAGTGGCCAAATCTTCGGCGCCGAAACTGGCCAATTTACCAGCGCCGTTGACCCCTCTGACCTTGCCTACCTGGTCCGAGCCGTGGAGCGCCAGCCGACGCATTTTCGGTCGTTCGCGAGGGACCGCGAGGCGGATGCTGCGGACCTCCTACTGCGGAACCTCGGTCTTCCGGCGCGGCGCGGCTCGGAGGCCTTCGTGCAGGTCCTGTTCCAGAGAACAGCCTACTAGTTCTACTGTGTCACTAAGTCAAGAGCCCCGCCCGCACCATGAGCAAGGGTGTTCCGCGAGCCAATGGCGAGAGTAGCAGATTCGGAACGTGGCAATCGAGCTCGCCACGTGACGTTCAGGACGATCCGGGAGTGCCCCTCGGGCGGTAGCTTGCGGGTAAGCGAGGGATTTGTAAGAATGCCAGAGGCCGAGGGGGGGAATGGCGGGCCCTTTCTGCCGCCAGGAAGCCATACGCCGCGATGCAGAGCGTGGCGTGGTGGTGGAAGCCTCGCCACCCCCGGCCTTCGAACTGATCGAGGCCGAACTCCTGCTTCAACTCCTCGTAGTCTCGCTCGATCCGCCAGCGAGCCTTCGCCCATCGCACGAGCATCTCTGTCGGCGTGTCGGCGGGAAGCGTCGAGAGCCAGTACTTGGTGGGGGCCTCTTCGCCCTCCGGCCACTCGATGAGGAGCCACTCCACCGGTCGGGGCGACCGTCGATTGTAGTCCCTGTGAGCAACTCGAACAGGAACACGGGCAAACCTCGAGGAGAGGAGCCCCTTCGTTCCCTCTCGCCACGCCACCTCCTCCCACTCCTGTTTCGGAAGGCTTCGGGCCAGCGCGAGAGCATCCAGCGGTCGGTGCTCAGCATTCCGCCGAAGGCGAACCGACGGTCGACCGTTCCCCCGGTACGGCGCAGGGGCGAGCGGCGTCTTCCCAGGTGGCCAGAGAGTTGCGGTGCTCTGGATACCGACGACGTAGGCGAGGCCGCGAGCGGTCAACCCCTCGCGGAACTCGTGCGAAGTTCCGTAGCCGGCGTCCGCCACCACTGGCGCCTCAGGAAGACCCTCGGCCCGGAGGGCATCGATCTGCTCGAGAGCGATCTGCCCCTTCGTCCGGAAGCGGATCTCGGCCGGCACCCCGACCGTCTTGCGGCGTGCGCGGTCCCGAGCCCACTCCTCGGGGAGGTAGGGGCAATAGGCCGACGGTACGCTCACCGCCTCATTGACGAGGCTGATCGAAACGGCCACCTGGCAGTTGTCCTGCTTGCCGAGGTTCCCGGAGTACTGTCGGGTCACTCCGACGGAGTGGGTCCCCTTCTTCGGGATTCCTGTATCGTCGACGGACCAGGCCATCACCCCGCCGTGGCGATCCATCTGGTCGAGGACCGCCCGGTCGGCGATGCGCAAGAGCGCCCGGTCGTCCCAGGGAGCAAGGGCCACGAAGTGGTGAAGCGACTGGTGACGAGCCGACACGTGGCGAGGGTCCACCCGGGCGGCGATGGGCTCGATGCTCTTGCGCTCGCCGGGAAGGCAGAGACCCACGAGGTAAGTGCGCAGGGGATCACGCCGGTCTTCGTGACCGACAGCGAGGCTCAGCTGTTCCAGGTATCCGTCGAAACGGCGCTCCTCTGGCTCGGAGAGGCCGGGCATGGCCCGAACACAGGAACAACCGAGATAAGCAGTTTATGACACAGTAGAACCAGGAGGCCGGCCCCCTCGGGTCCCCGCACGCGCCTCGCGTCGCCCAAGCCGATCGTGCCCAGTAACCCGTCGTCGCTCGGCACGCGGCGGAACCCGCCTTTCACGTAGAGATTCGGGCGGGGCTTCGGGGACCTGCGTCGCGAGAGGTCTACACGTGCCTCGCCTCGTGGTTTCAGTCTTGGGTCTCGACTCTGGGCACGCCTTGGTGGTCCCTCGACGTCGTGTCACCCCCCACCCCGAGCGCTTCTGGGGCGCTTGCCGCAACCTTGCTTACCAGAGGTACTCCGGCCGACGGAGTCGTCGGAACCCCGGGGGGAGCGGGCACCTCCGGGTCGTTCCCCTCCCCCAGTGAGAACGGCACGCAGCCCCCGCCTACGCGGGAGTTCCTCGGGCGAGCTGCCGTCCGACCTTCGGTGGTCACCTCCCGGGACGGGCCAGATTGTTGCGGGGACGGTCGGGGACGAGACGGCAGTTTTTCCCCCCCCGGTGGCACCACGAGGCGTTGGTCGGTCGGACTCGATCGGGCGAGTCGACCCTAGTCGAGAACCTCGTTTTCCAGCTCCTCGGGACGAATCTTGCGGCTGGGATGGTCGTCTTGGAGCCGACGGGAGAGCTGGCGTGCTTGGGGCGGGAGGCGGGCGCGTCGGTGCGCGTTACCGTCCGTGTCCCGCGGCGGTCGTACGGGCGACTGGCCCACCAAGCGGAGGTCCCCGTGCCGACCATCGAGGGAATGTTCGGCCACGTCTCGATCGACCAGACCCTGCACCACATCGGGGCCGGGGAGCAGGAGACGACCGAAGAATTCGCGGGCTTCGACGCCCCTCCTCGGGCGGCCAGCGGGGCCGTGATCTCGGACCCCCAACGGCAAACGGTGGTTTCGAAATGGCGCGATTCTCTGACGTGAAATGGGCCCAGTCGGATTTGAACCGACGACCTCCCGGTTATCAGCCGGGTGCTCCAGCCAGCCTAAGCTATGGGCCCACGCGAGTGGGCATCGCGCCGGAACTCGCTCGCACGGGTAACACCGGACGGTAGGTCCGGAACCCGCCTAACCGAGACACCGGTTGCGTGCGAAAGCCCTCCTCGGCGGCGTTGACATTCGGCCTTGGATTAAAGGCCACCGCCGCTCGGAACCGACCCTGCACGGTCGAGTACGCGAACCCGAGTCAGGTCGTTGCAACGGAGCTCCATGACCCGTAAGGCCGATGGCCAAGGCAACCGAGCCCGGCAAACGCCCGGGCACGAACCGGAACCCGGGGGCGGGCGGCAGCGATCCCCGGGGTCAGATCGGGCCGTGTACTCGCCGCGACACCCGGTTACGACGAGGGGTTCGAGGTGAACCGAAGGGGCTCGACGGTCGCCCGTGCCCGGGGAATGGGCCGGTTGGTCTCGGCCGCCGGAGCGCGAGGCTTCCGGGCCGCCTCGACGTCGGCCTCCGTGGGGCCGGCCTGGTCGCGCGGGAGGAGGCCGGCGGCCCGCAGCTCATTCCGGATCTTCCGTACCGCGACCTCAAGGTCGCCGGGGCGGCGAGCGCCGGTGCACACGAGCTTCCCGCTGCCGAACAGGAGGACCACGACGCGCGGCTCCTCAAGCCGATAGACCAGCCCCGGGAATTGCTCCGGTTCATACTCGACCCGGTCGAGCCCGAGGGTGAGGGCGATCGTGTTCAGATCGATCTCGCTGCCGAGGTTCGAGGTCGCCACGATATTCTGAATCTCAATCTTCGGGCTCTTCTCGACCTTCTGGCCGGTCTTTCGGATTTGGACCGAGACGGCCCGAATCGAGTCGTCGACCTGCTTCCAGCTCTTGCCGCCGGTGCACACGACCTTACCCGATTGGAAGAGCAGGATCGCCGTCTTGGGGGACTTCATCCGGTAGATGAGCCCGGGGAACTGCGTCGGCTCGTATTCTGCGCCGTCAAGGGCGAGCGCAATCGACACAAGGTCGAGCTTCGTTCCGAGCGACGTCGAGGCAACCACGTTCTCGATTCGGATCCGCGTCATGGCCATATTTATAGTATATAAGACGGTATTTAAGGCCTCGGGGGGGTCTGTTTGGAGCGAATCCGCCTCCCCCGGAGACGGCCCGGTGGGGTCCGCATGAACTCGGGGACCGGAACCGCGTGGAACGAGGGTCAGGCGCCGACGTCGATGCGGGCGGTCGTCTGGACGCGGTATGGACCCCCGGAGGGGCTTGTGCTCCGGTCCGTCCGACGGCCCGTTCCGAGTTCCCATGAGGTTCTCATCGGGGTCCACGCCACCGGAGTGGCGGCCGGCGACTGCGAGCTGCGGGCGCTCCGATTCTCGCTCGGGCTCCGCATCTTCGTCCGGCTTCTGATGGGGCTCGCCCGCCCGCGGGACAAGATCCTCGGCCAGGAGTTCGCGGGGGTGGTCCGGGACGTCGGGACCGGGGTCACCCGATTCCAGCCGGGCGACCGAGTCTACGGGACCACGGGATTTCGATTCGGTGCCTATGCGGAGTACCTCTGCCTTTCCGAACATGCGGGAGGCGGAGCGCTCGCGAAAACGCCGGTCCACCTCCGCGACGACGAGGCCGCGACGGTCCCCACGGGAGCCTTGGAGGCGCTCCACTTCTTTCGGAGGGCCGGCGACCTGCGCGGGGCCAAGGTCCTGATCAACGGGGCGGGCGGGGGGATCGGGATCTTCGCCGTGCAGTTGGCGAAGCTGTACGGGGCGGACGTTACGGCCGTCGATGGCCCGACCAAACGGGATCTCCTTCGTTCCCTCGGCGCGGATCAGATCCTCGACTACACGCGGGAGGAGTTCGCGAGGAGCGCGGAATCGTACGACGTCATCTTCGACGTGATCGGGAAGACGAGCTATACCTCCACTCTGGGCCGCCTGACCCCGGACGGATACTACCTCCTCGGCAATCCAAGGGTCTCGACGATGCTCCGCGGCATTTGGACTTCGTGCACTAGCCGGAGAACGGTCGTGTTCGGGGCGGCCCGCCAGAGCTCGGAAGACCTCGCCCAACTACGGGAACTCCTCGACTCCGGACAACTCCGGACCGTCGTCGATCGAACGTTCCCGTTGGAGGACGCCGCCGAGGCACACCGGTACTTCGAGACGGGGGCCGCCCGGGGTCGGGTCGTTCTCCTCGTGCGGTCGGAGCAGCGGCCGGGTGAGCCGGGACGCGAGGCTGGGAAACTGGGGGAAGTTCGGCGGGGGACCGCGCCGGTTCCCACCGTACCGGAGCCGGGCGATTCGCCGGGGGGGAACTCCGCTCGGGAGGCGCGGTCCGGCGTGGCCGGTGAGCTAGCGAACGTGGTGGAGCTCGACCTAGCTCCCTGAGCTTCCAAGCCTACCACGCAAGCACGTGTTAGCGAAACGACTTACCTACCTTCTTGGTTGGCGGTCGACCCGAACCGATGACCGACCTCGATCAGACGTGCGTCAACACCCTTCGATTCCTCTCCGTCGACATGGTCGAGCAGGCCAAGTCCGGCCACCCCGGCCTCCCGCTCGGAGCCGCCCCTATGGCGTTCGTGCTCTGGGACCGATTCCTTCGTCATGCGCCCGCCGATCCCACCTGGACGAACCGGGACCGGTTCGTCCTTTCGGCGGGGCACGGCTCGGCACTCCTCTATTCGTTGCTCCACACGACGGGGTACGAGCTGCCAGTGGCCGAGCTCCAGCGATTCCGACAGTGGGGGAGCCGCACGCCGGGGCACCCGGAACACGGTCTCACGCCGGGGGTCGAGGCCACCACGGGCCCCCTTGGACAAGGCTTCGCGATGGGGGTCGGGATGGCGATCGCCGAGCGGCACCTCCGTTCGACGCTCAACCGACCGGGGTTCGCCGTCGTCGACCACTTCACCTATGGACTCGTTTCCGACGGCGACCTGATGGAGGGGATCTCGTCGGAGGCCGCCTCGCTCGCCGGCACCCTCGGGCTCGGGCGACTCATCTATCTGTACGACGACAACCACATTTCGCTCGAGGGACCCACGGAGTGGGCGTTCACCGAGGACGTCGGCCGCCGGTTCGAGGCGTACGGTTGGCAGGTCCTCCGCGTCGCCGATGGAAACGACCTCGAAGCGATCGACGCGGCGATCCGGGAGGCGCGGGCCGACGCGGCCCGACCGTCGCTCATCTGCGTCCGGACGCACATCGGATACGGGAGCCCCGTGCAGGACACGCGCGAGGCCCACGGAGAGGCGCTCGGGCCGGAGAAGACCCGGGCCACGAAGGAGAAGCTCGGCTGGCCGCTCGAGCCTCCCTTCCTGGTTCCCGACGAGGCCCGAGTCCATCTCGGTCGCGCCGTCGAACGCGGCAACCGGTGGGTCGCCGAGTGGACGGCGCTTCGGGACCAGTTCCGGGCCAGCGACCCGAACGGGGCTCGCATCGCCGAACGGCAGCTCGCGGGCGAGCTTCCGGCGGGGTGGGATTCGGTCGCCCTCACGTTCCGGCCCTCCGATGGGCCGATCGCCACCCGCGACGCATCGCAAAAGTTCCTCGCGACGGTCGGCCCCAAGGTCCCGGCGCTCGTCGGCGGGGCTGCCGACCTCTCGCCGTCAACGAAGACCGAGATGCCGAAGATCCCGGAATTCTCAGCCGCCGAGGGTGCTGGCCGCAACTTCCATTTCGGAGTTCGGGAGCACGCGATGGTCGGGATCCTCAACGGGATGGCGTTGCACGGAGGGATGATTCCCTACGGGGGCACATTTCTCACCTTCTCCGATTACGCCCGAGGCTCGATCCGTCTCGCGGCGCTCCAGCGGACCCACATCGTCCTCGTGTTCACGCACGATAGCATCGCCATGGGGGAGGACGGCCCGACCCACCAGCCGGTCGAGCACGTGGCGAGCCTCCGGGCGATCCCGGGGCTGACTCTCCTGCGACCGGCCGACGCCAACGAGACGGTGGCGGCGTGGTTCCTCGCGCTCACGAGGCCGGGGCCGACCGCCCTCATCTTGACCCGGCAGAAGATTCCGGTCCTCGACGCCGGCGCCCACCCGATCGCCGAGGGGGTCCGTCACGGCGGGTACGTT
Source organism: Candidatus Lutacidiplasma silvani (assembly GCA_022750295.1). Classification (GTDB taxonomy): domain Archaea; phylum Thermoplasmatota; class Thermoplasmata; order Lutacidiplasmatales; family UBA184; genus Lutacidiplasma; species Lutacidiplasma silvani. The sequence continues at coordinate 15,123 of JAKIVZ010000020.1, forward strand.
CTCGCGAGGGAGACGTCCGGGGCGCCGCGTGTCGTCCTGATCGCGACCGGCTCGGAGGTCTCCCTCGCCCTCGAAGCGCATGCCCAGCTCGCGGCCCACGGCGTCCCCGCGCGGGTCGTCTCCCTCCCGTCATGGGAGGTCTTCGAGGAGCAGAGCGAGGAGTATCGATCCTCGGTCCTCCCGACCGGCGTGCCGAGGGTCTCGATTGAGGCGGCGACCACGTTCGGCTGGGCGCGATATGTCGGCCCGGACGGGGCGTCCGTCGGGGTGGACCGGTTCGGGGCCTCGGCCCCTGGCCCGGTCGTCCTCAAGGAACTTGGATTCACCGTCGAGCACGTACTCGAAGCAGTGGCGCAGGTCCAGGCACGAACGACCGGGGGGCCGCGGGCATGACGTCGCTCCGGGCCCTTCTCGAGGCGGGCCAATCCCCGTGGCTCGACTACATCCGGCGTAGCCTGCTCACGCACGGCGACTTGAAGCGGATGGTGGAGAAGGACGGCATCACCGGTGTCACGATCAACCCCACGATCTTCGAGAAGGCGATCGCGGGAAGCCACGACTACGACGAGGCCCTCAAGGGCCTCCTGGTGCGGGAACCGCACCTCTCGCCGGCGGAGCTGTACGAGCAGCTGGCGGTCGAGGACGTCACGCTCGCCGCCGACGTTCTTCGACCGGTCTACGACCGGACCGAGGGGAAGGACGGGTTCGTCAGCCTCGAGGTGGCGCCCGGGCTCGCCCACGACACGGCAGGGACCGTCGCGGAGGCCCGTCGGCTCTGGAAGGCGGTCGGACGACCGAACCTTTTGATCAAGGTCCCCGGAACTTCGGAGGGGGTCCCCGCCGTCGAGCAGCTGCTCGCCGAGGGGATCAACGTGAACATCACGCTCCTGTTCTCCGTCGAGCATTACGAGGCGGTCGCCCAGGCGCACCTTCGGGCGCTCGCCAAGTGCCCCAACCCCGCCCGACTCGCCTCGGTCGCGTCCGTCTTCGTCAGCCGGATCGACACCGCTGTGGATCGCCTGCTCGATGCTTCGAGCGCCCCGGGGGCCCGCGCGCTGAAGGGAAAGGTCGCGATTGCGAACAGCCGTGTTGCCTACGCCCGGTTCCAGCAGCTCGAGCAGGGCGCCGCGTTCGCGTCGTGGGCCGCCAAAGGGGCCCGTCCCCAACGCCTGCTCTGGGCCAGCACGAGCACGAAGGACCCCTCGTACCGCGATACGATGTACGTCGAGGAACTGGTCGGCCCCGAAACCGTCGACACCATCCCTCCCGCGACGGTCACGGCGTTCGAGGACCACGGGGTCGTGCGGGCGAACGCCCTGACGGAGGACGTGGCCGGAGCTCGGGCCGTCCTGGAATCGGCCCGGGGACTCGGCATCGACCTCGCGAAGGTCACCCACGATTTGCAAGTCGAGGGCGTCGCCCTCTTCTCGGCCTCCTACGCGACCCTGCTGGCCGCCCTCGAATCGAAGAAGGCTGTCGTGATCTCCGGGGCGCTCGACCCGCAGGCCTGGACCCTCGCCCCATCGGACGCGGCGCGAGTGACCGCGAGGATGGATGCGTGGCAGGCGGCGCGAGTTCCGGCCCGAGTCTGGCGGTTGGACCCGACGCTCTGGCCCGCGGCTCCCGCCAAGGACGTCGCCGACCGGATGGGCTGGCTCCAGCTGCCGGAGCGAATGCACGAGCAGATCGGAGGCCTCGCGGAGTTCGCCGAACGGGCCCGGTCGGACGGGACGCGCCACGTCGTCGTCCTTGGGATGGGGGGCTCGAGCCTCGCGCCGGACGTCTTCCGACGGATCTTCGGGAGCCGGTCGGGCTATCCGGAACTGCACGTCCTCGACAGCACGCACCCGCAGGCGGTCAGCGACCTGCGCCGACGGCTCGACCCCGCCCACACGATCTTCGTGGTCTCGAGCAAGTCGGGGACCACCACCGAGCCCCTCGCATTCCACCGTTACTTTGCCGACCAGCTCACGGCGGCGGGCGTCGACCCCGCGCCGCACTTCGTCGCGATCACCGACCCGGGGACGCCGCTCGAAACCCTCGCGCACGAGCAGAACTTTCGGGCGGTGTTCCAGGCGCTCCCGACCGTCGGGGGCCGATATTCCGCCCTGACGCTGTTCGGGCTCGTCCCCGCCGCGATGATCGGCGTCGACCTTCGGGGCGTCGGGGACGAGGCGTGGACGATGGCGGAAGCGTGTGCGCCGTCCCTTCCGGCGGGGGAGAGCCCGGGACTCCGATTGGGGGCCCTCCTCGGGGAAGCGACCCTCCAGGGCCGCGACAAGCTCACGTTCTACGCCTCGAGCGGGTTCGCTCCGTTCTCGGATTGGGTCGAGCAGCTCGTCGCGGAGAGCACCGGAAAGATCGGCAAGGGGATCGTCCCTGTGGTCGGCGAGCCGCTGGCCCCGCCCGGGTCGTACGGTTCCGACCGGCTGTTCGTCGAGATCCAGGAGTCGACGAACGCCGATGCCGCGCTCGACGCCCACACCCGTCGTCTCGAAGAAGCCGGCCACCCGGTCGTCCGGCTCCGCGTCGACGACGCCCGTGACCTCGGGCAGGAGTTCTTCCGCTGGGAGTTCGCGGTCGCCGCCTCCGGAATGATCCTCGGGATCAATCCGTACGACCAGCCGGACGTGGAATTCGCGAAGGAGCTCGCCCGGCAAGAGATGGCCCGGCCGCCCGCGACCGCCGGCTCGGACGGCCCTCCGACGGTCCCCGGCGCGGACGGTGCCGCCGTCACGGCCGCCGTCCGGGAGTGGTTGGGGCTCTGCCGTCCAGGGGACTACGTCGCGATCCAGGCCTACCTCGCCCCGTCGACGGGGACGTCGACGTTGCTGGACGAGTTGCGACGCAAACTACTCCTCCGACTTCGCGTCGCCACGACCCTCGGCTACGGCCCGCGGTTCCTCCACTCGACCGGTCAGCTGCACAAGGGCGGCCCGAACACGGGTCTCTTCCTCCAGATCGTCGACGCTCCCGCGACCGACGTCCCGGTCCCCGGCGCGGGGTTCACCTTCGGTCAGCTGATCCGGGCCCAGGCGGTCGGCGACTACAAGGCGCTCCGGCAGAAGGACCGGCGCGTCCTCCGGGTCGACCTCGGGACCGACGTCCCAGGCGGGCTCCGACGCCTGGCCGGGGCCGTCGATGGCTGAGATCTCCCTCCTGCTCTGGGACGTGGGCGGCGTGTTGCTCTCGAACGGGTGGGACCACTCGGCGCGGACCGCCGCGGTCGAGCGGTTCGGTCTCGACCCGGTCGAGTTCGAGCGGCGCCACCAACTCCTCGACGCCGACTTCGAGGCCGGCCGGATCGACTGGCACCAGTACCTGGCGGCCACCGTGTTCGACGTTCCGCGGGACTTCACGCCCGACGAATTCCGAACGTTCGTGGAGGGCCGGTCGACCCCGAACGCGGCCAACCTCGCCCTCGCGCGGTCGTTGCGAGCGCGCGGGGCGTGGACGATGGCCGCGCTGAACAACGAGTCGCGGGAGCTCAACGAGTTCCGCATCGCGAAGTTCGGCCTTGCCGATGTGTTCGGCTCGTTCTTCAGCTCCTGCTACACCGGCCATCGCAAGCCCGAACCGGCGGCGTTCCGGACCGCGCTCGGGATCCTGCATCGCACGCCGACCGAGGCCGTCTTCGTGGACGACCGACCCGAGAACGTCGCCGCCGCGCGACAGCTCGGCCTCCACGCGATCCTCGCGCGCGATCCCACTCAACTTCGCAACGACCTCGCCGACGCCGGGGTCGCTGTCGAGTAGGGAGGTCAACGATGGAACTTGGAATGGCGGGTCTCGGGAAGATGGGTGCGAACATGACGGAGCGGCTCGTCCGGGGCGGTCACCGGGTCGTCGGGTTCGCCCGGACGCCGGCGACGGTCGACGCGGTCGTCCAGAAGGGCGCCGTCGGGGCCCACTCGCTCGCCGAGATGGTCCAGAAGCTCACCGCCCCGCGGGTCGTCTGGCTGATGCTGCCGTCCGGCGACACGGTCGACCAGACGCTCGCGCAGCTGCGTCCGCTCCTCGCCCCGGGGGACTTGATCGTCGACGGGGGGAATTCGTACTATCGCGACACCCTCCGACGGTCGGCGCTCGTCACGAGCTGGGGGTTCCACTACGTCGACGTCGGGACGAGCGGCGGGATCTGGGGGCTCCAGGAAGGGTATTCGATGATGGTCGGCGGCGCCGACGCGGACGTCGAGCGGATCCGGCCGATCCTCGAGACCCTCGCCCCTGCCGCGGACCGGGGCTGGGGCCACATGGGGCCGGTCGGCTCGGGCCACTTCGTGAAGATGGTCCACAACGGGATCGAGTACGGCATGATGCAGGCGTACGCCGAGGGGTTCGCGATCCTGCAGGCGAAGAGCGAGTTCGCGCTCGACCTCCACCAGGTCGCCCTCGTCTGGCGGTACGGCAGCGTCGTGCGCTCCTGGCTCCTCGAGCTCACCGAGTCGGCGCTTGCCGACAACCCGACGCTCGCCGGGATTGCGCCGTGGGTCGTCGACTCCGGCGAGGGCCGGTGGACTGTGACCGAGGCGATGGACCTGAACATCCCCGCGCCGATCATCACGCTCTCGCTCCAGCAGCGGCTCCGCTCCCGGGAGCAGGACCCGTTCACCGAGCGGCTCCTCGCGATGATGCGCAACAAGTTCGGCGGCCACGACATCAAGAAGGAGCCGTAGGCATGGCCTCCGCCGAGGCGAAGGCCCACCTGTTCGTGGTCTTCGGCGCCACCGGTGACCTGTTCCAGCGGAAGCTCCTTCCGTCGCTCTACCGGCTCGCGACGCAGAAGAAGCTCCCCGTGGGCAGCCGGATCCTCGGGGTCGCCCGCCATCCGCTCGACGATGCGACGTTCCGAGCGAACGCGGTGAAGTCGCTCCTCGCGGAATCGGCGGGCACGGAGGGCGACCTCCGGGCGTTCTGCGACTCGACGCTCTTCTACCACGCCCTCACCGACGAGACCGCGACGGGGTTCGGGGCGCTCCGGGGCCGGCTCGAGACGCTCGAAAAGGAGCAGGGGCTCGCCGGCGACCGGCTGTTCTACCTGGCGCTCCCCCTCGACGGCTTCGCCCCGACGATCCAGGGGCTCGGCGAGGCGGGGCTCCACGCTAGTCCCGGGTGGACCCGCGTCGTCGTCGAGAAGCCGTTCGGCCGGGACCTCGCCTCGGCCCAGCAGTTGAACGGGCTCCTCCGGAAGTACTTCGAGGAGTCGCAGATCTTCCGGATCGACCACTACCTCGGGAAGGAGACGGTGCAAAACCTGCTCGTCTTCCGGTTCGCGAACATGTTCGTCGAATCGCTGTGGAACCGGGACCGGATCGCGCAGGTGGAGATCACCGTCGCCGAACGGCTCGGCGTCGAGGGTCGGGTCCACTACTACGACGAGTCCGGTGCGCTCCGGGACATGGTCCAGAACCATGTGACCCAGATCCTGACCCTCGTCGCGATGGAGCCTCCCGCGACGCGCGACGCCGACTCGATCCGCAACGAGAAGGTCAAGGTCCTCCAGTCGATCGCCGCGATCCGTCCGGACGACGTCGTCCGGGGCCAGTACACCCGCGGGGAGCGGGACGGGCAGCCGGTCCGGGGGTACCGCGAGGAACCGGACGTTGCGAACGACTCGACGACCGAGACGTTCGTCGCGATCCGCCTGAAGGTCGACAACTGGCGGTGGCACGGGATCCCGTTCTTCCTCCGGACCGGGAAGGCGCTCCCGGCGAAGTCGAGCCGGGTGATCCTGACGTTCAAGGCACCCGCGGTGTCGTTCTTCCAGGAGGAAGGGGAGTACGATGCGAATCCGGACCGGATGACGATCCTCATCCAGCCCGACGAGGGGTTCGAGCTCGCGTTCGAGGTCAAAGTCCCCGGGCGGGAGATCCGGGTGCAGACCGAGCGGATGCGGTTCCACTACGCCGACGTCTTCGGCGACCTCCCCGACGGCTACGAGACGCTCCTCGTCGACGTCATGCTCGGCGACCCGACCCTCTTCGTCCGCGCCGACGAGGTCGAGGGGTCGTGGAAGCTCTACGGGTCGATCCTCGCGAACCCGCCGCCGGTGGCGTTCTACGCGGCGAACACGTGGGGTCCGGTCGAGGCGAAGAAGCTCGCGGAAGAGTGGGGCCACCGGTGGGACCGGTCGTGAGCCGGGCGGTCCGGGTCTTCCCCGACCTTCCCGCGGCGAGCGCGGGGCTCGCCTCCCACCTCGTCGAGGCGGCCTCCGCGGCGGTCCGGGACCACGGCTCGTTCGCGGTCGTCCTCTCCGGTGGGTCGACCCCGCAGGGGCTCTATCGACTCCTCGCCACCGACCATCGGGGGGCAGTGCCGTGGGCGCGCACCGACGTCTTCTTCGGGGACGAACGGTGCGTGGGCCCCCGCGACCCCCGAAGCAACTACGGCTCGGCCCGCGACGCCCTGCTCTCGAAGGTTCCGCTCCCGAAGAACCGGGTCCGCCGACTCCGCGGCGAACTTCACCCGCCCTCGGAAGCGGCGCGACGCTACGAACGCGAGATCGGTCCGCTCGGCGCCCCGGACGGTTCGCCGTTCCGGTTCGACCTGGTCCTCCTCGGGATCGGACCGGACGGGCATACCGCATCCCTATTTCCCGGTGACCCGGCGCTCACGGAGGTCCGCCGGAGCGTCGTAAGCGTACCTCGTCCGGGCCGGGAGCCGAAGGTGCCGCGACTCACGATGACCCTCCCGGCGCTCGCCGCGTCGCGGGAGGTCGTCTTCCTCGTGGGCGGGGCCGACAAGGCGCCGGCGCTCGCGAAGATCTTCGGCTCCGGACCGCGGGGGACCCGCTCGGTCCCGGCGAGCCTCGTGCGAAGCGCGGGCACGACGACGTGGTACCTTGACGGCCCGGCCGCGGCCGGCGTCCCGTCGCCGGACCGGACGACGTCGAACGGGTAGCCGACTCGCTCCGGAACCGCGGGTTACGTTCGCCGGTCCTTCCAGAGCCGGAGGCCGCCCGTGATCGCGTACGTGTTGTCGCCGCGGACCGCGCCCGCGGGCAGGACCTTCAACTTCCGGACGTTCCCGCCGCCGAGGACGACGTAGTCGGGCTCGAGGGCGGCCGAGAGGGTCGCGACCATCTCGAAGATCTCCTTCTGCCACTTCCGCTTGCCGAGCCGGATCCGCCCCCGTTCCCCGACGAGGTCCTCGTAGGTCTTCCCCTTCTTCCAGGGGAGGTGGCCGAGCTCCATCGGCTCGAGCTCCCCGTCGACGACCATCGCCGAGCCGAGCCCCGTGCCGAGCCCGAGGAAGAGCATCCGGCCGCCCCGGAAGCTGCCGAGCGCCTGCATCGCCGCGTCGTTCACGATCCGGGTCGGCGCGCCGAGCGCCTTCTCGAAGTCGTACCCGACCCAGCCGGCGCCGAGGTTGTGGGGCTCCCGGAGGATCCGCCCGTGGACGACGACCCCGGGATAGCCGATCGAGACGGCGTCGTACGCCGTCTTCCCGAGCGCCTTCTTCAGTTTTCGCACCATCCGGGCCGGGTCCATCGCCGGGCCGGAAGGGATCCGCCAGCCGGCCTGCCGCCGCGAGAACGAGGCGCGGACGTGGGTCCCTCCCACGTCGAGGACGAGGATTCGGCGGGGCCGCTCGGCGGAGGTCGACTTCGGCATCTTAGGAGGGGGGGACCCGCGGAGGCCGATGAAGCCTCGGACCGGCGCCGGAGTTCCGTGGTCTACGGTGTTCTCAGAACCGGGCGATGCTTCCCGTCGAGAGCGCCCGCCGCTCGAACGTGTTCCAGAGCGCCATCGAAAGTCCGATGCTGACGATCCCGCAGAGCGCCACGTACCCCCAGAGGGTGAGCATCGTCCCGAGGGGGGCGCCCGCGAGCGCCGCGCGGACCGCCGAGATCCCCCAGGTGAGGGGGAGGAGGTCGCCGACGTACTGGAGCGGGAGCGGAAGGACCGAGAGCGGGAAGTTCGCTCCGGAGAGGAGGAGGCCGAGGAAGAGGAAGATGTTCCCGAGGATGATCGAGGTCCGCAGGTAGAGTGCGACCCCGCCGAGCAGGAGCCCGAACCCGACCATCGCGAACGCGGTCAGCGTGATCGAGACCGCAAGGTCGCCGACGCTCCCGCCGGCGAACGGAACGTGGAAGATCGTCACTGCGTAGACGATGGCGACGGCGACCGTGGCGAGCGAGGCCAGGACCGGGATCAGGCCCCGACCGAAGTACAGCGCGAAGCGGTTCGCCGGGGAGACGAGGAGGTGCTCCATGGTGCCGGCTTCCTTCTCGTTGTCCGTCGTCTGGCAGACCGAGAACACCGAGGAGTACGTCACCGTCGCCACCGCGTTGCCGACGACCACGAACGCGACGCCGCCCGGGGTCCCCGAGAGGCTCGCGACGAACGCGAAGAACGTCATCTGGGTCAGCGGGATGATGAAGATCGTCCCGAGCACGAAGTCGAGCCGCATGAAGCCGAGGCTCGTCCGGGGCGCGAAGATGGCGTTCACCCAGAACGTCCGGGTGAACGAGGAGCGGAGCGCCGGTTCGGTCATCGATCCGTCGTCCTACCAGTCGTTGAGGTCGCCGGCCTCGAGGACGTGCCGCTCGACGCGCCGGAAGACCGACGCCGCGATCCCGAGGTAGAGGAGGGTGGTTCCGACCGCCCCGACCATATCCCACCAGAACCCCCAGCCGAACCCCTGGTACCCGGGGATCGCGAGGTACCGGAGGGCGTCCAGCGCCCAGGTCGGGGGGAGGACGAGGGAGATCGGGTTCGACCAGAACGGGAGGAGGACGACCGGGAACATGCATCCGGTCCCGATGTAGAACGCGAACTCGCCGACGTTCTGAACGAATCCGGCGTACCGGGTGTACACGTAGGCGGCGGCGAAGACGACGCCGACGGCCGCCAGCGTGACGATCACGAAGACGAACATCAGCAGGAACTCGAGGGGGTTCGCGAGCGGGATCGGGTGGCCGTAGGTGATCGCGACGACGACGAACACAATCAACCCGCCGAAGAGGCCGGCGACCGTGTTCCAGATCACGCGGCCGAGCACCACGTACACGTACGGCGTCGGCGCCGTCAGCGTCGGCTCGAGCGTGCCGAGGTGCCGGTCCTGGCCGGTCGCCCAGCCGCTGCCATAGAGGGTCTGGCCCCACATGCTCATCATCCCGGCGCCGAGGATCGCGTAGAGGACGAACCAGGGACCGGCGCCGGTGAACAGCTCGTACGAAACGAGTCCGAAGATGACGGGGGCGATCAGGCTCGGAACGAGCCACTGCGGGTCGGCGAGGAAGGTGAGGACCGAGAGGCGAAGGACCGCGACGAGCGAGACCCGACGCGAGTAGGTGGAGGCTCCCATCCCCTAGCTCGCCTCCTCTTCGACGAGGTCGAGGTAGACGTCCTCGAGGGACGTGCGACGTTCCCGCACCGCGAGCTCAGGGTGGTTGACGAGCTGGGCGCGGACCTGCTCCAGCGACAGCTCGTCGGTTCGCACCCGCATCGTGAGCCGCAGCCGGGGACCGAACTCTTCGCTCATGACGCGCGAGACCCCGGGGAGCCGGTTCAGGCGCTGGATCTCCCCGTCGTCGAATCCGTACGCTTCGACCTCGATCGTCCGGTCCCCGCCCACGAGCTTCCGGAGCCCCGCGACCGTGTCCCGCGCGACGATCCGGCCGCGGCTCAGCACCGCGATCCGTTGGCAGAGCTCCTCGGCCTCGAACATGTAGTGGGTCGTGAGGAAGATCGTCACCCCATCGGCGACGAGGCTGCGAATTAACTTCCGGGTTTCCCGGGCGCTCTTCGGGTCGAGCCCGATCGTCGGCTCGTCGAGGAAGAGGATCTCGGGGCCATGGAGGATCCCGCGCGCGAGGTGGAGTTTCTGCTTCATCCCGCGGGAGAACTCCTCGACGCGACGGTCGGCGGCCTCAGTGAGGTCGACGCGGTCGAGGACCTCCTGGATCCGCCGGTCGCGATGGACCACCGGCACGCCGTAGATGTCGGCGAAGTACCGGAGGTTCTCCCGCGCGCTGATCCGGTTGTAGAGGCCCCGCTCCCCGCCGAGGACGAGGCCGATCCGGGGGCGGAGCTCGGCCGCCTGTCGAACCACGTCGAGTCCCAGGACCTCGACGCTCCCGCTCGTAGGGATGAGGAGGGTCGAAAGGATCTTCGTGAACGTGGTCTTCCCGGCCCCGTTAGGTCCGAGGAGGCCGAAGATCTCCCCGTGATCGACGTCGAGGTCGACCCCCCGGAGCGCCTCGGTCCGGATGAGCTCGTTGAAGAAGAACCCCTTCCGACTCTCGAACACCCGGCGGACGTCGCGGGCGTGGATCGCGGATCGTTCGGTCATCGGAGTCTCGCCGGCGGGGAGCGCGCGAGGATTCGCACCGCTACATCACTCTTACCCGTAAGACACCGGAGGTGAGGCGCTGAAACGCGAAACCCTCTAAGGGGCCGATCCGTCCGGTCGTTCGTGGCGGGAGCCTCGGCCGGGAAGTTCTGCCCGTACTGCGGGGCGACGAACGACTCGGAGTACCGATTCTGCCTCCAATGCCGCCGCCCCCTCCCGGCGGATTCTCCCGAGACCGTCGCCGCACCCGTCGCGCCGGCCCCCACAAGGGGATCGACGGGGTCCCGATCCGGTCGTCGATCCCGCCGCCGATGGATGGTCGTGGCGGCGGTCCTGGTTCTCGGGGTCGCGTTGGCGGTGGCGTTCCTGGTCCCGGTTCCGATGACGTTCTCGCTGACGATTGCGTCGCACGGCCTCAATGCCTCGACGACCGACCGGTCGTTTCCGGCCCATGCGGTCGTCTCGTTCCACTGGAACACCTCGAACGGTGCGTCCGTCACGTTCAGTCTCGTGAACTCGCAGGGGACGACCCTGGCCGAATCGTCGGGACAGGGTGGGAATTACACGTTCACCGCCGATGGGAACTCGTACGGATTCGTCAGTTCCTCCGTCCTGTATGAGCGGGTGAGCGTCACCGGAAACTTCGCCGCACTGCTGCTTCCCTGACGAGACGGGCGTCCGTTTCCTCAAGGGTTATATCGAACGGCCCGGTCGCGCGCCGAGGACGATGGGGAAGGCAGCGGACAAGTCGCCGGAGCCGCCCGCTCCGGAGGCTTCTCCCGACCTCCCCGCCGACGACCTGCCCAAGGTGTACCGGGCGATGGTCCTCGCCCGCGTGATGGACGAGCGGTGCCTCACTCTGCAGCGACAGGGGCGGATCGGGTTCTACGTCCCCCTGCAGGGGCAGGAGGCGGCCCAGGTCGGATGTGCGTGGGCCCTCGACTCCGAGGATTGGATCTTTCCGGCGTACCGCGAGCTGGGCGTCGCGCTGGTCCGCGGCGTCCCGGTCAAGTTGCTCCTCGACCAGTTCATCGGCAACTCCGGCGACGTCCTCAAGGGTCGCCAGATGCCGAATCACTACGGGTACCGTGAGTTCCGGTTCGTCACGGCCTCGAGCCCGGTCGGAACCCAGATCTCCCAGGCGGTCGGCGCCGCGATGGCCGCCCGCTGGAAGGGCGAGGAGATCGTGACGGTGACGTTCTTCGGGGACGGCACGACGAGCTCGAACGATTTCCACGCGGGGCTCAACTTCGCGGGCGTCTTCAAGGCCCCGACGATCTTCTTCTGCCAGAACAACCAGTGGGCGATCTCGCTCCCCCGCGAGCGCCAGACCCGCAGCGAGACCCTGGCGGCCAAGGCGGTCGCGTACGGGTTCCCGGGGGTCGTGGTCGACGGGACCGACGTTCACGCCGTCTATCGGGCGGTCCGAGACGCCCGCGACCGGGCCCTCGCCGGCGACGGGCCGACCCTGATCGAGGCCCAGGTCTACCGGCTCGGCCCCCACTCCACATCGGACGACCCGCGGCGGTACCGGACCGACGCGGAGCTCCAGAAGTGGAAAGACAAAGACCCGCTCGCCCGCCTGAAGCACGAGCTCCTGACCTCGGGCGCTCTCACCGAGGCCGACGACGCGGCCCTCTGGGAGACGACCCGGAAGGACGTCGTCGCCGCCTTCGCCTCCGCGGAGGAGACCTCCCCGGTCGATCCGCTCACCCTCTTCGACGACGTCTTCGCGCAGCGGACCCCCCAACTCGAGGCCCAGAGGGAGGAGTTCGCCGCCCTGCTGAAGGAAGGACTCATCAAACCATGACCGAGCTCACGATCGTCCAAGCGATCAACCGCGGTCTCGCGGACGCGATGCGGGCCGACCCGGACGTCCTCGTCCTCGGCGAGGACGTCGGAGTGAACGGGGGAGTCTTCCGCGCGACGGAGGGGCTCTTCAAGGAGTTCGGCGGGGACCGCGTCATCGACACCCCCCTCAGCGAGACCGGGATCGTGGGGGCCGCGATCGGGATGGCGCTCTACGGGTTGAAGCCCGTCGCCGAGATCCAGTTCCTCGATTTCATCTACCCGGCGTTCGACCAGATCGTCAGCGAACTCGCGAAGTTTCGGTACCGCTCGGGGGGCCAATACCCGTGCCACGTCGTCATCCGGTCGCCGTACGGCGGCGGCATCAAAGGCGGGCTTTACCACTCGCAATCGAGCGAGGCGTACTTCGCGCACACCGCCGGCCTCAAAGTCGTCATCCCCTCGACGCCGGCCGACGCCAAGGGACTCCTCGCGACCGCCATCGCCGACCCGGACCCGGTCCTCTTCCTCGAACCGAAGCGAATCTACCGGGCGGTGTCGGGCGAGGTCCCCGACGGAGACCAGCGGGTTCCGTTCGGCGAGGCCCGAATCGCCCGCGAAGGCGCGGACCTCACGATCTTCGCCTACGGCGCGATGATCCCGCCGTCGGTACAGGCCGCGGAGACGCTCGCCGCCAGTGGCACGAACGCCGAGGTCGTCGACCTCCGGACCCTCGTGCCCCTCGACGAGAAGGCGGTCCTCGCGTCGGTCGAGAAGACCGGCCGCGCCGTGATCGTCCACGAGGCCCCGCGGTTCTGCGGGTTTGGGGCCGAGCTCGCCGCCATCCTGGCCGAAAAGGCGTTCTTCTCGCTCAAGGCGCCGATCCAGCGGGTCACGGGGTACGACACCCCGTTCCCCTACGCCCTCGAGAACGCGTACCTCCCGAACGCCGAACGGATCGTCCACGCGGCGAAGGCCGTCGTGGCGGCCGGGTAGGAGGGGCGTCGATGGTGTACGAGTTCCGGCTTCCCGACATCGGCGAGGGGGTCGCGGAGGGCGAGGTCGTCAAGTGGTTCGTCCAGGAGGGCGGGACCGTCGCGGAAGACGCGCCGCTCGTCTCGGTCCTCACCGACAAGGCGAACGTCGAGATCCCGTCGCCGAAATCCGGCACGATCGTCAAGATCCACGTGAAGGAGGGGGAGAAGGTGAAGGTCGGCGGACTGCTGGTCACGATCGACGCCGGTGGGTCCGCCCCGAAGGCGGCGGCGTCCACCCCTTCGACTCCGGCCCCGGAGGCCCCTCCCGCGGCCCCGAGCGCCCCCCCCGCGACCCCCGGTCCCGCACCGGCAGCGGCCCCGAACGGGGCGCGCATCCTCGCCTCCCCGTACTTGCGGCGGCTCGCGGCGGAGCGCGGGATCGACCTCGCGAACGTCCGCGGGAGCGGGCCGGGGGGGCGAATCCAGGAATCCGACCTCGTGGCCGGTCCGAGCGGCGGGTCCACGCCCGCGAGCTCCGCGAAGGCCGAATCCGCCGCGCCGTCCCCGCCCGCCGTCTCTGCACCGGTCCCGGCTCCGTCGCCGGACGCTCCGAAGGTCGAGGCGGGGGAGTTCGAGCGGGTCCCGATCCGCGGGGTCCGCCGCGTGATCGCCGAACACATGACCGAATCGACGCATCGCGCCGCCCACTTCACCTACGTCGAAGAGGTCGACGCCACCGAGCTCGTCCGGTGGCGCGAGAAGATGGCGAAGCACGTCGAGAAGAACGGCGTGAGGCTCTCCTATCTCCCCTTCATCCTCAAGGCGGTCACAGCCGGCCTCCGGGCGCACCCCTGGATGAATGCCCGGATGGACGACGAGCACCAGGAACTCCACGTCTACCCGCAGGCGCACATCGGGATCGCGACCGCCGCGCCCGAGGGGCTCATCGTCCCCGTGGTCCGCAACGTCGAGCGGAAGAGCGTGGCCCAGCTCGCAAAGGAGATCCAGGAGCTCGCGGAGCGGGGACGGGCGGGCAAGCTTTCGCGGGCGGAACTCACCGGCGGGACGTTCACCATCACCAGCCTCGGGGCCCTCGGCGGCGTCCTCGCGACGCCGATCCTCAATTATCCCGAGGTCGGGATCCTCGGCGTGCACCGGATCGTCAAGCGGCCGATCTACCTCGCCGACGGAACGCTCGCGCCGGCGAGCCTGATGAACCTCTCCGTGTCGCTCGACCACCGGGTCCTCGACGGGATCGTGGGCGCGCAATTCCTCCAGGTGGTGAAGTCCCACCTCGAGGACCCGCACCAACTGTTCGCCGAACTCGCATGACCGACGGCGCCGACGTCGTTCCGCTGGAGTACGCCCCGGACGACCTGGTCGCCCTCCTCGGACCGGACTGGTCGACGACTCTCACTAACGCGTTCCGATGGATGACCCTCGCGAGGGTCCTCGATGGTCGGATGCTCGCGCTGCAGCGCCAGGGCCGCATCGGGTTCTATGGGCCGGCGACCGGGCAGGAGGCGGTCAGCGTCGGGGCGGCCCTCTCCGTCGGACCGACCGACTGGGTGTTCCCGGGACTCCGGGAACAACTCGTCGCCCTCGCCCGGGGGCATTCGTTGACCACCTACCTGCACCATCTCTTCGCCGACGACCTCGACCCGGCGCGGGGGCGTCAGATGCCGTGCCACCCGAGCGCCCGGGAGGTCCGGTACGTCTCGATGTCGTCGGTGATCGGAACCCAGATCACCCAGGCCGTCGGTCTCGCGTACGGCCTGAAGGTTCGGCACGACCCGTCGGTCGCCCTCGCCTTCTTCGGCGACGGCGCGACCAGCGCGAACGACTTCCATGCGGGGGCGAACTTGGCCGCCGTCTGGCAGGCGCCGGTCGTCCTCTGCTGCACGAACAACCAGTGGGCGATCTCGGTGCCGGTCGACCGTCAGACCGCGTCGGCAACGCTCGCCGGGAAGTCGGTCGCCTACGGTCTCCCGGGCGAGCGGGTCGACGGCACCGACGTCGTCGCGGTGACCAGCCGGATGCGGGCGGCCGTCGCCCGGGCGAGGGCGGGGGAGGGCCCCACGCTCCTCGAGTTCGTCGTCTTCCGAATGACCCCGCATTCGAGTTCCGACGACCCGACCCGGTACCAGGCCCCCGATTTCCTCCAGCGGGCCCGGCAGCGGGACCCGTACCTCCGTCTCGAACTCCTGCTCCGACGACTCGACCTCGCCGACGACGCGAAGCTCGCGGCGTGGCGGGAGGAGTCGGACGTTGCGGTCCGGGCGGCGATCGAGGTCGCCGAACACACGCCGCCCCCGTCGCCGGATTCCCTCGAGACCGACGTCTTCGCGCCCTCCGGCGGCCCCGCACCGTCTTAGCCTGAGGCGACTCCTCCGGGTCCATCCATGGCGGGCACCTACGCGCGGCAGACCGACCTCCTCGTGATCGGCGGGGGCCCGGGCGGGTACATCGCGGCGATCCGGGCCGGCCAGCTGGGCGTGAGGACCCTGCTCGTCGAGAAGCGGGAGCTCGGCGGGGAGTGTCTGAACCGCGGGTGCATCCCGTCGAAGGCGCTCATCCACGCGGCAGGGCTGTACCACGCGCTCCGGACCGAGGGCCCGGCGATCGGCGTGAACGCTGAGGCACTCGGATTCGACCTCGCCAAAGCGAACGAGTGGAAGGACTCGGTCGTCGCCAAGGAGCGGAGCGGGGTCGCGATGCTCCTGAAGTCGGCAGGAGTCTCCGTCCTGTTCGGCGAGGCCCGGTTCACCGGGCCCCGCTCGGTCGAACTGGCCGCGCCCGACGGAGGGCGCGAGCGGATCGATTTCGCGAAGGCGATCGTCGCCACCGGCTCGGTTCCGACGATCCTCCCCGGCTTCGAGCCGGACGGGGAGCGGGTCGCCACGGCGGAGCAACTCCTCAATTGGAAATCCCTCCCGAAGAGCCTCCTCGTGCTCGGGGGCGGCGTGAGCGGGTGCGAGCTGGGCGAGTTCCTCGCCGAGGTCGGGGTCCAGGTCACGATCGTCGAGTGGATGCCCCAGATCCTCCCCGGGCTCGACCCGGACCTTTCCCAGGAGCTCGCGAAAACCCTCACCGGCCTCGGGGTCACGATTCACGTCGGCGGGAAGGCGACGAAGCTCGAACGGACGGCCGACGGCGTCCAGCTCACCGTGGAGAAGGACGGCGCTACCGTCGTCTTGGCCGCGGAGCGGCTCTTCCTGACGATTGGCAAGCGTCCGGCGACCGGCGACCTTGGCCTCGAGGACGCGGGCGTCGAGCGGCATCCGAAGTCGGGATTCCTCACCGTCAACGATCAGCAACAGACGAACGTCCCCACGATCTTCGCCGTCGGAGACGTCGCCCGACCCCCCATGCTGGCCCACAAGGCGTACCGGGAGGGAGTCGTCGCGGCCGAGGTCGCCGCGGGACGGGCGACCCGGTACTTGCACCAGGTCATTCCGTCCGTCGTCTTCACGAGCCCCGAGCTCGCGAGTGTTGGCGCGACGACGGCCGAGGCGAAGGCGGCGGGGTCGAACGCCCGGGACGTCCGGTTCCCGTTCGCAGCGCTCGGGCGGGCGCACGCCGCCCACGCGACGAACGGCTGGCTCAAGCTCGTCGGCGACGACGCGACCGGTCTTCTGCTGGGCGTGCAGGCCGCCGGGGAGTCGGTGGGAGAGTTCATCGCCGAGGCCGGGCTCGCAATCGAGATGGGGGCCACGGTCCGGGACGTCGCGATGACGATCCATCCCCACCCGACGTTCTCCGAGACCCTCCAGGAGGCGGCGCTCCTCTGGCTCGGAGAACCGCTCCACGTCGCCCGGAGGCCATCCGATGCCGCTCGCCACGCGTGACTGGGGACGCACCGAGTACGCCGAAGCCCTCACCCGGATGCGCGAGGTCCGGGGGGCCCGCCGACGGGGGGAGATCGCCGACACCCTGCTCCTCACCGAGCATTCCCCGGTGATCACCGTCGGAGTCGGCGGGGCCGACCCCGCTTCGCTTCCGACGGGGATCCCCGTCGTGCACGTCGAACGGGGCGGGATGGCGACCTACCATGGCCCGGGCCAACTCGTCGGCTACGCGGTCGTCGACCTCGCCGCCCGGGGGAACGACGTCCGACGGTTCGTCCACGACCTCGAGGAGGTCGTCGCGCGGGCGCTCGAGACGGTCGGAGTCCCAGCGGCGCGCGTCCCAGGGAAGCGGGGGGTCTGGGTCGAGGGGCGACGGAAGATCGCCTCCGTGGGGGTCGCGGTCGAGGAGTGGGTCACGTTTCACGGGTTCGCGCTGAACGTCGACGTCGACCTCGCCGAATTCGCCCGGTTCGACCCGTGCGGGCTTCCCGGCTCGGTGATGACCTCGGTCGCCCGCGAACTCCGTCGGCCCGCATCGGTGGACGAGCTCCGGGCCCCGGTCGTCGCGGCCTGGGTCTCGGTCTTCGGGACGCCGTACGCCCGGGCGGCTCCGGTGGCGACCCCGCTCGCGACATGACCGGGTCCGAGCGGTCTCGAACGGTGCTCCTGGTCGGCGGGGGTGGCGGGCTTCTGGGCCGGGCCCTGCTCGAGGAGTTTTCCCCGACCTGGACGATCCGATCCGTCCAC
Organism: Candidatus Lutacidiplasma silvani; assembly: GCA_022750295.1. Lineage (GTDB taxonomy): Archaea > Thermoplasmatota > Thermoplasmata > Lutacidiplasmatales > UBA184 > Lutacidiplasma > Lutacidiplasma silvani. Next base: position 32,779 of record JAKIVZ010000020.1, read on the forward strand.
CGATCTCCCGTGGCGCGGGAGTCGACGCTCGGGGTCCGATGGATCGCCGCCGACCTCGCCGGGATCCGGGATTGGGGGCCGCACCTCGACGGGGTGGACGCGGTCGTGAACGTCGCGTGGTACCGGTGGGGATCCGACCCACGGTTTCGCCTCCTGTTCGAGGGGCTGCACCGGCTCCTCGAAGCCTCCCGCGCAGCGAGGGTTCCGTTCGTCCAGGTTAGCGTCCCGCCGGCGCCAGCCCAGCTCGAAACCGGGATCCCGTATCTGACCTACAAGCGCCGGTTCGACGGCGCGGTTCGGGCGAGCGGACTCCCCTACGCCATCGTCCGACCCACGCTGATGTTCGGGCCGGGGGACGTCCTCCTCGGCGTGATGCTCCGAACGATCCAACGGTACCCGTTCTTTCCGATGTTCGGCGACGGCGAGTACCGGATCAGCCCGGTCGCGGCGTCGGACGTCGCCCGCCTGGTCGTCGACCTGGCCGCCGCGCCCCCGAGCGCGACCCTGGACGTGGGAGGCCTGGCGTCGTACCGGTACCGCGACGTGACCGACCGGTTGTTCGAGCTGGTGGGAAAGCGACCCCGGTACTGGCACCTCTCTCCGTCGGGCGGGGTCCGCCTCGCGCGGCTCCTGCAGTCCCTCGGTTCCACGAGGCTCTACGCCTACGAAGTGGAGTGGCTCCTCTCCGATACGCTCGCCCTGCCGCCGTCCGACCGGATGAGGGGGCCGATGCGGCCGGTGGAGCCGTACCTGCGGGAGGAGGCCGAGCGTCTCCTGGGTCGTCCGGTCCCCGAACTCGGACCCCTCGCCGTTCGAGCCTAGGTTTAAGGCTCGGTCCCGACCATCAAACCGGCGATGGAAGCCGTCGACCTCACGCGCCGGATGAACGAGTTCTCCCAAGTCGCGAGCGAAGTCCTTCGAGACGTCCAGGACATCACCGACCAGCAGATCAAGCACTGGATCGTCAATCCGTTCCTCATCACCCTCGGGTGGGACCCGCACGACAAGAAGCAGGTCTTCCTCGATTTCCCCGTCAAGTCCGATGGGGGCCACGCCGACTACGCGCTCCTCGACCCGACCGGCCGGGCCCGCCTGATCCTCGAGGTCAGCGGTGGGAAGGAGACCGTCGGCAAGGCGGAGGAAGCCGGCCGGAAAGCGAAGACGCTCGGGGCTCCGCTCGCGCTCATCACGAACGGCCAGGAATTCTCGCTGTGGTACATCGGGCCGGACGAGCCGGCGACCCCGCTGTTCGTCCTCCCGCTGAAGGAGCTCGCCGAGAACGCGGAGGCACTCCTCGGCCTGACGGTCGAGTACCGCCTGAGCGAGACCGGGATCAATCAGCTCCGCAAGAGCGCGATTCGCCTCGCCGTCCTCCAGATGCTCGAGGAGAACTCGGAGAAGACGTTCGACGCGATGGTCAACTGGGTCCAGTCCCAGGTCGCGCCGGGCGCGCTCGACGAGAC
>JAKIVZ010000002.1 GCA_022750295.1 Candidatus Lutacidiplasma silvani
CATCACAGAGGCCTCCGGAGCCTCGAACCCGGGTTCGAATCCCGGCGGGCCCGTAACCATTTCCTTATGGATCCCAGGCCGCGGACCGCCTGCAACCTATCGGGTCCTCTCCCCTCGAGGCAAGCGGAACCCGGGTCCAAGAGGGGGCGACTCGCGCCTGCGTCCCACCGATCCAGAAGCATTGTCTCAGGCCGGAGACGGGACCATATCGGCATCGGACCAGCCCCGGTACAGTCGGACTGTCCTAGTCCCCTGCGGCTCGGCTCGAGGATCGATCGGCTCAGACCAACAATCGTTCGAACTCCTGCACCACTTGGAACGCGCGTTGAGCCGCCCTCTCGAGGGCATCCCGCTCCCCACCAAGGAATTCGGCGTACCAGATCGGACCCTCGGATCGCTGGGTACGGAACTTGTTCCTGAGAACGTCGAGCGCCTCCGCGAGTAGGGGCTCCTTCGAAGATGGGTGAACCAGGCCCGCCACCTCCGGAATGCCACCACCGTAGCGGTCGATTACTGAGACGATGTCGTAAGCGTCCTTTTGCTTGTAGCGGTCGCCGAGCGCGATGGCCTTGGTTCCCAAGCAGCCCGTGACATCCAGCATCAGAAGGTCAGCGGTCGAGTCAGCACCGTCCGGAAGTGTGCCGGATAGGTGGATCGAATTCCGGTGAGCCAGTGCCAACTCCGCTCCACGCATTGTTCGCGCCTGCAAGTCCGCCTGTATCGGCCGATGCCGATGAGGTCGGTCAGTTCCGCCGGGTGCCGGTGTGAGAAAGTCGACCTGAATGTCGTATGCCTTCCCATCTGAACCAATCACGGTCCGCTCGAAACTGAATCGTTTGCCTTCGCAAGGTTTCCATCCGGCACCGGAAATCAACTCGACGATGGTCGCATACTCCTCCTCACCAATCCGGTCGGGATCGACGACGAAGTCGATGTCGATCGATCCCACGTGTAGGAACTCTGAGGCCGCCGGACCATGGCGTTCAATGAGCAGGTACGGGACCCAGCCCCCGACCAAGATTAGCGACTCTCGATAGGCGCGGAGGGTACGACCGAGCTCAAGCAACGCAATCTTGGAAGCGCCGGTCAGCTCAGTCGTGTACTCGACCGCAAGGCGATGGGTCATCGCGTCCTCACCAGCGGGCGCGTCTTCTCAAGGAGTCGTTCGGCCTGCTCTCTCCCTCGTCCCGGGAACTTCAATAGGTCCACATAGAGCTGGACATCGCTCACGACCCGCGCCCCCCCTAGGTCCCTCGCTCCTTGGAACACACCTTGGTCGTACGGTTCCAAGAGGACGACATTCGCCCCACTCGAGACGGGGCGGAGGTCGAGTGCCCGAACGAGGCGGTCGGCCCCGCTTTTCACGTACGCCCAAATCTCTTCGGACCGCACGAACGGCGCAACGAGGTAGGCACCAGCAATCCCCGTGAGAGCGTAGTCGATCCCTTGCTCCTTGGAGGCCCTCGCGATGCTGGAGATAATGTCCCTAGAGTCCCGTCCGAACGAGAAGTATCTCGAGACTTTGTTTCGTTCGATCGACCAGTTCTCTGCCCAATCTCGGAGCAGACGCTCGGGCTCTTCAAGCAGAATCGAACGGTCCTTCTCTCGCGCGACGTACCCTTTCGCTTCGAGCAATTGGGCCACCAGGTAAACCCCCGCCGGACTCATCTGGCAGGCCGAGGCAAGTTTCGAGATCGTCGTCGGCTCGTTCGGCGCCAGCAGCAGGGCGCGAACGACTCGAGTTGCCTTGGGGGCGAGAATGGAACGTAGTCCTCGCTGCTCCTTGCTCTTCGACTCCTTGCCTACCCGATCCACGAGCACCGAAGCGAACCGGAGAAAGGAGTCACCTGCGAGGTCCACGTAGCCGATTCCCTCTGCCTTGCAGAGTTCTCGAGACCGCTCGCTGATGTAGGGTGCTGCGAAGACCCCGTACGATCCGGGCCTTAGCTTCGCGAGCCTTCGAAGCTGGGTGATCGCTTGTTCCGCGATGCGCGGCTCCCCGCTGGACTTGACTTCGATGACGAGCTCCTTGCGGAGATCTCCCACTCGCACTTCCGCGATCGCGTCGGCTGTGGGATTGCTCGCGGACCGTACTTCTCGACGGACTCGCTCAATCTTGAGGTTCGGCCACAGCCGAGGCAACTCCTCCAGGATTCGACGGATCGCCTCTGCCTCAGTCCGAGGGGAATTCATTGATTCTACCATATTTAGCGAGTGCTAAATATACCATTATACTAAAAGTCTTCGAGAGGCAGAGCAGGGAGAGCTCCCGGGTCGGAGTCTGGGGAGGGAGGGGGGCACGAGGGGGATGCTGCTCCGGCGCGCCAGATAGAGCGCCCTACGAAGAGAATCGTGACCGGAGACGGGGACTCGGCGGTGACGACCGCTAAATCCCGGCGAGCCCGTCTCGTCCCCCCCCCACTCTCTCCCTCGGAGAGGAGGGCATCCGGCCGTCCTGGCGGAGGGACGTTCAACCGAGCCATACCGTCTCGGTTAAGCCCCGAAAGTGCGGGTCTCCCGTCAGTACCCGAGAACCGGCGGCCCGTGCGGTGGCCAATACGATACCGTCCCCGAGTCCCGCCAAGGGACGCCCTTGGGCCTTGGCCCGTTCCCGAAGTTCCGCGGTGGCGCGCGCGGCCGCCACCGAGATTTCCGGCCGTATCGGAACGACGGTCGCCGACTCCCCGATTGCCCGCAGCTCCTCGGCCACTTGACGATCGTCAAATCCGTCCCGGGCGCAACGATACGCCACTTCGGCCAGGACGAACGACGGGGTGAAGCAGGCCGCGGCCGACCGGATGGCCAGCTGAGCCTCGGCTCCGAGAGGGGTTCCCCGGATCATCTCGACCCACGCGAACGAGTCAATCGTGAGCCGCAATCCGATCCTCCTCGAGGAACGGGGTAACGATCCCTTTCCCGCTTCCGAACATCCGGCCGAGCGCCCGGGATCGCCGCTCCCGAATCAGCTTCCGAATCGTTTCGTCCGCGCTCTGGGTTTGGAAGACCTCGCGCAATCCTTCGAGTTGCTGCATCGTCTCGCGGGAGACCCTCACCGACGTGTCCGTTGAGGCCATCGACCCGAATGTATGCAGGCATGCATTAAGAAACTTGGTCCCTCCTCGAACGGTGGCCAGTGGACGTCGGTGGCTCCCCCCCGGCGGAGGGCCGGCGGAGGTGCGATTGGCCTTGGGGGACTCCGTTGAGTGTCGCGTCGTCAGACGGGCGCCGCGTGCCGCGACTGCCAAACCGCGAGCGCCGCGACGATCGCGGTCAGCACGAACAGGGCTAGCATGAGGTCGTAGAGCCAAGGAATGTAGGAGAGCACGCCCGGATAGTCGGACGTCCCGAACAGGTACGTCGAGAACTGGTTCGCCGTCATGAACCCGACCTCCTGGTACGATTCGACGATCCCGACCATCGCCAGGATCGCGAGGATCGGCCACGCGAGGGCGCCAAGCGGGGTGTAGCGACGAAGAAGCGACGGCATCCGGGGTCGCATCGACGGCATCGAGTACCCCAGCACGACAAGCGCCGCGACGAGGTCCACCAGCGCCAGGACGAGGACGCCGTACCAGTGGGCGTAGTACCCCGAGGAGAGCGCCCCGAAGTCGGTCTGGAGGTTCTTGTCCGTCGCCAGCATTACGACCGCGAGAACGAAGTCGACGAGGAGCAAGAGCGCGAGCCCCACGGCGATGCGATCGACCTCCGGGGCAGCGGCGGAGTGCACAGTGGGGCTCCCGGTGGGGGCAGACATACCCGGGTCGGACCGTCGACCCCCTGATAGACGCGACGGTTCGCTCCCATCCGCTGGGGGCGAGGGTTTCGTCGAGCCCCTCGGGAGTGACCCGAGGGGTTGGGGAGCTCAGACCCTCGGGGACGCGCCGGCGGCAGGACGCCGTTCGGCGCGGCGCCCCGAATCCCTACGATGGTGGCGGAGGGGTCGGAGTCGCGGCGGGTAGGGATTGTTCCGGCTTCCGTTTCCGCCGCCAGGCGAAGAACACCACGAAGACGATCACGATGACGAGCAGGACCCCGAGCACAATCTCGAGCGTCTTCGACGGGCTCGAGGAGGAGGGCGGGGTGTTGGGGGGCGGGACGGACACCGCGGAGACGGTCACCGTCACCGTCTTCGTGACCGAGCCGCCGACCGAGTCGTTGACGAGGAATGTGACGTCGTAGGTTCCGACCGCCGCGTACTCATGCGTGGCGTTGGCGGTCTGGGCCGAGGAATGGTCGGCGAACTCCCAGAGGAACGTGTACGGGCGGGTCCCCCCGCTGACGTCGGACGCGAACGTCACCGTGGTGGTGGTCAGGGCCGACTGGGGGGTCGCGGAGATCGTTGCGGTCAGAGCCGGTGGACCATTCGGCGACGTGACCGTGATGGTCCAGCTCTTGCTGGCCATCGCCGACGCGTCGTCGGTCACCACGAGGTTCGCCGAGTACGCGTCCGCGGTCTCGTACGTGTGTTCCGGGTTCCGAACGGTGCTCGTTCCCCCGTCCCCGAACGTCCAGGCGAACGAGTACGGGGGCGTCCCGCCCGACGCCGTCGCGGTGAAATTCACCGAGAGGGGGGCGGTGCCGGTCTGCGGAGTCGCGTTGGCCACAAGCTCGAGCGGGGTCGACACGTTGGCCGAGAAGCTCAGCTCCCAGGTCGAATTCCAGCTGCCGTCGCCCTGGAAGAGGACCACGTACTCGTCGGCGGCGTCGTAGGTCATCTGACCCCAGATCGTGCCGGCGGCCGGGGTGAGATTGAGCGTGTACGGAGTCCAAATCCCGGCTTGAAGGACCCACGTCGTGTAGAAGTAATCGTTCGCCGGGTAGCCGCCGAACATCACGGCCGCCCCTTCGGCGGCGTCGTACGCCATCCCCGGGCCGGCCCGGGTATCCGGCCCGGTCGCCGTCGTGAGGAGCGACCAGCTCCCCCCGGCGAACAGCCACGTGTCGTTGAGGTCGCTGGACGAGTTCAGCCCGCCGAACATCACGACTCCCCCGGCCCCGACGTCGTCCACCTGATTCTGGTCGTCGCGACCCGGCGGAGAGGTGGGGGGCGCGAGTTCCGTCCAGACCCCCGCGTGGTACGACCAGGTGTCGTTCGAGTACTCGGTCGAGGCGTTTCCCCGCGCGTTCCCCCCGAAGAGGATCACCGTTCCCGTTCCCGAATCGTACGACATCGACCCCCAGAACGCCCCGGGCGGAGCGACGGTTGAGGTGACGTTGGTCCAGACCCCGGCGTGGTAGGTCCATGTGTCGTTCTCGAGGACCCCGCGGTACCCCTGCTGTCCGCCGAAGAGGACGACCACGTGGTCCGCCGGGTCGTCGGCGAGGTAGAATCCGAAGCGGGGCGAGGGAGCGGCGCCGCTGGTCCGGTTCGTCCAGACGCCGCCCACGAACGACCAGGTATCGTTGTAGTAGTGGAACGGGATCCCGGTCAGCTCACCCCCGAAGAGGAGGACGTACCCGTCGGTCGAATCGTAGACCATCCCGCCGCTCTCGCGCGGCGGGGGGGAGTTCGCCGATTGGCTCGAGATGTTCGTCCACGACGGGGTCCCGGCCAGTGGATGGACAGACCGCGCGGCCGCGCTCGGAGCGACGGGCCGGGCATCGGGGGCCGGTGGTCCGGACGCGGTCACCGGGTCCGGCCGCGGAGCGGCGGGACCGTGGGCGGCGCCGACGGCGAGCCCGCTTAGCAGGAGCACGGCGACGACCGCGAGGGCGCGCCACGCACGACCGAGGGGCTGGGGGACGGCGACCATCCGTTCCGTCACTTTGGGAGCCTACTTAGAGCGTCCGGTATCGGGCCCACGCGCGCCGGCGATCGCGCCCTGTCAACCGACCCCGACGATCCGCCCGTCGGGGAGGACGTCCATCTGCTCGGCCCGAGGTCGCTTCGGAAGTCCCGGCATGGTTTCGATTTCCCCGAGGAACACCACGGTGAAGCCCGCCCCTGACGACCGGTCGACCCGGCGGACCGACACTCGGAACCCGGTTGGCCGACCGAGCTTCTTGGGGTCATCGGAGAGCGAGAGGGCCGTCTTCGCGACGCAGATCGGAACCGTCCCTTCGCCGGCCCGAACGAGGTCGTCGAGCTGGCGACGGGCCTCGTCGGACCAGTCCGCTCCGGCTCCGCCGTAGAGGGTCCGCACGAGGGTATCGAGCGCCTCCGGGACCCGACAATCGCTCGGATAGAGGGGAGCGCTTCGCCCGCCGGACCTGGCGGCCTCGACCGCGCGGTCCGCCACGTCCGACGCCCCGCTCGCCCCGTCGGAGAACGCGGTCGATTGGGCAAATCCCGCCTTCTCCCCGGCCGCGAGCGCCGCGACGAGCGCGACCTCCGCGTCCGAGTCGTCGGGGAACCGGTTGAGAACGACGACCGGGGAGACTCCGAGCGCCCGGAGGTTGGCGAGGTGCGCCCGGAGGTTCTCGAGACCACGGCCGACCGCGGCCGGGTCGGGAGTCGAAAGCAGCGCCTCCTCGACCCCCCCCTGGCGGCGAAGACCGCGGACGGTCGTCACCAGCATCCCAGCGTCGACGGCGAGGCCGGCCTGCCGGCAGACGATGTCAACGAACTTCTCCGCCCCAAGGTCGGTCGCGAATCCCGCCTCGACGACGCAGTACTCGGCGGAGGCGAGCCCGAACTCGATCGCGAGCCGGCTGGCGGTCCCATGGGCGATGTTCCCGAACGGCCCGCCGTGGACGATCGCGGGGGTGCCGTCCGCACACTGAACCAGGTTCGGCTCGAGGGCGTCGCGGAGGAGGGCGGCCATCGCTCCCTCCGCGTGCAGGTCCCGCGCCCGAACCGGGACGCCCGAGCCGTTGACCCCTACGATGATCCGCCCGAGCCGGTCCTTGAGGTCCGGGTAATCCCGCGCGAGGCCGAGGACCGCCGTGACCTCCGAAGCGGCGGTGATCACGAACCGTCCGTCCCGCTCGACGGTCCTCCGGACGCCCCCGCTCTTCGCCACGACTTGGCGGAGCGCCCGGTCCTCCATGTCGACCGTCCACGGCCAGCGGATCCGGGCCGGATCGAGGCCGAGCTCGTTCCCGAAGTACAAGTGATTGTTGACCAGCGCCGAGAGGAGATTGTGCGCGGCGGCCGCGGCGTGGAGGTCGCCCGTGAACCCGAGGTTGATCTGGTCCGCGGGTTCGACCGTCGCCTTCCCGCCGCCAGTCGCCCCACCCTTCACCCCGAAGACCGGTCCGAGGGACGGCTGCCGGAGGACGGCCACCGCCGTGTGACCGGCCCGCCGGAGAGCCATCGCGGTCGCGATCGTGGTGACCGTCTTCCCCTCGCCGTGGGACGTCGGGGTCATCCCCGTGATCAGGACGAGCTTCCCCTTGCGACCGGAGTCGACCCGGTCCCGAATCATCGGGACCGAAAGCTTCCCGATTCCGCGTCCGACCGTTCGGACATCCCCAGGGCCGACCCGAAGGTCGGCGCACACCTCCTCGAGCGATCGCACGTCCGTTCGCCTCGGATTCCCGAGATGCGACGTCCCCTTTGAGACCGCCCGTTCGCCGGGACCCCTCGTCGCGGTCGCGGCGTGGCCCGGACCGGCCGCCGGCCTCCCGATGGGTGGATTGGCGAGGAGCCCCCGAACTCATGGCGTCTCGCCGCCCCGGGGCGGGCCGCGGACGGTCCCGAGCCCTAGCTCCCTCGGGACGCCGCTGTGGGGGAATCGGCGTCCGGAGAATCGCGCCAGACTAGGGCGGCGTCGAGGGGCCGCTCGGAGGACTCGGAACGACCGCCGGCGCCTCCTGCGGTGGCTTGCGGATGGCGATCCCGGCGACGCAGACGATGACACCGACGCCCAGGAGCCCGACGCCCGCCAACCCACCCGCGACCGGCTCGGTGTAATGGACGGTGATGTTCGCGGTCACGTTCGGAACGAGGAGGAAATATCGGCCGGCCGAGCTCGACCAGCTCATCGACCCGGAGGCCCCATGGCCCTGGGCCACGACCGGGTCGAACGAATAGTTGGGGCACCCCGAATCGGTCCCGCAGCTGTAGAGAGTGACGTTGGCCGATACGGGGGCCGACCAGTCGGCGGAGTACGGCACCGACCCGATCAGCACGCCGCTCGGTAGGCCGAAGTCGTAGCCGTCTCCATACGGGACCAAAATGCTCGACGACGCCGGGGTGACCGGGACGACCCAGAGCACCGCGCCGAGCACGACCAAAACGGCGCCGAGAACCGCGATCCAGGCCCGCACGACGGTTTCCCGGGGGGCCGACGGTCTCATGGTAGATAAGCGCCGGAGTCGGCCCCCGACGGCCGGCCCGCAACGGTCCGGCCGGACGGGACGCACAATCTGGCCGACAATGTTGAAGTAACCGGGCCCGGTGCCGGAGACGGTGTAACATGCCCTTCCCCAAGGCCCCGACCGCTCCCCCCGAACCCGAACCCCCGGGCATCGGCGACCAGCCCCATCTGATTGACCGGATCGCCGGCGAGCTCGACCTCCTCGCCCGGAACGTCGACATCGTCGAGCGGCTCGCCGGGAACCCGCCAATGGGGATCATCCGCCTGAGCGAGGCGATGCACCTGCCGATCCACAAGGTTCGCTACTCCCTGCACCTGCTCGAGCGCGAAGGGGTCATCCAACCGTCCGCGGACGGGGCCGTCGTCACCGACCGCGCCAAGGAGTACTTCGCGGCCCTTGATTCGTCCCTGAATCGGATGACCGCGACCATTCAGCACCTCCAGGAGCGGGCGACGGAGTACAAAGGACGCTCCGCGGCCCGGAAAGGCTATTAGAGCCGCCCCACGTCGGCGCCGCCGGTGCCGCCGTAGCTCAGCGGTAGAGCGATCGGCTGTTAACCGAAAGGTCAGCGGTTCGAACGGGCGTCCGGCTCGTCCGGGGCGCCCCGGAACTCCGCTCGGCGGCGCCTCCCTCGCCTTTTCTGAGCCGCTTCCGCGGGCCCGTAGCTTAGCGGACTAGAGCGTCCGGCTCATAACCGGTCGATCGACGGTTCGAATCCGTCCGGGCCCAGTCCCGCCGCGACAACGAACCGATTGGACGTTCCGCGGGTCAGTCCTTCCACCGACTGGGCTCGGGGCGAGTCGGTCGGGTGAGGGTCACGTGGCGGGAGAGGTGAGCCCGGGAGTTCAGCGACGGATTGCCGCGCTTCCGGCTTGGGCTCCGGCATCGCGGCTCCCGGGGGTGGGAGTCGGCGGGCCAGAGGAACCGGCCGAGTTCTTTCGGAGGTCGCGGGCGACCGACTCCCCGAGGGGGGTGAGAGTGTACACCATGAGACGGCGGGGTCGACCGGTCACGTGGCGCCGGTCACTCACGAGCACACCAGCGGCCGTCAAGCGACCAACCACCCGGGCGACGGTTCCCTGCCGGAGCCCGAGCGCGCGGCCAATCCCTTCCTGAGTGAACTCCGGGTCCGCAACCTCGTGGGGCGCGAGGCGTCCCTGAGCGTAGAGCTGAAGTATGACGCGACCGGCCATGGTCGCCCCTTCGGACACGTTCTTAGAAGGTGGCGGCCCCGGCCCTGGGCCGGTCGGATGGGGCGTTGGAACTGGAATCGTGACCGGCGTCGGTTCTGCCGCCGGAGGTGTCGTGCGTTCCATACGGGTCCGCCGGTAAAGCGCGTGACCTGCCCAACCGACGACTCCGCCCGTCGCGGCCGCCACCACGAGCTCGAGGACCGTCACGCGCGCGGGGTCCTGCGTCGCGCCGTTCGGATCGGACTCACGGTTTCGGGGTCGTGCCCAGCTCGGATCCGGGTTCGGTCAGTTCGCGAACCCATGCGGTGCCCTCGCGACGTGCGGCGCGGCTCCTCCACGTCGCGACGACGACGCCGAACGCGATAGCTGCGAGGAGCAGCGCGCCAACGAGCTCCGCGAGGACTCCGGAAATTGCGCCCCCACCTCCTGGCCCGCCCGGGGGAGCCGGGGCGCTGAACCGAACCGTCGGCGAACTCCCCAGTAACTTGCCGGCGATCGTGAATGTCGGGGAGGAGAGATTCGCCCCGTACCCGCCGGCGCGCACGCTCAAGGCGTACGTGCCATTCGGCAAGTCGAAGATCAGCGCGTTGCCGTTCGTGGAGTAGGTGGTGTTGAACCCAGTGCTCGCGTCCGTCACGAGAATGCTCCAGGTCGTGCCGTTCGGGAGGCCGAACTCGACGACGATGACCGGATACGACTGCGGGGTGAACACGACCGCCACAGAACGGTTGCTCCCCGTGACGACGACGAATCCGGAGTCGTTGGTCGTGAAGCCGGCGACGGGGAGGACCAGGTATCCGAACGTCCCGTTCGTCTCGAGAAGGGTCACGTTCGGGCCGAGCGAACTGTCGAGCTGGCTCCCAATCGACACGGCCCACCCGGTCCCTAGGGGAAGACCCGTTTCGACGAAGGAGACGGCGTAGAGGTCGGTTGAGACGAATTCGACATCCACCGCCGGAGGCGCCGAGCCGTTGACTGACACTGTCCCGCTTGAATCGGCGATTCGGTATCCGACCACCGGCGGCACTCCGTACGGGAACGACCCGTTCGGCTCGGAAAACACGATCGACGGTGCCGTCGCCGTCAATGTCGAACCCAAGCTCACGGTCCACGGAGTCCCGGTTCCAAGGCCAGACTCGAGGAAGGTGACTGCATAGAACCCGGCGGCGAGAGTAAAATTGACCTCGACGTACACTGGGGCGCCGGCCACCGTCACGGTTCCCGATGCCGGGCTCGGATCGTACCCGAACGCCCCACCCGTAGTGAAGGCGTACGTGCCGTTCAGCTCGGGGGCGACAATGGTCGAACCCCTGGTCTCGATCCCGGCTCCACCGACTCCGATGCTCCAGTCGGTCCCGTCAGGAAGACCGTTCGCCCGGAAGGTGAGATTGTGGAATCCACCCACGAGGGAGAAGCGAACCTCAACCGACTCGGCAGCCCCGTTGATCTGCACAGAGCCGTTGGCCGGAGTGGCGACATACTCCGACCGGCCGTATTCCAAAATCGGGGAAACTTGGAACTGGTAGGAGCCGTTCGGCTCGGACCAGGTCACGGACGGCGTCGTCGAGTCTTGCGACGCGGGGCCGGAGGCTCCGGCGAGCGTCACGCTCCAGGACGTCCCGTTGACGAGCCCGCTCTCTTGGAACGTCAGGGCGTACGCCACCGTGACGGTCCATTGAACCGAGACCGTCACTGCGCTCCCATTCACGGTCACGGTCTGGTTCGTCGTGCTTGCCGTGTATCCGCTGATCTGGACGATGACGAACGGATAGGTCCCATTCGATTCATCGAGGACGATCGAGGGGGTGTCGGACCAGTTGGAGACTTCGCCGATGTCCACGCCCCACAGCGTCCCGTTGGGGAGCCCCATCTCGGTGAAGGTTACCGGGTAGAATCCTACCCAAACCCAGCTGATGTCGATCGTCGCGGAGACGTTCCGGATGACGATGGTACCGCTGCCGTTGACGGCGTACCAGCCGACCGGAGCGTCGGTCGCATAGAAGTAGGTCCCGGGATAGACATCGGCCTCGAAGTTCTCGGGCGCAAAGTCGCTTCCGCCGAACCCGTCTGTCGAGTTGTTCATATCGTAGCCCCAGCGGGTCCCGTTTGGAAGTCCGGATTCGTCCAGTGAAATCGTGTAGACGCCCCCGCCACCGCCGGTCGAGGAGCGAGTCCAGTACAGGGTCAGGTTGACCGACTTGCCCACGACCGTCACATTTCCCGAGCCCGGCGAGCTTGTCCAGCCCGATAGGCCGGTCGTCGCCGAGAATGGATAGGTCCCGTTGATTTCCTCGAACTGAAGGACTGCGCCGGTCGAGCCTTCGCTGAACCCCCCGAGCGACGCCCACCAAGGGTCCCCCGAAGGGAAGCCGGTTTCGTTGAACCGGACGACGTAGACGCTCCCGGTGGCGAACGTGACGTTGACGCGGCCGGGTCCGGCGCCGAGGTTGGTGACGTACCCTTGGAGGGGACTCGGCGCCTCGCCGGCGGCGGGGAAGATGGTGAATGAGTAGTTGTAGCTGGCCTGGTGGGACCCGGCGTCGACCCCAAAAACGAACGATGTGCCGGTAATCGCCTCGGTCACGCCGTCAGCCGTGAATCCCTCGGGAAAGAGCGTCACGTTCCACGACGTTCCCCGGGGTAGTCCCGTCTCCGAGAAGGTCACATTGGCGTCCGGCCGTAGCTCACCGAAGGTGAAGCAGCCGAAGGTCACATTCGCGCTATTCGTCAGGCAGACGTCCCCGTTCGTCGGGTCGTAGGCGATTCCCGAGGGATCGTAGGGGATTTCGTCGACCGCCCGCTGCTCCGAGGTGTTGATCACTACGGTGCTGAAACCGGCCGTGACCCAAATCAGCTGGTTAGCGCTGTCGTAGGCGACCCCCTGTAAGTCCGGGGCGAACCCCGTCGTCGCGATCGGAACGGTCGCATTGAGGGTGGCGGAGGCGGCGGCGATGACGCTGACGTTGTCGGACCCCTCGTTGGCGACGTAGACGGTATCCGTCGCGTTGTCGACGGCGAGGCCGTCGGGTGCTGAACCGACCGAGACGTTCCCGAGGGGGTTCCCCGAGGACCCGTTCAGGACGCTGACTTGGTTGGAAGTCCGGTCCGATACGAACACCCGGTTCGAAGCTCCGTCGTACGCCACTCCAATCGGACCATCACCCACGGATACATTCGCGAGGACGGCGTGGGAGGTCGCGTCAATCACGCTCGTCTGGTTCGTCCCGTTCGAGGCAACGAACACCCGCGCCTGACCAGGATTGACCGCGATACCGAGCGGCTCACTCGGCACTGGGATGTTCGCGACCACGGCCTGAGTTGTGCCGTTGATCACGGTGACGTTGCTCGAGCCGAAGTTGGTGACCCACACCTGGTCGGTGGAGCTGTCCACGGCGACCCCGAATGGGTCGATGCCCACCGCGATCACCGCGGTGGCGGTCGTCGATCCTGCTGGGATCTCGTCCACGCTCGAAGGCGGGGCGGCGACGTAGAATGCCTGGTCCCATGGCGCGTAGGCAAGCCAACCGACACCTGAGGCGTAGGCGTACCCCGCTCCTCGGTTTGCGACGAGACTCGCCACTTTGGTCTGGTGCTCGAGGAGTTGCGCGACGTCTGGTTGTGCCGCCCAGCCGATGGCAGGCTCCGGCTCGCCGCGAGGTGCCGGAAAGTCCGTTCCCAACTCGGTAGCCCGCGCCACCTGGTCACGGGCCGTACCCGCGAGCGAAGGGATGGGGGCGGGATTCCCCCCTCCCCTGGGCGAGCCGACGGTCAAGGTTGGGAGGACCGCAATGAGTAGCACTACCAGCAGGGTCGCGGCCGTCAAGCCTCGCCAAACTGGAAAGCTCGGATCACCTAGGCGCCGATATCGAGACATGTCAAGCGTTCGGGGCCTTCCGCGCTATATGAACCCTCGGCGAATATACGGCCAAAATATTCCACGTGCCCTCGATGAGCGACTTACCTCCGTCCAGCGCGGAACCATGCGGGGAGGTCCCGATGTCCAGTCAGCTATTCCCGTTAGGGGTTGCGACCAGTCCCAGGGCCGGACCGGCCCCCCCCGGGTCGGGGGAGGGCTAATTTCCGTGGTTCGCTTCCGCGGAGTGTGTCGGTCTGGGGCTCCCGGGGCGTGCCATGGTCGCTCGTCGTGTTCGGCGGCTTAGTGCTAATCCTGCTCCTCCCGACCTCCGCAATCCCTCACGGCGCAGGCGGAGCGCTTCCACTACCCACCGCGGGATCTAGCGCAGGTCCGTCCGCTCGCGAATCAGGCGCCGCGGAGACCGAAGCGCGGGCCCATGGGGTTGGGCTATCTCCGCCGAACACTCGACACCGTGTCTCGGGGGGCGAACCTCTGAGCCAAGCGCCCCAATTCCCCCCGCACCCCTCCATCGTGAACCCCCTCCAGTATTACACACGGGAACCGGCCCCGACGGGAATCGCCGACTTCGGCGTCACGGGGCCCTCCCCGGGGGCAAGCGCCTACGAATACTCCACGCCGAGCTTCCAAGGACAAGCGGTCGTCCGGTCGCTCTCGGTCTCGATCAGCGGCACGTCGTCGAAGGTGACCGCGTTCGAGTTGAACGAAGTGGTGGTGTTCGAACGGAATGGTACGAACTATTCGTATTGGATCCAGAACGGGCTCCATTTGGACGCGGCGTCCGACGAATTCACGATCGGGGGGGCGTACGTTTGGAACTTCTCGTCCCCCGGAGCGACGCTGGGCACCGGCGAGCTGACGGGGAACTCCGGCTCGGTCCTTTCGGGCGACACCTACTACGACATTCCCGGTTGCGGGCCGACGTACGCCGGGCAGTGCACCACGTTCAGCCTGCCCGCCACCCTCACCGGCCGCGTGGTGACCGCCACGAGCGCCGGGGTCCCCTACGTCGCGTATCAGTATGACCTCGGCTCGGGTTGGGTCACGTTCGATAACGTGTCGTTCTCTCACCTGGCCAACGCCACCGACGCGGGATTCCGGGTGGACGGGTTCGAGACGACCCCGCGCGCGTCGGACCTTTACTACGACGCCGAGTGGGTCTGGGTCGGCGCGGGCGGCGGCTCAGCGAGCACGGACGAGGGGTCCGACATCAACCTCACCCTCTCGTGGTGGAACGGGCACAACTACCAGGCGGTCCCGACTGCGTGGAATTTCGGCAGCAACACGGGGGAGACGTCGTCCAACGTGACGGACGTCGCGGCCGACCCTCTCGGGGGCTACCTTACAAGCGGTGCCGGAACGCTCGGCCTCCTGTACAATCTCACGAGCGTGGGATTCCTGAACCTGTCGGTTCCCACGCGGAGTCCGGCCACGGTCCTGGTGGACGGGCTCGCGACATCGTTCCGTGCCGGCTGGGCGAACCTCACCCTCCCGGTCGGCGCGCACTCGCTCTACTTGCAGAACTTCACGAACGCCTCGGACTCGTTCGACATCGTCGCGGGCGCGACCACCGAGGTCAATCTCTCGGGGGCGGGCGAATTGACCGTGAACGAAAGCGGCCTCCCGACGGGGACCCCGTGGGGGATCGACGTCAACGGTTCCGCTCTCACGACCAATGGAACGGCGCTGGCGGTCCATCTCGCGAACGGAACCTACCCGGTGACCTACGCGGCGGTCCCGGGGTACTCCCATGTCGGCTCGAGCCCGGCGAGCGTTACGCTCCCCGGAACGTCCCAGATCCCTCTCCTCTTCGTGCCGTTCACGTTCGCCGTCCCCGTCACGGAGTCCGGCCTGCCGTCCGGCACTTCCTGGTGGGTCATCGCGAGCGGGAGCACGGCCACGGGGACCGGGGCGTCGCTGCAGGTGATGGCCCCGAACGGATCGACGCCGTACGAGGTCGGGTCCCTCTACGAATTCGTCGCGAGCCCCCGGGCCGGGACGATCGTGGTGGTGGCGGGGGCGGCCTCTCCCGTGACGGTGGCGTTCTCGTACCGGCCGACGTTCATCGCGGGAACGGTCGTTCCCGCCGACGCCAATGTTTCGATCGAAGGCGTGGCCCAGGCAGTGGCCGACGGGAGTTTCAACGATTCGGTCCTCCCGGGTTCTTACGCCCTCGTCGCGAGCGCCCGAGGATACGCGACCCAGCAGGTCACGGTCGGGGCCACCGCCGGAAACGTCACGTGGGCGAATCTGACCCTCGTGGCCAATCAATCCACCGCCCCCCACCCGGCCCCTTCGGCCTCCGGAGGGGGCGGGATCCCCGCGCTCACCGCCGTCCTGGTCGTGGCGGTGGTTGCGGCCGTCGCAATCGGGGCCGTGATCGTGTTGGCCCGCCGACGGCGCTAGGGTCCGCCCGAGAGCCGCCCCGTCGTCCGCGCCTACGCGGCGGGGCCCGGGAGACTCTCGACGAACTCCGACAGCGCGGCGTCGAACGCGTCCGGTCGGGAGAGGTTGAGGAGGTGGTCCGCCCCGGGGACCAGTTGCACGGTGGCGCCCGGGATCCCTCGGGCGAGGAAGTTGGAGGTGTGCGGGATCACGGGGTTGTCCCGGTCCCCGACGAGGATTCGCGTGGGGACCCGAACCTCGCGAAGTCGCCCGGCGGCCGGCTCTCCCTCGGGGGTATCGAACCGAGCCGAGCGGTCCGTGAACACCTCCTCCGGATTCTCGCGGACCATCCGCTCGAACAGCTCGCGGGCGCGACCCGTGATCGCCGAGGCCCACAACTGCCGGACCTGCTCGGTGGCGTCCGCCAGGTTTCCCGCCGCCCAGGCGTCGGCGGCCGCCTTGGAGAGCCGCTCGTCCCGCTCGAACGTCGCCTTCCCGGCCGGGACGTGGTCGTAGTCCATCCCCGAATACCCGGGGGCGACGAGCAGCAGGGCTCCCACCTTCTCGGGATGCGCGAGGGCGAGGTCGAGCGAGATCCTTCCGCCCATGCTCGGACCGACGATCAGGGGTCGGTTGACCTGGAGGTGGTCGAGCAAGGCCAGGAGGTCCCGCACGGAGGAATACTCCGACGTCGCCGGGGTCGAGCCGCCGTACCCGCGGAGATCGTAGCGAACGACATGGTGGTCGCGGGCGAGCCGGGGAAACTCGCGATCCCACATCCGGCGGTCCGCGATCCCCTCGTGGAGGAGGACGATCGTCCGGCCGCTGCCGGCCACCTCGTAGGAAATCGCTCCACCGAGAACCGAGAGAGTCTTCGAGCCAACCGCGTCGGTCATCGATGGGCGAGCCGCTCCTCCCCTGATAAACGGGCTAGGAGGGGCTGAAACGGCTCGCGCCTGAGGGGGGACCCCGATGGGGCCGGACTAGACGACGCGCCCGTCCTGCACGACCGGCTTCCCGTCGATCGAGACGGTCGCCCCCTTGACGACCATCCAGACGCCGAACGGCGACTTGACCGTCCCGCCGCGGAACGTGTTGTTGCCCAGCTGGAGGAGGACCGCGCCCAGTTCCTGGTCCTCCATTTGCGGAAGGTTGGTGATCTCTGGGTTCAACCCGATCGAGAAGTAGCCGAGCCGGTCACGGCCGTTCTTCGGCGCCTTCGCGTACGCCTTCAAGATCGGTTCGCCCCCGGCCTCGTACGATTGTTCCGTGAGGTGGCCGTCGGAGAACTCCCAGTGGGTCCCACGGACCGGACCGCTGTCCGGATAGGTGACGTGGTTGCCCGTGACGGTGCCGTTCGGAGAGGCCGGGTCGACGCAGATCCCGACGACCCCGCCGGGGATGGCCGCCATGTTCTGGCCCAACTTCAGGTCGGCGTCGTCGACCAGCCCGTCGTCGAGCTGGACGGGGGTCCGAGCGAGCCGGAACGAGAGGTCCGTTCCATTGGGGTGCGAGACGGTGACCCGCTTCCCCTTCTGCATCCGGGTGCCGATCCGCTTCCCCATCCGGTTCATGTCGGCGGGCGGCACGAGGCTGGCGCGGACGAGTTCGTCGCGCCACGCGTCGAGGTCCAGCTTCCACCGGTCGGCCGAGAGTTGGCTCGTCCGGCCGAGGTACATCCGGGCGCCTCGGACCTTGACTTTCGCGGAACGCTGGTACCATTCGCGGTTGTACGCCGCGACTCCCGCCCGATTCTTCGCCGGAAGGTCGTCGGCCCTCGGCCACTCGGACGGACCGAAGAAGAACACGTAGGCGGCGCTGTTGGCGAGCGTCGCCCACTCGTGCTGGCCGACCCGGCCGGTGCTCTTCCCGTTCCCGGCCGCGAGCGCGGCCCAGAACGACTCCTCGTCCTCGTACAGCAGCATCGGGTTCGCGCCCATCTTCCGGGCCTCGACGACGAACGGCTTCGCCCAGGGGAGCGACTCCGACCACGCCTCGATGACGACGTCCTCGCCTTTCCGCACCCGGAGGGACTTCGAGAGGACGTTCCGCGCAAGTGAGGTGGCCATTTCGGGAGAAGGGTCGGACATGCCGGGGGAATCGGCTGGTCCTACTTACGAACAGCGAGAACCCGAAGCCGCCGGGCAGCGGGAGATTGATGAAGGGAGCCGAATCTGACCATTTCCCGGAATGGCGGGCAATCCGTCCGCGGCGCCGGCCCCCCCGGCCGTAGCCACCGGGCCCGGCCCGGACACGCGGACGCGCGACGGCCTTCTGATCGGCCTCACGTTCGCCGCGGGGGTCGTCGATGCGGTGAGCTACCTCGGCCTCGGGAAGATTTTCACCGCGAACATGACGGGGAACATCGTGTTTCTCGCCCTCGCTGTCGGCGACCGGAGTCTCGTCACCGCGCTGTACTCCGTCGGCGCCCTGCTCGGCTTCTCGGTCGGCGCGCTCTTGGCCGGCCAGGTGGTGGGTCGGGTGAGGCCGCCGGGGCCGTGGCCCCGCCGGGTGACCTGGCTCCTGCTCGCGGAGCTGGCGTGCCTGGCCGCGTTCGCCGTAGGGTGGGCAACCGTCTCCGGTCGCCCGAACGGCCCCATGCCGTACGTCCTCATCGGGCTGAGCTCCTTCGGGATGGGGATCCAGAACGCGGCGGCCCGTCACCTCGCCGTGCCGGGGCTGACGACCACGGTCATCACGACTGCGCTGACGGGGTTCATGGTCGACCTCCCGGCCCTCGGTGTTTCCGGTCCGACCCAACATCGCGCCGGGCTTGCGGTGGCCGCTCTCTTTTCGGGGGCCGCGATCGGAGCGGCCGTTCTCGAGCTCGCGCCCTCCGTCCCGCCGCTTTTCACGGTCGCGATCGTACTGGTCGTCCTGCTCGTCGCCCACGTACGGTGGGGCGAGCGCACGCCGGCCCCGGGGTAGGACCGGCGCTCCCCCCGCCGCCGGACGAGTCGGGGCCCTTGGGGGTTGCCGCCGCCTCTCGCGAGCGTTGGGAGCGGAGGTCGAGCCGGGGTCCCAGTTCGGCATCTTCGGGTGTCGGAGGATCGAGTGGACGGGTTGCCCCCTCCTCTCCCGGAATCGCTACTCTCGATTGAGTCGTGGGCACGCGTCCGCGCGGAGAGCGTCCGACGGTTCGCGGTCAGGGGTGGGCGGCGATTGGCGCAGGCGGAGCCTCCGGGTGAACCGAAGTCCCCGGCATGGCGCTTCGGGGACGGGCCATCGGGATCGGAACGCCCCGGTCCCGGGTCTCGGGGCGTCCAAGCCGGCGCCGGACCCAGTGGCGCACATCGTGGACGTAGAGGTTCCCGTACGGACACGCCTCCACGCAGTCGCCGACGCCGCAACACTTCGTGCTCCGGAATTCGCCCTTGGTCCGGAAGTGGCCGGGCATGTCGACGAGGCCGACGGGGCACCCCTTCGCGCAATCGAGCGTCGTGCAGGCCTTGCAGACGTCCTTCGACCGGACCTTCAGCTTGAAGAAACTGACCTTCTGGAACGCCTGGGCAATCGTCCCCGTGTAGCACCAGCCCATCGTGACGCAATTGTAATTCCCGGTGTACGGGATCGTGACGAACATCACGTACCAGAGGATGCTGAACGACAGCACGAACAGGAAGACGGTCGGATCGACGCCGTCGACCGTGACGTGGAGCACGCCGGCCTGGTCGAAGTAGGAGACGAACGAAGCGACCACGAGCGAGCCCATCGTGACGGCCGTCGTGGCGCTGTACGCCGTCGAGAACCGGCTGCCGAGATACTTGCGGCCGACCGGGCTCGTGCGGTTGAACGATTTCATCGCGTCGATCGTCGTGCCCTGGTACATCAACGACGCCGTGCAGAACACCGAGCAGACCACCCGCCGCCCGAACAGGACGACGAGCGACCCCGTGATCGCGTAGGTCGCGAACAGCACGAGGAACACCGACGGCCCGATCGGGGCCGACCCGATCCCCATGCTCCAGCCGAGCACCGGGACCGCCGACCCCTGCGGCGCGTGGGGGAACAAGGCGGCGTAGTACACGCTCGGGAAGAACGTCGCGAACGCCGCGTACGAGCCGAGCATGAGCCCGAGCCGGATCCGGGTCTCGACGCTCCGGGTCTCCCGGAACTTGTAGAGGACCAGGACCCCCATCTCGGCGCCCATCATCGCAAGGAACCACGTCGAGCCCGCGACGTCGGCAAAGAACCAGAACCCGTTCGAGATCGCGTTCCCGATCGCGACCGCCGGCGCCCCCGCGACGGGGAGCGCGAAGAACGCGCCCCCGAACTGGGCGGGTTGGAGCTGGAGGTCGAGCACCGCCCCCATGAACAATTCCCCGACGAGGACGAGGGTCAGCAGCCCGAACGCCCACTCCGGACGGAGTTGCCAGGAGAACCGGTCACCGGAGTCGAACCGGTCCGGCGTCAGCGCCACCCCGAAGTAGACGACCATCTCGACGACGATCGAGACGCCGAGCCACACCGGCGTCCCGTAGACGAGCCAGAGCAGGAGACCGGCCATCATCAGGGCGTACGCGGCGAGGAGTTGCAGGAGGTACCGGCCGAGGGCGACCGGGATCTCCCGGTGGCGGTAGATGTGCTCCATCGCGTAGACGATCACCGCGATCATCCCGGCGCTCCCGAGGAGGATCGTGCCGGTCAGCCAGTCCGGCGTTCCGATGGCAGTCGGCGTGAGGAGCATCACCCCGGCCTGGATCGGCAGGATGACGCGGAGCGGGCGGGAGAGGCGGGGCCAGAGGAGGAGGGTCGCGACGCCCATCTCGAGGGCCATCGGGAAGACGAACCACGGGGAGACGACGACCGAGGCCACGGTCCCGGCGGCACCGCCGATCCCCGTCTCAAGGAACGGGGTCGCCGTCGCGAGCTGGAACGCGTACGCCATCAGACCCTCGCTCGCGAGAACGATGCCGACGGCGAGCGCCCGGTACCCCGCCGACGGCTCGGCGGCCGCATCCGGGCGGACGGAGGCGCCCGCCGCCGGGCGGGACCGGATTAGGGCCACGAAGAGGACGGCGACCGTCGCGGCCATGAGCGCCCCGGTGGCCGCGAGGGCACGGACCACCCCGGCGTCGGTGGGGCCGCTCGCGTAGAGGGCCGCCCCCACCCACATCTCTCCCATCATCGCGAGGAGGAACAGCGTCACCCACGCCTGGGCCCGGGTCCGGGCCTCCACCGACAGCCGGACGAGGTAGCCGGTGGGGATCGCCATCACCAAGGCGACGAGCCCGAGGAGAATCTCTGTCGCGTTCACCGCTCTCCGAACCGGCGGGGCGCCCGCCGCCCCCAAATTGAGGGGGGTGGATAGATGACTCCTCGGTTCATACTACGCCCGCCGTAGGATGGGGGCGCGGCCGGCCCGCTTGGTCCGGCGCTCGGAAGATCAACCGGACGCGCTCGACGGGGACGCTGGGGTGGGCGGCTCGGGAAGGGCATCGGGAACGCCCGCCGAATACGCTTCGGGCACGACGACCGCACCGAAGAACACGGCCGTCTGGGCGACCACCGCGACGGCGAACAGGAGCGCCGAACCGTACGCGGCCCAGACGAACAGGCCGGCCCCCATCAGCGCGAACGTCCCGACCACCCGGACGGCGTAGCCGGTCACCGGCCGGGAAAGGAATCTCCCTTGGTACTCGAGAAAGACCAGGTACCCGACAATGAGGGCCATCACGGCGCTCGACGCCGCGGCGCTCCCGACGACCCAGAGCGAGGAGGCGATCGCCGGGGGCGAGAACGCCATCACCCCGGCTTGGGCGAGGAGCATCGCGAACATCGGTCGGGGGAGCTTCCGGCCGACGCAGATCGCGGCCAATCCCATCTCGAGCGCCATCGGGAACAGGAACCAGGGGGAGCGGACGGTCGCACCGAACCAGTTCAGGGCGCTCCCGACGGTTCCCACCGTCGGTCCGCCGAGGGCGCCCGCGGCCGTGGCGAAGCTCCGCCCCATCAGCACCTCGGCGAGCAGGACGAGCACGGTCACCAGGACCGCGAGGACCGTCGGCGAGCCGAGCCGGCGAGGGGGGTGGGGTTCCGTCGGGTCGAGCTGGTCCCGGGCGTCCCGGAGCGCGAGGGCGGTCACCGGGAACACGCTGACCGACATGGTGGCCCCCGCCGCCCAGAGCCCGAGTACGAGCGAGTTGGAGGCGGGCCACGCGACGTACACCAGGGCGCCGAGGAACATCGCGACCATCATCGCGAGGAGAAAGAGGACGAACGCGGCGCCGACCACGGTCCGCGCCGAGCCGCTCCAGCGGACGAGCCACGCGATGATGGCCGCCATGCCGGCCGCCACCGGCCACAGGACCCAGGCGACGTCCATTCCAGGGTCCGGAAACCGTGCAGGTATCTGACGTTCCCCCCGGGTTCGCCCGGGCGGCCGCCCTCGGGGCCGGGAGGCCCGAACAATCGCTCGGGGTAACACTATAATCTCGTCCGGTTCGAGGCCGACGGTTCCCGATGGGCACTGTCGTAGCCGTTCCGAAGGAGCTGGCCCCGGGGGAGCGGCGCGTGGCGCTCGTTCCCGAGGTCGTACAGAAGCTCACCAAGAGCGGGGTCACCGTCCGGGTCGAGACGGGCGCGGGGGTGGCCTCGAACTACGTGGACGAGGCGTACACGGCCGCCGGCGCGGTCGTCGGGGACCGGGCCCCCACGCTGGCCGGCGCCGCCATCGTGCTCACGGTCGTTCCGCCCGCTCGGGCCGAGCTCCAGACGCTGGCCCCAGGGACGATCGTGGTCGGATTCCTCAACCCGGGGCGGAACCTCGACGCGGCGGCCGGGCTCCGAGACGGGAAGCTGACGGGCTTCTCGGTCGAGCTCATCCCGCGGATCTCCCGCGCCCAGAGCATGGACGCCCTGAGTTCGCAGGCGACGGTCGCGGGATACCGGGCCGCCCTGATCGGCGCGACCCAGTCCTCGAAATTCCTTCCGATGCTGACCACGGCCGCCGGGACGATCCGGCCGGCGAAGGTCCTCATCCTGGGCGCAGGGGTCGCCGGCCTCATGGCGATCGCGACCGCGCGCCGGATGGGCGCGGTCGTCGAGGGGTACGACGTCCGCCGGGCCGCGGGCGAGCAGGTCCGGAGCCTCGGCGCGAAGTTCCTCGAACTCCAAATCAATGCGGAGGGTCAGGGCGGCTACGCCCGCGAGCTCACCGACGCCGAGAAGGCGCAGGAGCGGGAGATGGTCGCGAAGGCGGTCGCCGAGGCGGACATCGTGATCACGACCGCCAACATCCCGGGCAAGAAGGCCCCGCGGCTCGTGACCGCCGAGATGGTCGCCCGGATGCGGCCCGGGTCGGTCATCGTCGACCTGGCGGCCGAAACCGGCGGAAACTGTGAGGTGACGAAGGCCGGCGAGGTCGTCGTCGACCACGGCGTTTCGGTCGTCGGCCCCCTCAACCTTGCGAGCGACCTCGCCTTCCACGCGAGCCAGATGTACGCGAAGAACCTCTCCTCGTTCCTCGGCCTCCTCGTCGACGCGAAGGGCGAGCGGGTCCCGACGTTCGACGACGAGATCCTGAAGGCGAGCGTCCTCGTCGAGGCGGGCGAGGTCCGGCACGAGCCGACCCGGGCCGCCCTGGGGGCGAGCGGATGACGAGCGACTACTGGCCGTACCTGTACGTCGCGGTGCTGGCGGCGTTCGCCGGCTACGAGGTGATCCGACGCGTGCCGGTCCTTCTCCACACCCCGCTGATGAGCGGCTCGAATTTCATCCACGGGATCGTCCTTGTCGGGGCGATGTTCGCCCTCGGCACGGCGACGACCGTTCCCGAGCAGATCCTCGGCTTCGTCGCCGTCGTGATGGGCGCGATGAACGTCACCGGTGGCTACGTCGTCACCGAGCGGATCCTCGAGATCTTCGACCGGTCGAAGTCGAAGCAGGGGCCGCCGTGATCTCGTTCTCGGTCTCCGACGCGATCGAGGGGGTCTACCTCCTCACGATCGTGTTCTTCGTCCTCGGGCTCCAGCGGATGAGCTCGCCGGCGACGGCGCGCAGCGGCATCGTCGCGGCGGGCGTCGCGATGCTGATCGCGACGATCGTCACGTTCCTCACCCCGGGGCTCTCGAACCTCCTATGGATCGCCGCGGGGATCGCGATCGGTGGGGCCCTCGGCTTCGTCGCGGCGAAGAAGGTCGCGATGACCGACATGCCCCAGATGGTCGCGATCTACAACGGGATGGGCGGCGGGGCGGCGGCGGGGATCGCCGGCGTCGAGCTCCTCACCGGGCCGCACTATTCGGTGACCGGGGGCCTCTCGGTCGCGGGCGGCCTCATCGGCGCCGTCTCGTTCGCGGGGAGCGTCATCGCGTTCCTCAAGCTGCAGGGCTGGATGCGCCAGCGGCCGGTCACCTACCCGCTCCAGCAGCCGACGAATCTCATCGTCCTCGGGGCCGCCGTGGTCGCGGGGGCGCTCGTCGTCGGGTACAACGGCGTGTTCCTCCTGCCGTTCTTCCTTCTCGCCCTCGGCTTCGGTCTCCTGATGACGCTCCCGATCGGCGGGGCCGACATGCCGGTCGTGATCTCCCTCTACAACGCCCTCACCGGCATCGCGGTCGCGATGGACGGGCTCGCGCTCGGCAACTACGCGATGGTCGTCGCCGGGACCCTCGTCGGCGCCGCCGGTTCGCTCCTGACCCTCGTGATGGCGAAGGCGATGAACCGCTCGATCTCGAACGTCCTCTTCTCCGCGTTCGGGGCGACCGAGGAGACCGGGGTCGCGGTCGCCGGCTCGATGAAACCGATCGACGCCGACGACGTCGCGGTGATGATGGCGTACGCCCAGAAGGTCGTCATCGCCCCGGGGTACGGGATGGCGGTCGCCCAGGCCCAGGGGAAGGTCAAGGAGCTGATGGACCAGCTCGAAGCCCGCGGGGTCCAGGTCAAGTTCGCGATCCACCCGGTCGCCGGGCGGATGCCCGGCCACATGAACGTCCTCCTCGCCGAGGCGGGGGTCCCGTACGACCGGCTCTTCGACCGGGACGAGATCAACCCCGAGTTCCCGGCCGCCGACGTCGTGCTGGTCATCGGGGCGAACGACGTCGTGAACCCGGCGGCCCGCCGGGCCGGGAGCCCGCTCCAGGGGATGCCGATCCTCGACGTCGACCAGGCGAAGAACGTCGTCGTCCTCAAGCGGGGGCAGGGGAAGGGATTCGCCGGGATCGAGAACGATCTGTTCTACAAGGACAACGCGCGGATGCTCTACGGCGACGCGCAGGCGACCGTCGGCAAGCTCGTCCAGTCCCTGAAGCAGCTCAAAGAGTGAGTCCGTCGCCGCGGGACCGGCGCGAGATTCGCACGCCCCGGAGGGCGGGAAGAGGTTGGTTGGGGCTCAGCAGCAGCCGCCGCCACCGCCCGCGCCGCACCCGCAGCCACCACCGCCCCCCTCTTCGGAGTGGGGGGAGGGGGCCGGGGCGTTGGCCGGGACGATCGTGAACCCGCTCGTGTCGAGCTCCTGGACGAAGTCGATCCTCGCCCCCTCGAGCGCCGGAGCGCTCGACGGGTCGACGACGACCTGGAACCCGTCGACCGGGACCACGACGTCGCCCGAGCGGGGCCGGTCGAACGCGAGTCCGAACGACGAGCCGGAGGACCCTCCGCCCCCGTCGCCGCACCCGCATCCGCCGCCGGAGCCGCCGCCGCAACCCCCGCCCCCGCCCGCTTGGGCGAAGACGCGGACCGCGGTGCCGGGCTTCTGCGACTTGATGAGTTCCCGAACCTGGGTTTTGGCTTCTTCCGTGACTTCCAATTTCAGCTGCATCCCTGGGGCCCTCCTTGAGCACCCCGAATCATCGAGGGGTGGGGGGATATTTGAGCTCCCTGTCGCAGGGCCCGCGACCCCCGCGCTACGCCGAGAACGACTTCCCGCAGGAGCACGTCTCTTTCGCGTTGGGGTTGAAGATCTTGAACCCGGATTGGTCGAGCCCGAGGAGGTAGTCGACCTTGAGTCCCTCGAGGAGCGGGGCGCTCGCCTTGTCGACGACGACCGTCACGCCCTGGTGGGCGAACGCGACCTCGTCGCCGGTCTCCTGGTGGTCGAACGTCATCCCGTAGGTGAGGCCGGAGCAGCCGCCGCCCTGGACGTACAGACGGAGCGCCTGCCCGTCCTTCCCCTGGCGTTCCATGATCTTGCGCACCTGCTCCTCCGCCGCGGGGGTGACTTCGACTGCGACCATGGTTCCTCCCCCTATTCACCGGCGGGGCCCCGTAAAAGCATTGCCGGGGTCGGTGGCACGAACGCCACTCCCTCCCGGGGAGGCTTAACTAGCCGGTCCCCGCTCCGCCGTCCGCCTATGTGTCGGTTGTTCGGGCTCCTGGGGAACGGGGTGACCCCGGCCGAGCCGTGGCTTCTCGACACCGACCGGTCGCTCCTGAACCAGTCGAACGTGACGGCCGAGGAGGCGCAGAACGACGGCTGGGGGATCGGATGGTTCACCGAACGCCGGACCCCTCGCGTCGAGAAGGGGATCGGCGGGGCGTCGAGCCCGGACGAGGTCGACCGGTTCCGCGCCGCCGCCCGGGCCGCCCACGGTCCGCTCGCGATCGCCCACCTCCGCAAGGCGAGCAACCCGCTGCGCCTCCCGAAGGAGCGGCTGATCGCCCTCGAGAACTGTCAGCCGTTCATCCACGGCAGCACGATGTTCGCCCACAACGGCATGATCCCGTTCCCGCGGGAGACCCGGGCGTTCCTGGGCGAGTACGAGTCGATGGTCAAGGGGGTCAACGACAGCGAGGTCCTGTTCTGGTTGCTGATTCGCCATCTCGAATCCGACTCGGACCCCGTCCAGGCGTTCGACGGGACGGTCGCCGACCTCGTCCGGGTCTGGCGGGAGAAGGGGTCCCCCAGCGGAGGTCCGTACACCGGGCTCAACGTACTCTTCTCCCGGGGCCCGAACGAGCTCTGGGCGTTCTGCCAGTCGCTCGGCGAGCACGGGACCGGCCTCCTCGACCGGAGCCGCCCGTACTACCAGATGACCTACCTCGCCGACGCGAAGCAACTCGTGGTCGGCAGCGAGCCGTTCGATGGCACGCGGAACGACTGGCGGACCCTCCCGAACGGCCACTACCTCTACGCCCAGTCGTCCCACGGGCTGGTCGCGGTGAAGACCGGGGTCCTTCCGGCGCCGACCTCCGCGCCGCGCGCCATCGCGTAACGGCCTCCGCGCGCCCTTTATCGACCCAGCCGGCCTCTCCGACCGGCCGATGGTCGCCGTTCGTCTCGACGCGATGCTGAAGGAGTTCATCCCGCGCCGGGCGGTCACGACCGACGCGCCGACCGTGCGGGCGATGCTCGAGGACCTCGAGACCCGGTATCCGCGCGTCCGATGGCGGCTCCGCGACGAGACCGGGGCGCTCCGGCGGTACGTTAAGGTGTTCGTGAACGGCGAGCCGGTCGACGGGCGGACGGGACTCGCGACCCGGCTCGCTCCGACCGACACGGTCGACATCCTGCACTCGATCCAGGGAGGGTAACCGAAGATGGCGAAGCCGAAGGTGACGGTCTGGCTGGGAACGCGGAAAGGGTCGTACGGGCTCACGAGCGATGCGAGCCGGAAGAAATGGTCGGTCCGCGGACCGTACCACGTCGGGAACGACGTCTTCCACGTCGTCGCTGACCCCAGGGAGCCGCGGTCGGTGTACGCGCTCGTGAACTCGGGATGGTTCGGCCCCCGGGTGTTCCGGTCGAAGGACGGCGGCACGAAGTGGAACGAGGTCGCCCCGCCGATGATGGCGCTCGGGAAGGATCGCCAGCACGACGAGACCGGCGCGGCCGAGCGAGGTCCGATCGTCAACCTCTGGCATCTCACCCCGGGCCCGGAGAACGAGCCGGGGTCGTGGTTCCTCGGGATCGACCCGGCCGCGCTGTTCCGGTCCGACGACCGGGGCGCGAGCTGGACCGGGATGGACGGCCTCAACCAGCACCGGACCCGCCCGAAGTGGAATCCGGGCGCCGGCGGGATGTGCCTCCACTCGATCGTCCTCGACCCGACGCGTCCGAAGCGGATGTACGCCGGGATCTCCGCCGCGGGCGTCTTCCGCAGCGACGACGGGGGGGAGCACTGGACGCCGAAGAACGTCGGGGTCCAGGTGGGCTTCCAGCCGGAGAAGAACCCCGAGGTCGGGCAGTGCGTCCACAAGATCGTCCTCGACCCGGCCGACCCGACGACGGTGTACCGGCAGGACCACGACGGGATCCACGTGAGCCACGACTCGGCCGACACGTGGAAGCGGGTCGGCAAGGTCCTCGACCACGACTTCGGGTTCGTCGTCACCGCGCCGAAGGCGCTTCCGGGGGAGGCGTTCTTCGCCCCCCTCGAGCCGATGTCCCGGCTCGGGGCCGGGGGCCAGCTGCAGGTGTACCGTTGGTCGGAGCGGACCCGGAAGTTCACCCCGACCGTGAAGGGCCGCCCGTTCCCCGGCGACCTCGGGACCCACCGGGACGCGCTCGACTCCGACGGGCTCGACCCGGCCGGGCTCTACCTCGGCACGACGACCGGCCAGCTGTTCGTCTCCCCCGACGGGGCGAAGAGCTGGCTCGAGGTCCCGTACCGGTTCCCGGCGATCCACTCCGTCAGCGTGGCGCCGGCGCCCGCGGGCGTGTAAGCGGCGGACCTCCCCGATGGCGTCGGCACCGGGGGGCGGCGGGTTCGAGCTCGTCAGCGGGCCTGACCTCGGGGGCGGCTTCCTCCACCAGCTGACCGTCGAGCGGTTCTCCGGCGTCCACCGGTTCGTTTACCATGCCCAGGACGGCGGGCAAGACGCGAACGGCCCTCCCAAGGGCACCCCCGAGCCGTTCGGCTGGCAGCGGGCGACCGCGATGTGCCCGGTCGGAGGCCGGACGTGCTGGCACCGGGAGTTCACGCTCCCCATCGAGGAGTCGCTCCGGGTGAAGACCGCGTACAACCGGACCCGGTTCGTGATGGAGGCGATGCTCGGTCACGAGTACGGGGGCGTCCCGGTGCCCCTCGACGCCGCGTTCGAGGAGCTCGCCGACCGCCTGAACGCCGTCGACGGACTCCCCTGGTACGTCGGGGGCTCCGCGGGACTCTGGCTCCGGGGCGCGCCGGTCGTCCCGCACGACGCCGACGTCGGAACGACCCCGGCGGCGGTGGGGACGATCGCCGACACCCTCCGCGACTACGTCACCGAACCCGCGGCGCCGACCGAGTGGGCCGGACATTCGATGCTCGCCGGCCGGGCGTTCGTCGGGACCGTCCGGAACGGCCTTCGCGTCGAGTGGGGCGTTCCGACCGACCCGGGCGAGCGGGAGCGGACCGGCGAGTGGACGATCCTCGGACACCGGGAGTCGCCCGAACGGCTCGAGTGGCACGGCCGGACAATCCCGGTCGTCCGACTCGAGCGGAGCGTGGTCCGGTGGGCCGAAGCCGGGCGGACCGACCGGCTCGACCCCGCGGTCGATTGGATGCGGGCGCACGGGGTCGACCGCCCGTACCTCGAGCGGGCCCTCGGCGACTCGACGCTCCCTCCGGACGCCCGCCGGGCGCTCCTCGCGCGGGTCTGACGGCCCGCCCGTCCCGGCCCGGGTGCCCGTCGAGGCTCAGGTTCATAGCCGAAGCCGCCGGGGTCGCATCCGATGGCCGCAGTCGCCCTTCCCGCGCTCGAGCACATGACCCCGCACGACCTCGTCACGTACTCGCGGTGCCCCCACGAGATGGAGCTTCACCGGTCCGAGCGGGCGAGCCAGCTCACCGGGTCTCCCGTCGCGCCGAAGACGCCGCCCGGCACCCACCCGGAGCGAACCTCGCCGCTCTTCTCCCCGCCGCTCCACTCGGTGCAGGTGTTCGAGGGCCGGATCGACTTCGGTCCACTCGACCGCCTCGTGTACGTCGACGCCGGGGAGCGGGGGCTCCCGGTCCTGTTCTCTCCCGAGCAGACCCAACTCGAGCCGAAGCTCGCCGGACGGAACGGGACGCTCGTCGACGACGAACTCGGGTTCGCGGGCCGTCCCGACCTCGTGATCCGACGGGTCGATGGGGACCTCGTCCCGGTCGAGTACAAGGCGACCCACCTCTTCCACGACCTCCACGGCTTCCACGGCCGGACGTTCGACACGATCCAGGCGATCGCCGAGTGCCGGCTCGTCCACGCGGCGACCGGCCGGCGGCCCAGCCACGGGATCGTTCTCTACGGGGACTCCGGCGGGGACGGCGGACGGGAGGGATGGGTCGAGGTCGCGTACGGCGAGAGCGAGGAGCACTGGCTCCGCGCCGCGCTCGCCCAGGTCCGGTCCGACCGGATCCGCGCCCCGGTCCCGGCCGAGCGGAACTGCGCGACGTGCGAGCCGAACGGCCTCGGTCGGTGCTCCTACGCGGCCCGGAAGTACGACCCGTCGATCCGGGCCCACTCCGTCGCCTAAGGCGGGGCCGCGGCGCGCTCGGGAGAAATAGGGCCGGCCGATCCCGGACCGAGGCCGATCGCCCGTGGGTTCGACCGCCGCCGGACGGGGACGGGTCGCGGTCGTCTCCCACGGATTCTTCCCCACGGTGGGCGGAAGCGAGCGGTACCACCAGCTGACGGCGACGGCGCTTACCGACGAGGCCGACGTGACGGTGTTCACCGCCGACCTGAACCTCCCCGAACCGCGCGCGGACGCCGCGAAGCGGACGACCCTCGGACCGCTCCCCGTCGCGTACCTCCCGTCCCGGTGGCGCGCGACCGAGCGTCTTCTCCGCGCCCTCCCGCTGTGGCGGGCGCTCCGGTCGTTCGACCCCGACGTCGTGTGGGGCAACCATCCGTCGCCGTCGGCCGACCTCGGGGCGCTCTATGCGATCGTGACCGGACGACCGTGGGTCGCCACCTACCATGCCGATGTCTCGACCGGGTCGTGGAGAAATCGACGGTACCTCGGATGGGAGATGTGGCTCCTCCGGCGCGCCCGCGCGGTCGTGGTCACGAGCGACCGGTACCGGGACCGACTGGCCGCTCGCGGAGTCCCGGCGGACCGGATCGTCGTCGTTCCCCTCGGACCGTTCCTCGGGGGCGGGGTTCCTCCCCCCGCGACCGCTGTGCCTCCGCCGGACGGGGGCCGGCCGTTCCTCGTGGTCGCCGCCCTCGACCGGGCTCACGCGTACAAGCGCGTCGACCGGCTCCTCGAGGCGGTCGCCACGCTCGCGCGGGGAGGGACCTCCGTCCGTCTCGAGGTGATCGGCGACGGGGACCGGAGGTCGGAGCTCGCCGCCCTCGCGACCAGCCTCGGGATCGCCGACCGGGTCCAGTTCCTCGGGACCGCCACCGATGCCCAGCTCGCCGCGCGGTACGCGAACGCGCTCGCGCTTGTCGTCCCCTCGCCGGACGAGACCGAGGGATTCGGCGTCGTCGCGGTCGAGGCGGTCCAGTACGGGTGCCCGGTGATCGTCAGCACGCGGGTCGCGGTCGGTGACGTCCTCGGCCCGGCGGCCGCCCGGTTCGACCCGGCGCGCCCGGAGTCGCTCGCCGAGACGATGCGGCGGGTCGTCACCGACCCGGCCGGGCGGGACGACCTCGCGGCGAAGAGCCGGGCGATCGCGCCGTCGGTCCGTTGGGAGTCGCTGCTTCCCCGCCACACCGCGCCCGTGCGGGCGCTCCTCCGCACTCGAAGTCCCCGTCGTTCCGCGGCCCCGTGAGCCCGGCTATCGGGCGCCGTCGGGCGCCGACTCCGGCTCGGTCCGGCGCCGACGGAGGAATCGACGGATCCTCGGCCCGCCAATCGCGAGGACCCCCACGGCGGGGACGGCCACGACGACGGAGGCGACGAACCCGACCTGGGTCGCGGCGATCACCGTCGGGAGGTCGACCTCCACGTGGGTGACCCCGGCCCGGGCGAGGTAGCCGCACGCCCATCCGTCGACGAGGAACGGTACGGAGCCGAGCCCGGACCCTTGGGCCGACCACGGCGCATCGCACGTGACGAGATGGACAAGGACCGAGGGACGGGCGAGGGGAGCGAACGTCGCGCTCACGGTCGGCCCTCCCACGTTGCCGGTCACGGACGAGGGAGCCTCGGCGGAGCCCCCGCAGAGCCAGTCGGTCGACGCCCCGCCGGCGCACGGCCCGAGGAGGGACGCCGGGTCGGGGGTCAGTACCAGCTGGTCGAGAAGCACCGATTGGGTCGCCCCGTAGACCGTCACCCGGACCACCCCGGGGCCGACCGTGAGATTGGAGGTCCCCGCCTCCCAGGTGGACGCGTTCTGGTCGAACGAGACCAGGGCGTGCTCCGGGCACGGCTCGAACGAGCGGTCGGTGACCGAGGTGTCCGGGCACGCCGAGACGTAGAGCGACCCGGTCCCCGACGCCCGGGCCAGGACCCCCACCGTCGCCGCCTCGGGGAGGAGGAAGGTGGTCGTGAACGCCCCGTCCGGGTTGACCACGCTTCCCCACCCCTGCGAATCGTTCGCGCCGGTGGCGACCGGGGTCCACGTCCCGGAGCCGAGCCCTTCGTCCCCCTTCACCCACAGGATCGGGGCCTGCCCGGGTCCCGCGCCGTTCGAGGCGAGCCAGGCGCGGGTCGCGTTCACGGCGGTCGAGAGCCCTCCGGGGGGAACGACCGCGACCTCGGCGATCGTGCTCCACCCCGCCCCCACGTGAACGAACGACACCGACGACGCGTTCCCGAGGGCCCCGACCCGGGTCCAGTGGAATCCGTCGGGGAACGGCGCGTACCCATCGAGCGTCGTCGGAGGCTGGGAGCCGATCGTCGCCTGGACGCTCCCTTCCGACGAGCCGTAGAACAGGTCGACCCAGACCTCCGAGCCGGCGCCGCCGGTCCTCGGGAGTGGTACGGTCAGCGGCTGGAGACCGTTGTTCGTCGCGCCGTAGCCGACGAGCGCCGCGAGCGGCCGCCCGGCCTCGAGGTCGTAGTGCTTCTCCCACGGAGTCCAGTCTCCGGGGCTCTCCAGCCCTCCGTTCTCGATCGTCGACCAGACGATCGGTTCGACCGGGACCACCGACCCCGTCGGGAGGTTGGCGAACACCGCGTCGAGGACCCCCTCGGGGGTCTCGACGTACGGGGCCGTCGAGTTCGCCGCCGCATTCGGCCCAGCGAGCGTGCCCGGGTCGAGGACGAACGGAGTCGATCCGACCCAAGCGTCGCCGTTCGGCAGGTACGCGGCGTCGAGAAGGAACTCTCGGTCGGCCAGCGCGAGGACGGCGGGTCCTTGGAGGGTCAGCGGCCCGGCGGTCCCGTTGCCCACCGAGTAGATCCGGGTCGGTCCGTACGAAACGCTCGGCCCGAGGTCCACCTGGGCGGCGAGGGCGCTCCGGAGCGCGCCCGGACTATCGAACTCGTAGAGCCCGCCCAACGGCGACTGGGGGGCCGCGCGGTCGACGTCGAAGCTGGTCGTGTCGAGGAGGCCGAAGAGGTTCCCGGCGTGTGACGTCGAGTTGGTGTACAGTGACACGTACGACCAGATCGCCGCCCGCGTGGCCAGGTTCAGCGGCTCGGTTCCGGGGAGGGCGGGGATGTAGATCGCGCTCCCCGGGGGGTACGTGGCGAGCGGGTTCGTGGGCGGTTGTCCCCGACCGACGTACTGGCTCGGGTCGGGAGGAAAGAGGGCCACCCGACCGAGCGGCGGGACCGTCGCGTCGAGCGCATTGGCCGCGGGCAGAGCCCCCGGTGCGTCGGCGACGTGGGACACTTGCCGGTTGAAGTTCCCGCTGGCGAACGGGAGCGCGGTGATGACCACCATCAGGACCGCGGCCGGCACCACGACCCGGCCGAACCGCCGCTCGAGCCGGCGCCACCGGGGAGCCCGCCGGTCGAGCGTACCGGTCGGTCGGACCGGGAATCGGACCGACCACGCCTGGAGGGCCCGGCCCAGGAGGAGGCAAAGGCACGGGGTGAGGATGACATCGAACTTCGCGGGGTCGTCGTTGACCGCGAAGAACGGCACGGTGTGCACGAGGAACAGGTAGAGTCCCCCGGGAACGACGGCCGCCGTCGAGAGGACCACCATCACGATGGCGACGAGGAGGAGCGTGTCGCTCGGACGGCTCCGGTGGGTGGCGGTCCAGAAGAGGACCCCGACGAAGAGGATCGAGAGGAGGGAGCTCACGAGGAGCCCGATCGAAAACCCGTGGTACGACCCCCAGGCCATCGTGTAGAGTTGGCCCCAGTAGATGTTCGACGCGAACACCGTCGTAGGCTTGATCGCCCCCTGGGTGTAGTTCAGGATCCCGAGGACCGTGGCCGTGCTCGTGTTCGCGGCCGAGCTGCCGGCGCCGGCCGTCTCGGCGGGAATCAACCAGACAAGGTTGACGCCCACCGCCACCAGAAGGGCGAGGACCAAGTCGCGGGCCCGCGGGGCCCCCGCGGCGAGCCGTTCCCGGAACGACGTAGTTCGGGGGTAGGGAATGATCCGAAGCAGGACCGTGACGAATCCGACGGCCCAGACGATCCCGACCATGTAGAAGACGTGGTACTCGAGGAGTCCGATGACCCCCCAGAGGAGACCGAGGACCACGACCACGCGCGCCGAGACCGGACGGGACGTCACCTCGCCCAGCAGCACCAGAAAGGGGGGGACGAAGATCGCCGCGGCGAGGACGAGCTCATGGCCGGCCGTCGTCCGGTCGAAGACGACCGGGCTCGCCGCGGAGGCGACACCGGCCACGACGGCCCATCGGGGGTCGACTCCGAGCCGACGCGACGAAACGTAGAGCGAGAAACCGAGGGCGGCCTGCACGAGGAGCATGACCGCCAGCATCCCGGTCCCGAGCGACCCGAGGAGGACGGAGAACGCTCCGACGACGCTCAGCAGGACGAGGTCGTTCGTGAAGAACGGATTGAAGCCGAAGACGATCGACCCCGGATTCCACGGGCCCGAGAACTCTTCGAGATAGTACCGGAGGTCGGGGAACGTCGTCGGGGTGGCGAAGTCGCCGTCGTAGAACCGGCCGCCATATGGGGTCAGGAGGGCGTGGTAGGCGGCGAGGGCCCCGACCAGGAAGAGGCTCCAGACGACGAGGGGTCGGGTCCTGGGCGACGCGACCAGCCGGGCCCAGAGCGCCTGGGCCGACTGCAGACGAGCCCGTAGCGCCCCGGGGGTCGGTCCGGGGCCATGTGTCGACGGGCCGGCGGCCGTGGGTCTCGTGTCCGGACCGCCGATGGGGGGGGGCTCGTCGGGGTCCAGACTCAGGGACGGCACCTCACTAGAACCTCATTCGGGTACCTGGATCCGGCGGCGCCGGACCTCCCTCGGGGGTACCAGGGCCGCGATTACGTCTGCGCTTCGGTCTCCCCGGCGAACTCACCGGAGAACGAAACGAACTGGGTGCGCCGGGCCGCGATCGCCGAGGCATACACCTCGGCGGTGCGGTCGACCAGTTCCGCCCAATGGCGAACGGATCCGGGCGCGGTCGACCTGGGGGGCCGCGGGACGAATCGTCCCTCGGCGACAGTCCGGAGCGTCTCGGTCATCGCATGCGCGTCCCCCGGGGCGATGACTCGGCTGTGGGGGTACCCGTTCAACTGCCCCACGAGCGGGGGGAGGTCCGAGACCAGCACCGCTCGATTGTGCCCCATGGCCGAGGCGAGGGTGCCGCTGACCCCGGTGGCGCGGAGGTACGGGAGGACGACCAACGAGCTGGTGTGGAAGAGCGCCTGGGAGGTGGTTTCGTCCACGTACCCGGGGAATTGAACGTCGTCGGGACCGAGGCCCAGCCGGGTCGCCTCCGAGCGCAGCGTCGCGGCGTAATCGAAGTCGAGCCGGGGGTGGTTCGTCCCCGCCACGACCAAGCGCATCGCGCGGTCCGGCGAGGTCGCGCGGGCCCGCGCGAACGCCTCGAGGAGTAGCTCGACCCCCTTGTAGGGGGCCAGGAACCCGTAGTAGAGGATCGTGGGTCGAGGCGCCTCTCCAGGCGTCGGGCGGGCGACGGCGGACGAACGGGCCGCGGCCGGGTAGCCGGGAAGTTCGGTCACGACGACCTTCCCGCTCGGAAGGCCGTAATCGTCCACGAGGATCGACTGGATGGCGCGGCTTTGGACGACAATCCGGTCGGCGGTTCGGGCTAAGAACCGGAGGATCGACTGGACCATGATCCGGGCCAGCCGCGGGGGGGTCCGGATGTGGTAGAGCCGGAGGGTTTCGGCCGTGAGGTCTCGCTTCGGGAGGACGTCAAACAGGGTCACGACGACGGGCCGGCTCCGTGCGAGCCGGGCGATCTGGGCCAGCGCCACCATCCCGGCGACCCCCCCGCCATACATGGTGAACGAGTAGTTGATGTGAATCACGTCGGCGGAGTCGGAATAGGCCGCCCGGTACAGTTGTCGAAGGCCCGAGAGGGAGGGCGTCCAAACCGGGTCGATCTCGACGCCTGGTGCCGGCGCCGCGAGAGGGGGCGCACCAGAGACGACTTCCGACAAGACCCGTACGTCGAAGCCCCGCGCCGCGCACTGGGCCGAGAACACGGCGGCATACTCGGCGGGTCCGGTCCGAGAGGGGGGGTACGGGGAGACGAGCAGGAGCCGACGGCCCTGGTGAGGTCGGTCGACGCGCTGGAGGAGCGGGGGAGTCATGGGGCACCGAGACCCAGGGCGGTGGGGGCGGGCGCTCGGCCGGTCGAATCAAGACTCCGCGAGTCGAGGGACGCGGGGCCGAGGGCGAACTCTCGCGTCGCGGGACTGTCGGTCGTAACGAGACACCAGGTCGAACGACCCAAGTTACCCTACAAAATGCTGATGGAACAACGGTCGAACCCGAGTGGGTCTGTCGCACGCCGAGAACCGACGGGCCCGCGAGCCCGTTCCAAGGTCCGGATGCGGCGCTGGGACCCGCCAAGGCTTTGAATCAAAACCCCCCACCGTCTCGGGGGGCGACTTCGATCCTCCTTTCCCGTCCGCTCCGCCCGTGCGCCCCGGCGTGACCCGGGGAGTAGAGGAGCTTCATCGCATCCTTGGGAAGGGCGTCGGGGCTTAGCCAAAGGCCCCCAAGTCCTGAGTTCGACGGCCCTTTCGGGGCCTCCCGCAGGACGATTTGGCAGATGTTCAGCCCGGCGTTGAGCTGACGGTCGCACCGCCAGCCGCAACTCGCGCAGACGAACACCCGACCCACCCTGCTTCGGCGTTCCTTGATCTCGCCAAATCTCGGGCAGGTTTTCGACGTGTTGCGTGGGTTCACTTTGAGAACGGGGACCCCTTGCTCCTCCGCCTTGTACTCGAGTTGACGATGGAGCTCCCGCTGGGGCCAGGAGGAGAGGCGCCGACGCATTCGACGTCCGTGTCCTCCGCCCCGGGGAAGATGCAAGTCCTCGAGGGAGAGGGCCGCCCCGCGGGAGTTCGCTTGGGCCACGAGCATCTTGGTGAGGAGGTGGAGTCGCTGGACGATCCGCCGATGCTCCCTCCGCCCTTCTCTTCCCAGAAGCTTTCGGCCGACCCGACGGTCGTGAGCCTTCTTTCGACCGAGCCTCCGTCGGCGGGCGAAGTGTCGGTGTTGGATTGTGGCGACGTCCGGGTACGGGACGACGAGCGGGGTCGTGGCGTCCGGTTCGAGGAGGACCCCATCGAGCGAGCGTTCGTTGGTGTCCAGGGCAAGGATGGCCTGAGGGGTGTAGGGCTCCGGGGTGTCCAGCTCGAGGACGAGGACAGCACGGTTCGCGTTGAGGCGGAGCTGCTTGATCCGACGGTCGGCGAGAACGGAGCGATGCCAATCGGACTGCCGGAGGTCGAGTCCGGCCCACTCGCTGTTCCGTAGGGAGAGGCGGAGGTGTCCGGTGTCGGGGTTCAGGTGG
This sequence comes from Candidatus Lutacidiplasma silvani, assembly GCA_022750295.1. Classification (GTDB taxonomy): domain Archaea; phylum Thermoplasmatota; class Thermoplasmata; order Lutacidiplasmatales; family UBA184; genus Lutacidiplasma; species Lutacidiplasma silvani. The sequence continues at coordinate 37,441 of JAKIVZ010000002.1, forward strand.
AAGGTCGAATCGTCGGCGACGAGAAACGGGCTTCGGACGTAGGGGACGCGGGATCGGGCGCCCTTCCGAAGGCGGCGGCGGTGCCCTGCGTCGAGGGAGAGCGCGGTGTCCATGGGGGTGCGGGAGTGGACGCCGTTGACACGGAGTTCACGAGCGAGGCCTTGGGAGTACTTTGTGAGCGAGCCTTGGGCGGTGAGCCCCTGTTCGATTGCCTCACGGATTCCGCGATTGACCATCAATCGAAAGTCGGAGAGGAGGGCGAGGGCAGGATGGGGAAGGGGTCCGGCGAGATTGCAGACGAGGCTCCGACGCGCCAGCACGTGGCGAAGAAGGCGGGACGTTGGCCATCGGGCTTTACCGACTGCCGAACGGTGGAACGTGCGGGAACTCTGAGGCGGGGCCGCCGTCATGTCGCCCGGCCGACACGGGTCTCGGTTTTGATTCAAAACAACCCGCCAAGGAGTCGTTAAATAATCGGCGTAGGTCCAACCCGTTCGCTCGCGCCAAGCGGGCAATCGATGCACCCGTCGAGGCACACGCCTCGCCGGGGAAGGGCGAGGGTACCGTCGCCCCCTGGACGACGGACCGATGAAGCCAATCACACGCGTTCTGGACGCTTGTCAAGTGCAATTAGTGTAGCTGACTCCTGTCAGTTGAGGAATAGCTGGGCTCAAGCGCCGACGAAGGTCGTGCCAAGCTGCGATAAGCGGTGGGTAGGCGCAAGGAACCTGCGATCCACCGATCACCGAATCGGAACTCCGATCCCGTAAGGGATATTCCGAAAGGAAAGGGAACCCCCCGAAGTAAAGCATTCTAGTAGGGGGAGGACAAGAAATCAACAGAGATGCCGTGAGTAAAGGCGATCGAAAACGGCAGAGGACAAACCGAATCCCCGCCCGGCAAGGGTGGGGAGATGTGGAGTAGTGGACCTCCGTACTTGCTGGCTTTGGCAGCCGAACGTGCCTGGAACGGCGGACCGTAGAGGGTGAAAGTCCCGTAGGCAACCCAAAGAGGCGAGATTGGAGGTATCCTGAGTACCGTGCGTTGGATATCGCGCGGGAAGCTGGGAGGTACAGTCTTCCGATCCTAAATACGTCTTGAGACCGATAGTGCAGTAGTAGTGCGAACGAACGCTGAAAAGTACCTCGGAAGGGAGGTGAAAAGAGCTTGAAATCAACTGACGATAAGCCGCATGTGGTCCCCAAGGAACGAAGCGGCCGAAAGGCCGTGGACACAGGATCCATGCGTCCGTTTTGAATAACGGGCCAGGGAGTTTCGATCTGTGGCGAGGCCAAGCTCCTCAACGAGCTGAGCCGAAGGGAAACCGACAGTCCGCAACATCGTAAGGTGTGAGGGACGGGGTGCGCTCGCCCGAAGTCACAGGTGGAAGACCCGAAGCCAATCGATCTAAGCGTGGGTAGGTTGAAGCCTGTCGAAAGATAGGTGGAGGACCGAACCGGTGTTGACGTGCAAATCACTCGGATGACCTGTGCTTAGGGGTGAAAGGCCAATCTAGACTGGGAATGGCTGGTTCCTCCTGAAACTACTCGCAGGTAGGTCTCGGCCGAGCTGTCACGGGATGTAGAGCACCGATTACGGGAAGCGGGACCGAAAGGTCTCGGCCGGTTGTCGAACTCCGAAGTTCCGTGAAGCGAAGACGCCGGGAGTGAGCGCTGCAGGGGTAAGCCCGCAGTACGAAAGGGAATGCAACCCAGCCTCGCATTAAGGGCCCCAAGTGCCGATTCAGTGTCATGCAAAGGGCGTCCGTGTTCGAAGACAACTGGGAGGTGGGCTCAGAAGCAGCCATCCTTCAAAGAGTGCGTAACAGCTCACCAGTCGAGGGCATGGGCACCGAAAATGGACGGGGCTAAATCGGCCCCCGATATGCGAGCGGGCCGCAGTTTGCGGTCATCGTGTAAGGAGGCGTGGTGCTCGGGTAGAAGTAGGGGCGTAAGTTCCTATGGACCGGGTTCCATCGAAAATCCTGGGAGGAGTAGCAGCAAAGACGGGTGAGAATCCCGTCCGCCGTAGGGGCCAGGGTTCCACGACAACGTTTATCCGTCGTGGGTTAGTCGATCCTAAGTGAGTCCTTAATCGGCACTCGCGAATGGAAACACGGTTAATATTCCGTGACCCGCAGGTCAAAGCGTCCTCGAGGAAGCCAGCTGCTAGGAAGAGTGGGCATACGCCAGCCTATTTGATCCCAGTCGCCCCGGGAAGTACCGTCATGGTGAGAACCGGGGGAATGGGGAAAAGGACTCCGCAAGGAGTCTTCTTCCGATGCGGGTGGCCCGTGAAAAGTCGAGGACGGCAACTGTGGATCGTACCGAGAACTGACACAGGTGCCCCTGGGTGAGAAGCCCAAGGCGTGTCGGCGAGAATTCGAGCGAGGGAATTCGGCAAATTTGCCCCGTAACTTCGGGAGAAGGGGTGCCAGACTTGAGGAAGTCTGGTCGCAGTGACCAGGGAGCTCCGACTGTTTAATAAAAACATAGGTGGCCGCGAGACTGAAAAGTTGTGTATGGCCGCTGAATCCTGCCCAGTGTCGGTATCTGAAAGCCCGGTTCAACGGGACGAAGGACCGATAAACGGCGGGGGTAACTATGACCCTCTTAAGGTAGCGTAATACCTTGTCGCTTAATTGGCGACTTGCATGAAGGACCAACGAGAGCTCTACTGTCCCCGCTCGGAAGCCGGCGAAACTGACTCATTGGCGAGCAGTCCAATGTCTTCCGTCTGAAAGCGAAGACCCCGTGGAGCTTTACTGCAGCCTGCGGTTGTGGTACGAATTCGATTGTGTAGCGTAGGTGGGACTCGTTATCAGGGCGGGCCGCTAGGTCCGTTCCGAGAGATCAATGAAACACCACCCTTTCGGGTTTGTATCGCTCACCCCGCGAGGGGGACACCCGTAGGTAGGCAGTTTGGGTGGGGCGCCACGCCCTCCAAAATGTAACAAGGGCCCTCAAAGGTCGGCTCAGGTGGGTCAGAAATCCACCGTAGAGTGCAAGGGCAAAAGCCGGCTTGACGGGAATCTGCATAACGAGGATTCCCGATGCGAAAGCAGGACCTAGCGAACCATTGTGCCTCCCCTGTAGGGGCCAATGATAAGAGAAAAGTTACCCCGGGGATAACTGAGTTGTCTCCAGCAAGAGTCCCTATCGACCTGGAGGCTTGCTACTTCGATGTCGGTTCTGCCTATCCTGGTGGTGCAGCAGCTACCAAGGGTGGGGTTGTTCGCCCATTAAAAGGGATCGTGAGCTGGGTTTACACCGTCGCGAGACAGGTGTGTTGCTTTTTGGCGGAAGTGCAAGGGTCTCTGACGAGAAGGTACCCACAGTACGAGAGGAACGGGGTATCGGCGCCTCTAGTCCATCAGTTGTCTGGCAAGGCATCGCTGAGCAGCCACGCGCTCCGGGATAAGGGCTGAAAGCATCTAAGCCCGAAACCCCCTCGAAAAAGAGAGACCTTCAAGGACATTCGTAGAAGACGAGTTCGATAGAGCTGGGGTGTACGCAGAAAGCCTTCGGGCGATCTGTTCAGCCCGCAGCCACTAACGTCCGCAGCTACGTCAACTGGTTGCACTTGGCAGTTAAACAGAACGCGTGTGGAACCCATTTTCCAGGGACCCTACTCCCGGGCCGACCGGCTCGCCCCCTCCGCATCCTTTACGGTCGGCGCGGGAGTAGCGGGGCGTGCCCTCCCTTGGCGCTCCCGCAACGCATTGGCCCGTCGTGGCCTGGATCCGTCTCCGCCTCCCTCCGATGGAGGCGCCCATGACGCTGGCCGGACCGCCGCTCCCGCCCGACCCTCCTCTGGACTTTCTTGAGAAGAACCCGGTCGCGACCGACCCACGGAAGCGGGCGTACGCGTACGAGGAGGAGCGGGGTGGGAATGTACTGCGGCTCGTCTGGGACGCGGACGACCCCGAATTCCTGGAGGCCGAGCTCCGCGCGCCACTTTACAGCGGCCGACTCCCGAAGGAGCAGGTCGCGCCGTTCTGGGCGGCCGTCAAGAAGCTGATCGCGCCGCTCGGCCCATTGCCCGTCGACGGAGCGGATCCGCGGCCATGAACGGATTGAGTGCCCGAGGCCGGACCGTCGGCTGCGCCGGGATCCTGGTTCTGCTGCTCTGCAGTCTCCTCGGATCCGTGGCCGCTCCCCCAGCGGCCGCGTCGACGGCGGCGCTCCCCCCACCGGGACCTATCCCCGCCGGTGTCGCGTCGACCCTCCCGGTCCACTCGATTGCGAACCCCCTGGTCCACCCGGCCGGCCCGGGTTCGTCCATCGTCGACGGTGCCACGATCCTCGGCGAAGCGACGGTGATGAGCCAGCCGTCGACCGCCACCTACGACAGTGACGACAACGACCTGTACGTGACGAACTTCGGGGCGCCCCTGCTCGGCGGCAACACGGTGAGTATCGTCGCCGACCGGAACGACACGGTCCTGGCGACCGTTCCCGTCGGGGACGACCCGCTCTTCTCCGTGTATGCGCCGAGCACCGGAAACGTCTACGTGCTCAACTTCGGGACGTCGAACAACCTCACTGTCTTGCACGGTCTCAAGATCATCAAGTGGATTCCGACCGGAGGCACCCCCGTGTCGGCGCTCTACGACCCGGACAACCAGTGGGTCTACGTCACGAATCAGGCCACCGGCAACCTGACCGTGATCAACGGGACGACGACGGTCGGCTCCGTCCCCACCGGCTCGTACCCGGGTCTTGCGGCGTTCGACAATCAAACGGGGTGGGTGTACGTTCCGAACACCGGCACGAACAACGTCACCATCGTCAACGGCACCGCCGGCAGTGGCACCGCCACCGTGGCCACCGTCAACGTCGGCTCCGGACCGACGTCCGCGATCTACGATTCGGGCAACGGCTGGACGTACATTGCCAATCCCGGGTCGAACAACGTGACGGTCCTGAATCGGACCTCTGTCGTCGCGTCGGTCCCGGCGGGGGGCGCTCCGTCGTTCGGCGCCTACGACCCCCAGGATGGCTTCGTCTACGTCGCGGACGGCTCCTCGAACTCCGTCTCGATCCTGAACGGGACGTCGGTGGTCGGCAATGTCTCGGTCGGGGTCTTCCCTCAGACCGCCGCGTATGATCCGGCGGACGGATTGATCTACGTCGCGAACTGGGGCTCGGACACGGTCTCGGTCTTCAACGGCACGACCGTCGTCGCGACGATCGGGGTCGGGATCAATCCCCGCGCGTTCGGTTACGACCCCCACGTCCGGTCGATCTACGACCTCAACTTCAACTCCAACAACTTGAGCCAGATCGGCACGCCCAGTCCCGCCTACCCGGTGACGTTCGCGGAGACCGGATTGCCGGGAGGGACGAACTGGACCGTCCAGCTGAATTCCACGGAGTATCCGACCAACGGGACGCAGATCGGCTTCCCCGAGGCGAACGGGACGTACAACTACACGATCTCGACGGTGCCGGGATTCAGCGCGGTCGTCTCGTCCGCGCAGGTGACCGTCACCGGGGGTCCCATCGTGGTCAACGTGACGTTCGAGAGCGCCTACCCGGTCACGTTCCATCAGTCCGGCCTCGCGCCGGAGACGTTCTGGTCGGTGGGGATCCGACCGGTCACGAACGGCACCCTGAACGCGACCCTCGAGCTTTGGGAGCCGAACGGGACGTACACCTATCTCGTGACCCCGGTGGCGGGGTATGAGACCACTTGGAACGGGAGCGTCACCGTCGCCGGTGCCGCCCGCGAGGTCAACCTCACGTTCGTCGTCACCACCTACCCCGTGACGTTCCAGGAGACGGGGCTCCCGAACGGGACCCTCTGGGGGTCGACGCTCGGGCCGTACGAGGCCAATTCGACGAACGCCTCGTTCGCGATCGAGGCGCCGAACGGAACGTACGATTACGCGCTCGCCCCGGTCGCCGGCTTGGCCGGATCGCCGCCCCTGGGCCGGGTCAGCGTCACCGGCCAAGCGGTGGTCGTTCGCGTGGCGTTCGTTCCCGCCTACCCGGTCGAGTTCGTCGAGACCGGACTCCCCGCCGGGACGAATTGGACGACCACCCTGGGAACCGGTCCGGTCACGACCAACGCGTCGAGCGTTTCCGTCGCCCGGCCGAACGGCTCGTACTCGTTCTCCGTGTCGACGCCGGTGTTCCAATACATTCCCTCCACGCCCCACGGCTCGTTCAACGTCTCGGGGGCGGCGGTGGTCGTCAACGTCACTTTCGTCCCGCGAAGTTCGGTCGGTGGCGCCTTTTGGCTCCACTTCGACGAGACCGGACTGCCCGGTGGGACAATCTGGAACGTGACCCTCGGCAACACGACCAACTCGAGTACCACTCCGTCGATCGGCTTCCTCGTCACGAACGCGTCGTACCCGTTCTTCGACGCGGCGGCGGGGTACCTCGGAGACCCTTCCGCCGGAGTCGTCGTCGCGAACGGGGCGGCCAGCGTCGCGACGCCGATCCCCATCGCGTTCACCCGGACCCCGTCGCCGAAGGTCACGTTCTACCCCGTGACGTTCACCTCGGCCGGGCTCCCCGCTTCCGAAGCCTGGCAGGTCGCGATCGGCTCCAACGTGTCCTCGGGCGTGACGACGAGCCTCCTGCTGAGTGAGCCGAACGGCACGTACTCCTACGCGGTCGACCCGGTCCCGGGATTCGTCGCCAACCTCACGGGATCCGCGACGGTCGCCGGGGGGCCGGTCCTCGTCGTTGTCGACTTCCATCCGTTCCTGACGACCGTCGTGTTCCGGGAGACCGGACTCACGACCGGGGTCGGCTGGAACGTCACCCTTGGTTCCGTCGTGAATTCCTCGACGGGCTCGCTCGTGGACTTCGCCGTACCGAACGGCACGTACTCCTTCACGGTCGGGGGAGGCGGCGGTTCGGCCCCCCCGGGCGGCGGGACGGTCGTCGTGAACGGCACCGGCCCGACGATCGTGGAACTCCGGTTCGGTTCCGCGGGGAGCGGAGCGGGCACGGTGTTCGGGCTCTCTCCCCTCGAGGCGGTCGGTGTCGCGGTCCTCGTGGCCGTCGTGCTGGTCGTGGTCGGGACCTTGACCCCCACGGGCTCCAGTTCGACTCCGGAATCCGAGCCGGGGACTGCACGTCGGTCGGCGGAGGAGGACGAGCCAACGCCGCGCGACGAGCCCACCCCGCCCTCCGGAAGCTAGGACGATCGGCGGATCCCGCTGGACCGGCGGGCCGAAGCCCTTAGACGTACGGCCGGTTCCGTCGGGGCGTGATCCGCTCCACGTTCCTCCACCTCCCCGGGGTCGGCCCGGTGACCGAAGCGGAGCTCTGGCGCCAGGGGGTGCGGGATTGGCGAGAGGTGGACGGGTTGTCGCCCACGGCGGGGCTCGCCCCGGCCCGTCGGGAGCGGCTCCGCGTCGAGCTCCAGGCCAGCGAGCGGGCCCTTGCCGAACGGCGCGTCGACTACTTTGCCACCCGCCTCCCGGACGCGGAGCACTGGCGCCTGTATCCGTCGTTCCGGGCCGAGACCGCGTTCCTCGACATCGAGACGACGGGCCTCAGCCCGTACGAGGGGATCGTCACCGTCGTCAGCATCCACGGCGGGGGCCGGACCCGGACGTTCGTGGCCGACGAGGACCTCGAGGAGCTTCCCGCGTACCTGCGGAAGTTCCAGCTGCTTTCCACGTTCAACGGCTCCCTCTTCGACGTGCCATTCCTGGAGTACCGGTTCCCGGGGCTCGTCGTCCCACCGGTCCACATCGACCTCCGGTTCCTCCTCTACCGGCTCGGGTACTCCGGGGGGCTGAAGCGGATCGAGCAGACGCTCGGCCTCGGCGACCGGTCCGGCGTGGAGGGGATCCATGGGCTCGACGCCGTCCGGCTCTGGGAGGCGTTCCGGCGTGGGGACAACGACTCGCTGGCGCGACTCGTCCGCTACAATCGGGCCGACACGGTCAATCTCGAACCCCTCCTCGAATTCGCGGTCGGGAAGCTCTCCGAGCGCCTGTTGCCCCACGGCGGTGTCTAAGGGACCCCGCCGAGTTCGACCATCTGCGGCGGTAGGATGGCGGGCGCGTCCGGAACGGGTTTCGCCTCCCGGATCCGGCGTTCGGCGAGCGTGCAGTACTCGAGGGAGGAGTCGACGCTGACGTAGTGCCGCCCGTTGCGGCGCGCGACGGCGCCGACGGTCCCCGTTCCCCCGAACATGTCGAGCACGGTATTCCCCCGGTAACTGTAGAATTTCACCAGCCGCTCGATGAGCGCCTCCGGGAACGGGGCCGGGTGGCCGCGGCGGGTCCGTTCCGGGGGGATCGCCCAGAACCCGTCGGAGATCGTCTGGAACTCGGGGCCGGTGATGTCGATGTCCTCCTTCCGTCCCGGCAACTTCCACTGTCCTTTCGAGAACACGAGAACGTACTCCCACGACGGAATGATGTGGGGGTTGGATGGGCTCTTCCAACTCCCCCACGCCGTGCGGCGGCCCATCGTCTGCTTGTACCAGATCACCTCGGTCCGCATGATGTAGCCGAGCGCGCGCAGGTCGTGGGTCAGGTCGTGGTGGATCGGCCGGAACGCCTTGATCGAGGTGGGGGCGACGTTGAGCGCGAAGCGACCCCCATCGACCAGGACGCGGGCGAGGTCGCGCCAGACGTCCTTCAGCCATCCGAGGTATTCGGCGTGCGCCCGGTCGTCGGAGTACCCGGCGTACGGGAGACGCAGGTTGTAGGGAGGCGACGTCACGGCGAGATGCACCGAACGGGCGGGGAGGCGTCGGAGCGCCGCTTGGGCATCGCCGTGCACGACGATGTCGACCCCAAGCGACGGGGGGGACACCGCCTTGGCCCGGACTCCTTGCGACCCCACCTCACGAACCTGCCCTCCCCGAACGCCGTTCCGGGGGAATAGCGATTCCGGTCGCCGCTCGGCGACGGTCGCCGACGGGGGCCGTCCTCGGTGAGCCGGGGAAGTTCCGGGAACGTCTATACCCGGGGGGAATGGGGTCGGGCGTGCGACTCGGGATCGTCGTTCCGACCTTTCCGACCGGCGTCGCCTCCTCCGAACTCTGGATGGCGAAGGGGCTCGTCGAGCTCGGTCACGAGGTCATCGTCTTCTCCTCGGATCGCGCGGGGGCCCGGGACCGGGGGTGGCGCCAGGGAGCTCCTACGGTCACGGACGGCGATGCCACCTACCGGGTCCGACGGCTCTCGACGCTCGCCTTCGGGTACGCGGAGGCCGCCGTTCCGCTCCGATTCTCCGAGGTATTCTCCGAGCCGCTCGATGCGTGCCTGCTGGCCGAAGACTACCCGCCGCTCTCCCAACTCGTGGCCCGGGGGGCCCGCGCGCGGGCCATCCCGTACTTCGTGACGAGCGAGCGGTACGAATCGGCCGGGCCGCTCCTCGTTCGGTCGAGCGTACGCGTCCTCGACCGCGCGGTTCTCCCCCGGATGTGGCGGTCGGCCGCCGCCTTGACCTTTCACTCGCGGGCCTCGATGCGCTACTTTGCCGCCCGGGGCGCGCCGCCCGACCGACTGCATTACATTCCCGGAAGCACCGACACTGGTCTCTTCACGGACGGGCCTCGCGCGGCGGCCGAGGCCGAGGCGGGATTCTGGCCGGGCGCTCCGGAGCAGGTCCGACTGCTCACGGTCGCCCGGCTCCATCCGGCGAAGGGGCTCGACATCCTGGCGGAGGCGATGGCCCAGCTCCGGACGACGGAAGCCACCGCGGTCTCCGTCGTCCGGGGCCGTGGCGCCGCCGAGGCCGACCTGCGCGGCCGCGTCGCGAAGCTCGGCCTCGGGTCGTCGCTCCGCATCGACACGGGATCCACCCCGGTCGGGCGCATGCCGGACCTCTACCGGTCGTCCGACGTCTACGTGCAGCCGAGCCTCACCGAGCCGTTCGGGATGGCCGTCCTCGAGGCGATGGCGTGCGGCCGACCGATCGTGGCGTCCGCGACGGGCGGCCTCGCGGACCTCGTCCAGGACGGCGAGAACGGCTTCTTGGTTCCGCCGGGGGATGCCTCCGCGTTGGCGGCCGCCCTGAACCGGCTGGTCGCCGACCCCCGCCTCCGCGAGCAGATGGGACGGGCGTCTCGCCGCCGCGCGGAATCACAGTTCGGAATCCGACCCGTCGCCCAGTCGTACGTCGACTTGCTCACGGCGGCCCTCCCTCGTGCGGGATGATCGAACCCCCGGGGAACCCCGGGCGTCCGATCCGGTCGCTCAGGGGTTCGGTGGAACCCTCGGAGGGGGCCGACGCGAACGGATCACGAGGGCCACCACGATTCCCCCCAGCACGAGCACTCCGACCACCACGGCCACGAACAGTTCGAGGAGACCGGCCGAGAGAGCCGGAGACGAGGGGAGCGCCGTGAACAGGACGGTTTGGTTCGCCGGGGAACTGCCATTCACGACCACCGAATACGACCCGGACGGCGTGGTGTATCCGGGGGCGGAGAACTCCACCTGGTACGTCCCATTCGCGAGCCCCAGGACCAAGTTCGTGGTCGAGGCCGAGTCGTTCAGCCCGTTCGCGGGGCCGGAGACCACCGAAGCGCTCCAACGGAAGCCGGCCGGCAGGCCGAGCTCCAGGAACGTTACGGGAAATCGGAACGGCACGAACGCCACCGCCATCGAGGTCGTGGGTCCGTCGACCCGAATCGTCCCGGAATAGGTCGTGGTCTCCCCGGGGACGGGGGTGACCCCGTACGAGTAGCTCCCGTTCCACGCCAGGAACCCGATCGTGGACGTCGACGAACTGTTCGATAGGGCCGAGTTGGCCAACTCGACGTTCCAGGCAGTCCCGCTCGGCAACCCCGTTTCGACGAACGACACGGGGACCAACGCCGTATCCTGGACCGCCTCGATCGCGTTCGGAGGGCGACCGGGCTCGGTCCCCGGCGCGAGGAGGAGGAGCCAGCCGGAGGCGGGGTCGAGCGCCGCCGGTTCCCCCGGGGCGGCAAGGGGAGCGGAGGCGAACGAGTCCGTCGCCGTATCGAACGCCCGGGGGGGTCCGTCGTCGGAGCCGAAGTAGACCCAACCGAGGTTTCCCGCGACGACGACCGATCCACCGTTGAGACTGGCGTTCGGCAGGGTGCTCGTGTTCTCGGTGGTCCCGTTGATGGCCACGATGGGCGATGCCAGACCCAACGTCGATTGGTATCCGGTCTCGTAGATCTGCTGATTCTTGGGATCGTAGGCGAGGGATGTGGGACCGAGGCCCGAACCCACCGAGACGTTCTGCAGGGTCCAATTCGCGATGTTGACGAGGGCTACACTGCCGCCGGAGTACATTCCGGGGGCCACGGTGTCCCAGAGGCCGACGTAGAGGATCCCCGTGCGTTGGTCGAATGCGAGCGTCGTTGGGGACTGCGCGTCCCCGAGGAAGATCGAGTCGTCTTGGACCCTCTGGTCGATCCCGTTGACCTCGGAGAGGTTGTGGGTCCCGTAGTTCGCCACGAACAGAAGGTTGTCCCGGGCGTCGAAGGCGATCGCCTGGGGGTCGCCCCCCACGACGATCCTCGAGGGCACGATCGCGTCCGTCGTCCCGTTGATCACGGTGACTCCCCCCCCTCCGCCCGGTCCGGCACTCACGACGTAGACGTACCCGTTGTCGGTGTCGAAGACGCTCGGGCCCGCGGACCCGACGGAGATCGGCCGCCCGATCATCTGGCGCGTCGACCCGTTCACGACGAGGACCGTGTCGTTGGCGGGGTTGGAAACGAAGAACTCGTGATTGTCCGAATCGTACGTCACTGCCGTCCCATTCACCCCGAGGGCCCAGGGGGCCGACTGGTTCGAGTTCGCGAGCGCGCGGAGACCCGCGACGGCGTGCGCGGGCAGGTGCGGACCTCCCGCGCCGGCGGCGGGGACGAGAAGGAGACCGCCCACCAGGAGCGGCAGGACCACGACGATCGCCGGGGACTTCCGGTTCCGAGTCGGTCGCCACGCCCGATCCATGAACTTCGGCTCCCCTCGGTCGGCAGAGGCATGAACGTTTTGGAACGGCACGGGCCGAGAACCTCGTCGGAGGGCGACCAACCTCGCTCACATTCCGCGGGCGGAGACTACGGGCCCGGCTCGTCCGATTTCGCGGGTCCCAGGGGGGCGGGACCGGTTCCGCTCGGAAGCTGGTACTCGAACACGTACGAGTGCTCGCCATCGACGATCTCGATCTGCATCGCGCCCTCGAGGCCCTCGAGCTCGCCGCACCCGGAGTCCGGGACGACCACGAGCACGAGCTTCGGCGCCCCGCGGGTCATCGTGCCGCTGTGGTGAAGGACGAAGGCGCCGGTACGCCCGCCGAGGGTCCCGTTGACCTGCTCGAGGGCCACGTAGGCCGCCGAACCCTCGACATCGGTCATCGCCGTGAGCATCTCCCCGCGGGACGTCGCCTCGAGGTCGCCGTGGAAGTTCTTGCGGATCGACATGCGACCCAACGTGGACCCCGGCGCCTTGTGCTCGGCCCCCTGCGGCTCCATCTTCACCTCGAACCCTCCCCTTGCCTCCACCGTCTCCTTCCCCCGCGAGGTCTCGAGGACTCCCCGGCCCCGCGAGCGGTGGCTGCCACGCGCGTGCCGACAAGAGGGTATCCCTCGGGCGCGAGTCGACTCCACCGCCCGGCCGCCGCCGACCCCGTTCTCACCGGAACGAGCCGGGAAAAAGACGGCCCGGAAACGGCCCCCGCTCCGATTGGAAGCGGGAGGAGGTGGGCGCGGCCAGATTCGAACTGGCGGTCTTCACCGTGTCAGGGTGACGTCATAACCACTAGACTACGCGCCCGCTCGGGCGGCCACCTGAGTCCCGTTCATAGCGGTTCCGATTGACCCGCGTCGTCGTCTCGCGCGGGGGGCGGAAACGGCGGGCTCAGCCGTACCCACCGGGGAAGCTTCCGGAGTCCGGGTGCTCGTTCCAGTGGTAGTACCCCATGCTCTGGCGCTGGGCCTCGGTGACGTCCTGGCGGATCCCCCCCTGGAGCGACCCGTAGGCCGAACGGATCTGCTCCTCGATCGATCGGGCCCGCTGGAGCGCTTCCCGCACATGGGACGCTTCGAGGTACTGGCTCCCGGCCACCGTCGCGAGGTCGCCCGCCGTCCGGATGAGCCCGCCGAGCTCGCGGAGCCGGAGGGTGAGGGCGTTGCGGCGACCGTCGTTCGCCTCGGCCCGGCGCCGCCCCTCCCGGATCAGCTCGAGGATCGCCTCGCGGGTCGCGGGGCGGAGCCGCCCGTCGGTGGCGATCTCCTGCGCCGTGAACTGGGCGAGCTTCAACTGGTTCCCCTCGGTGTCCGGCATCGTCGTCTCGAGGAGGACCTCGTAGCCGCCGCCGGCGATGCGCGACCGGAGCGGCGAGAGGATCCCGTGGATGTCCTGGATGTTCGAGGCGGCGACGAGGATGAAATCGCACGGGACATTGTCGACCCGCACGGCGGCGCCGCCGGATTGCGGGTTCCGGCCGGTGATCGGGAACCGCTTCTCCTGCATCGCGGTCAGAATGTGACGCTGGATGGGGCCCAGGTGGGGCAGCTCATCGATGAACAGGACCCCCTCGTGGGCCTCGTGGATCGCCCCGGTGACCGTCCGCTCGTACGGCTGGGTCCCGAGCTGGGGGTGACCCCCGTACGGGTCGTGCCGGACGTCGCCAAGAAGCTCGGTCTCGCTGGCGCCGGTCGCCATCACGAACGGGTTCCGGTCGATCTTGACGAGTACCTTCCGCGGGCTCTCCTTCTGGAGCGTCCGCCGGCGTTCGAGCGCCCGCTGGTCGAGGACCGTGATCTTGTCGCCCGCCCTCTCGTACGCGACGACCTCCTCGACCCCGTTCCGCAGGCGGGTCGTACGGACCGACTCCATCGGGTTCCCGCCGGGGCTGACCGTGAGCTCCAGGATCCCGCCGACGAGGTCGCGGAACGGGTTCCCGCTGCCCGCGGCGATGCCGGGGACGACCTGCTTGACGTTGCCGCAGCTCGGGCAGTACCGTTCGGTCGGAAGGGAGTAGAAGCTGCACCGCGGGCACCGGTACCCCAGCCGCTCGGCGACGGAGGCCGGGGCGTCGGCCGGGGAGATCAGCTCCCCCTCGATCGTCCGGAGCGCCTCCCGCTCCCGGTAGACCTCCTCGCGGCTCGCGACCTCGACGCTCGGCCGCTCGGGGTTCTCGGGGTTGTGGACGATCCGGATCTCCGACCGGGGCCGTTCGAGGTGGAGGGCGAGCGCCTGGGCGGTCATCGACTTTCCGACGCCGGGCGGGCCCACGAGGAGGAGGTGCCGGTGCTGGTACGCCGCGATCCGGGCGAGTTCGACGGCCTTCTCCTGCCCGATCACCCGCCCGAGCGGGTCGGAGGGGATCGGGATGTCGTCGCTCGTCTGGATCTCGTCGAGGCTCGTGAACTTCCGCCGGGTCGGTTCGCTGGCCGCCGACGGGGACGTCTCGCTCACGGTCCGATAGAATCAGGGGCCGCGGAAAGATAAAGGGCGGTGGGGGCCGGCAGCGCCGGCCCCCGGAAACGGTTCAGTGGGGGGCGGTCGGGGGGGCGGCGTCCATCCGCGTGACGACGCGGACGCTCTCGGGGATCTTCCCCACGGCTCCGATCCGGTTCGCGACGACGAGACTGATTCCCTTCTCCTGCGCGACGTCGAGGAGCCGCTGGCTGACGACCCCGTCGAAGACGAGGGTCTTCGCCGGCTGGCCGAGGGCCGCGAGGGCGTCGATCATCTCTTTGACCGGAACCTCGCCGACCACGGCGTCGTCCGGTCCCAGGAAGACGCTCTTCGAGGTGTTCTCGATCCCGCCGAGGATCCCGAAGTACTTCTGGAGCTCCGGCGAAAGCGGCGCGGCGGGGGGCGGGGGCGGTGGGGGAGGTGCCCGGCGCTCGAAGTCGCGGGGAGGCGGCGGGGGCGGCATCCGGTCCCGGTCTCCTTCCGGCTCGCGGCGCGGGGGTCGGTCGTCCCGGCGGTCCTCGCGCCGGTCGTCCCGCCGCGGCTCGTTCCGCATCGGCGGGGCTCCCTCGCCCCGCTCCTCCATCGGCTGGCGGGTCGCGCCGGTCGACTCGAACCCGCTCATCTCGAGGAACTGGTTGATGGGGATCTTGTTCCGCAGGCACTTGACGAGCTGCTTCTGCGTGAGCTCCTCGACCTCGCTGCCGCGCGGGGCGCGGGCGACGAAGTCGATGTCCATCGTCTGGAGCATCTCGCGGAGGATCAGCTCCCCGGCCCGGTCGCCATCGGTGAACACCGTGACGGTCTTGCCGCGGGAGAGGTCCTTCACGGTCTGCGGGACGCTCGTCCCCTCGACCGCGATGCAGTTCTTGATCCCGCACCGCAGAAGGTTCAGGATGTCGCTCCGCCCTTCGACGACGATGAGCGCTTCCGCCTGGTCGATGTTGGGCCCCGCGGGCAGGTGCTCCGGCCCGTAGGTCGTGATCTCGTCGACCTGGAACGATTTCCGGACCGACTCGGTCAGGTCGACGCCGACGCCCTTCGACCCTTCCTGGAGCTTCTGGAGGATCTCCTTCGCCCGCTCGACGACCTTCTGGCGCTTGGAGATCCGGATGTCCTCGACCGAGATCACCTCGATCTTGGCCCGGCACGGGCCGATCCGGTCGACGGTCTCGAGCCCCGAGGCGAGGATCGCCGTCTCGACCTGGTCGAGCGACGAAGGGATCGTGATCTCGCCCTCGCTCTTTCCCTTCCGGGAGTCGATGTCGACCTCGATCCGGCCGATCCGACCGGATTTCTGCAGGTCGCGCAGGTCGAGTTCGTCGCCGAGGAGCCCCTCGGTCTGGCCGAATACGGCCCCGACGACGTCGGGTTTGTCGATGACGCCTTCGGCCATAATTCGGGCTTTGATCTGGTACTTTGCGGCGCTTGGGTCGTTGGTCATGTTGGTTTCTTCCTCCGTGGGGGGTTGGATTGGACGCCGCCCATTGGCGGCGTGCGACTCGTTGGAGGACCGACGGAGGCGAAACCTAGCGGTCGATCGCGGATGCGCGGAGCGTACGACAGAGTCGAGGGAGGTGGATCATGAGTCGTCAGTCCGTGAGGCGCGGCGACGCGAGGAGTTGCCTCCGTCGGTCTCCGGGAGTCCTTCCAATCGTCGAAAGGGGGGGTGCGTATTTAAGAGCTGGCTCCCCGGCTCCGCCGCAAGAACCAGACGGCTGCGGCGGCGACCGCGCCCGCCGCGAGGATCCCAACCGACGCGTCCGTCGCGGGCACGTCCGTCGTGGTTCCCCCGCTCGTGCTGCCGAGGGACGAGGAGCTCTGGACGTCGAGGGTTACCGACCCAGTCGAATGGGCGCCGAGCGCGTCGGTGACCGTGACGGAGACCGTCACGTTCCCGGCCGAGGAGAACGTCGGGGTGGGGGACGGGACGTTCGAGGTCTGTCCGTTCCCGAAATCCCAGGCGTAGGAGAACGGAGCCGTGCCGCCCGCGACCCCGGCCGAGACGTTCACCGGCTGCCCGGCGATCGGCACGGTGGTCCGGGACCCAGTCGGGTTGACCGCGAGCGGGGCGTGGACCAGAACGGAGACCGTACCGGAGGTCGTGGCTCCCAACAGGTCGACGGCCGATACGGTCGCGGTGAAATTCCCCGGGGTGAGGTACGTGTGGACCGGGTCGAAGCTCCCCGCCGAGCCCCCATCCCCGAACTCCCAGTCGAGGACGAGCGGGGCGACCCCTCCGGTCCGGTTCGCCTCGAACTGGACCGGGTAGCCAACGTCGGTCACGGTCCGGTTGGCGGAGACGGCCAGCGTGGGGGGAGCGGTCACGGCGACGGTCAACGTCGTCGACCAGACGTTCTGCGCGGCATCGGTGACCGTGAGGCGCACCGGAAACAGGCCCGCCGATGGGAAGGTGGTGGCAAAATTCGGGGTGGTCCGGGTCGATTGGCCCGGGACCTGCCAGAGGATCGAGTAAGGCGTGGTCCCCCCCGAGACGTTGGTGAAGAACACGACGGGGAGACCGGCGCTGGCGAAACTCGGGCTCGCATACGCCGAAGCCCCGAGGGCCGGGCGGACCGTCAGCGGGAGGGTCGCGGGGAGAAGGAACCCCCGGACATCCCGGGCGTCGACGCTGAGGTCGAACGTCCCGGTCTTCGTCATCACGCACTCGACCGAACTCTCGTTCGAGGCGTTGCTCACCGGGCCGCACCCGGCCGGGACCCCGAGGACATCCACCGTGTACGGCGAGATCCCCCCGGACGCCGTGATGTCGAGCGTCGCCGGCTGGCCCACGTCCCGGATCCCGATCGTATCGTTCAGCCGCAGGGTGAACGGGTCGTGGAGGATCCAGGTCTGGACGTCCCGGATCGACGCTCCGATGTCTTCCTCGGCCAGGACGTAGCCGTCGGACGTGTCGAACGCGATTGCGAGCGGCGTAACCGTCGGCGGGCCGGCCGAGACGTTCGCGGTCACGTTCTTCCACGTGCCGTTCGCGAACGTCCAGGTCGACCGGTCGGTGTCGGTCGGCGCGTACAGGACCCCGTAGCCGAACGCGGAGTCGTAGCCGCCCCCGGCGGGTAGTCCCCCCGCGGTGGGCGGAGCCGTCCCCGTCGCCACCGAATGCCAACTTCCGCCTGTGAACTCCCAGGTACCCGACGGCTCGTCCCAGAGCACATCGGCGGCGAGGTTCGGGTCGTACCACATCGGCTGGAGATCGCCGACCGACGGAGTGCCGGCGCCGGTGACCAACGTCCAACCGGACGGTCCAAACTCCCAGGTCGAACCGACGAAGTCGGTGGTGGTGATCAGGAGGACGCCGCCCGCGGCGTCGGTCGCCACGGGGAGGCTGTCGCCCGGTGGAGGAGCGACGCCACTGGTGACGTTCTTCCAGCTCCCGTTGACGAACAGCCAGGTGTCGTTGACGTCGTAGAAACTCTTGGCGCCGCCGAAGAGCACGACGGCCGAGCGCGCCGGGTCGTACGCGAGCTGAGCGGCCACTCGCGGGGAGGGCGAGGTCGGGCAACTGGGGGGAGCGGCCGTCCCGCTGCAGAGCTCGGTCCAGCTCCCGCCCCGGAAGAGCCAGGTATCGTTCAAGATCGCCGCGTTCGCGAGGCTCGTGCCGCCCCAGAGGAGCACCCCGTGCTCGGCCGGGTCATCGACCATCATCGGTTCGTCGCGCGGCGACGGGCCGACCCCGGTGCTCCACTGCGTCCACGACCAGTCGTCGCTGACGTTGACGACGGTCGACGTGCTGGTCGCGGGTTGGACTTCGGAGGCCACGATTCCGGCCGATCGTACCTGCGAACGTTCTACGGAGGGTCCGACGGCCGAAATCGGGGAGGCCGGTGGGATCGCGGTCAGGAGCCCGACGGCCAGGAGGATCGCCACGGCCAGCCAAACCCCCGGATGGAGCGTCGTCCGTCCTGACGCCCCGACGGTCATGTGAGGTTCTCCGTGCGAACGGTGGACGCCCGGTGGGCGCACGACGGTCGCTGGCGCGCGTTCAACGGTCCTCGCCTCAAAGCTCCTTCGAGAGGTCGAGGGGACGCGTGCGGCTCGGGCCGGTCGAACGCGACCGAACACCGGCGGCGGGTCGCTCGGCGCGACCTTCCTCGTCGCAATTCCACAAAAACTTTGAATAGACGACCCCGCTTCGCCGCCCTCGGAGCATCCACATGCCCAAGCGTAAGGCCGCACCCGCCGCGCCCCCCGCGACTCCCGATGAGGTCCAGGCCGCGCCGCTCGCGGACGACAACTTCGTCACCTCGCTGCGCGAGGAACTCTCGCGGTCGCAGAAGTCGGCCGGGGAGAAGGGCGGAGAAGACCTCGCGCACCGGGGCGAGTTGAACAAGCGGCTCCTTCAGGACCTCTGGGAGGTCCACAACCAATTCGAGCAGATCTCGGTCCATCTCACCATCGAGCCGTCGCAGACGCTGTTCGCCACGTTCGTCGAGTACCCCGAGAAGTGGGCGTTCCGCGACAGCTTCGACTTCGGCGCGGTGAAGACGATCGAGCTCCACGACCGAACGCCGGGATGGGTCGGCTTCACGCTCCGCTTCTGGTATTACCGGACGCCCGAGGGGACGTCCCACCTCCGCGGGATCTACGAGTGGTGCGAGGGCGAATCCTACCACAAGTACACCGGCTGGATGCGGATGATGAACCAGGCGGTCCTCTACGACAGCCGCGAGGAGGCGGTCAATCTCCGGGAGCTCCACGCCGCGCTCCGGGACCTTGTCGTCCGCTGGTACACCGCCCACCTCGAGCGGAGTTCCGAGTCGTTGATCGCGCACCTGAAGGAGAAGTTCCCGAAGGGCGTGACCTACGCGAAGGAATCGTACCGCGACTGACGGTTGCGTTCGGTCGGGCCGGCCCCGTCGCGGGCCCGACCAGCGGGTTCATCTGCCCGGGGACTCTCGAGCGGCCGGGATCGGCGGCGATGTCGTCCGTGGGTTCCTCCGCATCGGCTCCGAGCGGGGTGGCGGTCGCCGTCCGGGACCAGCTCGTCGCCTACTTTGAGTCCCGGCACAAGCTCGTCGCGGCCGACGCGCTCCGTTTGCTGGTCGCCCAGCCCTGGCCGCTCGCGATCTCCCAGAAGGTCATCGAGGAGGTCGGCCCGGACGAGTCGTTCGTCACGATCCAGATGGTCCAGCGGATCGTCGCCGTCACCGAGGTCGCGTCGGGCGGCGAGCGGCCGAATTCGACTCCCGAGGTTCGGCCGCTCGAACTCGTGGCTCCGTCCGCCTCCGCCCCTCCCTCGACCGCGACGGCGTCGTTCTCGGTCGTCTGCCAGGGGTTCTCCGACCCGCCGACCACCGATGAACCGCTCGCGGCGTACGGGACCCTGTTCGCGTCCCGGTACAAGGCGCTCGCGCGGCTCCTGCGGGGCCGCTCGACGCTCCCCAACCTCGTCCCCGTCGCCGAGGCCGTCGAGCGACCCGGCACGGCGTCGGTCATCGGGATGGTCCGGGACGTCCGGACGACGCCGGAGAAGCATCACATCATCGTCCGCGTCGAGGACGACACCGGGGCGCTGGAGTGCTTCGTCCCGAAGGACAGCCCGGCCGCGAAGACCACGTTCCTCCCCGACGAGGTCGTCGGCCTCCAGCTCGCGGTCGGCGCCGACCGGAGCCGGGCGCCGCGGGTGGCCGGGGTCGAACGACCGGAGAGTTCGCGGGGCCGGGTCGAGCACCGGTCGTCCGGCCCGAGTCGGGTCCTGTTCCTCTCCGACCTCCACATCGGGAGCCGGTCGTTTCTGTCCGGGCCGTGGTCGGAACTCGCCGAATTCCTCCACGGCCGGGGGGCGGCCCCCGAGCTCGCCCGCGAGATCGAGTTCGTCGTGGTCGCGGGAGATCTCGTCGACGGAATCGGGATCTATCCGAACCAGGAGCGGGACCTCGCCCTGAACGACGTCTTCCAGCAGTACGAGGAGCTCGGACGCCGGCTGCGCGACCTTCCCGAGCGGCTTCGCCTGATCCTGATCCCCGGCAACCACGACGCGGTGTGCCCGGCGGAACCCCAACCGTCGCTCACCCCAGAAGTCGCGGGGCTCCTCCCGCCGAACGCAACGTGCCTTTCGAACCCCTCGACCGTCGCGCTCGAAGGCGTGGTCGTCACCGCCTACCACGGCCGGAGCTTCGACGACCTCATCCCGGCGATCCCGGGGGCGAGCTACTCCCGGCCGACCGACGTGATGAAGCGGATGCTCGCCATGCGGCATCTCGCCCCCATGTATGGGGGCCGGACGCCGCTCGCCCCGCTCGCCCGCGACGGCCTCGTCATCGAGCCCCCGCCCGACATCCTCGTGACCGGTCACGCCCACACGTTCGGCGTCGACCAGCACAACGGGACGCTCCTGCTGAACGCGTCGACGTGGCAGGCGGAGACGGAGTACCAGCGGATGCGGAACATCACGCCGGTCCCGGCCCACGCCGCGGTCGTCGACCTCCGGACGCTCGCGGTCGCCACCCTCGACTTCCGTTCGGGGCATCCCGAGGAGGTCGGGGCCGCATGACCCCGTACCCGCTCGACCCGGTCGAGGCGACCGGCCCGATGCGGCTCGTGGTCACGACCTTCCCCTCGGCGGCGGCCGCCGACCGGGCGGTCGATGCGATCCTGCGGGCCCGGCTCGCCGCGTGCGCCCAGTCCACCGCGATCCGGTCCCGGTACTGGTGGGACGGTCGGCTCCGGTCCGAGGACGAGGTCCTTGTCGTCTTCAAGACCGTGCCGAAGCGGGTCGGGGAGCTCTTCCGACGGCTCGGCGAGCTCCATCCGTACGACGTTCCCGAGGTGATCGAGCTCGACGTCGCGCGGGTCCACGGCCCGTACCTCGAGTACCTCGCCGCGACGATCGACGCGGACGCTCCCCCTCCGCCGTTGGGCGGAGGGGTCGTCCCGTCTAGGCGTCGGGGATCGCCGCGAGCCCGGGGAGCTCGGTCCCCTGGACGAACTCGAGCGCGGCCCCGCCACCGGTACTGACGTACTGGAACGCGCCCACGACCCCGAGCGCCTCGGCGACCCGGGCGGAGTCGCCGCCCGCGCAGACGTGGAACCCGGGAACCGAGGCGAGGCCGGCCAGGACCTCGCGCGTTCCGGCCGCGAACCGGGGGTCCTCGGCGAATCCGAGCGGCCCGTTCCAGAAGACGGTCTTCGACCCCCGGAGGACCTCCCCGAACCGGGCCCGCGTGGCGGGTCCGATGTCGTACGCCCGGGCGGTGTCGGGGAGGAGGTTCGCCGGTCCGACCTCGCCCTCGGCCCCTTCGGTCCGCTCGAACACGAGGTCGGTGGGAACGACGAGGTCGGTCCCGGCCGCGAGCGCCGCGGTCCGGAACTCGGCGACGGCCTCCCCCAATCCGGGTTCGACCTGGGTCGCCCCGAGCTGGGCCCCGTCGGCGGCCAGGAACGGGAAGGCGATCGCCCCCCCGAGGAGAAGCGAATCGACCCGACCGAGGAAGCTCGCGAGGAGCGGGAGCTTGTCGGCCACCTTCGCGCCCCCCAGAAGCGCCGCGTACGGCCGCTCGGCGCCGTGGACGAGTGGCGACAGGGCCCGAACCTCCTTCTGGACGAGGAACCCCGCATACGCCGGGAGCCGGTGCGGGACGCCCACGGTCGAGGCGTGGGCCCGATGGAGGGTGCCGAACGCTTCCTCGACGAACACGTCCCCGAGCCGGGCCAACTGGGCGGCGAACGCCGGGTCGTTCGCCTCCTCGCCGGGGTGGAATCGCAGGTTCTCGAGCATGAGGAATCCGCCGTTCTGGAGTCGCGTCACGCCTTCGATGGCGTGGATCCCGACGATATCGTCGGCGAGCGGGACCGGTTGGCCGAGGAGCGCGCTCAGACGGTGGACGACGGGTCGGAGCGTGTACTTCGGGTCCCGTTTCCCGTCGGGACGGCCGAGGTGGGAGAGGAGGACCGTCTTCGCGCCGGCGGCCTCGAGATGCTTCAGGGTCGGCAGCGCCTCCACGATCCGGCGGTCGTCGGCGACCGACCCGTCGGGCCGCTGCGGAACGTTGAAGTCGACGCGGACGAGGACGCGGCGCCCCTTCACCGAGGCGTCCGTGAAGCTCCGCTTCTCCGCCATCCGGGGTTCCGGAGGGGGCCCTCCGTAAAGCCGTTGCGAGCGGGCCGTCAGCCGCGGGCGGCCCGTTCCGCTTCGCGGGTCCGGATCCGCTCGATCGCCCGCCCGGTCGCCGGCATCGGAATCCCGTGGCGGTGACCCGCGGCGGCGATCGCGCCGGAGATCGCGTCGACCTCGGTCCGGCGGCCGTGGTCGAGGTCCTCGAGCATGCTCGAGCGGTTCTGCGCGGTCGCCCGGGCCACGGAGAACACCGTCCGCTCGGCCTCGCCCGCGTCGAATTCGTACCCCTCGGCCGCCGCCGCCCGCAGCGCTTCGCGGAGGAGGGCGAGGGCCTGGCCCCGCCAAGGCTCGTCGACGAGACGTCCGTTCGGGATCCCGTGGTCGGCGGTGACCGGGTTGATCGCGGCGTTCACGAGCGCCTTCCGCCACACCTCGCGATCGATCGAGCCCGCGATCCGGGCGGGGAGCCCGGCCCGCTCGAACGCGGCGCGAAGTCGCTCCGGCCAATCCGGCATCGACGGGTTCTGGCCGAGGACGATCTCTCCGGTCCCCGTGGCCCGGACGACCCCCGGACCGATGTGGCGGGCCGGAACGGTGTGGACCGCCCGGAGGATCCACGCCATGGGCTCCGCCCAGCCCTCCGCCCGGAGCCCGTCGGCGAGCGCCCCCTCGATCCCCAGTCCGTTCGACATGGCGACCACCGGGACCGGGTCCGGGATCGCCTTCGCGATCGCCTCCCCCGCGGCCGCCACGTCGTAGCTCTTCACGGTCAGCAGAATCACGTCGGCGGCCGTCCGGGGGGAGAGGACCTCGACCGCGGACACGACCGCGGGCGGCCCCGGCTCGCCCTCGACGACGAGCCCGTGCGAAGCGATCGCGGCGACGTGGGACGCCCGGCCGACGACGGTGACCGAGAGACCCGAGCGGGCCAGGGCCGAGGCGAACCGACTGCCGACGGCACCGGCGCCGAACACCACGACGCGCACGGCGTCGTCCGTCAGCCGAGCCGCCGGACGATCTCGGTCAGTCGGGGGGCGCCGCCCCAGTCGCGCCGGAGCTCGACGAGAAGTCCCTCGTAGTGGCGGACCTGCTCCTGGGCCTGCCGGACCTGTCCCACGAGATACTCGGCCTCGCGCCGCAGCCGCGCCGCCTCCGCCTCGGCGTCGGCGCGGGCGGTGAGCAACGCCTCGAGCCTATCGTGGAGCGAGCTGGGGGTCCGCCGCCGACCGGCCACGGCCCGCACCTCCGGAAAAATGGTGGCGGTTTTCGTCGAGGATCGCGTCGGAGACCTTTCCGAGCTGGGCGAGCTCGCGTTTGATGCGACGGAGCCGCTTCTGGAGGCGGACCTCCCGGGAGCGGATCTCCTTCAGCGACTCCTGGAGGAGCGTCAGGCGGCCCCGCCACTTGTCGCGTTCCTGCACGCTTTGAAGGACCGTATCGACGTCCATCGGCCCGTCGGCGGGAGCGGCCCTCCCGTGAATGAAGGTTTCGGCCGGGAGGGGACGCGGGGACGGAGGCGAAGTCGGGCCGGAGCGCCGCGCCCGCTCCCCCGATCCGGCCGGCCTTCCCATCGGGGCCCGGGGACACAGCTCGCCACGGGGTTCGGTCGGAACCCGGTCCGGGCGACCACGGTCGGGACGATCGCGCTCGCGATGACGACCGTGAGGAGGACCGAGAGTGGGAAGCAGTCGATGATCTCAGTCCCGAGCCCGGAGAGGGCCCAACTCGTCCCGAACCTCACCCCCCTGCTCATCCGAAGGGCGATGTCCGTGGCGTCGTGGCCGACGAACCTTCGGACAGTCGAGAGGACGCCGAGGAGCTTCGCGCCGAGCTCCACGCCGGAGAGGACGACGATGGGTCCGATGCCCGCGATGAGGCCGCGACCGAGATGTTCCGCCCCGCGGGGATGAAGAAGAACGGGGTCAGGAACGCGAGGGTGAGGGTCCGGAGCTTGAGCCACATCACGGGGTTCCGGTCGAGAACGCGGGCGGGCCCAAGTCCGAGGGCGTACGCGGGCAGGACCGCTTGCGTTCCCGCCCGTCGGGCGCTCGGGCCCGGGTTCACCACCGAGAAGAACAGGAGCTTCACCTCCGGCTCACCCGCCCGGCCCCGGAGGGGAGCGAACAGCCACTCGAACGGGCGCGGGAGCGTCCGCGTCCAGGCGATCACGGCCGCGAGGAGGAGGAAGATGTACTCGATCGGCCGAGCGAACCGGAGGCTGACGGTGAGGGCGGTACCGAGGTCGGTGATGAAGCACGCCGAGAGGATCAGCTTCCCCGTCGCGGTCCGGCTCGCGCCGGTCTCAATGAGCACGACATCGACGACGGCGACCGAGGTCGTGGAGAGCGCGACCCCGGTCCGGAGCGATGTTTCGCACGCCCAGCCGAGGACGGCGAACGTGAACCCCCAGGCGGCCCGGAACGGGGCGAGGAACGCCACGTGGCCGGTGCTCGCCGACGTCTTCCACGTCTTCGGCATCGCGACCGGGTCGATCTCGGCCCCGGAGAGGAACACCCGGACCGCGCTCCCGATCCGCGCGATGAACGGGAGCCAGGTCTCGCCGGCCGCCTAGGTACTTGCCCGCGACGATCCCGACCGAAACGCCCAGCCGGATCGAGACCCGTGAGGCGAGGACGGCGAGCGCCAGGATCACCGCCCACAGCGCCCATTCGACCATCGCTTCCGCCCTTGGGCCGGCGCGGTTCGTCGAGGGAGAATCTATCGGCCCGCGCCGGGCGGTCGAAGGGGAGCTTCATCCCCCGCGACCGAACCAGTTCGCCGGCGGAGAGGAAGGGTCCGAAGACCCGATGTCCGCGTTCGTCGAGCGCTCAGCGACGGATCGGTCGGTCGTTCGGAGCCCCGCCCCAGTCACGCTAAAGACCGCAGGCCGCTCGCCGGTCCCCGTAGGTCCGGACAATGTCGGGAGTTCGCAAGATCACGGTGCTCGGGGCGGGGAACGTCGGCGGCACGCTCGCCCAGCGGCTCGCCGAGCTCGACGTGGCGGACGAGGTCGTCCTGATCGACATCGTCGATGGCCTTCCCCAGGGGAAGGCGCTCGACATCCAGGAATCGGCCCCGATCCTCGGATTCTCCACCCGGATCACGGGCTCGACGTCCCTCGAGGCGATCGCCGGCTCCGACATCGTCGTGGAGACCGCGGGGCTCGCCCGGAAGCCTGGCATGAGCCGATCCGACCTCCTGACGAAGAACGCCGACATCCTCCGCGACCACGCGCTCGCGGTCAAGGCCCACGCGCCGGAAGCGACCGTGATCGTGGTGACGAACCCGGTCGACGTGATGACCTACTGGTTCCGCAAGGTCTCGGGACTACCGGCCGCGCGAGTCTTCGGCGAGTCGGGCACGCTCGACACGGCCCGGTTCCGCTGGTTCGTCGCCGAGGCGCTCCACGTGGCCCCCCGGGATGTCACCGGATTCGTGCTCGGCACCCACGGGGACACGATGGTCCCGGTCCTCTCGCATACGAACGTCTCGGGCGTCCCGCTCACCACGCTCCTCCCGGCGCCCCAGCTCGAGGCGATCGTCGCCCGGACCAGGGCCGGCGGCGCCGAGATCGTGAACCTCCTGAAGATGGGGAGCGCGTTCTACGCCCCCTCGGCGGCCCAGGCCGAGATGGTCGCCGCGGTCGCCCGGAACGAGCATCGCGTGGTCGGCGTCACCGCCCACCTCGCGGGCGAGTACGGCCTCCATGACGTTTGCCTCGGCGTCCCGGTCGTCCTCGGGCGGGCCGGGGTCGAGAAGGTCGTCCAAGTGACGCTCACCCCCTCCGAGCGACAGGCGTTCGAGGCGAGCGCGGCGGCGGTCCAGGCCGACCTGGCCGTCCTCCCGACGCTGGCGAAGGCGTAAGCCCCCGGCTCCGAACTCCTCATACCCTCGGCCGACGTTTCGTTGCCATGGCCGCCGACGCCCCCGCCAGCGACCATGGCGCCCCCGTCGGGTACGTCGAGATCAAGCGGAGGCTCGCGACGCTCCGGTACCAGACCGACTCCAGCGACCACGCCCACATCACCGTCAAGCCCGAGATCTGCGCCAAGTGCCCGCACTCGTTCTGCACCAACGTCTGCCCGGCCCAATGCTACGAGCGGATCGCCGGGAAGCTCGTCTTCCGGTACGAGGACTGCGTCGAATGCGGCGCGTGCGACATCGCGTGCGACCAGGGATCGGTCACCTGGACGATGCCCCGCGGACCGTACGGCGTCCGGTACGCGTACGGGTAGTCCGGACGGTCGCGGCGACCCTCCCGCCGTTCTTCTCGAAGCGCACCTTCAAAGCCCCTGCGCCCGGTCCGTCGGCTCGGGGACCGTTACGGCATCGACCGACCTGCCTCCGCAGAACGCTGCCCTCTTCCCGTACCGGCCGAGGCCGGGCCAGGACCGGATCGTCGGGGCCGTCGGCGAGCTCACCCGCCGGGGCGGCGCCCTCCTGGTCGACGCCCCGACCGGGAGCGGCAAGACGGTCGCCGCGCTCGCCCCGCTGATCGAGCACGCCGAGGCGGCCGACCACCGGATCCTCTACCTGGTCCGGACCCACGCGCAGGAGGTCCAGGTCCTCGCGGAGGTCCGGGCGATCTCGCACCGGCTCGACCACCCGATCCTCGCGGTCGGGCTCCAGGGCCGCCAGCGGCGGTGCCTCCTCCTCGAGGGGGTCGCCGAGATGAAGGGGGCGACCGCCGAGGAGCACGGCAAACTCTGCGCCGACCGGAAGCGGGCGACGGAGCGGTCGTTCTCGGAGGGGGCCGGGTTCGAGCCCCCGTCCGAGCTTCCCGACGACGGCCAGGTCGACCTCACCGACCTCGACGGGTGCGCCTACTACGCCCGTGTCCTCCAATCGGACATCGAGTCGCTCAGCGAGCGGTTCAGTCAGAAGCTCCCGTCGCCGGGCGAATTCGAGGCGTTCTCCCGCGAGGAGAACCTCTGCCCGTACGAGCTCGCGAAGAAGCTCTCCGCCCGCGCGCGCATCGTCACCGCCCCGTACCCGTTCTTCTTCCATCCCCACATCCGCCGCTCGCTCCTCGGCTGGCTGGGCGTCGGCGCCGACCGGGTCGACCTTGTCGTCGACGAGGCCCACCATCTCCCCGACCACCTTCGCGAGCTCTCGACCGTCTCCCTCCCGCAGGAGTCTGTCCGGCGGGCCCGGGCCGAGGTCGCGGAGCGGGGCGACTTCGCGCTCCCCGATGGGCCGAGCGCGAGCCGGCTCCTCGAGATCGTCAGCCAGGCGATCGACCTGCTCGTCGAGCGGTGCGGCGGCGACGACGACACGATCCTCCCGCCGAACGCGCTCGAGGACGCCCTCCTCGCCGAGATCGGCGGGACGTCCCACCGGCTCGACACGTGGCTCGGGGCGATGGTCTCGTGGGGCGAGGCGCTCCGGGACGAGCGCCGGCGCCAGCGGCGGCTGCCCCGGTCCTGGGTCCACGCCGTGGGCCTCTCGCTCCTCTCCTGGCCGCAGCTGTCCGCGCCGGAGTACGTGAAGGTCGCCGCCCGTCAGCCGCGCCGCGCCCTCGAGGCGTACGCCCTCGACGCCCGCGGGCCGGCGGAGCCGATCCGAGCGTGCCACCTCTCCGTGCACCTCTCCGGAACCCTCGCGCCGCTCGCCGAGTACCGGGACTCGCTTGGGCTCGGCGACGAGACGCGGCTCCTCGAGGTCCCCTCGTTCTTCCCACCGGAGAACCGGCGGCTGTTCTACGACACCACGGTCACGACCCGCTTTGAGGAGCTCCGGTCCGACCCGGCCGCGGTGGGCCGGATCGCCGACCGGCTCGCCGAGGTCCTCGAAAGCCTCCCGGTCAAGACCGCGGTGTTCTTCCCGAGCTTCGATCTCCTCGACCGGGTCCTGGCCGCCGGCCTCGCGGGAGCGCTCCCGCCGAACGCCGTCGTCGAGAGCCGGCGGGTCCCGATGGGCGACCTCTGGCGGTCGATCGAGGGGTTCAAGAAGGAACCCGGCGGCGGCGTGCTCCTCGGCGTCACCGGGGGCCGCATCGCGGAGGGGGTCGACTTCCCGGACGACGAGCTCGAGGCGGTCGTCGTGGTCGGGATTCCGTACCCGCGTCCGAGCGCGAAGCGCGAGGCGCTCCGCGCGTACCTCGACTCGACGGTCGGCCACGGGTGGGAGTACGCCGTGGAAGCCCCCGCGGAGCGGGCGATCCGCCAGGCGCTCGGCCGGATGATCCGCTCGGAGAACGACCGGGGGATCGGGGTCATCCTCGACCGGCGCGCGTCGACGTTCGCGTCCTCGCTGCCCGGGCTCGAGCCGCTCGGCGACCTGACTGCGGTCGCCCGCGGGTTCTACGGGCGCCGGAGCCGGTGGAACCGTCCGCCGGTCGTCGTCGCCCAGAAGCCGTAATGAGGGTCGCGGGCCCCCGAACCGGGGCCCGATGATCATCACCCGGACCCCGCTCCGCATCTCGTTCGCGGGGGGCGGCACCGACCTCCCTTCGTTCTACCGGGAGTACGGGGGCGGGGCGGTCACGAGCGCCGCGATCGACCGGTACGTCCACGTCCTCGTGAACGAGAAGTTCGACCAGTCGATCCGGATCGCCTACTCGAAGTTGGAAGACGTCGAGAAGCTCGCCGACGTCCAGCACGGCCTCGTCCGGGAGGCGATGCGGAGGACCGGGGTCACCGACTCCCTCGAGGTCCACACGATCGCCGACATCCCCAGTGAGGGGACCGGGCTCGGCTCGTCGTCGAGCCTCACGGTCGGGCTCCTGAACGCCCTGTACGCCTACCGGGGGGTCCTGAAGGACCCGGCCGAGCTCGCCGACGAAGCGTGCCAGATCGAGATCGAGGACCTTCACGGCACCCTCGGCAAGCAGGACCAGTACATCGCCGCCTTCGGCGGACTCCGGCACTTCGAGTTCCGCCCGGACGACACGGTGCGGACCACGCCGATCCCGCTTTCGACGAAGGAGCGGGAAGCGTTCTCCGGCCACCTCTCCCTCTTCTACACCGGCCTCACCCGCAAAGCCGAGGGGATCCTCCAGGGCCAGGACGCCCGGACCGGGGCGAACCGGGAAACCCTGGTCGCCATGCGGGGGCTCGCGGACCGGACCCGGGACGCGTTCCTCGCCCGGAACTGGGAGGCGGTCGGCACGATCCTCGACGAGGGGTGGCAGCTCAAGCGGTCGCTCTCGACCGGGATCTCGAACGACCAGATCGACGGATTCTACGCCCGCGCGAAGGCGGCCGGGGCGTGGGGCGGGAAGATCGCCGGCGCCGGCGGAGGGGGGTTTCTCCTCGTCGTGCACCCCGCCGAACGGCACGCTCAAATAGCGACCGCTTTGTCGCCGATGCGACGGCTTCCGGTGCGGATCACCCCCGAGGGCTCGCGGATCCTGTTCGTCGGCCGGTGAGGGGAACTCGATGGAGGTGGGCCCGTACGTCCGCCGCTACGTGGAGGAGACCCACGCGGCGCTGGCCGACCCGTACCTCGCCCACGCGATCGAACAGATCGTCCCGGTCCTCCTCGCGGCCCGGTCGGCCGACCGGACGATCTTCTTCTTCGGCAACGGCGGGAGCGCCTCGACCGCCTCCCACTTCGTCGTCGACATCGGCAAGGCGACGATCCGGGGCGACCACCGTCGGTTCAAGTGCGTCGCCCTCGTCGACAACGTCGAGACGCTGACCGCGTGGGCGAACGACGCCGAGTACGCGAAGGTGTTCAGCGAACCGCTCTCGACCCTCGCCCAGGCCGGCGACGTCGCGGTCGGGATCTCCGGGAGCGGGAACTCCCCGAACGTGCTCGAGGCGATGGACGTCGCGAAGAAGGTCGGCCTCCGGACGATCGGACTCACGGGGATCGGCGGGGGGAAGCTGAAGGGCGCGGTCGAGATCCCGGTCGTCGTTCCGTCGAACTCGATGCAGCACGTCGAGGACGTTCACCTGCTGATCTGCCACCTCCTCACGGCGTACCTCCGGGACGAAGCCCCCGCGGCCCCCGGGCGATGATCGTCCGCGTCCGGGACTACATGGTCCTCGAGGTCGAGCACCTCGACGAGATGACCAGCGTCGGCACCGCAATCGACCGCTTGACGCGGAGTCGCCACCACGGCCTCCCGGTCACCGACACGTCCGGCAAGCTCGTCGGGTTCGTCAGCTCGAAGGAGCTCCTGCGGAACTCGCTCCGCCGCGCGACCCCCCTCAAGGAGATCATCCGGCCCGGGACGTACACCGCGACGCCGGACATGGCGCTCGACGACGTCGCCCGGATCATGTTCCGGTTCGGTCTCCGCGACCTCCCGATCACCGACGAGGACAACCGGCTCGTCGGCGTGATCTCGAACCTCGACATCGTCCGCTCTCACTTCGAGCGGGCGTCGCCGGCGAAGTCGGAGACGCTGAAGCACCTGCTCGCGGAGCGGTACGGCCTCCCGTTCTCCTCCCGCCGGGGTCTCGTCCCGCTCGCCCGGCTCGTGCCGACGCAGTGGAAGGTGTTCGAGGACGAGCTCGAAGGGCGCCGGTACGAGCTCGAGCGGGGGTTCGCCGAGCCGGTCCTCGTCGTCCAGAAGGGGGACCTCTGGATCCTCGTCGACGGCCACCACCGGGCGCTCGCCGCCCAGGAGATGGGGCTCGCCCAGCTCCAGGCGTTCATCCTCACGTGCGACAAGCCCGAGGAGTTCTCCGCGTTCGAGACCGGCCTCGAGCGGGTCGCCCGCGAGCACCACTTGAACAGCCTCTCGGACATCGAGATCGACCGGTCCGCCCACCACCCGCTGCTCGAGGTCACGACCCAGCTCATCCGCCGCGTCGGCCCCGAGGACCCCACCGGAACGACGGGGCCACCGGCGTGAAACCGCCCCCCTCGCGATTCGTACACTAGGGATATCAAGCGATCCCCCGTCGCGCGACCGGCGCAATTCGATGCCGGTCTCCCTCTCGTTCCGGACGGTGCGCTCCGGGGGAGCGCGGCGTCGGGCCCGCACCTTGCTCGTCGTCGGGGTCGTCCTCCTCGTCGCGGGCGCCCTGCTCCGAGCCACCCCGGCCCCGACGTTCGCCGCCCCCCGCACGTTCGCGACCGGCGGGGGAGGGGGCGGAACCGTGACGACCAACGCCACCGTCAACCTGACCGACGCCCCGGCGTTCGACCCGAACTCGATCGCCACGTCGTCCGGCGCCTCGGTCGCGATCGACCTCGTCAACACCGGGACCTACACGCACACGTTCACCCTCTCCTCCGCGGCGAACCTGACGCTCAACCGGAGTTGGACGCCGACCGCCCTCGACCTGTTCTTCCACCAGCACGTCCCGTGGGTGAACGTCTCCGTGGCCCCGGGGGCGTCGGCGTGGGCGAACTTCACCGTCCCGGCGAACGCGAGCGGGACCTACGCGTTCGCGAGCGTCGTGCCGTACCAGTTCCAGGCCGGGATGGGCGGCGACTTCAACGTCACGAGCGGGGCGGCCGGCGCCGGGATCACCCTCCAGGAGCAGACGGCCGCGTCCGCGCTCGCGTTCCAACCGGCGGTCCTCCAGGCGAACACGACCGGCTACCCCCTCCACATCTCGGTCGAGGTCTCGAACCTCGGCTCGATCGGCCACACGTGGACGCTGGTCCCCCAGGCGAACGTCAACCTGACCTCGGGGAACTTCACCTCCTACTTCCAGGCCCACCCGCCGGCGGCCACCGTCAACGTCCCGACGACCCCCGGCCAGGTCGTCTGGGCGAACTTCACGATCGCGCAGGCCGGGACGTACCAGTACCTCTGCGAGATCCCTGGCCACTTCGCGGCCGGGATGGTGGGGTACCTCTACGTCGGGGTCACGCCGCCCGCGGTCGCGCCCCCGCCGAGCACGGCGATTGTCGAACCGATCCTCCTCATCGGGGGGGGCACCCTCCTCGGGATTGGCGTCCTGCTCACCCTCTCCGCCTCCCTCGTCGGACGGTTCCCCCCGCGCGCGCCGACCGCGCACCATTGAGAATCGGAACGATTATCCCCCGATTTGCATTCGAACAGCCCCGGCGGGGCCCCTCGCCGAACCCCGAATGCACGTGGCGCACCGTCGACCGCTCGCCCTCGGTCCCGCCGTTCATCGAGGCCCGATGGGTGTCGCGGTCTTGGCGGCCACGATCGCCCTCCTGATGACGGTCCCCGGGGGCGCCGTGGGGTCTCCCATTGCGACCGGCTCCCACCCGACGAGTTCACCGGCGAACGTCACCGTCCCCGCGAGCCCCTCGAGGCCGGTGGCGGGCGGATTCCCGGGAGCGTCCGGGGAAGGCCGCGTCGTGGACGCCCCGAGGATCGACGGGACCGCCCATTCGTATCTTCTCCAGAACGGGTCGTCCGGCCCCGCCCCGGCGCCCCCTTCGGGACTGCGGACCCGCTTGCCGTCCCGAAGCGAACCTCCCGCACCCCGGCCTTCGGCTCCGAACGGGTGGCTGACCGGGACGGTGCTGGACAGCGTCTACGATACTCCCATCGTCGGGGCGAACGTCAGCGTTTCGACGGCCAACGGGACCTGCGACTCGTGCTTCCTCACGAACTCGACCGGGGGGTTCCGGGTCGACTTCCCGCCGGGGCCGGTGGAGCTGACGTTCACCGGCGTCGCCTACCTCGCGAACACCACGACGGCGACGGTCGTCTCGGGGGCCGTCGTCCCCGTCGGCGAGGTCGAACTGGTCCACGAAGCGACGGTCTTCGGGACCGTCGTCGCCGACCTCCCGGGGCTCCCGCCGCTCGCGACGATCGGCGTCAGCACCGTCTCGCGGGACGGGGAGGAGTCGGGGCCGGCCTCGATGATGACCGGTGCGAACGGGACGTTCCGGCTCCTGACCGACCCGATCGCGATCGAGGTCGTGTTCGACCTGAGCCCGAACGGGACGACCGCGTACCTGGACAACTTCACGTTCGCCGACCCGGCGCCGTGGCAAGTGGTGAATCTCGGCGTCGTCCGGCTCGAAGGGGGCGTCACCACGACGGTCCCCGTCGTCGATTCGACGACGGGGCTCCCCGTCCCCGGCGCGAACGGCCGCTTTTGCTCCGAGCGGCTCGACCGGTCGTGTTGGGCGGGGTCTCCAATGGCGGGCGGATTCTCCGTTCCGTCGGCCCCCGGCCCGGGGTACCTCATTGTGAGCGCGCCCGGCTACGTCACGAACGTCACGGAGGTCCCGGAGATCCCGACGGGGACCGCGGGGCCCGTCGCCCTCCCGACCGTCGAGCTCGTGCCGGACGGGGTGGTCGAGTTGACGGTCAACTTCACCGGCGGCACCCCGAACGCCACCGGGGCGTCGGGGGGTCTCAACGTGACCATTGCCGCGTGCTCGCTCTCGGGGACCTCGAACGGCGGAGCGATGGTGTTCAGTCCGTTCGTGGGGCAGGGGTTCCCCGGCGGGTGCGTGTTCACGCCGGCCGCCGTCGGCACGACGGTCCTCGCCCCGGCCCCGCCGCTCCGGGACATCGTCTACATCGAACCGAACTCCGGGACCCTCGGCGGGCTTCCGGTCGCGACCGACCTGATCCCGTCGTCGAACTCCCTCTACGCGAACGTGACGTGGGCGAACGTGACGCCGGACCGGGTCACCGACCTCGGAACCGTCGGGGTCCTCGCCGGGACGTACCTCTCCGGGTCGGTCTCGGTCGCCGGAACGTACAAGGCCCTCGACTCCGGCAACGTCTCGGTCGAGGTGTGCTCGACGGTCCGTCTGCAGATCTGCGACGACTCGGTCTCCACGGGGCCCGATGGCCCGGGTGGACCGATCGCCAGCGGGTGCCCGACGGCCCCGTTCACCTTCTGCGCCCCGTCGCCGCCGGGTCCGGTCCGGGTCACGATGGCCTGGGGAACCGCCACGAACCGGACCTGGGTCGACGTCCCGTACACGTGCTGTTCCCAGGAGGGCCACCCCACCCCCGTGGGCGCGTTCGGCCTTTCGGCCGACGTGGGGCAGGTCAACGGTACGGTCGGCATCGTCGGCGCCCCGGCCTCCGTCACCCCCCCCGGCGGGTGGAGCGGGGACGTCGAGGTGTGTTCGGCGATCACGATCGCCCTCGGGTGTTTCGCGACGTCGTTCCCGCCGGCGGTCGGTCCGTCGGACTCGTTCTCGCTCCCCGCGCCGATCGGCTGGGACCAGGTCTCGGTCGCGGCCGCCGGGTTCCGCGAGAATCGAACGTGGATCGACGTCACCGGCGTCAACGCGACGGGCGAGGTCGAGCTCTCTCCCTTCGCGACGCTCACCGGCCAGATCGTGTCGGCGACGACGGGAGCCCCGGTCCTGGAAGCCAGCGTCGCCGCCTGCAACGTCGCGAACGGGGTCTGCCTCCCCCCCGTGGCCGAGGCCGACTCGAACGGTACGTTCACCCTCACCCTGGGCGCGTTCCCCTACCCGGGCGGGTCGTTCCAGATCGAGGTCACCGCCTCCGGGTTCGACCCCGAGAGCGCGTTCACCAACCTCACGGCCGGCGTTCGAACGGTACTCCCCCCGATCCGGCTCCCGCCGGTCGGCGTGAGCGGGGGGGTCCCCGGTCCCGACGGGGTCCGGGACGCCTCGTCGTCGACCCCGACGACCGGTTCCTGG
Source organism: Candidatus Lutacidiplasma silvani (assembly GCA_022750295.1). Classification (GTDB taxonomy): domain Archaea; phylum Thermoplasmatota; class Thermoplasmata; order Lutacidiplasmatales; family UBA184; genus Lutacidiplasma; species Lutacidiplasma silvani. Next base: position 72,426 of record JAKIVZ010000002.1, read on the forward strand.
GTGACCGGGCGCTTGCTCGACGCCGCGTCCGGACTCGGCCTGGGCGGCGTCCAGATCAGCGTATGCCTGTTGCTCGCGAGCGGCTGCCGGGTCACCCCCGCGCTCTCGTCGACCGGCGGAGAGTTCAACCTCTCGACGGTCCACGGGGCGTACCAGATCTGGTTCAACTCGACCCACGCCCCCACCGACCTCGTCTACCTCAACGCGACGACCGCCGGCACGGTCGCCCTCGGCGACCTCAATCTGACCGCGTACCCTCGGTTCACGGGGCGGGTCGTGGTCGGCCCCTGGGCCACCCTGGCCGCGACCGTGGGCCTCGGCGCCGGGCAGACCCACCTGGTCCTCTGCGATCCGGCGGGGGACTGCGGTCCGGTGTGGCCCGCGAACTCCGGCGGATTCTTCAATGTCAGCGCCCCCGTGGGGACCGACGACCCGGTCACCCTCTCCGGCGGCGGGCCGGCGACCTGGGGCGGCCAGAACCCAGCGGGGTTCTCCACCGCCGAGTTCAGTGAGACGATCGCGCCGTCCGGAACCCGGCTCGTCTCGACCGGCCCGGGCGGCGCCTACCCGCTTCCGCTCCTCGGCGGCGTCGCGGGGTGGGTCAACGAGACCGGCGGCGCCCCGGCCCGGCCCGCGATGTTCGTCGGGTACACGTTGACCGGCAGCCCGAACGGGGCCTTCGTCACCTACCTGTCGGGGTCCGGGGGAAATTACGTGGGGTTCGTGCCGGCGGGGGAGACGAACGTGACCGTCGGCGCCGGGGCGGCTTCGCTGGTCTCCGTCGTCTCCTCCCCGTCCGCGGCCACGACGGCCCCCGGGGTCGTGACCGGCGGCCCGGCCCTGAATGCGACGCGGTTCGGGTTCGTCACCGCGGAGGTCGTCGCCGTCGGCACCGGGACCCCGCTCGGCGCGATCCCCCTCACGGCGTTCGCGCCCGGGCTCGGCGGGGGCCAGATGACGGGCGACGACGCGTCGAACGGGTCGGGGACGGTCAACGTGAGCGCACCGCCCGGCAACGACTCCCTCGGAGTCAACGATCCGGCGTTCGGGGCGTGGGTCGGGAACGTGACCGTTCCCGCCGGCGCGAGTGTCGCGTACGGGACGATCTCCCTCACGCCCCTGCCCGGCGACGGTATCGCGGTCGTGCGGACCGAACAGGTCAACTCTCTCGCCGCTCCGATCGTCCCGGGCGCGTACGACAACGTCTCGGGCCGCCCGGTCCCGGGCGCCGGGGTCGAGGAGAACGCGTTCGGGGTCCACGTCGGCCCCTTGAACGACAGCGATCTGGGCGAGTTCTTCCTGGCCGTGACGCCGGATTCCACGGCGAACGTCACCGTCGCGGCGGCGGGGTTCGACCCGTACACCGTCGGGGAGGACATCCAACCCGGCCAGACCATCGTCCTCCAGCCGCTCCACCTCACCGCCGGCGGAATCCTCACCGGGACCGTCGTCGCCGAGCCCGGGAACGTCACGGTGCCGTACGCGGTCGTGAGCGTCTGCCCGCTCGCCTTCCCGACGTGCGAGACGACGGTCGAGACGAACGCGACCGGGGGGTTCTGGGTCGGCGCCCCGAGCGGGTACGTCACGGTCGCCGTCGAGTCGAACGTCTATCTGACGAACCTCACGCGACTCGTCGACGTTCCTCCGGATGGATTCGTCGAGCTCGGCAACGTCGCGGTCTTCGGCTTCGGGACGGTCCGGGGGGTCGTTCGCGGTCTGCCGAACGGTGCATTGCTGCCCGGGGCGAACGTGAGCGTCTGCTCGGAGTATAGCCCCCCGGGCGGCTGCCTCCCGGACGAGAGCGTGACGGCCGATGCGAACGCCTCGTTCGCGATCACCTCCCCGCCCGGGGTCTACGTCCTCTACGTCACCGAGCCCGGGTACAACGCGACGCGACTCGAGCTCCTCCTCGGCGCGGGCGCCGACCTCGACCTCGGCGTGGTCTTCCTCGAATCGTACGGGATCGAGTCGGGGACCGTGGTCACCTTGGCGGACTCCCCGGTGCCGAACGCGACCGTCCTCTCCTGCGCGACGTACCCGGGGGGGAGCTGCGGCGCGCCCGCGAGTACGAACGGGACCGGCGGGTTCTGGCTCCTCGCCCCGCCGGGCGCGAACGTCGTGACCGTCTCGGCCCCGGGGTACCTCGACGCGGTCGTGGCGGCGGACGTCGTCTCGGGCGCCCTCCTCGACCTCCCGCCCATCGTACTCGTGGCGCAACCCCCGGAAGTCGACGAGAACATCTCCGGCGTCGTGACGGGAACGTCGTCGGGGGCGGCGATCCCCGGGGCGGTCGTGCAAGCGCTCGAGGGCGCCGCCAACGTGGGCCAGGCGACGGCGAGGTCGGATGGCGCGTACACCCTCACCGTCCCGTGGGGGACGGTGACGCTCCGGGCCGGGTTCCCCGGCTACCGAGAGGAGAGCCAGACGACCCCCGTCCATGCCAACGTCTCGGGGGTCAACTTCTCCCTCCCGACGATGACGTACGCCGTGCGGGGGGAGACGTTCGACGGCGGCTCGGGGTCGACCCTCGCGAACGTCACGATCTCCGAGGACACCGCGGTCCTCGCCACGACGACCCGTTCGGGGTCGTTCGACGTTTCCCTGCCGAACGGCAGCTACCCCCTCGTCGCGAGCCACGCCCCGTCCGGGGTCGTCGCGTACGGCGACGTCCGGTTCGTCGTGGCGGTGAGCGGCCGACCCGTGGTCCACGACCTCACGCTCCCCCGGACGATCGTTCCGATGACCGGTTCCGTCGTCGACGCGGCCACTGGCCACCCGGTCCCGGCGGCCGCGGTGACGATCTGGACCCCGAACGGTGCCGCGCTCTCGAACGCCTCGACCGACGGGTCCGGCTCGTTCACGTTCGCCGTCGGCCCCGGGAATTACAACGTCAGCGTCACGGCCCCGGGGTACGAGACCGCGAACGTGACCGTGGCGACGGGAGCCGGCGGGAACCACACGACGGTGGCGCTCCTCCTCCGCCCCACCCCGGCGCCACCCCCCGCGGCCGGGTTCCCGCTCGTCGCGGTCGGGGTCGGGGCCGCGTTCGTCGCGATCGCCGTGGCGGCCGCCTACGGCGTCGCGCGGACGCGGCGGTCGAACGCCCCGGTCGACCCTCCCCCCGAGGAGCCGGCCGATTCCTTGCTGCACCTTCGAAGAACGACGGTCCTCCGAGCGGGACGAGATGCCTAGACCGACGGTCCGGCGCTGGCGACCGGCGTCGTCCCGCGTCGCACGGCGGGGCTCGATCGGCCTTGCGATCGCCGTCGCCCTGGTGGTCACCCTCCCCGGGGGGGCCAGGGTGGCGTCGCCCTCGGTTCCCGGACACTCCGGCACCCCACCCCTCATCCCTCGGTCGGATTCCCACGCGCCCTCGGGGGGCGCGTCGCCGTTCGCGGGACAAGTTCCGTCGTCGCGGGTGGTCGATGCGCCGGCGGTGTTCGCCGCGTCCCGCTCCTCCGTCGTTCGACCCCCGACGAACTCGTCCGGTGCGGAAGTCGCGAAACCGACCTCGGGGTCGCTCCCTCCCCTCCCACCGGGTCGGAGCCCGTCCCACGCCGCGGCCTCCGAGGGGTGGTTCGACGGTACCGTCGTGGACAGCCTCCACGGGACCGGCCTCGACGGGGCCACCGTCGATACCTCGGCCGGGCCGGGGTGCATCTACTGCGAAACGGTCTCCACCAACGCGACCGGATTCTTCCGTGTCGCGGCCGACGCCGGCCCGGCCACGGTCACGTTCAACGACGCCGAGTACGTGCAGAATTTCACCTTCGCAACCGCCGTCTCGGGCGCGGTCGTCTCGATCGGGACGATCGAGCTCGTCCACTTCGGCACGATCTCCGGGAGGGTCGTCGCCGACCTCCCGGGGCTTCCGGACCTCGCGAACGTCACCGTCACGACCGACTCGCGGGACTTTGGGGAGTCCGGACCGAACGTCTCGCTCTCCGCGCCGAACGGGTCGTTCCGCCTCGACGTCGACCCGCTCGCGATCGAGGTGGACTTCACTCCGCCGAACGGAACGTACCTCGGGAACTCGACCGACGCGGCGCTCCTTCCTTGGCAGGTCCTGAACCTCGGGGTCGTCCGTCTCGAGGGGGGCGTGGTGGTGACGGTCCTCGCCGAGGACGGTCGCAACGGAACCGTCCTCGGCGACGCCTCCGGGGAGTTCTGCTCGAACCGGATCGTCGGCACCTGCTTGCCGGAAGCGGTGAGCGAGAACAATTCGGTCGCGCTCTACGCCGTGGCGGGGCCCGGCTACGTCACCATCGACGCCCCGGGGTACGTCTCGAACGTCACCCAGGTCCCGGATGTCCCGGCCGGGACGGCGGGGCCGGTGTTCCTCGGCATCGTCGAGCTCCTCGCCGATGGGTTCGTCCAGGTGTCGGTCAACTTCACGGGAGGGACCCCGAACGGTACCTGGTCGACCGGGGGGGCCGACTCGTTCGAGATCGTCACCTGTTCCCTCTCCGGCATGGATAGCGGGACCATGCCGAGCGGGGAGCTGCTGTCCTCGTCCTGCGACGCGACGCCCGCCACTTTGGGGGAAACGGTCCTGGCAGCGGCCGCCCCGCTGCGGAACGTCGTCTTCGTGTACGCGTGCTATCTGGTCCCGAGCGGATTCCCCGTCGCGGAGTACCAGGTCTTTACCCCCATCTGCCCCCCTCACACTCCGGCGAACGTCACGTGGGCGAACGTGACCTCGGACCGGATCACCGACCTCGGCTCGTTCGACGTCTCCGCCGGCGATTACCTCTCCGGCACCATCGCCCTCACCGGGTCCCTGGCCACGATGCCGGGCCTCAGCGTCACGGTGCAGGCGTGTTCGACGGTTCGGGTGGACGAGTGCCAGCCGGGGGTTGCGTCGAACGCGAGCGGACCGATCGGTCCCGTCCCGGCCGGCTGCCCGTCGGGCGCGTGGGCGTTCTGCGTTCCGGCTCCGCCGGGCCCGGACCGGGTGACGATCCGCCTGGGGGCCGCCGAGAACTCGACGTGGGTCACCGTCCCGAACGGGTGCTGCTTCCAGCAGGGACACCCGATCGATCTCGGGACGTTCGGGCTCGACACCGACCTCGGACCCACCGGGATCGTCCACGGGAGCGTGGCGATCGCGGGCCAGCCGCAGAACGTCACCCCCCCGGGCGGATGGGTCGGCGCCGTGGAGATCTGTTCGGCCGTCGCGAGCGAGATTCCTTGCGTGAACACCTCGATCTCGTCTTCGGCCGGCACGTTCCTGGCGACCGTCGCCGGAGGGTGGGACGTCGTGACGGCCACCGTGGCGGGGTATCGGCTGAACTGGACCTGGGTCGACGTCGAGGGGAACAATTCGTCGGGAACGATCGACGTCACGCCGTACGGCGAGATCGTCGGGCAGGTCGTCTCCCTCGTGACGGGCGACCCGATCGCCGAGTCCCAGGTCACGGTGTGCAACGTCGCGAGCGACCTCTGCCCGTCCCTCGGGCTCGACGACGACTCGAACGGGACGTTCGCGCTCGCGTTCCCGACCCTGCCGTATCCCGCCGGGACGTTCCAGATCGGGGTCGTGGCCGCGGGGTATGATCCCGAGAGCACGTTCGCCAACGTGACCGCGGGCTCCTCGGTGCCGCTCCCCCCGATCCGGATGCCGCCGATCGGGGTCGACCCCGGGCCCCTCGGCCGGTTGGCGCCCCGGGGGGCGAACTCCTCGACCCCGCCCACCGGGGCGTGGGTGACGGCCCGACTTCTCGATGCGGAGGACGGGCTCGGCGTCGGCCTCGCCCAGATCACCGTGTGCCAATTGCTCGCCTCGTCCTCGTGCTCGTTCAGCTCGGCGACCGCCTCGACGGGGGGGGAGGTCAACCTCTCCACCGTCCACGGCGCCTACGAGATCTGGTTCAATTCGACGTACTACGCGTCCGACGAGGTGTACCTGAACGCGACGACCGCGGGAACGATCGCGCTCGGCGACGTCGACCTGAGCGAACTTCCCCGGGTCACGGGCCGGGTCGAGATCGACCCGTGGGAGTCGCTCGCGACTTCGTTCCAGGAGGGGGCCGACCAGGTCGTCGTCGTGGTGTGCGTCGCCGCGCACGAGTGCGGCCCCGAGGCCGCGGCCGGGCCGGGCGGGTACTTCAACGTGAGCGCCCCGACGACCGGCTCGGCCACGATCCAGTTCTTCGGCAACGGACCGGCGGCCGAGTACGGGAACGGTCCGGGCGGGTACACCTCCATTACGCTCCCCCTGACGGTGTACGCCACCGGCACCCGGGTGACGGGGTCCGGCCCTGGGGGGTCGGTCCCGGTCCCGATCCTCGGCACGGTCACGGGGAACCTGAGCGAATCGAGCGGCGGACGCGCCGCTCCGGCGGACTTCGCGGTGTACGCCATCCTCGGGAACGGAACGGGCGGCGTCGCCGGATTCTCTTCGGGAGGCGGCGGGTTCTACGCGGCGTTCGTCGCGGCCGGGGCGAACAACACGTCCGCCGCGGCGAGCGCTCTCGGGCTGGTCCCGGGGGCCACCTTCCCCTCCCGAGCCACGGTGGCGGCGGGCGCGGTGGTCACCGAGAGCAACCTCACGCTCGCCCGGTTCGGCTACGTCACGGCGAACGTCTCCGACGCAGCGACGGGCCAACCTCTCGGCGGGATCTACCTCACGGCCACGGGCACCGGAGGGTCGAGTCACGTCCTGGTCGGTTCCTCGGTCACGAATGGGTCCGGAGTGGTCAACACCATCGCTCCCCCCGGGACGGTGCAGCTCACCGTCGGCTCGAGCCTCTACCCGTCGTGGACCGGCTCCACTTCCGTACCGAGTGGCGGTCTCGTGGCCCTCGGCTCGGTGACGCTCACCGCCCTCGCGAACGGGGGACTCGTCCTCCTGCGGACCCCGGAGGTGAACACCGTCGCACAGCCGGTCCTCCCCGGGGCGTTCGACAACGTCTCCGACCGTCCGGTCCCCGACGCGAGCGTTCTCGAAACGGGGCCGGTCGGCTACCACGCCGGGCCCATCGTCACGAACGACCTCGGGCAGTTCTTCCTGGCCGGGCTCCCCCTCGCGAACGCCAGCCTGACGGTCGAGGCCGCCGGCTTCAACCCGCTCGCGATTCCGCGCAACCTGAGCGCCGGGGGCACCTCGGTGTTCCAGCCCCTCAACATGACGGCGGGCGGGATCGTCACGGGGGACGTCGTCGCGGAGCCGGGGAATGTGACGGTCCCGTACGCGACCGTCTCGGTGTGCCCGCTCCGCAACCCCCTCTGTCCGAGCTCGGTGACGACGAACGCCACCGGCGTGTTCTGGATCGCGGCGCCGAACGCGACCGACCAGGTCTCCGTCGTCTCGAACCTCTACCTCGCGAACTTGACGCGGATCGTGAACGTCCCGTCGGATGGGTTCGTCGAGCTCGGGACGATTCCGGTGTTCTCGTTCGGCACCGTCCACGGCCTCGTGCGGGGACTCCCGAGCGGCGACCTCCTCGCGGGGGTCAACGTGAGCCTCTGCTCCCAGTACAGTCCGCCCGGGGGGTGCCTCGCCGATGAGAGCGTGACGACCGACGCGAACGGATCGTTCTCCCTCCAGTCGCCGCCCGGCGTGTACTTCTTCGATGCGGAATTCCCCGGGTACAACGCGAGCCGGTTCCAGATCCTCCTCGGGGCGGGCCAGAACCTCAACCTCGGAGTCGTCGTGATCGACGAGTACGGGAACGTGACCGGGACCGTGGTGGCCTCGACGGGGGGAGTCCTCGAGAACGCCACGGTGCTCAGTTGCGCGACGTACGGGGGCGGCCTCTGCACCTCGGGGCCCACGAACTCGGACGGGGAGTTCCGGTTCGGCGTGCCCCCGGGGTCGAACGAGGTGACGGTGACGGCGGTCGGGTTCCTCGACGCGATGGTCGGGGCGACGGTCGTCTCCGGCGCGACGCTGGACCTCGGGACGATCGTGCTGACCCCGGCGCCGCCCGACGTGTTCGAGAACGTGACGGGGACGGTGACCGCGGCGGCGTCGGGGGACCCCGTGATCGGGGCGTTCGTGACGGCCACCGAGGCCGGCGCGCGCGTCGGCCAATCGTTTACCCGCGCCGACGGGACGTTCGGGATGATGGTGGCGTGGGGGACGGCGACGATTCTTGCCGAGAGCCCCGGGTTCCAGGCGGCCGGCGCCACGGTCCCCGTCCACGCCGACGTCAGCGGAGTCGACTTCCGGCTCGCCACGATGACCTACTCGTTGACGGGCGTGGTGTTCGACGGCGGGACCGGCTCGGTCCTCCCGGGAGCCACCATCCGCGAGAACGGCTCGACGGTAGCGACGACCGACGCCGCGGGTGCCTACACCTTCCCGCTCCCGAACGGGACCGCCCGGCTCGTGGTCACCCATGCCGCCGTCGGGGCGGTCGTCTACGGCGCCGTCCCGTTCGTGGTCGTCGTGACCGGTCCGCTCGCCCCCAAAGACCTCACGGTCCCCCGCTCGGTGGTCCCGCTCACGGGGACGGTCGTCGACGCGGCGACCGGGGCCCCGATCCGGTCGGCCACGGTCGCGCTCTGGAGCCCGGGCGGTTCGGCGGTCTCCAACGCCTCGACCCCGGGCACGGGGACGTTCGCGTTCGCGGTCGGGCCGGGAACGTACAACGTCAGCGTCGCCGCGCCGGGGTACTCGGCCGCCAATGTCACGGTGGCGACCGGTCCTGCCGGGACCTACGCCACGGTCGCGCTCGAAGGGGTCCCCGCGATCGGCCCGGCGGGGGGGTCCTCCTTCCCAGTCCTCGAGGTCGGCCTTGTCGGCCTAGCCGTGGCGGCGGTCGCGGTGGGAGCGCTCGCCTGGCGCCGGGGCCGGACCCCCAAACGGCCCGAGCCGGCGACTCCCGAATCCTCCGCGGCGCCGTTGGGCGAGGACGAACTTACGTGACGACGACGAACGCGCGCATGATCCCGTGGTAGGTGCCACAGAACTCGGTGCACTGGATCAGGTAGGTCGTCCCGACGGGGACCATCGGAACCGCGAACGCGAGCGTGTTGATGCGGCCCGGGATCGCGTCGATCCGCACGCCGAGGTTCGGGATGTTGAACGAATGGATGACGTCGACGCTCGTGACGTTGATCTGCACTTCGGCCCCGGGTTGGACCCAGAACGCCCCGCCGGTCGCCGTGTTGTTCGCCGGGTTGTACGTCGCGTTCGCGCAGGTGCCGTTCTGCGGGTAGCAGAACTCCCAGTACCACTGGTGGCCGACGACGTCGACGTATTCGGTGACGTCGTTCGGGATCGAATCGACCTGGAACAGCAGGATCGTCGAATAGGCAAGGACCCCGGCGAGGAGGGCAACGACGGCGAGGGTCCAAGCGTACTCCATCTTGCGGGTCTTATCCATAACGTCGCCCCCGGGTGTGCGGGTCGCGGTACCGCCAGAGGGCGTAGGCGAGGAACGCGTAGGTGACGAGCGCCCCGGCGACCGAGATCGCGATGAGGACCCAGAGGAGCGGCTCCGTCGCCTGGAGGTTCGTTTGCTGGGCGGAGGCCACCCCCGCCAGGGACGCGATCACCCCGCCGGCCCCCAGTCCGAGGAGCGCGCGGTCCACGGGCCTCGGACGCACAACGGGCACGAGGTCCCGCGCTTGATATTCATCGCGTATGAACTGGAAACGCCGCCCGGCCGGCGGGTTCGGTGGCTCGACCTCCCCAGGTACGTACCAAACCCCTTTGAACCGCTCCCCCCGTCCGCCGCCCAAGCGCGAGCCCTCCGCGCCCCGGAAAACCAACGATGCCACCGTCGCAGAGGCGTGCCAGCGCCGCGTTGCTCGTCGTCGCGCTCGTCCTTTCGATTGCCCTCGTCCCGTCGATCTCCGGCCCGCGATCGTCCGCCCCGAGCTCCGGCGTCCGAACCTCGACCAACGGGGTCGACTATCTCAACGTCAGCGTCACCGACTCCCTCACGTTCGAGACGAGCCTCAGCGAGGTCCAGCCGGGCGACACGGTCCACGTGACGGTGACCCAGCTCGGGACCATTGACCACACGTTCACCCTCGCGCCGACCGCCGGCTTCACGTTCCCCACGACCGATTCGGCGGGGGACTTGGACAGCTACTTCTCGTCCCACGCTCCCCTCGTCGACGTTCAGGTCGGCACGACGACGGGCGGCCACTACTTCGGGAACTTCACCGCCCCCCCGGTCGGCGTCTACGAGTATGTCTGCGAGGAACCCGGGCACTTCCCGAGCATGTCGGGACTGCTAGGGTCGGGCGAGGCGCCCGGGAATCTCGCAACGAATACCGGACCGGGCGCCCCGGTGTACATTATCGCCGGCTCGATCGTCGGCCTCGTGATCGTCGCGCTCGTCCTCGGGTTCGTCGTCGGCAAGCGCCGCGGTTCCTCCGACGAGATGCCCCCGGAGCGGCTCGGGTATCCCGAGCCGACGCCCACGACCCCCGAACCTCCGCACGCTCCGTAGGTACGGCGTTTCCGTCGGCCGGAAGCCGGAAAGCCTAAGAAGGGTGAGCCGTTGCCAACCTACGGACCTCGTAAGAGGTTCGAGGGTTTTCCAATGGCGTGGGGCGTTCCGAGCCGTGAGCGACGTGTGCTGAAGGCCGGACACTCGTCGATCGCGGTCACGCTCCCGAAACCGTGGGCGGAAGCGATGAATCTCCACCCCGGGGACCTTATCGTTTTCGACCAAAACGACGACGGAACCCTCTACCTCCGGCCGGCCCCGGTCGCCGGCGCGGTCCTCGTCACGTCCCCGTACCTCGTCCAGGCCGCCGCGTTCGACACCCCGGGGGTCCTGGAGCGGCTGATCGTCGGTGCCTACCGAGTGGGCCACGACGCGATCGAGATTCGGAGCGACGCCCCATTCTCCCCCGAGCGGATTGACGAGCTCCTCTCGACGGCCCGACGGCTGATCGGCGTCTCGGTCGTCGCCCAGGAGCCGAACCGGATCGTGCTCCAGAACTTCATCGACCCGTCGAAGTACGGACTGCCCCAGCTGGTCCAGCGGATGAAGATGATCCTCATCGCGTTCCTCGAGGAGTCGGAAGCGCTCCTCGAGCGGAAGGGGCACGCGAAGAGGCTCCCTTCCCTCGACGAGGAGACCCAGCGGGTCCTCGCCCTCCTCGTCCGGCAGCTGTTCCTCGCGAGCCGCGACTGGTCGCTCGCGCGCCGGATCGGGAGCCCGGACCCCCGGCAGCTCCTGGAGTGGCGAGTCGTCGTGCACGCGCTCAACCAGCTCGGGGGACTTCTCTCCGAGATCGCCGACCTCCTCGAGGCCAGCCGGGAGCGACCGACCGGCGACACCGCCGCGCTCCGGATCCACCTCGCCGAAGTCAAGCTTGGGTTGAAGTCGGTCGTCGACGCGCTGATTCGCCCGTCGCTCACCGACGCTTGCGAGGCGTACGCCCAGGTCCAGGCGCTCGGGGTCTCGGCTCGCGAGAGTGCCGACCAGATGGGCGTCACCGCCCGGCGCGCCGGACTCCACGCCGCGACCGTCGCCGCCCAGCGGAGCGCCGGATGCCTCTCGACCCTCGCCGAGATCGCGGTCGACCGCGCGGTCGCGCTCGGGAATGAGAGCGTCGTTCTCGCGTCGGCGTGAGCCGCCTTAAGTAGCGACCGTACGGACAGTTCGTACGGGTCGCACTACCCGGTACGAACGCCACATACCCCCCGCCCCGGTGGTCGCCGGGAACCCATGTTCGATTCGATAGACGACTGGCTGATCATCGGCATCGTGGTCGCGATCTTGTTCTACGGCTCGAGCAAGATCCCGCAACTGGCCCACAGCCTCGGTCGGTCGATCGGCGAGTTCAAGCGCGGCCGCCTCGAGGTCGAGCGCGAGCTCAAGGCCGAACAGACTCGCGACGCGGCGACCGCCACCGCCACCGCCGCCGCCGACCCCCGGTAGACAGAGATCCCGAGGCGAGATGGGCAACGTCGGACCGGTTCGGGCCCCCGTCGGAGCCCTCCCCGGTGTCGGCCCGGTCCCCGCACGGAGCAGGTGGGTGTGACGCATGGGGGAGCTCGACAAGATCCTCGCCATCCTTGGCGAGGTCCGGCGGCGCCTCGTCCGGGTGGTCCTCGTCCTGGCCCCCATCTTCGGGTTCCTCGTCACGTTCGAGCTGAAGCCGTATCCGGTCCACGCCCTCGGTCGGACGATCCCGCTCGCGTACCCGTGGCCGAACCTGTTCTACAACGTGACGGCCCAGGTGTTCATCGCGCTCGAGCGATGGATGCTCCCGCCGAAGGTCGAGCTCCTGAACGTCGGGGTCGGCGACTCGATCGTCGTCCAGATGGAGATCGGCGCGCTCCTCACGCTGATCCTCGGGATGCCGTGGATCGTCCACGAGGTCGGCGCGTTCCTGCTGCCGGCGCTCCGGCAGAACGAGCGAGAGATGATCCGGCAGGTCGGGATCCCGGCGACCGCGCTGTTCGCGCTCGGCACGGGGGTCGGCGTGTTCTTCCTCACACCGCTCACGTTCCGGCTGCTCTTCCTCTACGTGGCCGCGATGGGGCTCGCGCCGGTCCTCGGGGTCCAGCAGTTCGTCCAGTTTGCGCTCCTCTACCCGATGGCGTTCGGCCTCGTCTTCGAGATGCCGGTGTTCCTCTACGCCCTCACCCGGCTCGGGGTCGTCAAGGCCGCCACGTGGCGCCAACACTGGCGCGCGGCGGTGATCGGCTCGCTCGTCTTCGGGATGATCGTCACCCCCGACAACTCGGGGATCACGATGCTCCTGATCGCGGTCCCGATGATGGGGCTCTACCTCGCGGGGGTCGTGTTCGCGACCCGGTGGGAGTCGCGGTCGACGGGCCGGCGCGGAGCCGCGGCGGTCGCGGCGGGGTGAACTAAGATGGCTCTGTTCTCCGACATCGACTGGGGGATCCTCCTCGCCGTCGCCGGGTTCCTCTTTCTCGGCAAAGAGAGCGGGGCCGCGCTCCGGCAATTCGGCCGGTACTACGGCCGGTTCGTCCGACTGAAGCAGGAGCTCCTCGGCGAGCTCACGCGCGCGGCCGAGCTCCCCGCGCCCCCGACCGGCGGCGCCCTCTCGTTCCGCGGCGCACTCCTCGGCTACCCCGAGGGGTCTGCCACTCCGGGGATTCCGATCGCGGTGACGTCCGCTCCGTTGGCCGTGGCGGCGCTGGCCGCCGTGGCGAGCCCCGCCCCTGCGATCCCGAGTGGGATCGGTCCGGACCGCTGGTCCGTGGCGCTCCCCTCCGCCGCGCTGGAGGCGCCGTTCGTCCGATGACCGCCCTCTCCCTCGACGACCAGGTGACGATGGTCGAGATGTTCCTGATTCTCGTCGGGATCGGGATCACCTGGGCCGTCTACTACGGCAGCGACCGGGCGGAACTGCCGGGCGACGCGACGACCCCCGCGCCGGGCCACGCGGATGACATGGAGATCGATGCCCGCGGGAGGACCCTCTGATGTCGTACCCGTGCCCCACGAGCTGTCCGTTCTCGGTCGGGCCCGCCTCGGCCCTCGAGTTTCCCGTCGGGCAACTCCACCGGTTCCGCGGCTCGAACGCCGTCCCGGGGGAGGTCGACGAAACGAAGCGGAACGTCCTCAAGCTCCTCGTCGCCGCCGGGGTCGTAGGAGCCGCGGGGGGCGGCCTCGTGGCCGGTTCGCTCCAGTTCGCCCAGCCGCCGACCGTCGGACTGACGTCGTTCCCGCGCGTTCAGCTCCTCGACCTCGACGGGAGTCCGCTGACGGTCACGAACGTCGAGAAGGAGTACAACGCCGGCACGACCGATGTGTTGACGTTCAACTATCCGCTGCGGAACGAGCCGAACTTCCTGATCAACGTCGCCCCCGCCCCCGGCACCTCGGCCGGAGCCTCGAACGTCGTCCACGGGGTCGGAACGCAGAACTCGATCGTCGCGTTCAGCGCGATCTGCCAACACCTCGGCTGCCCCGCGCCGGCGATCCATTACTATCCACCGGGAATGTGCCCGCAGAGCCCGGGCGGCCGCCCGTTCTACATCCACTGCACGTGCCACGGCTCGACGTACGACGTCACCAACGGAGCGGCGAACCTCACGGGGCCCGCGGTGCTTCCCCTCCCCCAGGTCCTCCTGGAGTGGGACCAGACCGACGACACCCTGTACGCGGTGAACGAGGTCGGACCGCCGGTCAACGGCCACCTCGATACGTTGTCGGGCGACTACGGCGTCGGCACTTCGAGCCAGCTCTCCAAGCAGTCGCCGGTCGTCGCCTGCAACTTCCCATCCTAGGAGGACGTCGGTGGGATTCGAGCGTTGGTTCAACCGGACCCTCAACCAGGTCTGGGGATTCATTGAGGACCGGACGGGGATGCCCAAGTGGGCGCTCCGCCCCCAGCCCGAGTTCACCTTCAAGCCGTCGTACTGGACCGGGGCGTTCGTCGTCAATGCATTCCTGTACCAGGTGATCTCGGGGCTCCTGCTCCTGCTGTATTACCAGCCGAGCGTCAATCCGACGTACACCGCGTGCGGCCAGCCCGTGGGGACCCTCTCGACGTCCCCGGCGGCATGGTGCAGTACGTACTACATCGTCCATTCGGTTCCGATGGGGTCGCTCCTCCTCTCCACCCACCTCTACGGCTCCTATGCGATGATCTTCCTTGCGATCGTCCATTTCTTCCGCGGCTACTACCTCGGCGTCTACAAGGCGCCCCGCGAGTTCTCCTGGATGGTCGGCACGCTGCTGATGCTGACGACCCTCGGGATGGGGTTCACCGGGTACCTCCTCCCGTACACCCAGATCTCGCTCAACGCGACCAACGTCGGCCTCGTCCTGGCCCTCCGGCTGCCGTACGCGGGCCCGTTGATCGGCCCCCTCCTCCTCTCCGACGGGACCGGCCAAGGATTGCTCTCACGGATGTTCGCCGCCCACGTCGTCCTTTTGCCGCTCGCCTTGGGCGCGCTCCTCTACGCCCACATCGCTTTGTTCGAGTCGCACGGGATCGCCCCTCCGGCGACGTCCGACCCGTTGCAGCGGCGGCGGTTCACCGAGGAGGAGGACAAGAAAAACGTCCCGTTCATGCCCCACATTTTCTTCTACATCACCAAGTGGGCGTTGCTCTACATCGGGCTCCTGATCGGCATCGCGGCCCTCTGGCCGTGGAACCTTCCGACGTACGCGGGCGACCTCACGGCGACGGGGATCGTAACCGAGCCCGATTGGTACTTCCTCTGGTTGTTCAAGTTCCTCGACTTCCAGGGGGTCACACCGGTGATCGCCATCGGCGTCACGACGGTGATCATCCTGTACGTGTTGTTCCTGCCGTTCCTCGACCGGTCGAAGGCGACGCACCCACGGGACCGCCCGGTGTTCATCATCATCGGCACCTCGATGCTCGAGTTCTGGTTCCTGATGACCGTCTGGGGCGGTCTCACACCGGGGGTCGCCATCACTCCCATGGAGGTCGCGCTCCGGATCGGCCCGCTCTTCGCGGCGAACGCCGTGGTCGTCGCCCTGTTCCACTGGCGGTACCGCAAGAGCTACCGGGCCCGGATGGCGGCCCGGACCGGCGCGGCGAGCACCTGCCCCGGCGCCTACCCCAGCTCGTTGGTGGGTGGATCGCGCCCGTCCGTCGCGGAGGCGAGTGCCCGTGACTGAGACGGAATCCCCGAAGTTCCGGACCGGGTGGCTCTGGGGAATCCTCGGGATTCTTCTGGCGATCGGCACGGTCGCCGCCGGGTTTGTCGTCTACGGATTGACCCAGCTGCTCGCGACCGGGAACTGGTGGCTCGACGTCCCCGCGTTCGTCGGCGGGGCGGTCGTCGCCACGTTCGCCATGCTCCTCATCACCGGGATCCTCTACCGCGTCGACCGGCTGCGCGGGACCCCCCACCGGGAGGTGCGGCTCTTTGAGTGAAGCATCCCCGAGCCCGGATGCGATGGTCGACTACCTTGAAGCCCACCGCTCCCAGGCCGTCGCCAAGGTCCTCGAGCTCTACAACGCGACGACGGTCCTCCTCCTGCTCGGGATCGCTGGACTGGCCATCTACGCGTTCCGGCTCGGTCCGCTCGTCGGGCCGGGGGTCGAGGAGTCGTTCGGACTGGCGGCTGGCGCGATGTTCGTCATGGGCGCGCTTCTCGTCCACCTTGTCGACCGGACCTACCGGAGCTGGCCCCTCGGCCGCAAGTTCCGGCCGGAGGTGCCGCCCGCCGTTTCACCGGCCGGGACGGCGCGGTTGGTCACCTGGCTGATCGTCCTCGCGGCGGCCGCCGGGATTGTCTACGTCGTCGCCCAGCTGATCATGTGAAGGGGGAACCGAACCGATGACTGATCTGGTAACGCCCGGCATCGAAATCGCCATGATCGTGGCGCTCGCAGCGTTCGGGCTCTACCTCACGCGCTACCACGGCGAGTGGTTCGTCAAGAAGGCGTCGCTGTACCTCTTCACCACCGATCACAAGCGCATCGGATTGATGTACATCACCACGGGTATGGTGTTCTTCTTCATCGGCGGGATCTACGCGATCCTGATCCGGACCGACCTCGGCTTCGTGCAGGGACTCGGTCTCGACCCGCAGACGACCCTCGGAATCACCCCGGACGTCTACTCGACCCTGTTCACGATGCACGGGGTTCTGATGATCTTCATGTTCATCATGCCCGTCCTGGCCGGGTTCGGCAACTACCTCGTCCCGTCGATGATCGGGGCGAAGGAGATGGCGCTCCCCCGGATCAACGCGATCGCGTTCTGGATGCTCCCGCCCGCGGGCGTGATCCTGATCCTGTCGAACGCGTACGCGGGTTGGACCGGCTACGTCCCCCTCTCCATCGAGGCGTACGGGCCGAACCCCCACGGGGTCGACCTCTGGATCCTCGGACTCCACATCCTCTCGGCTTCGTCGATGCTGGGCGCGATCAACTTCCTCGTCACCATCGTCAAGCACCGGGCCCCCGGCGTCCACTACTGGAACATGCCCCTCTTCGTCTGGGCGACGCTGATCAACTCGGTCCTCCTGATCTTCGCCCTCCCGTCGCTGTCGATCGCGCTCACGATGGTCCTTTCCGACCGGAACTTCGGGACGCACATCCTCGCGGCCGCGAACGGCACGCCGCTCGGCGGCGCGCTCCTCTATCAGAATATGTTCTGGTTCTTCGCCCATCCCGAAGTCTACGTGATGGTGTTACCGGCCTTTGGTATCATCTCCACGGTCATTCCCAAACTCGCGCGGAAGGACATCTTCGGGTACGGCGCCATGGCGATCTCGCTCGGCGTGTTCGCCGTCCTTTCGTTCGCCGTCTGGGAGCACCACATGTTCGTCACGGGGCTCCCCCCGGACGTCCAGTTCGTCTTCATGCTCTCGACGATGGCGATCGCGGTCCCCTCCGCCGTCAAGACGTTCAACTGGGTCGCGACCCTCTGGGGCGGCAAAATCTGGATGGCGGTCCCGATGTGGTTCTCGGTGGCGTTCATCACCGGGTTCGTGATCGGCGGCCTCTCGGGCCTCATGTTGGCCGCGATCCCGGTCGATTACCTCTATCACGCGACGTACTTCGTCGTCGCGCACTTCCACTACATCCTGCTCGGCGGGACGCTGATGGGGATCTTCGCGGGGATCTACTTCTACTACCCGATCTGGACCAAGCGCTGGTATTCCCAGCGGCTCGGCCACGTCCACTTCCTCCTCACGTACATCGGCGTGAACCT
The DNA here is from genome assembly GCA_022750295.1 of Candidatus Lutacidiplasma silvani. Lineage (GTDB taxonomy): Archaea > Thermoplasmatota > Thermoplasmata > Lutacidiplasmatales > UBA184 > Lutacidiplasma > Lutacidiplasma silvani. The sequence goes on from JAKIVZ010000002.1 coordinate 90,019, forward strand.
CCTGCTGTTCCCGATGTTCCTCCTCGGCGCCGAGGGGATGCCCCGGCGGGTCTACACCTACCTTCCGACGCTGAACTTCCAGGAGCTGAACTTCCTCGCGAGCGTCGGCGCGATGATCCTCGGGGTCGGCCAGTTGGTCTTCGCGTTCAACATGGTCTACAGCTACTTCGCCGGCCAGAAGGTCACGACCGACGACCCGTGGGACGAGCCGGCCCCCACGCGGATGATCGGCGGGACCCCCGCGCCCGCGCCGGCCCCGCTCCCCTCGTCCCACCGGACGCCGCTCCCGACGACGGCGCCGTCGATCGAGCCGACCCCGTAGCGCCGACTAGGAACGCAACCAATGCAGAGGCACACCATCTTCCGGCTCCTCGCGATCGCCGCGTTCGCCTCGACGTACGTGACGATCATCCTCGGAGGGAACGTCATCGCCACCGGGTCTGGCCTCGCCTGCCCGGACTGGCCGTCGTGCCACGGCAACTTCCTCCCCCCGCTCAGCGGCCAGACCGCGATCGAGTGGGGACACCGGGTGAGCGCGTTCGTGACCGGCGCTCTCGTCGCTTCGATGACGCTCGTCGGCCTCGCCTCCGAGCGGCGCCGACCCGTCCTCCGGGGCCTCTCGGTCTGCGCGTCGCTCCTGGTCCTCGCCGAGGCGATGCTCGGAGGGCTGGTCGTCGACACCCGGCTCGTGGTCGGGGTCGTCCTGTTCCACTTCCTCCTCGCGACGGTCCTGTTCGGCCTCCTCCTCCTGATCGCCTTCTTGGCGAACGTCCGCGACATCCCGAAGAAGTGGGCGTCGTGGGCCGAACGGGCGATGGTCGAAGAGAAGCCGAGCGAGACGCTCGCCCGGCTCGATCGTCGGGCCATCCCGGGTCCCGGCCCGGCCCCGGGACCCTCTCGCGGCGCCGACGGCCGCTGACCGGCCCCTCGGTCGGGATCGGAGAGGAAGATGAGCGAGTCACCGGCCCCCGCGACGCCGGCCCCGACCCCGTCCCGCTGGCGGGACGTGGTGACCCTCACGAAGCCGGGGATCACGGCTCTGATCGTCCTCGTCGCCGTCGCCGGGTACTTCCTCGCCCTTCCGTCCCCCGTGAACTTCGGCCGACTCGGCCTCCTCGCGCTCACGGGCGGTCTCGCCTCCGCGGGCTCGGCGATGCTGAACCACTACCTCGACCGGGACGTCGATGGCGGAATGAAGCGGACCCGGAGCCGCCCGCTCCCGGGGTCCCGGATCCAGCAGAGCGGGGGCGTCCTCGTCGCCGGCACGGCTCTCGTGGCGTTGGGGGTGGGGGGAGCGTTCCTCTGGCTCAACCCGCTGACGGCCGTTTCGATCGCGCTCGGCGCACTCACGTACGTCGTGGTCTACACGGTCGTCCTCAAACGGCGGACGAACTGGAACATCGTCATCGGCGGGTTCGCGGGCAGCGCTCCGGCGCTCGCGGGCGGGGCAGCCGCGGTCGGGAGCTGGACCGTCCCTGTCCTCGCGTTCGCGCTCCTCGTCTTCCTCTGGACGCCTCCCCACTTCTGGAGCCTCGCGCTGCTCCTGCGGGAGGACTACCGGCGGGTCGGGCTTCCGATGTTGCCAAGGATGGACGACCCGGCGTACTCGGGCCGCATCGTCGTCGTCTCGGCCGCCCTCCTCGTCCCCGCCTCGATCCTTCTCGTCCTTGTGGCCCCGTTCGCCTGGCCGGCGGCCGTCCTCGTCCTCCTCGCCGTGGTCGCGTACTTCGCGCTCGCGCTCCCCCTCTGGCGGCGGGTCGACCGACCGGTGGCATTGCGGGCGTTCATCGGTTCGGGGCCGTACCTCCTCGCCATCATCGCGGTCCTGATCGTCAACTTCTGGCTCCACGCGATCGGCGTCGCCTCTCTTTGAGCCCTCCGCGTGGCGCCCGGGGAAGCGCGACGTTATGCTCGCCGCAGTGGTGATTGGGTCGTGACCGACCGAGCTCCGACCGGGACGGGGCGTGACGTCCGCGACCGACTGCGCGAAGCGGAATCGACGCTCCGGCGGCTCGGGTACGCCCGCATCGAACCGAGCGTCCGGGAGGGCTCCGCACCCCCCGCGTTCTGGGTCCAGGAGGCCGGTGTTCCCCGCCGCACGTTCCCCGTCTTCGTTCCCCCCACCGGCGAGGCCAGCGGGGCCGGCCCGTGGTCGGGGTCGAAGCCCCGGGGCGGGCGGGCCGCTCCTTCAAGCCGGGCGATCGTCGTCGTCGGCAGCGACCTCGCCGCCGAGGCAACGTGGAATCGGATCGCCTCCGAAGGGGGGGCGGAACTCGACTCCGAGGTTCGGATCCTGGTCCTCGGCGCCGCCGAACAGGACCGACCCCACTGGCACGCCATGGTCGTCGACCGACGGACCCTGCTCCGGCTCTCCACCGGGGTCGTCGTCGGGATGTTCCGGCGGGCGTTCGCCTCGGGGGGACAGACTCCCGTGGACTTCTCCGAGCTCCTCGAGATCCTCCGGGAGCGGTTCCATCTCGACGTTCCGGGCTCACTTGGGGTCTCCTCGGACGAGGACGCGCTCTTCCTCCTCTACCAGCTCGCGCAGCGGGATTCGTACGCGCCCGGAGACTCGGCATCGAACCTCCACTCCCTCGTGCTGAAGCCGACCGGGCCGGCGGCCCGCCTTCCCTGGTTCGCGGGCTAGCGCCGCACGAACCGAGCCGTTAAGAATCGGGGCGCGAACTCCTCCCCGAGGTGCCGATGCCGCCGTCCGAGGTCGTGAATCCCTATGCCACCACGCCGGGAAGCTCCACGCCGGGCCGCGGGGTCTCCGCCGAGGAGGGGGTCGCCGACCTCTGGTCGTTCTTCTGGCTCTCGATCATCGGGACCGTCGTCATCGTCGGCGTCGGGATGGCGGCGTTCCTCGTCGTGCACCCCTGACGAAGTTCTGCTCGGAACCATTATCTCCCGGCCGAGGGTCGGCGCCGCCGTCGCCCGGAATGGGGCCGTGGGGTAGCTTGGTCCATCCTTCTTGCTTGGGGTGCAAGAGACTCCGATTCAAATTCGGACGGCCCCATCCGGGCACCCGGGCGGTCGGGTTCGTGCGATGCTAGACCGCGTCGGATGAGGTCGCGATGGGACGACGATTCGTGGCCGAGCGCCGCCGGGACCCGTACTACCGGGCGGCGCAGGACGAAGGGCTCCGTTCGCGGGCGGCGTTCAAGCTCGAGCACCTCGCCGAGCGGTTCCCGATCTTCCACGCTGGGGACCGGGTCTTGGACCTCGGCGCCGCTCCCGGCGGGTGGTCGATCGTGGCGGTCGAGCGGGTCGGCCGGCGGGGCGAGGTCGTCGCGGTCGACCCGCGGGCGGTCGACCCGATCGAGGGCGTGACGGTCGTCCACGGGATGGTGGGGTCGCCCGGGTTCGCCGACCGTCTGGGCCCCGAGCCGTTCGACGTCGTCCTCTCCGACATGTCGCCGCGGATCAGCGGCGCCTACGCGACCGACCACGCACGGTCGGTCGCGCTCGTGCGCTCCGCGTTCGAGCTCGCCGGGCGCGTGCTCGCGGAACGGGGCGTCTTCGTTGCGAAGGTGTTCGCGGGCGAGATGCTCGACGAGCTCGACCACGACGTCGGACCGTCGTTCCGACGCTGGTCCCGGACGAAGCCGCCCGCGTCGCGAGAACGGTCGAGCGAGCTCTACCTCATCGGCATCGGATTCCATCGCGTCCCGGACCCGGCGTGATGGAGCCGTGGGTCGAGGCCGCCGACCGGATGGTCACCGGGCTCGGCGACGTCGCCGGTCCGGTCGCCGCGGCGATGCGGGCCGTGCCGCGCCACTATTTCGTGCCGAGCGTGTCGCTCCGCCGAGCGTACGACGACGAGCCCGTACCGCTGGGCCCGGACTACGCCACGGTCTCCGCCCCTCACATGGTCGCCATGCAGCTCGAGGCCGCGGACCTCGAGCGGGGCGACACCCTACTCGAGATCGGCAGTGGGAGCGGCTACCTCCTCGCGGTCGCCTCGCACCTCGTGGGCGCCCCCGGCCACCTCGTGGGTGTCGAAGTCGACGCGACGCTCGCGGCCCGAAGCCGGGCGACCCTCGCGCGGCTCGGGGTCGATGCGACGATCCGGATCCGCGACGGGCGCGAATCGGTCCCGGAAGGTCCCGTGTTCGACGGTGTGGTCGTGTCGTGCGCGACTCCGCATCTCTACCCGTCGTGGATCGCCGCGCTCGCCGATGGGGGCCGGCTGGTCGCGCCGGTCGGAACCCCGACCGAGCAGGCGCTCACCCTCTACCGCAGGACGGGCGACCGGGGGAGCACGAGCGTCGGACCGGCGTGCCGGTTCGTTCCGCTCCGACCCCATATATAGGGCCGTCGAATACGGCCGTCCCGCCTATTTTGAGGGTCGGTCGTTGTGATTCGGTTCGGCCCTGCGGGTATCCCCCTTTCCTGTAAGGGTCGCACCCTGCGGGATGGAATCTCCGACGTCCACCATCTCGGCTTGACCGCGATGGAAGTGCAGTTCATCAAGGTCAATCCGCTGACGCGGATCGCCCTCGACGAGGAGATTGGCAAGAACGCGCGCGAGCTCGCGTTGCAGCTCGTGGTCGGCGTCGGGCCCGGCCCGGTCGCCGCGGTCCCGACCGCCGAGCGGATGCTCGCGTCGATCGGGAAAAAGGACTCGCTGACCACGCTCACGTGGAGCCTCGCGAAGGACTATGCCGACCTCGCCCAGACACGGGCGCTCGCCCGCGCGCTCGACGTCGACCTCACGCTCCACGCCCCGTACTACGTCGACTTCTTCGGAAGCCAGGAGGCCCGCGAACGCTCGATGCGCCAGATCCAGTGGGCGGCGGTTCTCGCCGAGGGGCTCGGGGCCCGAATGGCGGTCACCCACCTCGGCTTCTACGGTCCGGGCGGCCGCTCGGACAGCGTCCAGGAGCTGACGCGGATCGCACGCGAGCTCTCCGACTGGCTGAAGACGTACTCGAAGGGGACGGTCCGGCTGGGAATCGAGCCGAGCGGCCACCCCGACGTGTTCGGTTCGCGCGAGGAGATCCTCGAGGTCGCCCACCAGGTGAAGGGCGTGGTCCCGATCATGAACCTCCCCCACCTCGCGGCGCGGGAGCGCCATACGTTTGACACCCCCGACGACCTTCGGCCGCTCGTCGACGAGTTCGTCGCCGCGAGCGGCGGCGAGCTCTACATGAATTTCGCCGGCGTGGAATTCTACGGCCCCGGGGAGTTCCGTCTCACCCCGATCAAGCGGGGTCAGGCGCGCTTCGACCCGGTCGCCGAACTGTTCGCCGACCGGGAGTACGACGTGACGGTGATCTCGAGCTCGCCGCTCCTCGAGCACGACGCGATGTACATGAAGCTCCTCTACGAGCGGGCGCTCGCGAAGCGGTACGCGAAGAAGCACGCGCCGGTTCCCCCGGTACCGAAGAAGCCCCTCATCGCACCGTCGAAACCGGCCGGAAAGGCCCCGCTCCGACCGCCGCCCGCGGGCGGTCGGCGCCCGCTCCTCGCCGCGAAGGCGTCCGTCGCCCCGAAGAGGTCCGACCGTGACCGAAAGCGACACCGCTGAATCGCCGGTGTTCTCGCGCGCCCAGGCGTACATCGGACGCCGCGTCAGCGAGGCGATCGACCGGATCGACCCGGCGACGATCGACCGGGCGGTCGCGATCCTCGCGAAGGCGCCGGCGACGTTCGTTTATGGCGCCGGCCGCTCCGGGATCATCGGCCGCGCGTTCGCGATGCGGCTCGTCCAGACCGGCCTCACCGCCTACGTGATCGGCGAGAGCGTGACGCCGATCGTCCGACGGGGGGACGCCGTCTTCATCGTCTCCGGCGCGGGCGAGAGCCAGTCGTCGGTCCAGACGGCGAATATCGTGCGGCGCGAGGGGGCGGACCTCGTGGTGCTCACCGCGCGGTCGACCTCGAAGCTCGCGCATGCGGCGACCCTTCTCCTTCCGATCGAGTTCGCCGACGATCCCGAACGGCACACGCTCGCGCCGCTCGGGACCCTCTTCGAGTCCGCGAGCCTCCGCCTCACCGATGCGCTCGTCGCCGAGTTGATGCGGGTGCGCCGCGAGACCGAGGAGTCGATGCGCCGCCGCCACGCGATCATGGTGTGAGCGGGGCCCCCCGCCCGTCGAGAAAGGTTAAGGCGCGCGACATCTCCCCGCCCCTCGTGCCACGTCGCGCCGAGGCCCGCGAGGGAACGCTGGTCCCGATTCCGACCCGCTTCTTCGCCACGAGCGGGAAAGGGATCAACAAGACGAGCGAGCTGAACGCGTTTGACCTCGCCCTCCTCCAGGCGGGGATTGGCGAACAGAACCTCGTCAGCGTCTCCTCGGTCCTCCCGATCGGGATCCGCCAGGTCGACCGGGTGGCGATCGCCCGCGGGGCGATCACGCATTGCGTCCTCGCCCGGATGGGCGGAGGCGAGGGCGAGGTCATCAGCTCGGGGATCGCGTACGGGTTCCGGACCGACGGCCAGGGCGGCTACGTCGCCGAGGGCCATGTCCACGGCACGCAGAAATCGCTCAAGGAGTTCCTTCGGTGGCGGATGGAGGAGATCGCCCACTTCCGAGGGGTCGAGCTCCGCCGGATCCACTACCGGACCGAAGAGCTCGTGATCCCGATGGACCACTACGGCGTGTGCATCGCCGCGTGCGTCTTCCTGCCGTAACGGCCGGGCGCGCTCCTACAGGAGCTTGCGGAACAGGAGCTTGTCCTCAAGACTGCCGTCGATGGCCAGCCGTCGGGTGACGAGCGCCTTCATCGGGCCGATGTCCTTCGCGATCAATCCGAGCAGCGTCGCCCGGTCGGTCGTGATCGTGAGGTCCGCCTTCCCGGTCCCGTCGCTGCGGAGGTTCTCCAGATGGCCCTCCCGGAGGTCGACCGCGTACGTCCCCTCGTCGGTGACGCGAATCCGGATGGTGCGGGCGAGGCCCCCGAGTTCGGCGCGGATCGCGGGGTTCTTCTCCGCGTGCCGGTTGAACCGGTCCACGACGCCGGCGAGGTTCTCCTCGATCATCGCCCGAACGCCTCGAGGGCGCGAGCCGGTCGGCGGGGATTAATCCTTTCCATCGTGGCCCACGACGTACGGAGCCACGCCGGCGGGGACGTTCCGTCGGCGAGGACTGCCCGCACGAACTCCACCGTTTCGCGGTCCGAGGGGTACCCGCTCCCGAGCCCCTCGCCAACCTGGCTCCGCAGTTCCTCGAGGGCTCGGTCGCGGTGGACCTTCGCGACGATCGACGCCGCTCCGACCACGAGGAGGTCCCGGTCCGCCTTGTGCCGGGCATGGACCTCGGCCGAGGTCCCCGACGCGGTCCGAAGCCGTCGACCGAACCGCTCGGCGACCGGGTCGCAGGCGTCCGCGTAGGCGATGTCGGGCCGGGTCTGGCGGACGAGCCGGGCGAATGCGGTGAGTTCGAGTTCGTTCAACCGTCCCCGCGCGACGGCCCGGTCGATCGCGCCCGGGCCGAGCCGGATCGCGAGCGGTGTGCCGATCGTCGGGAGCGCCTCGAAGATTGCCTCGCGGCGGGAGGGCGTGAGCCGCTTCGAGTCGCGGACCCCGAGCTCGCCGAGCTCCGGGATCCGTGCCGCCTCGAGGAGGAACCCACCGACGACGAGCGGTCCGACGAGACTCCCCCGACCGGCCTCGTCGATCCCGAGGACCTGCCCGTACGGCGCCGGAGCCGGGCCGGGCCCCCGGGGGACGACCATCGGAAGGCCCCGATGGCGCGAACCCCATAAGGCGAGACCTCCTCCACCGTCGACATGCTCCACGGCCTCGCGGTTCCCGTCCCCACCGTGTTCGACCCGGACGGGGCGATCGATCCGGGGGCGAGCGGGGCGTTCGTCCGCACGATCGCGAGCGCGGGGGCCGACCACATCCTGCTCCTCGGGGCCCTCGGGGAATCCGCGCTCGTCGAGGACGCCGAGCGACGAATCCTCCTCGAGTCGACCCTCGAAAGCCTCCCGGCGAAGTCCGACGCCTGGGTCGGCGTCGGGGCTCCGGGGACGCGCCGGTCGGTCCGGTTGGCGTTGGCCGCGGAGGAGGCCGGTGCGGCCGCCCTCATCGCGGCCCCGCCGTACGGACTCCGCCTCACGACCGACGCCCTCGCGCACTACTACCAGGCGATCCGGGAGGCGACGAAGATCCCGATCGTCGTCGAGAACGCCCCGGCGCTCGCCGGCTCCACCCTGACCCCGGAGCTCGTGCACCGATTGGCGCGGGAGCGGGTCATTGACGGGATCACCGACGGTTCGGGGTTCCTCGAGAGCGTGGCCGGCTTCCTTCGGGGCGCTCCAGAAGGGTTCGCCGTATTTTCCGGCGAGGATGCCCTGGCGCTCGCGGCCGTGGAGAAGGGGGCGGCGGGCGCGGCGCTCCCGTCCGCGAACGTCGTTCCCAAGCTGGGGGTCGCGCTCGTCCGCGCCGCCCGAGCGCACGAGACGGCCCGCGCGAACGAGCTGCAGGTGCTCGTCACCCGGGTCGGCGAGGCGATCCGGTCCGGGCCGTTCCCGGCGACCGTGAAGTTCTTGGCCGGCCAAGCGTGGGGCGCCCGCGTAGGATACCGCTCGCCCGGAGAGCCGCTCACGCCCGAGGAGGAGAGAACGGTGCTCGGAACGTTCGAGCCGCTCCGGCCCGTTCTGCGCCCGTTCCTCTGATCCGACTCGGGGTTCGCGAGGGGCTCCGGGGCCCCGGGCGGTCGCGTCCGGGCCGCCGAGGAATCCGATCGCTCCGTTCCGAGCGCGGGGGCGGAGCCTCCTCTCACGAAACGTCAAATACGGCACCCCGCTCGCTCGACCTCCCTCGAGGGCCCATGGGTATCTGGCAAGGTCGGTCGCGCCGCAAGCGGACGGGAGGACGGCTCCGGCCGATCCGCAAGAAGCGGCGGTTCGAGATCGGACGCGAACTCCAGCAGGCGACCCTCGGCGCGGGGACCGTGAAGCGGTACCGCGTGCGCGGGGCCAACGAGAAGATCCGGATCCTCACCGTCAGCACCGCGAACGTCTACGACCCGTCGACGAAGAAGTCGAAGGTCGTGAAGATCGTCACCGTCCGGGAGAACCCGGCGAACCCGAACTACGTGCAGCGGAACATCATCACCCGCGGCGCCATCCTCGAGACCGAGCTGGGCCTCGTCCGGGTCCGCTCGCGCCCCGGCCAGGACGGCGTCGTCAACGCCGTGCGGATCGCCGAGAGCGCGGCCGCCGCGTAACCCCAGATCGGGGGCCGCGGATGCCGGACCACTTCTTCGTCTACCCGTCGTACCTGAACCGGACCACGACCCGGGCCCTCGGGCGCCGGGTCCCGCAGTCGGTCGCGGTGACCGAAACCACCCTCGAGGAGATCGTCGAGGTGGCGAAGGGGCTCGGGTTCGTGGCCGTTGCCGAGCCCGAGAAGCAGTATCCCCGTCAGTTCTTCCAGCTCTCCGGCCGGGTGCGCGTCACGAAGAAGGCCGGAACTCCGAAGACCCAGTTCCTCCGGTCCCTCTCGGCCGAGCTCGCCCGCCGCCACGCGGCGGAGGGCGGCCACTAGATGGAGGAGCCGGGGACCGTCTACTTCACCGGCACCGCCGGGGCCGGAAAGACGAACCTCGTCCACGCGTTCCGGACCTGGCTGAAGGGCGAGGGGTACGAGGCGACGATCCTCAACCTCGACCCGGGGAACGAGAACGCCGAGCTCGAGCCGGACGTCGACATCCGCGAGTGGGTCCGCCTGGCCGAGGTGATGCAGGAGCACGAGCTCGGACCGAACGGCGCCCAGGTGGCGGCCGCCGACATGATCGCGCTGAAGGTGTTCGACGTCAAGCAGGCGCTCTCGGAGTTCCGCTCCGACTACGTCCTCGTCGACACCCCCGGGCAGATCGAACTCTTCGCGTTCCGGGAGGCGTCGCGGGCCATCGTCGACGCCCTCAGCGGGGAACGGTCGACGATCGCCTTCCTGTTCGACCCCGCGCTCGCGCGGACCCCGAACGGGTTCGTCTCGCTCCTCCTCCTATCTGCCACGGTCGAATTCCGGTTCCGGCTTCCGACGGTGAACGTACTCACGAAGACCGACCTCCTCGACGCCGCCCGGCGGGAGGAGATCCTCGGCTGGGGCGACGAGCCCGGCCTCCTCTACGACGCCGTCACGCGGGAGACGGCGACGCCGGACCTGCAGCTCTCGACCGAGCTGTTCCGGGCGATGGAAGCGATGGCGCCGCTCGCGACCCTCCTCCCGACGTCGAGCAAGGCGATGACCGGGATGGATGCGGTCTACCGCCAGCTCCAGGCGAACTTCGCGGGCGGCGAGGACCTCGAGGCGTCCCAGGGTCCGACCGAAGAGTAGGCCCGCCTACTCGGTGAAGAACAGGCCCATCCCGGCCGAGGCAGCGTCGTCCTCGTCCTGGAATTTCCGCTGGAGCGACTCGGCCTCCGCCGCCGGGAGCTTCCGTCCCAGGGGCGCGAGGAGCGAGTCGGCGCGCGTGACGGCTTCCTCGGTCCCGCTGACCACCACGTAGAGCTGGCCCGCCGGCCCGCCCGCGGACGGGGCATCGCGGATCTTCTGGCTTTGCCGCGAGACGACGTCGTCCTGGAGCGCCGCGTCGAGTTCCGTCCGCTTGGCGCTCGGCACTTCGTAGATCGTCGAGGCCATCGGCGGTCCGACCGGGCCGGGCTATTTGGGGTTTGGCGCGGCGTCGCGGCGGGCCCGTCAGATCCCGAAGCTCCGTCGGGCCGCGAGGACCTTCGGGTCGTCGAGCCCCATGATGTCGGGGTTGAGCCCGTCCTGGACCGCGATCCAGTACGCCAGCCACTGGAACGGGATCCCCTGGACGATCGGGGCGATCCCGGGTGGGACCGGCGGCAGCGCGAGGCCGTTCTCGACCGTCGCGGCGCCCGAGGTATCGATGTGCCAGACGAACGCGTCGAGGTGCCGGGCCGCCGCGAGGCCGTCGGCGACCCGTCGCCGCTCGAGCTCGGTCCCCGAGATCGCGAGGACCGCCGCGTGTTCGTTGAGCGAGGGGAGGACCCCATGGAGGAGTTCCTCGACCCCGACCGCGGTGGCGAACCGGCGCGTCGCCTCGCGGAGCTTCAACGCCGCCTCCCGGGCGGTCGCCTCGCCGCTCCCCGAGCCGACGAGAACGAACCGGTCCCGTTCGCCGAGCGCCTCGACCGTCTCCATCACCCGGGGTTCGAGGGCGAGGGCGTCGCCGATCGCCTCGACCACCGTCGCCTCGGCGACCGGGTCCGGACGGGGCTGGACCAGCGACCATCCGGCGGCGACGCCCGCGGCGTAGCTGACGGTGTGGGTCCACGAATCTTCCTTCGCGTGCTTGGTCTCGACGACCTCCGCTGCGAGGTCCCGGCACTCTCCCTTCGCCGCAGCGGTGACGAGGACGGTCGGCACCTTCCGCTGGCGCAGGAGCTCGAGGGCGCGGGCGGTCACGAACGTCTCGGCCGACTCCGAGAACGCGATCGCCACGTCGGCCACCGCGGTCTCGGGTCCGTCCAGAAGGTCGAAGGCGGACCGGGCCTCGACGACCCGGCCGGGGGAGGCGGCCCGCGCCGCGGCGGCCACGGCGAGCGCCGCATGGAACGAGGTCCCGATCCCCGTCGTGAGCAGGCGGGCCGCAGGATCCCGGGTGCGGGCGGCCCCGGCCCAGCCCGTCAGCTCGGCGAGGGTCGCCTTCACGGCGACCTGTTGCCGCCGGACCATCTCGTGCATGAAGAACGGGTGACGGGTTCGGCCGCGCGGCGGGTTCGGCTGCTGGGGCGGGGGAAACGTCGTCGCCATCCCGCACGGCGAACGGCTCCGGGTCCAAATGCCTCGCGGTCGCCCGCAACCCCCAAGTGGTCGTCCCGGCTCGCGGCGCCGTGTATTCGAGCACGCTCGAGGCGCCCATCCTGCTCCTCGGCACCGCGCACGTCGTCGACCTCGACGGGCCGATCCGGGCGACGCTGCGCGACCGGCCGCTCGACGCGATCGCCGTCGAGCTCGACGAGGAACGGGCCCAGGCGATGCTCCCCGAGCCGGCGCCCGGGGCCCGTCGGAGCGGGGGCGGGGACGCCCCGTTGTTCGTCCGGCTCTGGGCCGTCATCCAGAAGCGGCTCGGCGGCGAGCTCGGCGCGGGGGTGGCCGGAGCCGAGATGCGGAGCGCGGCCGCCCTCGCGAAGGAACGGGGGATCCCGCTCCTCTTGATCGACGACCCGATCCGCGAGACGATCCGTCGGCTCATCGCCGCGCTCTCCCCGAAGGAACGGGTGGCGCTCATCGTCGGGAGCATCGTCGGGCTCGTGATCCCGTCGCGAGTCGTCCGCAAGGAGCTCGACCGGTACGCCGATGCCCCGGAGGACTTCTCGGCGGACCTGCGGACCGCCTACCCCGGCGTGGCTCGGGTCCTTCTCGATGAGCGGAACGAGCACATGGCCGCCCGGCTTACCGAGGCCCGGCGGAACGGCTACGGACGGGTGGCCGCGATCGTCGGGGACGCGCACGTCCGCGGCCTCGCGGCGGCGCTCCGGCGCCGCGGGGTTCCGACCGAGACGGTCGCGTTCGGGGCGCTGCGCGCGACTACAGCGTCGTGACCGACGACGTGCCCTGGGCCGCGATCGCGGCGAGGAACGCGTCGGCGAGCGCGGCGACCTCGGTCGACCGGTAATCGCCGAGCGTGCCGTGGTCCGCCGCGTCCGAAAGCGCCGGGTCCACGGGGAGGGTCCCGAGGACGGGAATGCCGAACTCCTTCGCGATCCGCTCGACGCTCCCCGGTCCGAAGAGCGGGATCCGCTCGTGGCAATGCGGACACTGGAGATAGCTCATGTTCTCGACGGCGCCGAGGAGCGGGACGTGGAGGTCGCGGGCCATGTTCATGGCTTTCTTCACGATCATGCCGGCGAGTTCTTGCGGCGTGAAGACGAACACCATCCCATCGATCGGGATCGTCTGGAAGACCGTGAGGGGAACGTCGCTCGTCCCGGGCGGCATGTCGATCAGGAGGTAGTCGAGCTTCCCCCAGTTGACGCCTCCGAAGAACTGCGTGATGAGCCGGGTGACGAGGGGACCGCGCCAGATCACCGGGGCCTGTTCGTCCTCGACGAGGAACTGGGAGGAGATCACCCGCATGCCATCGGCCGACACCGCCGGTTCGATCCCTTCGCCCCGGTCGAGCAGCGGTCCGGAGAGACCGAACAGCTTCGGGATCGACGGGCCGGTGACATCGGCGTCGAGGAGCCCGACCGCGAGGCCGCGCCGGCGCAACTCGGAGGCCAGAAGCGCGGTCGTCGCCGACTTTCCGACCCCGCCCTTTCCGGAGCCGACGGCGACGACGTGGACGATCGCGCCCTTTCCCATCTTCTGAAGGACGCCGCCGGGCCGCCCGCGGGGCGCGGCGCCGGGGGGCGTGGACGTCGGTTGGGGGTGGGGCGCCTCCGACGGTCCGGCCATCGCGCCCAACCCGGACCACGGTATATAACAAACGGCCGTCTCGGCGACGACGGAGCGGCCGGTGGGCGGGCGGAACGTGGCGTCGCTCGACGAATTGTTCCGTCCCCGTTCGGTCGCGGTGATCGGAGCCTCCAACCGGCCCGGCGCGGTCGGCACTTCGCTGTTCCGCAACGTGCTCTCCGCCGGGTTCCAGGGCGTCGTCTATCCGGTGAACCCGAAATGGCCGAGCGTGAGCGGCGTCCAATGCTACCGGTCGGTGCGCGAGCTCCCCGAGACGCCGGACCTCGCCGTGGTGATCGTGCCGGCCCCCGATGTCCGGGTCGTGGTGGAGTCGCTGGGCCGCGCCGGGACCCGGGGGGCGATCGTGATCTCCGCGGGGTTCCGCGAGGTCGGCGGCGCCGGAGTGGCCCGGGAAGCCGCGCTCGTCGCCACCGCCCGCCGGCACGGAATGTCGCTCGTCGGCCCGAATTGCTTTGGCGTGCTCAACACCGACCCGTCGGTCGCCCTGAACGCCACGTTCTCGGAGACGCTGCCGCCGCGCGGGAACATCGCCTTCGTCAGCCAGAGCGGGGCGCTCTGTGCGGGGATCCTGCGCTATGGCATTGCCGAGCGAATTGGATTCTCCCGATTCGTCTCGATCGGGAACCGGGCGGGGATCGACGAGAACGACCTCCTGCGTTCGCTCGCCGACGACCCCGCGACCGCCGTGGTCCTCCTGTACGTCGAGAACCTCGCCGACGGCCGGCGATTCCTCGAGACGGCGCGGGAGGTCACCGAGAAGAAACCGGTCATCGTGATCAAGAGTGGACGCTCCGTCGCGGGCGAGCGGGCCGCCCGCAGTCACACCGGTTCCCTTGCGAACTCCGGGCAGGACCGGCTCTTTGACGCGTTGTTTGAGCAGTCCGGGGTCCTGCGGGTCGACTCGATCGGCGAGCTGTTCCGGGCGGCGAAAGTCCATGCGGCCGGTCTCGCGCTGAGCGGGCCCCGATTGGCGATCCTCACGAACTCGGGGGGACCCGGGATCGTGGCGGCCGATGCGTGCGCCCGGGTCGGCCTCGAGCTTCCCGTCCCCCCGGAGCGGACCGTCCGGGCGCTTCGTCGGCGCCTCTCCCCCTCCGCGTCGGTGGGGAACCCGGTCGACATGACCGCCGACGCCCACGCCGAACAGTATTCGGGCGCCCTCGCCGACCTTCTCGCCGCCCCCACGACCGATGGGGCGCTCGTGATCGCCACTCCGACCGGCACCCTGAGCGGCGACGTCGTCTCCCGGGCGATCCTGAAGGGCCGGGGGACGAGCCCGAAGCCGGTCGTCGCCTGCCTGTTCGGGCTCACCGACCTCACCCACGAGGTCGGGATCCTGGAGGAGCACGGCGTTCCGACGTTCACCTTCCCCGAGGAGGCGGTCGCCGGGCTGGGGACGCTCGCCAAGTACCACGCCTGGAAGATCCGGCCCAGGACCCGGGTTCGCTCGTTCCCCGTCGACCGACCGGCCGCCCGAGCCGCGATCGCCGCGGCCCGGCGCTCCCGGTCCTCCGTCCTTCCCGAGTACGCCGCCCGGGCCCTGCTGACCGCTTACGGGATTCCGTTCGCCCCGTCCCGAGCGGTCGACGGCCTCGAGGAGGCGGTCGAGGCGGCGGCCGAGATCCGCTACCCCGTGGTCCTCAAGGTCGCCTCGCCCGACATCTCGCACAAGACCGACGTCGGAGGCGTCGCCGCCAATCTCCCGGACGAGGGCGCGCTCCGGTCGGCGTGGGCGACGATGCGGTCGGAGCTCGCGCGACGGGCGAGCGGCGCACGGATCGATGGGTTCGAGATCGAATCGATGATCCGGGGCGGCCACGAGGTGATCGTCGGGGCCCAGCGGGATCCGGGGTTCGGGCCGGTGGTCCTGTTCGGGATGGGAGGGATCTACGTCGAGGTGCTCCGCGACGTGACGTTCCGTCTGGCCCCCCTCCGCTCGCTTTCGGCGGTCCACATGGTCGGGGCCGTCCGCTCGGCCGCGATCCTGAACGGGGTCCGGGGGGAAGGGCCGGCCGACCTCGCCGCCCTCTACGATGCGATCGAGCGGGTCAGCCAGCTCGTGGTGGAGGTGCCCGAGGTCGCGGAGCTCGACCTGAATCCCCTGATCGTCCGGCCGGCCGGGCAGGGCGTCGTGGCCGTCGACGCGCGGGTCGTGCTCGATCTGTCTTCCAGATCGCCACGTCGGACTTCACCCGGTCGATGAGGAACCGGGCGGCCCGGAACGCCTGGTCCCGATGGACGGCCGCGACCCCGACGACGACCGAGACCTCGCCGACGCGAACGGTCCCGGTCCGGTGCCAAACGACGACCCGCCGGACGCCGGGGGACCGTTCGGCCGTCCGGGCCAATCGTCGGAGCACGGGGAGCGCCATCCGCTCGTCGGCCTCGTAGAAGAGGGCCCGCACCGCTCCGGCCGCCGATCGGTCCGGCCGAACGCGGCCCGAGAACACCACGACGCCGCCCGAGTTCGGGTCGGCCAGGAGTCGAATCGCCGCGGCCATGTCGAGGCGCTCGCGGGTCAAGCGGACGACCACCGCTCAACCCCCGCTGTACGGCGGATGGATGGCGAGTTCCTCTCCGGCCCGCACGCGGCCGCCCGTTCCGTGGACGTAGGCGCCGTTCCGGGCGAACCGGGAGTGTCGGAGGATCGGCGCCAGCGCCGGCCGCTGCTCCGCCAGCTCGCGCAGCAGGTCCCGAAGGACGACACCCTCCGGTCCGGTCTCCCGCTCGATTCGCGAGGTCCCGGCCGCCTCCCGGGCGGTCGCGAACAGCCGGATCGCGATCGTTCCGGGCCTCGTTCGACGGACGCTCCGGTCGGCCATGGAATCCTCCGCGGCCCCGCTCCGGACGACACCCCGGGGGGGTCCTGTCGGCGAGGGGAGACAATCGCTTAATAGGCACTCCCTCTCGAAGCGCGTCGATGGGCGAGATTTCCGTCCGGGCCGGCGGCGCTGCCGGCGACGGGATCGCGTCCGTGGGCGAGACGCTCGCGCATTCGCTCTCGCGGATGGGGTTGCACGTCTTCGGCCACAACGCCTACCAATCGGTCATCCGGGGGGGCCATGTCTGGTTCCAGGCCCGAGCCTCCACCGCGCCCACCCACTCGCAGGGCGATGCGTGTGACATCCTGTACGCCCTGAACAAGGAGACGGCGGACGTCCACTTGCCGAGCCTCTCGCGCGGCGGCACCGTGGTCTTCGACCCGGAGAAGTTCGACATCCCCGCGAGCCAGCTTCCGGCGGGCACGAAGGCGTTGCCCGTCAAGACCCTCGAGATCGCCCGGAAGTTCACCTCCCAATCGATCCTGCAGAATGCGGGCGGCCTCGGGGCCACCGCGTTCCTCGCCGGGATCCCGCTCGACGTCCTCCAAGCGTCGCTCGCCGACTCGTTCGGGAAGAAGAAGGGCGACGTCGTCGACTGGAACCTCGGGGCGTCCGCGGACGGCTACGCGTTCGCGCAGGCGAACTCCGCGGCGAACGACCACGCCGTCGCGAAGGCCGGGGAGCCGAAGCTCCTCATGACCGGGAACGCGGCGATCGCCCTCGGGGCCGCCGCCGCCGGCTGCAAGTTCCTCGCCCAGTATCCGATGACGCCGGCGTCGTCGATCATGCACTGGATGGCGGCCCATTCCCGCGACATCGGGGTGGTCGTCAAGCAGGCCGAAGACGAGCTCGCGGCGATCAACATGGCGATCGGCGCCTCGTACGGCGGCGTCCGGTCGATGACCGCCACGAGCGGCGGCGGATTCGCCCTGATGGTCGAGGCGCTCGGCATGGCCGGAATGGCCGAGATCCCCCTCGTCGTGGTCGAATCCCAACGGTCCGGTCCGTCGACGGGGCTTCCGACGAAGACCGAGCAGGGCGACCTCAACATGATGCTCGGCGCCGGCCAGGGGGAGTTCCCCCGGGCGATCCTCGCCCCGGCGAACGCCGTCGAGGCGTACCGGGCCGCGATCCGGGCGTTCCAGGTCGCCGAGGAGTGGCAGACCCCCGTCCTCCTCGCGAGCGACCTCCACCTGTCGGAGAACTACATGACGGTCGACCGCTCGGAGATCGACCTCAACGTCGAGATCCCCTCGCTCTTCTCGGTCCAGCCGAACGGCCACGATTACAAACGCTACCAGTACACGCCGTCGGGCGTCTCTCCGCGGTCCCTTCCCGGCCAGGTCGGCCTGCAGTGGATCGCCGGGTCCGACGAGCACGACGAGAAGGGCCACCTGATCTCGGACGTCAAGTCCGGGATCCCCGTCTGGGTCGCCGAACGAACGAAGATGATGCAGAAGCGGATGGGCAAGCTCGCCGGCATCGGGCGGTCGACCGAGCCCCCCCGGCTCGAGGGACCCGCCGACGCCCCGCTGACGTTCGTCGCGTGGGGCTCGACCGTCGGCGCGATCCGGGACGCGATGGTCACGCTCGCCGCGAAGAACGTCGCGACGAACCTACTCCAGATCCGAACCGTCTTCCCCCTCCACGTCGACGTCCTGGAGGCCGCGATCGACCGGGCGAAGACGACGCTCCTCGTCGAAGCGAACTATTCCGGCCAGCTCGGTCGCCTCATCCGGGCGGAGACCGGCCGTCACCTCACCAACCGGCTCCTCAAGTACGACGGGGAGCCGTTCTACCCCTACGAGGTCGTAGGGAAGGCCCTGGAGGTCCTTGGACATGGCCGGAACTAGTGCACCGTCGGTCGCTCCGACGGTCGGGACGCTGCTGCCCCTCATCGGAAAGTCCGACACAAAGCCCACCTGGTGCCCGGGGTGCGGCGACTTCGGGGTCGTCGCGGCGGTCGAGATGGCCCTCAAGCGGCTGAAGATCCCGAGCCACCAGGTCGTGCTCGTTTCGGGGATCGGCTGCTCGTCGAACCTCCCGCACTTCCTCTCGAGCTACGGGTTCCATTCGATCCACGGGCGATCGCTCCCGGTCGCGGAAGGGATCCGGTGGGCGAACCACACCCTCACCGTGATCGCCACGGGCGGGGACGGCGATGGGTTCGGGATTGGCGCCGGCCATTTCATCCACACGATGCGGCGGAACGTCGACATGACGTACGTCACGATGGACAACCAGATCTACGGACTGACGACCGGCCAGGCGTCGCCGACGTCGATGATGGGCCAGAAGACGAAGTCAACCCCGGCGGGGGTCATCGAGAACCCGATCGACCCGATCAGCCTCGCCCTCGCGGCGGGCGCCACCTACATCGCGCGTGCCTTCTCCGGGGACGTCAAGCAGATGGCCGACCTTGTCGCCGGCGGCATCCAGCACAAGGGGTTCGCCTTCATCGACGCGATGAGCCCGTGCGTCACCTACAACAAGATCAACACGTTCGACTGGTTCCGCCAGCGCGTCTACAAGCTCGAGAACTCGGGCCACGACCCGACCGACATCGTGCAGGCGTGGCAGCGGTCGCTCGAGTGGGGCGACAAGGTCCCGACGGGATTGTTCTACAAGGCCGACAAGCCGACGTACGAGGACCTCGAGGAGGTCCTCACCGCCGGCCCGCTCGCGAACCAGCCTGCGGGCCTCAAGGGCCGCGAGAGCCTGCTCGACGAGTTCATCTGAGTCCGCCCGACCCCGCCGTCGGGGCCAGGGTCCCCGGCGTGTACTCGAACACGTACGCGTCCCCCGCGTGTTCCACGAGCGCGAATTCGGACGGCTCGGCGAAGAGCGGGGCCGTCGAGTACGGGGTCCCGAGGACCGAGTTGCGGCCGGTCACGACGATGTACCCGACCCCGAGCGCGAGGAGGTCGGCGTGGCCGTTCGGTTCGAGGGTGCCGTTCGACAGCTCTCGGTTCAGGTCCCGGTACGTGAGGTTCGGGAAGTCGAACCCGAGGACCACCGGGTAGACGACCCGCACTTGCGGGGCGTACGCCGGGAGGAACTCCGCCGCGCTCCCCGGCGCCACGAGGACGCGGGCCCCCGCCGGTAACCCCGTGCCGGCCCAGGCGAGCATCGCGAAGTCCCCCGCGCTGACGTTCCCGAACGAGCGGTAGAGCGTACCGACCGTCCCCGGCATCTCGGTCGCCGTCACCGCCACGCCCGGGACGAAGAGGAGCAGGGCGACCGCAATGGCCCACGTCGGCCCCCTGGGGCTCGATCCGGCCGGGAGCGACCACCGGGGTCGCCGGACGGAGTCCGGGATCGTCGGATCGGCGGCCTTCCACTCCAGGAGGGCGACGACCGGAACGGCCGCGACCACGACGAAGGCGGTGAACAGCATCTCGGAAAGCTCGGCCCCGTTCGTGAGCGGCGCCAGCGCCGGGAACGGCCGGACGCCGAGCGAGGCGAGCCATTCGACCAGGAACAGGACCCCCGCGGACGCGATCGCCCCGAACGCCAGTCGACGGACCGGGCCGCGGTCGCCGGTCGAGTTCGCGAGCACCGCCAGCAGGAGGGCCCCCACGACGAGGAGGCCGGCCAGCTCGAGCCGGAGGACCGGGAACGGCGAGAGCCCCTGGTCGGTGGCGCCGAACAGCAACGGGTCGACGTACCCGACGATCTGGCTTCCCGTCAGCCCGACGGGCGCCAACGTCCCGACGCCCGGCGCGGAACCGGCAAACCCGATGTGGTCTCTTCCCCGCGCCACCGCGGCGAGCGAGGGGGCGATCGGGATCGCGGCGGCTACGAGCGCCACGGCATACCGGGCCAGCCAGGCCCGGGCGTCGCCGAACCACCGGCCGGCGGCCGCCGCACCCGCGGCGAACGGGAGGGCAAGGAGCCACCAGCCGACCCCCACCGGGTTGAGCGCAGCGGCGTACCCCGCGAGGAGCCCGAACGCCACCACGTCCCCCCACGGGACGACGGTCGGCTCGACCCAGCTTCGCGAAAGGGCGATGACGAGGAGCGTGAGGGGGAACGCCGCGACGAAATCGTAGCTTCCCGAGACCTGCAACCGGGTCCACGTCGCGAGGACCGCGAGGGCGACCGCGAGCACCGCTCCCCCGCGCGGTCCGCCCAACCACCGGTCGCCGAGTGCATACCCTCCGAGCGGCGCGAGGCCGAAGAACAGCGGCGTGACGAGCAGCGCGGTCCGCGCCGCGGGAAGGCCGAACAGGAGCTGGGCCGTCCCCATCCATACGGTCGCCCCCTGCGGGTAGGAGACCGACCCGGAGAGACCAAGCCCCGCGAGGTTCGTGGGAACCGAGTGGTGCGCGAGGAGGAGGGCTGTGTACGTCGCCAGCTGGCTCGCATCGTAGGTGTTCCCCGTCGGGATCCCGACCGCGATCGCGAGTTCGAGAGCTCCGAGGGCCGCGGCCGCGACCAGCGCGACGCCGGGGCCGATCCCCAGATAGCCTCGGACGGCGCGCACCACCGCGCGGCCGGACTCGGACCGGCCCAACCGGACCACCCGGAACAGCAGGTAGGCGAGCGCCAGGACGACAAGCGTGGGGAAGGTCGCCGCCGTGAACAACCCGAGCGGGAGCAACGCGACGGCGTACACGGTGCCGCCGCCGAGGTACAGGTCGAGGACCAGCCGTTCGATCGGGCCGAGCGATCGCCAGGCGGGCACCCACCGGACTACGAACGTCCGCAGCGCGCCCCCCAGGATCGCGGACGCCGCGGCGAACACCAGCAGCGCGAGCGCCCAGGCGCCGAGGCCGGGCCCGGGAAGGGTCACGACCGTCGATGGACGCAGGGGGGTCTTGAACCCGCCTTCCTATCCGTCAGCACCCTTTTCTCCCGGGGTCGCCCGACGGCACTGGGACGGACGTGGCCGAGCCAGTGCGGTCGACCCGGGACGGCCTACACGCCGTCACGCACGGCACCGTCCTGATGCTGATCGGGACCCTGGTCTACGTCGGTGCGACGTTCCTCATCCGGGTCGTTCTGGTCAACACGCTCTCGTCGACCGATTGGAGTGCGTTCGCCTACGCGCTCGCCCTCACCGGCCTCTTGGCCTCGATCGGAACCCTCGGGCTCCCCCAGGCAATCGCGCGGAGCCTGCCGTTCGCCCCGAGCGACGACCAGCGACGGACGATCGTCCGGAGCGCGTCGCGCGTCCTCGTCGGCTCCGCCCTCGCCTTCACCGCCGGGATGGCGGTCGCCGGATTCGTCGAGGGGGAGTTCTACCACGCCCCGGTCCTCTCGCTGACCCTGGAGGCGTTCAGCGTCGGCGTCGGCTGCCAGATCGTAGGCTCGCTCGTCGTTTCGGTGTTCCAGGGGTTCGAGGACGTCCGGCCGAACGTCGTCTACTCGCTCATCCTGAACCCGGTCCTCTTCCTGACCTTCGTCGTCTTCCTATTCCGGTTCGCCCCCCACCCGCTCCTGTTCCCGGAGACGCTCGGAGCGTACGTCGCGGCGAACCTCCTTGTCATCGCCGGGCTCGCGTGGTACACCCGGCGCCGACTCCCGAAGCGTCTCCCGGCCGGCGCCCGGGCGGCCGGTGAGGACCGGCGGCTGTTCCTCTTCGCGGTCCCGCTGTTCATCGTCAGCGTCGCCGGATTCGTCACGGGGAACGCCGACCTCCTGCTCCTCGGCGTCTTCCACTACTCGGTCGTCGGGGGCTATTCGGCGACCCTGACCCTCGCCCGGCTCCTCCAGATCGGGACCGGGTCGGTCGCGTACATCTTCCTCCCCGTCGCCGCCCGGTTCGTCCGACAGAAGGACCTCGACGGGGTCCGACTCACCTACGTCACCGCGACCAAGTGGGTCGTCCTCACCAGCCTCCCGCTCTTCCTCCTCTTCTTCTTCTTCCCGACGGGCGCCCTCGGATTCGTCTATCCGCAGAGCTACACCGGGGCGACGGTCCCGCTCCAGATCCTCGTCTCCGGGGCGCTCGTCTCGACCCTCGTCGGGCCGGCGGCCGCGACCCAGGTCTCGTTCGGCCAGACCCGGCTCCTCGTCTACAACGCCGCGGCGTCCGCGATCGTCGACGTCACGATCGCCCTCGTGCTGGTCCCGGCGTACGGCCCGACCGGCGCCGCGATCGCGTGGGCCGTGGCGAACGCGCTCAACCCGGTCCTCTCGATCGTCGAGCTCGCCGTCCTGGAAGGGGTCCACCCGTTCCAGCGGCACTACGTCGTGCCGCTCGTGCTGACGGGGGTGCCGGTCGGGCTCCTGTTCCTGTTCGTGCCGTTCGCGCTGACCGGGCTTCGACTACCGATCGTCGGGCTCGGGATCGCCGCCCTGTTCGTCCTGATCGTGATCCTGACCGGGAGCATCGACCACGGGGACGACCTGGCCCTCGAGGTGGTCGAGGGGATGCTGGGCCGTCGGCTGACCCTCCTGCGCCGGATCGGGTCGTGGCGGATCCGTCGCGGCCCCGAGGCGGGCCGATGAGCCGCCCCGCCGGGGCCGGACGCGGTCGATTCCGATGAGCGC
This sequence comes from Candidatus Lutacidiplasma silvani, assembly GCA_022750295.1. Lineage (GTDB taxonomy): Archaea > Thermoplasmatota > Thermoplasmata > Lutacidiplasmatales > UBA184 > Lutacidiplasma > Lutacidiplasma silvani. The sequence continues at coordinate 112,747 of JAKIVZ010000002.1, forward strand.
CACGCCCGCGACCAGCAGGAAGACGACGTCGATCGCGAGCGAATCGGCCAGCGCGCTCGCCCCGGTCCCGCTCGCCACCGCGGCCAGCAGGAGGACGACGAGAGCCCCGTACAGCGGGAGGCGGGGGTTCGCGCGGGTCCACGCCGAGTATCCGACGTAGGTCACGAGGATGACCAGGAGGACCTCCTGGAGCGGGACCGTCACCGCCCCCACCAGCCGGTCCGGACGGATAGCGGCCCGGTCGGGGAAGAAACCGGATGCGACGAGGGAACGGCCCGACCTCAACCTTTACATAGAGCGCCCGGCCACTTCCAGACGGGTCCCGCTCGGGACCAGAGCGTGGACGTGGCCAAACTACCTACTCGGGCGTCGGTCGTTCCGCTGGCGTTCGGTGTCGCGATTCTTTCCGTCATTCTCGCCGCCGCCCTCGGTCCGGCGACCGGGACCGTCCAGGCCGCGTCGAGCTGCCAGTACGGGACGTGCACGAACAACGGCCCCGGCCTCCTCACCTACGGGGTCGGCGTCCTCCTCGCGATCATCATCCTCCTCATCGCCGCGGCCGTGATCTACCAGCGGCGCCGCGGTGGCGGCGGGAGCGGCGGAACCCCCCCCGCCTCCGGTAGCGACGGCGTGGCGGCCTGGAGCGGACCGACCGGCGGCGCGCAGACCCCGCCGGGCGCCGAGACCCCCTCCTACATCGAGGGTCCGGGCGACGTGGCGGCCGGCGCGGCGGCCGGCGCCGCCGCCGGAGCGGCCGTCGGGGCCGGCGCCGCGGCGGAAGCCGAGCCCGCGGACATCGACTCCCTGATGGGGGAGCTCGACCGGATCAGCGGCGAGATCCTCAAGCGGGGCCCCGGAAAGAAGGGCGCGGGCGCCCCGGGCGAAGGGGACGCCGACGTCTCCCCGCCCGACGCGTAACCGCCACGTGCGCTCGCCGTTATACGCCCCGAGTCCCTCAATTCGTTGGATGACCGACGCGTCCCGGACCCTCCCGAGCGAGGAGACGCTCCTCGCCCAGTTGCACGAGGAGATCGCCCGCTCCTCCGCCCCGATCCGGGAGATCGAGGCCGGGATTTCCCTCTCCATCGCCCTCGGCCGCCGGCGCCCGGCGGTCGCCTGCGGCGGCTGCCAGACCCCCCTCGAATTCGAGGGGATTCCCGCCCGGACCAACGCGGCCCTCCGGGTCCCGTACCGGCTGGTCCTGGCGGCGCCGACGTCCCCCGGTTAGGCGTCGCGCGAGGCTTCGGGTCGAATGCTCTCGCTGCCGATCGTCGAGACGCTCGTCGGGGTCCTCACAGCTGTCCTCACCGCGGGCGGACTCGCCGCGCTGTTCGGCCTCATGGTCGTCGAGAGCCTCGGCATCCCGCCATTGCCGAGCGAGGTGATCCTCCCATTCGCCGGATACCTCGTCTTCTCCGGCGTCTACCCGTTCTGGGCGGCGTTCGTGGCCGCCCTGGCCGGGAGCCTCGTCGGGGCGTTCTCGGCGTACGCGATCGGGCGGTACGGGCGGGGCTGGCTGGAGCGGTCCGGGACCGGGGGGTTCCGGCTCAACGCGCAGCACTTGCGCGCGATGGACGCGTGGTTTGCCCGGCATGGGGAACCGGCGGTCGGGTTCGCCCGGCTTCTCCCGATCGTCCGGGCGTACATCTCGTTCCCCGCCGGGACCGCTCGGATGGACCCGCGGAAGTTCGGCCTCTACACCGCGCTCGGAGGGGCCCCCTTCACGGCGGCGCTCCTCTACGTCGGGGTCCTGCTCGGCCGGAATTGGGCGTCGTTCGAGGCGACGTTCCGATTCTTCGACATCGTCGCCGTCGTGGTCCTGGTCGGGGCGGTGGCGTACCTCGCGCTCCGGTGGCGGGGGGTCGTGACTCCCGGGTTTCCGCCGCGGCTCACTCGGAGTACCGGATCGCCTCGGCCGGCGGAAGACGGGCCGCGCTGAGCGACGGCCCGAGGATCGCGAGGACCGTCAGCCCGTAGCTGACGAGGACCACGATCAAGATGTTCTCCCACGGGACCGCGAACTGCAGCAGGGCGACCGCCCCCTGGCTCGCGTCCCAGTCGAGGAGGATCCCGAGCCCCGTCCCGATCAGGATCCCGAGGATCGTGACGAACGAGTACTCGAGCAGGAACGCGCGCAACACCATCCCCTGCGTGAACCCGGTGGCCCGGATCATCCCGATCTCGGCCCGCCGCTCCACGACCGCGCGCATCGCGAGGATCCCCATCGCCGCGATCCCGACCCCGAGGCCGAGCGCGACGAACACTTCGAGGAGGTCGAGGATCGCGAGCGTCGTCTGGAGCGACGCGGCGACCGCCTGCTGGAAGTCGATCACGATGAGCCCGTAGGCGTAGAACGCCGCCTTCAGGTGCTGGAGCACGAGGGTGTCCGACGTCCCGGCCGTCGTGCGGAAGAAGAAGGCGCTCGTCCCGTGGATCCCGAGCGCCGACTCGGTCGCCGGGTTCAGGAACACGCCGGGCACGAAGCTCTCGCCGAGGACGCCGATGACCGTGACGTTGCGCGTGGTCCCCGAGTCCGGGTTCCCGAGGGTGAAGCGGGTCCCGACGGGCGCGCTCGGGTGGCTGCCGCCTCCCGAGAGGCTGATCGTGCTCGCGGGGGCGTACTGATTCGACACGACCACGTCGTCCGGGTCCGAGGCGAGCGCGGACCAGACCTCGGCCGGGGTCGAGCCGTTCGCGGTGGCGGAGAAGTTGAAGTCGGCCGTCCCGGCGAGCGTTTCGTTCGAGGGAAGTCCCGCCGGGGAGGCGAACGCCGAATCGACGTAGGTCCCGGCGAACCCGGGGACCACCTCCGAGAGGAAACCGGCCGCGAGGGGCACGGTGGTCAGGATCTCGCCGCGGAGGGTCGAGTTGTTGGCGACCTGGCCGGGGAGGTTCGGCACCGGGGTCTGCGAGTAGGCGATCAGGGGGTAGCCGCCGGACTCCGCCTGAACCGAATTGTTGACCCCGACCGTGACCGACTGGCCGATCGATGCGATGCCGACGATCGTGAACAGGACGAGGGCGAAGATCGCGAGGTTGATGGCCGTGCGACCCGGCCGGCGACTCGGATAGGAGAGGGCGATGCGCGCGACCGGGACGGTCCTCGGACTTCGCCGGACCAGCGCGGCGACGCCGTTCACCACGAGGTCGGAGTTGAAGGTGTAGAGCATCACGGCCCCCGTGACCATGAGGATCCCGTCGACGAAGAACACCGTGATCGTCCCCGAGTGGTGCGCGCCGATGAGGTCCCGGCGGATCGGGATGTAGCCGGCCCACAGGAGGAGGGCCGCGCCCGCGACCGTGAAGACCGGACGGTTGCGGAGGAAGCGGCTCGCGATGAGGGCGACCCCGAGGATCATCAGCGCTCCGGCGAGGGTCGGGACGGAAACGTCGCCGGAGCCCGCGTAGGTCCGGTCGTAGATCAGCGCCCCGAGCACGAGGACGAGCGCGCCGACGTACGCGAGGTAGGTGTACCAGTGTCGGGCCGGCGGCGGCTCCGGGATCGACCGGATCGCCCGGACGATGTTGAGGCGGCTCACGCTGTACGAGGCGATGGTCACCGTCACGAGCGTCAGCAGAAAGCCGGCGACGTAGGCGATCAACAAGCTGGACGGTTTGACCGTGAACGCCTGCAGGATCGCGAGCGCCGCGGCGCTTCCGCCACCCTCGATCGAGACGAACGCCTCGATCAGACCGAAGCCGACGAGGAGGCCCAGCAGCGTCCCGGCGAGCGCGCTGCCGAGTGCGTACAGCACCCCCTCGAAGTAGTAGGTGTAGACGAGCTGACCCCGGGGGAGCCCGATGGCTCTCAGCATCCCCATCTCGCCCTTCCGCTCCTCCGCGATCATCACGAAAATCCCGACGATCAGCATCGCGCCGGCGACGATCGAGAACAGCCCGAGGACGAGGAAGAGGTCCGTGAGCGAGCTGCCCGACTGGGCCGCCACGAGCAGGTTGTCGTGGAGTTGGTTGTCGACGACCACGGGAAGGGGCGAGTCGAGTCCGGCGATCGTGCTGTTGATCCGGACGCTCACGTTCGGCGAATTCGCGGCGCCCGTCGCGGAGGTGCCGACGTCGGTCACGGCAAGGAAGTTGACCTCGCCCGAAACGTTCTCCGCCTGCTGGGCCGCGGCGAGCGTGACGTACGCGTTGCTCCCGCCATAGAACCCGCCCCGGCTCGAGTCCGAGACGATCGCTTGGACCGTCAGGTTGAGCGGCGCCACGCCGACCAGCGTGATGTGGTCGCCGACCGAGGCGTTCAGGTCCCCCGCGGCGACGTCGTCGAGGAGGACCATCCCCGGGTCGGGACCGACGACCGTCGCGCCCCCGTCGGTGTGGAACGTCCCGAGCGCGCCGCTCGAGTTGGGGTCCGCACCGATCAGGCCGAGCCCCGGCTGAGGTAAACCCGTCGTATGGTCGAAGACGCTGGCCCCGGCGATGATCATCGGGCTGACCGAAGCGACCCCGCTCACCCCTAAGATCGCGTGGGTCAGCGTCGTCGACTCGTTCGTCGGCAGGAAGGCGTAGCTCGACGTCGTGACCGACTCGTTGTAGATCCCCTGGTCGACCCCGTGATACGCGACGTACGTGCCCTGCACCGCGACGGCGTTGACCGTGTCGCCCACCACGAGGCTCGCCGAGATGATCGTCGTACCGACCAAGAGCCCGAGGAGCACCAGGATCGTGCGACGACCGCCGCGGCGCACATTCCGCGCGGCGATCCGGAAGCTGAGCCGGAATCGGAGGGCGAGGGCGAGCGTGATGAAGAGGACGATGACGAGGAGCAGCAGAGGGAGGAAGACGCCCGAGCCGGCGGCCATCGCGAGTCCTCCTCCCTACGCGACGAACACGCCGTCGCGCATCCGGAGCGTCCGGTCGCAGCGGGAGGCGACCTGGGGGTCGTGGGTGACGATGACGATCGTCTGGTGGTAGTCGTGATTCAACTGCCGGAGGAGGTCGGTCACCTGTTGGGAGCCCTCCTCGTCAAGGTTGCCGGTCGGCTCGTCCGCCCAGACGATCGCGGGCTGGCCGACCAGCGCCCGGGCGAGGGAGACCCGCTGCTGCTGGCCGCCCGACAGTTCCGATGGCCGGTGGTGCCCCCGGTCGCCGAGACCGAGGTCGGTCAGGATCTTCGTCGCGCGGGCGCGCGCCTCTTTTTGCGGAACGCCGGCGATCAGGAGCGGGAGCTCGGTGTTCTCCACCGCCGAGAGGATCGGGAGGAGGTTGTAGGACTGGAAGACGAACCCCGTCCGTTTCGCCCGGTAGTTGCTCCGGTCGCGGTCCTTCATCGAGTGGACGTTCACGCCTTCGAGCGTCACGGTCCCGCGGGTGATGTCATCGAGTCCGGAGAAGCAGTTCAGGAGCGTGGTCTTGCCACAGCCGGACGGGCCCATGATGGCGACCATATCGCCCCGGTGCACCTGGACGTTGACCCCTTTCAGGGCATTGACGGCCGTCTCCCCGGCGCCGTAGGTCTTCCAGACGTCACGACCCTCGACGACGATGTCGGATGCCATCGGCTCGCTCCGGGCGACGTCTTCGCCGGCCCCTTAAACCCGTTTCGTAACGAACCGGTTTGGAACATTACGGGAGACGGTGGAAACGTATTCCGGTCGGACCACCGCCCCGTTCCTCGGACCGACGAACTCGCCGTCCGCCACCAAGATCTCGCCCCGACGCAGGTGCCCGTGCGGGAACACCGCCCGGCGCCCCTCGAACGGGGACCAGCCCGCCGGGGAGCGGAGGTGTTTCCCCTCAATCTTCCGGCCGCGGCGGAAGTCGATCGCGATCAGGTTCGCCCAGTGCCCGGGGGCCAGCCGGCCCATCGGAAGTCCGAACCAACGGGCGGGGCGATCCATCGCCGCGCCGAGGAGCACCGGCAGCGGAAGGTCGCCCGACCGGACGAGCTCGAGCATGAGCGGAACCATGGTCTCAACTCCGGGAACCCCGCTCGGCGCCTTCGAGAACGGCCCCTCCTTGGCCGCCGAGTGATGGGGCGCGTGGTCGCTCGCCAGCAAGGGAACGGCCCCCGAGGCAAACCGATCCCACAGGGCGCGGCGGTCGGCCTCGGACCGGAGGGGAGGGTTCGTCTTGGCAAACCCGTCCCCGTCGGAGCGCGCCCGGAGCAAGAGGTGGTGCGGGGTGGCCTCGCAGGAGATCCCGCCCCCGGCCACCCGGTCCACCGTGTCGGCCTCGGTGGCGTGCGCGATGTGCAGACGAAGGGAACTCGGCGCGCGGAGAAGGCGATCGACCGCCGCGCGCTCGGCGGCCGGGGGACGGGAGGCGTTCCATCCCTCGGTGGAGCTCGGCGGAACGGACGACGGGGAGAACGCCGGGGGCCACTCCGCGTGCACCGACAGGGGGAGGCCGACGGCGGCCACGGCCTCGAGGACCTCGGGGAGACGATCGATCGGGAAATCCTCGACGCCCGTCGTGGGCGCGAGGTAGAGCTTCAGCGCCCCCGCGACGGGGGCGAGCGACCGGACGGCGGCCGGCGACTGGGCGGAGCCGTAGAGGACGACATCCACCGCGATTCGACCTCGAGCGAGGGCCGCCTTCTCCTCCCAACGCTCCCGGTCGTCGACGGGAGGGCGAGTGTTCGGCATCTCTCCGACCGCCCCGATGCCCCCGAGGGCCGCGCCCTCCGTGCCGCTCGCGAACGACTCGGCCGGGTCGGGCCCGTCGGGGTCGCGGAAGTGGACGTGCACGTCGGTGGCGGCCGGAAGGAGGACCGACTCGCCGAAATCGAGCCGATGGCCGGTATCCCGCAGGTTGCGCGCGATGCGACGGATCCAGCCGTCCTCGTCGACCCCGACCTCGACGGGGCGGAGTTTCCCGTCGAGCCAGGCTCGGCCGGTGACGACCAGCTCGTACCCGTCCGACCCGGCCCGGGGCCGCCCGTCCGACCCCGGAGCCGCCGCCATCGAGGGCGGGAGGACGTCGGGGATTAAGGGTCGCGGGGTCCGGCGGCGGAACCCTCTTAGGCAGAGCCCCGGTCGGCCGGCCGATCGGATGGCGAAGACCCCCCGTTGGTCGTACGCCCGGGCCGGCGTGGACCGGAACGACGTCTCCGATTCGTTGGCCGCCCTGCTCGCCGGGACCCGGTACCGACCGTCGCCGCGGTCCGGGAGGCTCCTCGACTTGCCCGGACACTACGCCGGACTCGTCCGCATCGGGAGCGAGACCCTCGCCGTGACCACCGACACCGTCGGCACCAAGGTCGTCCTCGCGGAGGAGCTCGGGAGTTGGGAAGGGGTCGGCGAAGACGTCGTCCAGGTGAACGTCAATGACCTCGCCGCCGTCGGGGCCCGCCCCTCGGTGCTGGTCGACTGCATTCTGTGCGCCCGACCGGACCCGAAGGTGTTCGCGGCGATCGGGCGCGGGATCGGGCGGGGGCTCAAGCGGGCGCAGGTCGCCCTCGCGGGAGGCGAGACCGCGGTCGTGCCGGACATCGTCCGGGGCACCGACCTCGGTGGCACCGCGGTCGGCTTCTTCCCCGGTCGACGGCGGCCGGTCACGGGGGACCGGATCCGGGCCGGGGACGTCGTCCTCGGAATCCCCGCGAGCGGATTCCACGCGAACGGGTACACGCTCCTTCGCAAACTCCTTCGGGCCCGCAGCGTCGACGTTCGCCGGCCAAGGCCGGGCGCTCGGCGCCCTCTGGGCGAGGAGCTGCTTCGCCCCGGCCGGATCTACGTGGACGCTTCGGAGGCGGTCGCGGACCTCTCGACGACCCACGGCCTCGCCCACATCTCGGGCGGCGGTGTTCGGAACCTCGTCCGACTGAACCCCAACGTCCGATTCGAGCTCGACGGATGGCCGTCGGCGGCGGGGGTGTACCGGTGGGTCGCCGACCTCGGCGAGATCGACCCGGCGGAACTGTACCAGACGTTCAACCTCGGGATCGGGTTCGTCGCGGTCGTCGCCGCGACGGCGGTCGACCCGACCCGGCGCCGCCTGGCCGCGGCGGGGGTCCGGGATTCGAGGGTCGTCGGTCGCGTGATCTCCGGCGAGGGAGTTTCCCTCCCGCACCTCGGGCTCGAGTACCACGGGTACGCGTGACGAACGCCACCGGGCGAACCGTTATCGCGCGTATCCTCGTCGGCCGGGGGTGGACCCCGACCTGCAGCGTCGCCTTTCCGCCGCCGGTCTCGCCCTCATCGCCGCCGGGCTGTGGGCGTCGTACTACGTCTTCGTCCTGACGCTCGCCCCCCACGTCCCGCCATCCGGCCTCATCGTCTGGCCGTTCGCGTTCGGGGCGCTGGGGTACCTCGTTTGGTCCGGGGCCGGCGGGCACCTCCGGTCGTACGGACCCCTGTCCCGGTCGTGGGCCGCGTGGGCCCGGGTCGCGCTGCTCGTCCTGATGCAGCTCTCGGTGCTGGCCGAGACGTTCCTCGCCGGAGCCGTCGACACGTCGCTCCTCTCCCTTCTCGGGGACGTCGTCCTAACCCCGATCCTCGTGATGACGTTCCTCCGCGAGGGGCGGAACCGGGCCCGCGACCCGGTGTTCATCGGGGGGGTCGTGCTCGCGACCGGCGGCGCGACGCTGACGATCGTCGCCGGCGGGGCGGTCCGACCCCTCACGGACCTCGCGGCGGTCGTCGCGGCCCTCGTTCCATTCTTCATCGCGATCTACTTCCTGTCCGCCGCGCAGGAGAACCGGACGACCCCGGCGTCGGCCGTCGTGGGTCACGCGACGATCTTCGCCGCCGTGGGCACGGCGGCCATCGCCGGCCTGCTTCCCGGCGGCTACGGGGGCCTGGTGTTCCCCTCCATCACGGCGGCCGTGCTCCTCGCGGCGATGGGTCTGACGAGCTTCTTCGTCGCGCCGGCGCTCTACTTCCGGGCGATCGAGCAGACCGGAATCGTCCTCCCCGCGATCTTGATGGCGTCGATCCCGGTGTTCACGCTCTTCCTCACCGCGGCGTTCTTCCGCGTCGTCCCGCCGGTGCTCGGGATCGTCGGAGTCCCCCTCGCCGTCGTGGGGGCGGTCCTTGCGCTCCAAGGGGCCCACCCCCCGTGGTCCCGTCGGTATCCCGCCCCCGGCGCGGCGGCGAAGTAGCGGCTCAGCCGAAGTCGGCGAGCGACGTCGGTCGGCGGCGCTTCGGGCCCTTCGCCGCCTCCCCCACGGGAGTGTCGAGGGTCGCGGCGGACGGACCCGGGGTCGGAAGGGGGGCCTTCTCGACCAGCCGCTGCTGGTGGCTCCCGCGCAGCAGCGCCGCCGCGTCCCAGTCGAACACTTCGGTCACCCTCGCGAGAGTCTGGGCGACGCGATCGGCGTAGTACGAGTAGTCCGGCGGTTTCAGGAGCTTCCGGCCCTCGCGCCACGGTTCGACCTCCTGCGGGTTCGCCCGCGCGTCGGTCACGATCCAGGCGACTTTCATCCCGGGGATCACGTCGTACCCCTCCTGCTTGAGCTGGCGGAACACCCGCAGGAACGGGAGGGCGTCCCGGGTCCCCTCGTTGTACTCCGATTCGGCCCGGACTGAGCGGGCGATCACGAGTCGCTCCGGCGGCACCTCCCCCCGCCGGCACTCCTGGACGAGCTCCCGGGACCGTTGCACGGCCCCGTCGGTGTCCCCGGCGAGGACGAGGTCGAACACCTTGAGGAGCGCTTCCGATTGGAAGTCGAACGCATCGGTCCGACGGGTCTCGTACCCCCGGACGACCAGCTCCTCCTTCGGCCACGCGGTCCGGCCGACGTACCGTTTCTTCGCCCCGTGGGAGAAGAACGAGGCGAACACCGACTGGAACTCGAACGTGACCCCGGCGCGGGTGAACCGCTTCGAGATCGACTCGCCGAACTCACGGGACGCCTCGAGCCCCGCGACGGGCGAACGGACGAACACCGAGTCGGTGTCCGAGTAGACGACGTCGTGGCCGTCGACTTCGAGCGCCCGGATGATCGTCGTGATCTCGTCGCGGGCGAACGACGTGATCGCCGACCCGATCTCCTTGTCGGTGAACCGGTAGAAGCTCGAGGCGAGGACCCCATAGAACGAGTTCATGAGGATCTTGACCGCGTTCTGGAGACCGTCGTAGTACTGGCGGACGTCGTCGGTCGGTGCCGCCGCCAGCTGGCGCCGGAAGCGGTCCCGGTCGGCGAGGAGCTCCCGGAGGATCTCCGGCACGATCCCGACGCGGACCTCCGGCGGAACGAACCGGGCGCCCGACGGGCTGACCGTCGTGCCCGTCGGACTGAGCGTCGTGAAGCAGATGTTCCGGCTGATGATGATCGACGGGTACATCGACTTGAAGTCGAGGACCACCACCCACGCGTAGATCCCCGGCCGGATCGCGTGGACGTACCCGCCCTCGATCGGGTTGTCCCGGTTCATCCGGTGGGTCGGGGGAACCCCGACGTGGCGTTGGTCGGCGCGGGGGATCAGGAGGGCGTCGATGTACTGCGACGTCCGCCCGTTGAGTCCCTCCTCGAGGGGGAGGTGGGCGACGGTCGCCAGGTCGGCGGCCTTGTCGATCGCGCGCAGTTTCTGGAGGATCCGGAGGGCGAGGTCGGCGTCGTGCTCGCAGTACTCCATCACCCGCTCGGAGTTCGCCTCCCACTCGGCGTCGATGTTCCGCCGGTCGACGTCGAGCTTTTGGTCGCCGAGGAGCGTGCGGCTGACGAAATCGAGCGACTCCTGCTTCGGCCGAAGGTCGCGGCGGGCCGACCACCAGGCGTCGGCGATGACCCGGCCCGACGCCCGCCAGAGCCGGTCGCCCGCCTCCCGGAGCCCGGAGCCGTCCCGCCCGAAGGGAAGGGGGATCCGGCCGAGCGCCTCGGCGCGTTCGAGGAGGAGGGGGAGGTCGTAGCCGCCGATGTTGTATCCGGTGATGACGTCGGGGTCTTCCTCCCGAATGATCCGGGCAAACTCCTGGAGGGTTCCCCGCTCGTCGGGCCCCCCGAATCGGAACGTCCCCCGGGTCCCGTCGGCCCGCGCGACGACCCCGCAGATGCAGAAGATCGTCCGGTTGCGGATCGAATTCTCGATATCGAATGCCAGCGTGGTGAGCGGCGGGCGGAACGGCTCGGTCGGACGAAGGTCGGGCCCGCCGTTCGGGTCCGGAACGACCCGGACGACCGTGGCCACGGAGTACTGCCGCCGGACCTCCTCGGCGACTGGCTCCCCCTCGAACCCGATCGTGAGGGTCAGCCCCTTGTCGTAGAGGAACCGGTGGACGAACGGGATATCGCACGCGAGGACGCTCGCCTCGTCGTTCGGCTTCCGGTACCGCTCCCGGTATTCGGGGACCAGCCACGGGGCGTGGAGGGTCACCCGGACCGCCCGTCGGTCGGCGCCGGCGAGCCATGTCGTCTCCTCGGTGAGGGAGATGATCTGGGGGTCGGCGCGGAGCCGGGTCAGCGACTCCTCCGTCGGTTCGGTCAGGAGGAAGTACGGCCGGAACCCCTCGTACCGGGCCACGACCGGTTCCCCGGACCGGCTCCGCCCGAACAGCTCGAGGACCGGTTCGTCCCCGACCCGCTGGTACGAACCGCCGAGAAGGAACAGTTCGTAGGCGGTCACAGGGCCCCGGACAAGGGCGCGTGTAATAGGCGTTTCAGCCGCGGGCGAGGAGCGCGCGAAGCCGGTCGAGGTCGTCCGTCCAGCGCGCGAGGTTTTTCCGGGACCGGAACGTGGCCGCCGGGTGCAGCAACGGGAACATCGTCCACCCCGCCGTGACCCTCTGGAACCCCGCCGCGGCGGTGATCCGGGGCGCGGACGGGTCGAGCGTCGCGAGCGCGTGGGCGCCGAGTGGGAGCACAAGGTCCGGGGCGAGCAGCTCGAGCTGCCGGTCGAGGAACGGGCGGCACGTCGCCGCGGACGACCGAGAGAACACGTTCGCCGGGGGACGGCATTTCAGGAGGTTCACGATCCCGAACTCCTCCCCGAGCAAGCCGAGCCGGGCGATCCCTTCGTCGAGGCGCTTCCCCGACCGCCCCACGAACGGAACGCCGCGCCGGTCCTCCTCGGCGCCCGGGGCTTCTCCGATGAACACCAGGCGGGGATGGTCGCCCCCCCGGTAGATCACGGCATTCGTCCGGCCCCGGTGGAGTTCGCACCGCTCGCAAACGCGGATCTCCGCGCTCAGACGCTCCCAGGCCGGCCCCGTCGCGCCGGCCTTCCGAGAACTCGTCAACTTGCTCCCCCCTGGGAGCGCAGAGGACAAGTCGGGCTTCACGATTTGGGCCAATTCCCGGCCCTCGGCGCCGCCCGGTTCCGTCGTCGTCGCCGGCCGGAGTGACCCTTAAATACCGAGGCTCGGTGGCACGGACCCTCCAAAGCCATGGCGCCGCCATCCGGCCTGAACACCGCGGGCAAGCTATCGTCGCTTCGCCAGCGGAGGCGCTGGTCGGACCGGTACTACAAGCGCCGAACCCTCCATCTCAAGGAACGGTCGGACCCCCTCGAGGGCGCTCCCCAGGGCCGTGGGATCGTCCTCGAAAAGGTCGGGGTTGAGGCGAAGCAGCCGAACTCCGCCATTCGGAAGTGCATCAAAGTCCAACTGATCAAGAACGGCCGGCAGATTACCGCGTTCGCCGTCGGCGACGGCGCGATCAACTTCATCGATGAGCACGACGAGGTCTTGGTCGAAGGGATCGGAGGGCGCATGGGCCGCTCGTACGGCGACATTCCCGGCGTCCGCTACAAAGTGATCCAGGTGAACGGCACGTCGCTCGACGAGCTGGTGCGCGGGCGCAAGGAGAAACCCCAGCGATGAGCGGATCCCCGGAGTCGATGATGCCCCCCGCCGACGGCCCCGATGCCGGACCGGTCGTCCAGCGGACCGCGGCCCCCCCGCCGCCCCCGTTCCCGCTTCCCCCGCTGTTCGGCAAGTACTCCTTCGAGGGGATCGAGGTCCACGACCCCGGGCTGCAGCCGTACCTCTACCTCCACCCGATCTACGCCCCGCATTCGGAGGGCAAGCTCTCCGGACGGCCGTTCATGAAGAGCCACATGCACGTGGTCGAACGGCTCGCGAACAACCTGATGAAAGGCGGGAAGTTCACCGGGAAGAAGGGGAAGGCGCTCGCGACCGTCCGGATGGCGTTCGACGAGCTCGCCCTGCGCGAGAAGAAGAACCCCCTCCAACTCCTCGTCGATGCGATCGAGAACGCCGCCCCCCGCGAGGAGGTCACCCGTCTCCAGTTCGGTGGCATCTCCGTCCCCCGGGCCGTGGACGCCTCGCCCGCACGCCGGGCCGGTGTCGCCATCCGGAACCTCGCGCAAGGCGCGATCACCGCGTCCCACAAGTCGACGAAGTCGATCCATAGCTGCCTCGCCAACGAGATCGCCCTCGCCGCGAAGGGCGACCTGACCAGCTACGCCGTCGGACGCAAGGAAGAGGTCGAGCGGGTCGCCCAGTCGGCCCGGTAGGCGCTCCCGGAGAGACGGATCGATGACGCACGTCCGAGCCGAGCTGGCGGCCGCCATTCCCGGCATGATGAAGAACCTCGACCAGATCCGGAACATTGGGATCGTCGCCCACATCCATCACGGGAAGACGACCCTCTCCGACAACCTCCTCGCCGCGGCGGGGATGATCTCCAACGACCTCGCGGGCAAGCAGCTCTACCTCAACTTCGACGAGCAGGAGCAGGCGCGCCTGCTCACGATCAACAACGCGGACGTCACGATCGTCCACGAGTACGAGAACCAGCGGTATCTGATCAACCTCATCGACACCCCCGGGCACGTCGATTTCGGCGGCGACGTCACGCGCGCGATGCGGGCGGTCGACGGCGCGGTCGTCGTCGTCTGCGCCGTCGAGGGGGTCATGGCCCAGACGGAGACGGTGCTCCGCCAGGCGCTCCGCGAGAAGGTCAAGCCGGTCCTCTTCATCAACAAGGTCGACCGCGCGATCAAGGAACTCAAACTGACCGCCGACTCGATGCAGAAGCGGTTCACGACCATCATCACCGAGGTCAACGAGCTCATCCGGCGGATGGCGCCCGACGAGTTCGTCGACGAGTGGTCGGTCGACCCGCGGGACGGCTCGGTCGCCTTCGGTTCGGGGTACGAGAACTGGGCGATCAGCATCCCCTACATGCTGAAGACCGGCGTGAAGTTCCCGGACATCTTCGACTTCGTCTCCACCGGCCGCTCCCGCGAGATCGCGCAGCGGGCCCGGATCAACGACGTCGTCTTCGACATGGTCGTCAAGCACTTGCCGGCCCCGAAGGTCGCGCAGCGCTACCGGATCCCCAACATCTGGCGTGGCGACCCGAAGTCGACCGTCGGGGTCGCGATGTCCGACACGAACGCCGAGGGCCCCACCACGTTCATGGTCACCGACATCACCATGGACCCGAACGCGGGCGAGATCGCCACGGGGCGCGTGTTCTCCGGTCGGCTCGTCAAGGGGATGGAGCTCAACGTCGTCGGGACGAAGATCAAGAACCGCGTCCAGCACGTTTCCCTGTTCATGGGCCCCGAGCGCCTCATGGTCGAGGAGGTCCAGGCCGGCAACATCGCCGCCGTCATCGGCCTCACCGACGCGTTCGCCGGGACGACGATGTCGAACGCCCCCGACATGGTCGCGTTCGAGGAGATCCGTCACGTCTCCGAGCCGGTCGTCACCGTCGCCATCGAGCCGAAGCACATGGGGGACCTCCCGAAGCTGATCGAGACGATGCGGAAGGTCGGCAAGGAGGACGCGAGCCTCAAGGTCGAGATCAACCAGGAGACCGGCGAGCATCTCCTGTCGGGGATGGGCGAGCTCCACCTGGAGATCACCCAGTACCGGATCATCAACGACTACAAGGTCGAGATCACCTCGTCAAAACCGATCGTCGTCTACCGGGAGACCGTCAAGGCCCCGGGGGGTCCGTTCGAGGGGAAGTCCCCGAACAAGCACAACAAGTTCTACTTCGAGGTCGAGGCGCTGCCGGCGGCGGTCGTCGACGCGATCCGCGAGGGCGAGATCCCGCAGGGGAAGTCGTTCAAGGACACGAAGACGCTCGTGACGAAGATGGAAGCGCTCGGCATCACGCGCGACGAGGGCCGGGGGATCGTCGCCGTCGACGGGACGAACATCCTGTTCGACGTCACGAAGGGGATCCAGAACCTCAACGAGACGATGGACCTCGTCGTCGACGCGTTCAAGGAGGCGATGAACCGAGGACCGCTCGCGAACGAGAAGGTCTACGGCCTGAAGGTCCGCCTCGTCGACGCGAAGCTCCACGAGGACTCGATCCACCGCGGTCCCGCGCAGACGATCCCCGCCGCCCGGTCGGGCGTGTACGGCGCGATGTGCCTCGGCGGCCGGGTCCTCCTCGAGCCGCTCCAAAAGGTCACGGTCAACGTCCCGCAGGAGATCCTGAGCGGCGCGACGCGCGAACTCCAGCGCCGACGGGGCGAGATCCTCGACATGACGAACGTCGGCGACCTGCAGACGGTCGTCGCGAAGGTCCCGGTCGCCGAGATGTTCGGGTTCGCCTCGGACATCCGGAGCGCGACCGCCGGGAAGGTCCTCTGGTCGACCGAGTCGCTCGGCTTCGAGGTCATCCCGACCGAGCTGCAGACGCCGGTCGTCTCCGAGATTCGCCAGCGGCGCGGGCTCAAGCCCGAGCCGTACGACGCGGCGTACTACTCCGGCTGAACGTCGCTCCCGCGCCTTGCGGAAGCGCCCCGGGCCGGGACTCCCCCTCGAGGGGCGGATTCGCCCGAGCCGAAGATCGATCCGCCGACCGGTCCGGAGTGCCTACGCGCGCGGCGACCGGTCCAGCGTCCGCTGGCCCTTGGGCCGGGGCCCGTCCGACGACTTCGACTTGAGGGGCCAGGCCCCTTCCCGGTCGAGGAGCCAGCGCTTCCGCCAGAGTCCGAGCCCAAAACCGGTCAGGTCCCCGTCGTTGCCGACGACCCGGTGACAGGGAATGATGATCGGGGCCGGGTTCCGGTGCATCGCGCCCCCGACAGCCCGCGCCGCCCCAGAGTGGCCCGCGCGCTTCGCGAGCTCGCCGTAGGTCACGGTTTCGCCGGCGGGGACCCGGAACAGCTGCCGCCAGACCGCGCGGTCGAACTCCGAACCGGTCAGCGGGGAGGCATCGACGTCGAACGTGACCCGGTCCCCGCGGAAGTACTCCGCGAGCTGCGACGGCGGGGACCCCTTTTGGAACGGCGCCTTCCGCTGATGAGCCCCGTCGGGGATCCCGGTCTGGCTCGTCCCGCGCTCGAGAAGGTCCACGATGTGGACTTTATCGCCCTCGTAGACGACCCGGAACGTGCCGATGGGGGTTGGGACCTCGGCGAACTCGACCTGGGCCTCCATGGAGGGGGCGACGACAACCCGGGATATCTCCGTTCGCCCGCGACTCGCGATTCCCGGCAGACCCGCCGCGCGAACGCCGGCGGGCCCCGCGGGCCGGCCGTGGTCGGCGGCGTCCCCGACGGCGATTTCTCCATGACCGCCGGCGTTGAGCGCCGGGGGACCGAGACGATTCCGTCCGTTTAAGGTGAGTTTACCGCCATTCATTTTCCTACCTTAATTCACGAGTATGCGGCCACGGCACGACGAGCATTGCTATCGGTGCGGCTACGTTTGGACGCCTCGCCGATCCCGGATCCGAATCTGCGCCCGAGGCAAGTCTCCGTACTTCTGGCTCCCGAAAATTCGGGTCCCGACGCGGGGCTCCGGCCTCGGGATTGAGGACGCGATCGGTCCGAAACGGAAGGTGGTCCTTCGGCTGGCTCGCCGGTATGGGGCGACGAACGTACGGGTGTTCGGGTCGGTCGCCCGACATGGAGCCTCGCACGACAGCGACATCGACCTCCTCGTCGACCCGATCCGAGAGGAATCGTATCGGCCGATCGACCTCGCCCTCTCCTTGACGGCGGCGCTGGGGCGGAGGGTCGATCTCGTCCGGGAACGGTCGCTCGTCTGGCTCGTCCAACCCCAAGTCGTCGCCGAGGCCGTGCCGCTGTGAGGACAGCCGCCGACTCTCCGGTCACGAACCGGACGTTCGTTGCCCTCGGGATCGAGCACCTCGAGGCCGCGGTCCGCTACGGGCAGCTCGGAAAGCGGGCGTTCTTCGCCGACAAGAGTCCGATCGTATTCGTCGCGGTCGAGAGCGAGCTCCGAAAGGCGTACGAGTCGCTGAACAAACTTGGGCCAACGGCTCGTCGGGCCCACCCCACACTTCCGTTCGACCGGATGGCGGAGATCCGCCGGGTCCTGACCCACGACTACGCGGGGGTCGACCGTGAAGACGTGCAGAAGATGGTCACCCAAGAAGCGCCCTCGTTGCTCCGCCAACTCTCGAAGTTGAAGCTCCCCAAGGAGGGAGCCACGGCGCCGACGACCCCCTAGTCCGCGCGGACTTCGGCCGCCTCGGCGTGTCCCGCTACGAGAGCCCGGTGGACGTGATCCGGAACTCGGCGGACGCCTCGCCGAGAGACCGGTGCTTGACGAGGACCGCCCGCCGGCGGGCGCCGCCCAGTCGATCGATCCGCACGACCGTTTTCGCGGCGTGGTTGACGAACGAGCCGCCGAGCGGCTCGAGGTCGCCCGTGCGCTGGTTCCGCCACACCTGATTGGTGAATAGGACCGGGAGATGGGACGCGATCGCCGTCGCGACGAGCTCGGCCAGCTCCCGGCCCAGCGCCTGGCGGCCGGCGTCCTCCTCATCGCTCGAGAGCGTGAGCCGGTAGTAGAACGTCGCCGAATCCAGGACGATCAGGCCGACGGGGCGCTTCCCGTCGCGGGCCAGCGAGCACGCGGCGCTGACCGCCGACGTCTGTTCGGCGAGGCTCTTCGGGGTCGCGAGGAGGAGTCGCTGGAGGACCTGCTCGACGTGGCCGTGGGCGATCGCCTCGAGGCGGTCGACGCTCACCCCCTCGGTGTCGATGTAGCAGACCCACCGGTCGGCGAGGGCGAGCCGGGTCGCGGCCTCCAGGCAGACGAGGGTCTTCCCCGAACCCCCCTCCCCGTAGAGCTCGGTGAGCCCGTCGGTCTCGAGCCCCCCGCCCAGGAGCTGGTCGAGGGGGCCGACGCCGGTCGGGCAGCGGTCGGCCGGCATCCGAGCGGGACGTCCGTCGACGGCTAAAAGCGAACGGGCGCCGGCGGACGGTCAACCGATGGGGTACGACGTCCCGAGCTCGGGAGACTCGGTCCGCTTCGCCCAGCCGACGAACGCCTCGGGATGCTCGGTGTGCACGGGGAACACGGTCCCGGGAGCGACCTCGTGGACGATCTGTTCGAGCTCCGGCCCGGAGGCGTGCCCGGACGCGTGGTACTGGTGGAGGGAGAGCCCGAAATGGTCGAGCCAGCTGTGGAGCATTTGGTCGTTGAGGTCGTCCTCGCTGAACGGCTCGGACATCGAACGGATGAACGGGCTCCCGGGGACCGGTCGCAGGTCGATGAGCTCGGCGAAGTGGCTCATCTCGAGGGAGAGGAGGAGCTCCTTCGCGTGGGTGCGGACCCACGGCGCGTCGACCGCCGCCTCGAGGAACGGCCGCTCCCAGGGAAAGTACCGGGACTTGGGCCGTCGGTACACGTGGAGAGTGTCGGTCTCGCCGGGGACCGGGATGGGGATCGTGGGGAACGTGGCGTGCGTCGCGCTCAGGAGGTACGCCGTCCGGAGCGAGACGACGAGGGAGCGTCCCGCGGCGACCGCCGCCGCGTGAAGGGTGGCGAACCGGTCGAGGTCCCTCGGGTAGCAGCTGACGAGCGCGAGCCGGTCGGTCGTCCCGAGGAGCGAATCGACGCCGGACCGGACCCCCTCCTCCGAGAACTGCCGGCGGGGGTCCGGCCCGGCGCGCGTTCCTTCCGTGATGAGGGCGACCGGGTGCTCGGCGGCCGCGGCGGCGACGAACGCCCGGGTCTCCGCGGCCCGCGGGCCATGCTGGCGAAAGTCGCCGGTGTAAACGACCGTCCCTTCCGACGTCCGGATGAGGAATCCGCTCGCGCCGGGGATCGAATGGTCGACGGGGAGCGGGACGACCTCGATCCGCCCGATCTTCACCGGGGTCCCGTACGCCATCGTCCGCCAATCGTGCTCGCCGTACCGGGTGAACGTGCTCGCTTCGATCGCCTCGAGGAGCGAGCGGGTCCCCTCGCTCGCGTAGACGGGGATCCGGGGGTCGACGAGGTTCAGGTGCCCCGCGTGGTCCATGTGGGCGTGGCTGACGAAGACCCCCTGAAACTCGGGGTCGGAGGGTCGGAGGTCCGAGCCGGCGAGCGCCTCCTCCGAGTAGAGGCCGTCGACCCGGGGGAGAAGCCCGAACTCGAGCCGGTCCTTGACTGGGGAGCTGGGGCGGGGCTGAAGGTACTGCCCCCAGTACTGTTCCCAGACCGGGGAGAACGACGGACCGAAGTCGATGAGGATCCGGTCCGGGCCGTCCTCGATGACGACCTTGTTCCCGCCGATCTCGCGGACTCCGCCGAGGAATCGTACCGTCGGGCGCCCCATCGGCCTCCGAGACCGCCGGGGCGGATGACGGTTGGTCCGGGTGCGGGCCCTAGCGGGCCTTCAGGACCTTCTTCACGTTCGGATGCTCCTTCGTGAAGATCTTCCCGCCGCAATTGTCGCAGCGGACGCCGAAGAGGTTCGAGTCGCTCGGGAGCGCCTCCCCGCAGCGGATGCACCGGAACATATCGACGTCCTCGGGCCGACTCGATTAAGCGTTTGCGGTCGCCGTCGCGGTGGCCGCGTCCTTCTCCGACCGGGTGATCGGGGGGGCGGGCGTGAACAGGTACGCCCCGCTCGCGAATTTGACGCCGCAGCGCCGGCACTGGAAGACGCCGCTCGCGACCCTTCGGACCGTCACCGTCGCGCACTTCGGGCAGGCGGCGGCGAGCTCGCGGGCCCGGTCGATCTCGAGGACCCGGCGGCGGATCCGGATCCCGTAGCGGGCTCCCATCCAGCCGGTGTTGCCGACCTTCTTCGTGCGCTTGCTCATGGGTCCCTACGCTCCCGCGGCCAGCTTCCGCATCCGGTCGCCGTGCTGGAACGCCCGCTCCGCGAGGGATTTGACGTCTTCGGGGGAGAAGGCGCCGATCAGCCCCTTCTGCATGGCGACGACGTTGGCGAGCTCGTCGGTCGCGATCGTGAGACGGCCCTGGCAGGCGAGCTCCTCATCGAACGACGGGTCGACGACGATCGCGTCCCCGAGCCGGACGAACGTCGTCTCGACCGGTTGGTGCTGGAGCGCGAGCGGGGAGTCCGACTCCGCGATCCCGAACCGCTTCGCCGGCAGGGTCGCGTGGGCCAGCGCCGTCAGCGCGGCGAGCGACCCGGCGTCGATCAGGTTGCCGGAGTGGTCGATGACGTGGACGTCGACGTAGCAGACCCAGGTCTTCTCCCCCGGGGTAACGCAGAGCTTCGTGAGGTCGATCGCCTCGGCCGCGCGGATCGCCCGGTCGATGACGCGCGACACCTCGATCGCCCGCGGGTGCGGGGGACCGGGCTCGAACGACGGGTTGGAGAGCGGCACGAGCTCGGCGTTGGTCGTGAGGACCCCCGCGTTCGGGGTGTCCGGGAACGGCTTTCCGGGCTCGAGCTTGACGCCCGCGACGACCGCGGTCGCGCCGATCCGGACGAGGGCCGAGCCGTCCGCGGAAGCGACGAACCCGGGCTCGACCGTGACCTTCCGGTACTCGTCGAGTCCCCGGCCATCGAGGCGCCGCCCCTGGCGGGCGAGGTCGAGGACGTGGGTGCCGAGGATCTCGGCGGTGACTTCGTTGCTCATTGGGCCGCTCCTTCGGACGGGCCGCCCAACTGGTAGCGGTCGCGGAGCGCCTGCTTCATCTTCTCGTAGATCGCGCGGCAGCCGACGACGCCCAGGTCGAGCGATTCGGAGAGCTCCGGACCGGTCATGTGCCCCTCCATCTGGAGGAGGACGAGCCGGCCGGACTGGGGGACGAGCGCCATCGGGAGATCGGCCTCGCCGAAGTTGTCCTCTTCCTTCTTGAGGTCGAGGGCGATCTTGCCGGCGACTTTCCCGACCGCGACGGCCGGGAGGAGGTCGACCATCGGGATCCCGGCATCGGCGAGCGCCACCGAGGCGGCGACGACCCCCGCGCAGCGGGTCCCGGCGTTCGCTTGCAGGACCTCGATGTAGATGTCGATGCTCGTGCGGGGGAACTCCTCGACGAAGATCACCGACTCGAACGCCTCGGCGATCACCTTGCTGATCTCCTGGGACCGGCGGTCGAGGCCGGGGCGTTTCCGCTCATCGACGGAGAACGCCGCCATGTTGTACTTGCACTGGACGATCGCCTTGTTGTTCTGCTGCAGGTGGCGGGGATGGACCTCGCGCGGGCCGTAGACGGCCGCCATCACCTTGTTCGCTCCCCACTCCACGAACGCGGACCCGTCGGCCTGGTGCAACGCCCCGGCCACGATCCGCATCGACCGCAATTCGTCGAGTTTCCGTCCGTCGATCCGCTTGCCGTCCGGGCTCAGCAGGACCGGGACCTCCTTCGCTCCTACGCTTCCCATGGTACTGTCTCCGTATGGAATGGAATCCTAGAATGGCGCCGGGCCGGCGTCGTCGTCCGGCTCGTCGCCGCCGTCGATCGGGCTCGGGGGCTCGAACGGGGGCCGCGTGGGGGTCGGCATCGGCGCGGCGTCCCCGGGCTGGCGCGTCGAACCGAGATAGCCGGCGACCCGGTCGGTCAGCCCCGAGCGCTGGCCCTCCTCCTCGATGAGCCGGAGCGCCTCGCGGACCCGTTGCATCCCTTCGGGGGTCCCGTCGACCCAAACCCGTCCGTTCTGGCCGACGGCGATCCGGCATCCGGTCTCGTTGGTGAGCATTTGGATCATGGAACCACTGCGGCCAATGACGCGGGGGACCTTCGCGGGCGACATGGTGACGACGGTCCCGCCGTCGACCTTCCCCAAGTCGTCGCCGAGCATCGTGACGCCGATCCGACCGGTCGGGTCGATGTTCTCGATCGCGACCACGACCGTGTCGCCCACGTGGAGGTACTGGCCGCACTCGCCGACCTCGATCTTCCACGGGGTTCCGGTCATGTGGAGCGGCGCCCACCGGGGCGCCCCGATGTCGAGGAGCCAGAATGTGGTCTGGACGTCGGTGACCGTCCCCACGACGATGTCCTGGGGCTTCGGAATATACCGGCCGGAGAGGGGGATGACCCGAACGACGGGGGGGCGGCGCGAGAGGAGGCCGAGGACCGACGCGTACGTGCGCCCATCGACGCGGTACGTACCCGGGCCCGGTTGGAGCCCGTGAACGTCGATCTCCTCCCCGGGGAGAACTAACGTGCGTTCCCCGTCCGATCGAGGGGGAACGCCTCCTGGGCCACGGCCACGGTGGCCGCGGCGATGTCCATGTCCCATTGCTGCTCGTGCACCGGGCCGCGCGACTTGGGCCGGTTATTTAACGAGCGCGGTCTCGGCGGCGCCCTTCGTGCGCGCGCTGAGCTTCTCGTAGAGTTCGGTCTGCACTCCGGCGGGGATTTCGATGACCGCGCTCCACGCTCCGTCCGGCAACCACTGCTCGTCCGCGAGCTTCCCGATCCCCTTCAGCTCCCCGATGACCCGGGGATAGTACTGGGCCGGGACCTTCACCCGGACCCGGACCGTGTCGAGCCGGATCGGGAGGAGCGGCCGAAGCTTCGTGATGATCTCGGCGACCTGCTGGTCGGCGGGCCGGAACGGGTCGATGTGGATCTTCGCCTCCACCATCGCCGCCTCGATCCGGGCCGGCGGGTGCGGGGCCCCCGTCTGGGGATTCATCGCGTTCCGGGCGATCGTGGCAACGATCTGCTTGTGCTTCGCGGCCTGGAGCTCGTGGCGTTGGTCGGTGGTGACCTGGACCTCGCCGTTCAGGATGATCTGCCGGGCGATCTCGGCGAGGTCGCGGGTGTGGAACGTCTTCTCGAGATGTTCGGCCGAGATCTTGTCGCCCTTCTTCGCGTCCTTGAACACCTGGTCGAGAGCGAGCTTGTCGGAGAGGTCCACGGTCCGTCCGTCCTTGAGCGCCTGAACGGCGACCGGGTCGACGAGGACCTCGAAGCGGGATCCGCCCTTCTCCCAGCGCGCGACGACGGCGTCCTCGACCGCGACCATCAATGCCCTCGGCGGGGCGCGCCGCTCACGCGCGGGCGGCCTTGCCCCCCGGTCCGACCGGGGGAAGTCGCGCGACGTACTTCTGGGTTTCCTCGACGGAGAGCCGGTGGCTCCCGTTGGTCCGGTCGAGCGTCAGGACCTCGACTTGGCCGAGCGTCCCCGACTCGTCGAGCGACTGGCGAAGCCCCTCGAGCGCGAGGACGACCGCCGCGTCGACGTCCATCTTGGGGCGGTGCTTCTGCTCGAACAGCTCCATCACGGGGCCCTTGTTCCCGCCGGTCGAGGTCGCCTTGA
Organism: Candidatus Lutacidiplasma silvani; assembly: GCA_022750295.1. Lineage (GTDB taxonomy): Archaea > Thermoplasmatota > Thermoplasmata > Lutacidiplasmatales > UBA184 > Lutacidiplasma > Lutacidiplasma silvani. The sequence continues at coordinate 136,073 of JAKIVZ010000002.1, forward strand.
AGCTCGTCAGTGAGCCGGACGGCTCGGTCTCGTAGAGATGCACGCCGGTGTCGTCGAATCCACCGACGAGGAGGGCGGTCCCGAACGGCCGTACGCCGCCGAACTGGGTGTACTGTTGCTTGTAGTCGCAGATCCGACGGACGAGGAGTTCGACGGAGACCGGCTCGGTGTAGGTGACCCGGTTGATCTGGGCGGCGAGCCGCGCGTAGTCCACCAGCACGCGGGCGTCGGCGACCAAGCCCGCGGTCGCACACGCGATGTGCTCGTCGATGAGATGGATCTTCTCGAGGCTCGCGGGTTCGGCGAGCTTGGGGTTCGGGATCCGGCGGTCGGCGACCAGGACGACTCCGTCCTCGTAGCAGACCCCCGCGGTCGTCGCGCCCCGACGCACCGCCTCCCGGGCGTACTCGACCTGGAACAGGCGCCCATCGGGCGAGAACACGGTGATGGCCCGGTCGTACGCCATCTGGCCGGGTTGCATCTCCATCGACGGTTCCTCCGAGGCGGCCCGCCCCACGGAGGCCCGGGTTATAACGGGTCACAGGACAGTTTCCCCGAGGTAGGCGACTCCCGCCGGGGAACCGGCCGAGCAACGGTAAAGCGGCGCCGCGCTCCGACGGGATTCGATGACCGGCGGGACGTCCGGCTCGGCCCCTTCCACGAAGGCGCACCGACTCGCGAACGCCTCCAGCGTCTACCTCCGGAGCGCCTCGGAACAGTCGATCGACTGGTATCCGTGGGGGACCGAACCCTTCGCCCTCGCGAAGCGCCTCCATCGACCGGTCCTCATCGACGTCGGCGCCGTCTGGTGCCACTGGTGCCACGTGATGGACGAGGGGACGTATTCCGACCCCGAGGTCGCGCGGCTCCTCGCCGAAGGGTTCGTCGCGGTGAAGGTCGACCGGGACGAGAACCCCGAGGTCGACCGACGGTACCAGCGCCAGGTCAACGCGCTCACGGGCGAGGGCGGCTGGCCGCTCACCGCGTTCGCGACGGCCGACGGGGAGGTGTTCCTCGGGGGAACGTACTTCCCGCCTGAGGACGGGATGGGCCGCCCGGGGTTCCGGCGGGTCCTCCGCGAGGTCGCCCGGCTGTACCGGGAGGAACCCGAGAAGGTCCGACAGAATGCCGAGGTCGTGCGTGGCGCGCTCGCCCGGATGTCGGAGGGCCGCTCGGCCCGGGCGACGTCGAATCCGGAGTTCCTCGCCCGCGTCCGGACCTCGATCCACGACGCATACGACCCCGTCCACGCCGGGTTCGGGCACGCGCCGAAGTTCCCGCATGCCGGGGGGATCGAGTTCCTCCTCCTCGACGGATTCCAGGGAGGAGACCCGAGGTCCGGCGCCCGGGCCGTGGCCACGCTTCACCAGATGGTCGACGGCGGGATCTTCGACCAGGTAGGGGGCGCGTTCCACCGGTACTCGGTCGACGAAGGCTGGCACGTCCCTCACTTCGAGAAGATGGGGGCCGACAACGCCGAGCTCCTGGCGGCCCTGGTCGAGGTCGACCGGCAGGAACCCCAGACCCGGTTTACGGACGCGATCGGCGCAACCGTCCGATGGTCGTCGACCGTGCTGGGAGACCCCGCGGGTGGGTTCGGGGCGAGCCAGGACGCCGACAACGCGCCGGGCGACGACGGCGGATACTTCACCTGGAGTCGCCCGGAACTGAAGTCCGTCCTGGCCCCCGACGAACTGCGGCTCGCGACCCGGGCGTTCGGGGTCGGAACCGACGGCCGGATGCCCCACGACCCCGACCGCAACGTCCTCTACCGGCTCATGTCCGACGCCGAGCTCGCAACCGACCTCGGGGTCGCCGAGCCAGAGGCCCGGCGGCGGCTCGACGCCGTGGTCGCCAAGCTCGCCGAGACGCGGGGACGGCGAGCCGCCCCGCTCATCGACCGAACCCTCTACGCCGACATCAACGGACTGTTCCTGCGGGCGTTCGCCCGGGCCGCTCGGGCGTCCGCGTCCGCACCGTGGCTCGCCACCGCCCGTCGGTCGGCGGACCGGTTTCTCCGGGACGGGTACGCGCCGGACGTGGGGGTCGTCCATCGGCTCGGGGGGGCCTCCGACGCGGGTCACGGGCTCCTCGCCGATCAGGCGATGATGGCGCTCGGGCTCGTGGAGCTCGGCGGGGCGACGGTCGAGCCCCGGTACGTCGAGGCGGCCCGAGCGTTGCTCGCCGTCGTCGAGCGGGAGTTCCGGGCCGACAACGGCCTCCTCCGCGATGTCGCCCCGCGGTTGTACGATGGTCCGAAGGTGGGAGCGGTCGACGAACCCGCGTATCCGCTGGAGGACACGCCCAACCTGGCCCCCAACGCGGCGGTCGCGACCGCCCTCCTCCGTCTCGCCTCGCTGACCGGGGACGACGCGGACCGGGATCGCGCCCGACCGCTCATCGCGGCGATGGCGGCCCGCCTCGGGCCGGCAGGATTGTTCGCCGGCGGCGCCGCGTTCGCGGCGGGCGCGATCGACGTACCGCCGGCCCGCGTGGTCATCGAGGGGACCGGCCCCGACGCCGAGCGGCTGGCCCGGGTCGCGGAACGGACGTACCACCCGAACCTTTGGGTCTTCCGAGGCGCGCCGCCGCCGCCGTTCTCCCTGCCGGACGAACTGGGGACCGGTGGCCGCGGACCGCGGGCGCTGATCTGCTTCGGCACGCGGTGCCTCGCCCCCATCACGGAGCCGGTCGCGCTCGTCGCGGCGATCCGCTCCGGCGGGTCGACGCCGGCGTAACGATTGGCCCGACGTCGGTGCCGTCGAGCAGGTACGCGCGGGCCGAGCCTTCGCCGAGGAATCTCCCGAACAGGAACGACCGGCTCCGCCGCGGCCGCTGCCGGTTGAGCGCCTCCCGGCCCGCGAGCGGATGGAAGGCGGGGAGCACGATCAATTCCTTCGCGGCGAACCGCCGCGGTCGGTCGCCGACCGGAACGTCCTCGAACTCGGCGCGGACCCAGCACGCCATTTTGCCGGAGGCGGATTCGCCGGTCGACGCGAACCGGTAGCCGGGGTGCAGGTGACCGGCGACGAGTCGGTCGGCCCCGAGTACGCGCTTCGAGGGCCACCGGTGCCCGTGGAAGACTCCAACCCCGTCCCGAAGGAGTCCGTCGGCGGGATGGACCGTCACCTCGCGGGGGAGGTGGGCGGCGAGTCCGACATCGTGGTTCCCGAGGACCACGTCAACTTCGACCCCGGCCGCAAGGAGGTCAGCGAAGACCCCGAAGAGCGAGGGGCGAAGCGACCGCGGAGTCCCCACGATCGGGTGCTTCACGTCTCCGGCCACGACCAGGCGACGGACCCCGCTCGAGTCGCAGGCGGCGAGGAGTTGGTCCCGGATCGCGTTCGGGGACCCTTCCGGAGGCCCCGGAGTGCCGCGCTCGCCCGCCGTGAGGCCGAGGTGCAGGTCGGCGACGATGAGCCAGGGCCGCGCGTTTCCCGAAGGGTCGACACGAAGGGCCGGAAGACCGCGGAGCGGGGTGACTTGCGACGCCGCCACGGACCGTCCGGACACCGCCGGGGGAGAAACCGACTCCGACGGGCCGTCGTCGAAGCCGTCGAGGTCCTTTTCTACCCTCCCGACGATGGAATGCCCGCGATGGGGCGAAGTGCGGCGGCCGAGAGCCGGACTGGACCGCGCGACCGCGCGATCGAGCGGGTCCGACAGCTCCTGGAGAGCGCGGGATTCTTCGTCACCGACGCCCACCATGTCCGCCCGAGCAGCTTCGACCTGATGGCCCGGCGCGACTCGCAACTGCTCATCGTCAAGATCCTGAAGAACATCGACGCGCTCGACCCCGGCGAAGCGGCCCGGATCGCCGAGCTCGGCCGACAGTTCCCGGCCAAAGTCCTCGTCATCGGTCACACCTCTGGGGGGAACGAGCTCGAACCCGGCGTGGTCTACAGCCGGTACGGCGTGCCCATCGTCGTCGAGGAGAGCCTGCAGGAGTACCTCCAGAAAGGGATCCCGCCGTTCCTGTTCAGCGGCCCGGGCGGAATCTTCGCCCGCGTCGACGGCCCGCGGCTCCGCGCCCTCCGGGAGGAGCGGCGGATCTCGCTCGGGGCCCTCGCCTCGATCGCTGGAGTCTCGCGACGGACCATCCAACTCTACGAGGACGGCGCGGGGGCCGAGGTCGAGATCATCGAGCGCCTCGAGCGGTATCTCTCCGAGCCGATCGCCCGGCCCCTCGACCTGTTCGCCGACGAGCGGCCGAGCCCCGCGGACGGAGCGCCCGGTACCCCGGCCGATCCCGACCCCGCCGAGACGCCTCGGCGGCTTCGTCCGACGGGGGACGCGCTCCGCGACGGAGTCGTCCGCCAGCTCAATGGGATGGGCTGGGAGGTCACCGTGACGATCCGCTGCCCGTTCGACGCGCTCTCCCACGCCGACGCGCGGGGCGCCGACCGAACGTTGCTCACCTCGGTGGGGACGCTCCGCACCGCGCAGAGTCGGGCCGACCTTCTCCTCCAACTCGCCCGAGTCGCCGAGGGCCACGCGATGTTCGTCGTCCGCGAGGCGACCGACCGCACCGACATCGAGGGTCTTCCGATCCTCTCGGTCCGGGAGCTCCAACGCCACCGGGACCGCGGCGAACTCATCGACGTCATCGAGGAGCGGGGCGCCGGGTGATCGAGCGCGTCCTCAACGGCGTGACGGTCCTCGGGGCGGTCCGAGGCCTCGTCGCCGAGGGGGACAGCGTACGGAATCGGCTCGAACGGATGACACCGTCGGCCGTCGGAATCGCAATCTCGCCGGACGAGTTGAAGGGGCTGCGCGAGTACTTCGTCTCTCCCGAGACCGAACCGGTCGTCCCGCTCGCCCCGACCGAGGCCGGCGAGGTCCGCGGCCTCGCGCGCTACGGGGAGGTCGGCGTCCCGAACCCGGTCGCGGTCGAGGCGATCCGCTGGTCGGACGGCGCCGGCGTTGAGGTCGAGCCGCTCGACCCGTCGGACGACGACTACTCCGAATGGTTCGCGGACACGATCAGTTACGTCGAGCTCGTCCGCCGGACGCTGCGGGAGCGCCGGGTCGTCAAGCGCCCCCCCACCCCGCCGACGGCCGACGAATTCGCCATGAGTTGGAGTCGGACGATCAACAAGGGAGCGGGTTCCCGGCGCCTCATCGCGCGTCGCGACGCGGCCGTGATCGAGGGGCTCGGTCGGTTGCGCGCCCGCCACGCGTCCGTCGTGCTCCTCGTCGACCGCGAACGGTTCGACGGCGTCGTGACGCTCCTCAACGACGGGTTCGCCTCCGTCCGGACGCCGGTCGGCGATTCGTATCGTGCGAGCCGTTAAGAACCGCCTCGCCCCCATGGGACTCCCTAGGTTCCTCTCGATGCCCCCTCTGGCGTCCGAAAGCCGGAAGAGCCGGCCCTACGCCGTGGTGGACGTCGGCTCGAACACGGCGCGGCTCGCCGTCTTCGAGGTCACCCCGGCCGGCGGGTTGCGGGCGGCGTTCGAGTCGAAGGAGGTCCCGCGTCTTGGCGAGGGGACCGGCGAAGACCGCTCCCTCTCGGACGCCGCGGTCCGTCGCGGGGTCGAGGCGCTCGCGCGATTCCGCCGACGGCTGGCGGCCGCCGGCGACCCTCCCGCGATCTCGGTCGCTACGAGCGCCGTGCGGGACGCACCGAACGGCGCCGAGTTCGTCGCCCGGGTCCGAGCGGCGACCGGCTTCAACTTGCGGATCCTCTCGGGCGAGGAGGAGGCGCGGTACGCCTACCTCGGCGTCGCCGGCGCGTGGCACCTCCACTCCGATACGATCGTCGACCTGGGCGGCGGCTCGCTCCAGGCGGTGCGCACGAAGGGCGGCGAAATCGAAGCGGCGGGGAGCGGTCCCCTCGGAGCCCTGCGACTCACCGAGGCGTTCCTCGAACACGACCCACCGAAGCAGCGAGAGTTGGAGCGGCTGCGGACCCACGTGCGGGCCGAGCTTCGCAAGCTCCGCGGGGCCGGGGTCGTCCGCGGTCAGCTCTACGGCGTCGGCGGGACGATCCGGTGTCTGGCCCGCGTCGGGGTCGACCTCACGAACTATCCGCTCGAGCGGGTCCACGGGTATCCGCTCACCCGACGGACGCTCGCCCGCGTGGAGCGGGTCCTGCTCGGACTCGACGCGGACGAGCGACGCCGGATCCCCGGGGTCGGCGGGCACCGGGCCGACGTCATCGTCGCGGGCGCGATCGTCGTCGACGAGCTGATGCGGCGGACCGAAGCCGATTCGCTCGTCGTCAGCGCGACCGGGATCCGCGAGGGGATCGCGATCGAGCACGCCGGGATCCGGGTGCCGGCCGCCTCCGAGACGCTCGCCTGGCGCTCGGTCACCGCCGAGGCGAGCGCGCTCGGGTTCTCGCTCCCCCATGGCGAAGCGGTCCGGGGGGTTGCGGTCGAGCTGTTCGAGGCGCTCGCCCCGAGGTTCGGATGGGGCGCGAGCGAACGGCTCTCCCTCGACGTCGCGGCGTGGATGCACGACGTCGGATGGACGATCGACCCGTGGCGCCACGCGAAGCACTCGGCGTACGTTCTCCGCCACGCCGCGATCCATGGTCTGACCCACCGGGAAGTGGCGATCGCGAGCATCGTCGCCTACCTCCACGAAGGCGACCCGTTCCCGGCCCCCTGGAAGGAGACGTTCCACGAGATCCTCACCGACGACGACCTCGAGACCTCCCGCCGGCTCGGGGCGCTCGTCTTCTTCGCCGAGGCGCTCGACGGGGCGCGGCCCGGGATCTCGATCCCGCGCGGCTCCGACCGTCTGGTTCTGACCCCCGAAGCGGGCCGGGGCGCCCGCCCGTCCGACCGAACCGTCCAACGGCTCCGGAAGCCGACGCGTCGCGCCCTTGGGCTGGAGGTCGAGCTGAATGGCCGCTGAAGCCGTCCCGGCCCTCCCCGAGGGCACGACCCCGTCGGGGAGCCGGCTCGCCGGCCGTCTCCTCGTGTTCGAGGGCCTCGACGGCTCCGGGAAGTCGACCCAGGCCCGGCTGCTAGTGAAGTGGCTGCAGGCGCGCGGCTACCGGGTGTTCTTCACCGAATGGAACTCGTCCGAGCTGATCAGCGACACGATCCGTCGCGGCAAGAAGAAGAACCTCCTGACCCCGACCACCTTCTCCCTGCTCCACGCCACCGATTTCGCCGACCGGCTCGAGCGGCACGTGATCCCGCCGCTGCGGGCGGGCTACGTCGTCATCTGCGACCGGTACGCGTACACCGCGTTCGTGCGCGACGCCGCGCGGGGGTGCGACCCGGACTGGGTGCGCAGCCTCTACGGGTTCGCGCCGAAACCGGACAAGGTGTTCTACTTCCGCGTCCCGGTCGCCACGTCGCTCGCGCGAAAGCTCGCGAGCCGCCAGAAGATCTCCTACTACGAAGCCGGAATGGACCTCGGGCTCGCCGACGACCTCATCGAGTGCTACGAGAAGTTCCAGTCGCGGCTCAAGCGCGAGTACGAGCGGCTCGTCCCGACCGACGGGTTCGTCGTCATCGACGCGGACAAGCCGGTCGAGACCGTCCTCAACCAGGTCCGCCGCGAGGTGCGACCGCTCTTGACCGGGTTCCCGAAAGCGGAGGCGCTCGTCCATGCCGACGAATAGGACCTACGGGACCAAACTCCCGGGGATGCCCCGGGACCCGTTTCCCGGGAAGCTGATCGTTCTCGAGGGGGCGGACGGCTCGGGCCGGACGACCGAAGTCGACCTCCTCCGCGAGTGGCTCGAGGTCGAGGGCCACCCGGTCGTCGACACCGGACTCCGCCGCTCGTCGCTCCTCAGCGAGCAGATCGAGGAGGCGAAGAAGGGGAACACGCTGAGCGCGACGACCCTCGCACTCCTCTACGCCGCCGACTTCGCCGACCAGCTCGAGAACAAGATCATCCCGTCGCTTTCGGCGGGGAGCACGGTGCTCGCCGACCGGTACGTCTACACGCTGATGGCCCGCGCGATCGTCCGCGGAGCGAGCCGGTCGTGGGCCGAGAAGCTGTACGGGTTCGCCCTCGTTCCCGACCTCACGATCTTCCTCGACGCGAAGACCGACATCCTGCTCCACCGCGCGATCGCGAAGTACGGGAGCCTCGACTACTGGGAGAGCGGGATGGACCTCTGCCTGTCCCGCGACCGGTTCGAGAGCTTCTACCGATACCAGTCGCTGTTGCGCGCGGAGTTCGGCGTGATGGAGAACCGGTACGGGTTCCATCGCGTCGACGCGAATCGGACCCCGACCGGGGTCCACCGGGAGACCCGGGACCTCGTCGCCCCGCTGTTCCATCCCGAAGGACGTCGGCGTCGGTAGGTCCCCCGTACCCCAGAGGCTCGCGCGGGGACCGACCACGGTTGGTCGGACCGTTTCGGCGGGCCTTGCCCGACACGGGACGTTAGAGTCGTCGACCGACGCGGGTCAGCGCCTTCCGGTCGAGCCGCCAGGCGAGCGTGCCGCCGCCGGCCCGAATCGCCTTCGGGAACTCGACGGCGGCCGTTCCGGCGCGACCCAACCGAGTGACCGATACCGCATCGCCGGCGATGGCGAGACCCACGAGCTCGCCGAGTTGCGGCTCGTGGCCGACGAGCAGGACCGTAGCGCGACGGGTCCCGTCCTCGGCCAATCGTTCGAGGAGAGGCGCGGCGGGGGCCCCGGGGGCAAGTTCGGGCCAGTCGATCAGTTTCGACCGGACGCCCAGGGTGTTCCGGAGGATCTCCGCCGTGGCGCGGGCGCGGGTCGCGGGGCTGGTGAGGATCGTCCCGACCTGGCGCTCCAGGGCCGCGATTCCGGCGGCGGCGTCCCGCGTCTCACGACGACCGTCGCGGGACAACGGTCGCAAGTCGTCGTTCGACCACCGTCGGGGGTCGCGCGATTCCGCCGGGCCATGCCGGACAATCAGGAGGCGCACGGGGACCGCCTCAGTCTTCGGCGTCGAGGATCGCTTCGAGCTTCGTGCGGCCCGCGCGGCGGAACTCGTCGAGCGAACCCTCGTTCACGAGCATCCCGTCGGTGAGGGCGAAGGCGTTGCCGATCCCCCACTTGAGCTCCCGCCGGTCCCGGTCGAAGAACTCCTGGAGGTTCGCGCCGTCGTCGCCGCGCCCCCGTTGCATCAGCCGCTCGTACCGACGTTCGGGGGAGGAGAAGATCCCGAGGACGTAGAGGTCCCCGAAGTTGTGCCGGAAGATCCCGACCTCGCTGTCGGAGCGGCAGCCGTCGACGAGCATCCGGGTCTCGGTGAGCTTCGGGACCGCGCGCTGCGCCCAGATCCCGGGGCCGTGCTTCTCCCGCTCCTCGTTGGCGATCCGGGACACGTTCGCGTTGTTGATCGGGAGGCCCCGCCGGCGCGTTTCGTCCCGGACGAGGTCGCCCATCTTCAGCGTCGCGAGGCCCATCCCGCGCGCGACCTCGACCAGTTCGTCCTTGCCGGAGCCCGGCATCCCAACGGTGACGATCAGTTTCATAGCGAATCCGGGGGCGGGGGAGGCGGTGCGGACGGGCCCATTCCCGAGGTCCCGAGCCGCGCCGCGACCTCGCCCTCGGTCGCTGCTTGGAGCCGGTCCGCCCGCTGGCGGTAGCTCTGGGCCTCCGCTTCCGCGAGCTTCGACTGCTCGAGGTACCGGTCGGCCTTGATCTTCAGCTCGGCGGTCTTCTGGGTCCGCATGGCGGCGCGGTGGTCGTACGTGCGGGCCTTGTGCTGGAGGTCGACGACCTTCTGCTGCAGCTTGCGGACCCGGACGTGGAGGTTCGTGACATCGGAGCCGATGGGCGCCCCGCCCATCCGCGCCGTCGCGGCCTGGATGTCCCGGTCGTGCTGGGCGATCTCGGACTCGATGTCCGGGATCATTCCGAGGACCTTCTGGGCCTTCTCGCGGAGGATGGCGGCGTGATGCCGGAGCTTCTCGATCCGGGTGTTGATCCGGGCGGCCCGCTGCTGGTTGCGGGTCGACACGCGCTCGTGCTTCGCCGCGATCTCGCGCAGCTTGGTGATGTCGGCGTACCCCTGACCGACCCACCGGGACTCCCGGTGAACGGACGCGCCGCTGGCGCTCGGGGTCGGACCGGTGGGTGCGGGACCGCCCGACATTCGGACTACGACCGGACGCGGCGACGGTCCCGCGCCTGCTTAACCCTTTTCGCCGACCCGAACGCCCGGAGAATGCGACGTCACCCGGACTCGGGGGCCGTCGGAGACACGGGGACCGGTTCCGGTCGGGGAGGCTGCTGGACGCCACGCAAGATCGGGCCGAGCTCGTCGGCTCGCACGCGCCGCTGGGTCTTCGAGTCGCGTTCCCGCAGGGTGACGGTCCCGGGTTCGGCCGACGCCGGGTCGACCGTGGTCCCATCGACAGTGACGCAGTAGGGGGTCCCCGCCTCGTCGGCCCGGGCGTACCGCTTTCCGATCGTACCGGCGGTATCGAGGTCGACCCGGATCCCGTCCAGGACGAGCTGCCGGGCGAGGCTCTGGGCGAACGCGGCGTGGGCCTTTCGGATCAGCGGGAAGACGCCGACTGTGGCCGGGGCGAGGTGCCCCGGAAGTTTCCATACCGTCCGTTCACCTTCGACGGCGAGACCGACATCGGCCAGCATCCAGAGGGCCCGGTCGGGGCCGAACGTGAGCTCGAGAACGTGGGGGAGGAGCCGACCGGTCCCGTCCGGCTTCGCGACCGTCAGGTCCTTCTTCGAACCGGCGGCGTGGCGTCCGAGGTCGTAGTCCCCGCGGTAGTGGACGGCTCCGATCTCCTTGAACCCGCCGAGGCTCGGAAGGTCGACCTCGACGTCGAACTGGATCCGGTTGTAGAACGCCCGTTCCGTGTCCGATTTCTCCCAAAGTCGGATCCGGTCGCCCGGCACGCCGAGGACGTCCCGGAAGAACCGGTAGGTGTGCGCGAGGTGGTACGCGTAGAACTCGGGGATCCCGCCGTCGGCGACCAGCGAGGCGACGGTCGTCCGAACGACGTGATCGTCCCCCGACTCCCGCCGCGCGGCGCGGACGACCGGGAGGGCGAGGTCGGCGACCGACGCGAGCGGAACCGGAAACGAAGCTGGATCGAAGAAGATCTGCAGCTCGGCCTGCGTGAACGCCCGCATCCGGAAGAGGACCTGGCGCGGCGCGATCTCGTTCCGGTACGCCCGGCCCACGACGGCGATGCCGAGGGGGAGGGCCTTGCGACCCACCTCCCACATTCGGGCGAACGCGAGGTAGCTCGATTGGGCCGTCTCGGGCCGGAGGTACGCGCGCTCCCCGTCGCCGACGCCCATCGTCAGTGGGAACATCATGTTGAACGGCCGCGGGACCGAGAGGTCGGTCGAGCCACAGTTCGGGCAGCGGGCCTTGGCCGCGGCCAGGAGTTCCCCAATCTGCGTCGCGCCGAGTCCGTCGACCCCCTCGGGGCGGCTCGACTCGAGGACCGTGTCGGCCCGGAACGCCCGGTGGCACTGCCCGCAGGTCACTTCCGGGTCGGTGAAGTTCTCCAGATGGCCCGAGGCGCGGACCACCGCCTCCGGCACGATCTCGGCCGGGTCGATCCAGTAGTAGTCCTCGGAGAGGCCGACGAACCACGCCCGCCAGGACTCCTCGATGCGGCGCTTGAGTTCCGCGCCCAGCGGGCCGTAGTCGTACAGCCCCTGCACCCCGCCGTAGATCTCCGCCGAGGGCCAGAGGTACCCGCGTCGCCGGAGGAGCGCGAACAGCTCGTCCTGTTTCACGACGGTTCCCCCCGGGACTCGCGGGTCCCCGGTCGCACGATAAGGTGTTCGGTGGCACGGGTCACGAGCTGGTACGCGGGGTCCGCGGGCGGCAGCCGGACCACGATCGGCCGGGCCTCGGTCCCCGGGGCGATGGTTGCAAACGCCGGACGACCGAGCCATTTCCACGGCTCGACGAACGCCGCTCGGGCGAGGAACTCGGCGGCCACGGGCGCCCCCGCGAGCCGCGACGAGACGTAGTCGAACTCGAGCTCGCGCCAGATCGACGGGGCGTGCAGCATCGCGTTGTCGGTGCCGAGCATGGTCGGCACGCCGAGTCGGGCGAGCTCGGCGAGGGGCGGGCGGCGGCCGAACAGCGCGTTCGAGCGGGCGCAGACCGCGACGGTCGTGTGGGCGTCGCGGACCTGTTCGAGGTCGGCGGTCGAGGCGCACGTAAGATGAACGAGGAGGTCGGGTCGGCCGCGCAGGTACGTCTCCGGCGGTTCGCGCTCCGCCTCGCTCGCGTGCAAGGCGAACCGCTTCCCGGCCGCCCGGCAGGCCGCGGCAATGCGGTCCAGGTCGGCCGGGTCTTCGTCGCGGGCCGCCGAGAGGCCGATCCCGTCCGAGGCCTGGAGGAGCTCGTCGATTTCGGTGTCGTCGAGAGGCCGACGGAGCGGGCGCCCGAGGATCGTGACCTGGACCGGGCCCCGGGCGGCGGCTCGACGCAGAAGCTCGACCCCCGGAATCCCCTCCTCCCGAAAATCGATCGTGGCCGCGATCCCCTCGCGGCGCATCCGGTCGAGCGCGCGACGCATCTCCGCGACCTTTCGGCGGGGCGGGGTGTCCCGCAGCAGGCGGAACTTGAACCCGTCCGGCGGGCGGACCATCTCCGCGACGGTCGTGGCCGGCGGCTCCACGGTCGCCGCGGCATCGCCGAGATGGGTGTGGCCGTTCGCGGGCGGGGGGACGACGATCCCGCGGACGCGGCGTTCGCCCGGATTCCGCGAGGCGGTGCCGATCTGGCCGACCTCGACGACGACCCCGGCGGCGAAGCGGACGTACCCGGGGCGGATTCCCTCGAGGTCGACGATCGCCCCCTCGACCAGCACGCGGATCGCCCGTCGGCTCTACGGCGCCGTCTATGTAACCCGGTCGGGGGACGAGCGGCGAAACGCCTAATCGGACGATTCCGTCCGGCGGACGTGGCCACCGATGCCCGTCGCGCCCCCGGGGACCTTCTCGTGGTCGGGCACACGGTCCTCGACCGGTACTGGGACGTCCGCAAGCTCCCGACCCCGGATCGGACCGTGCCCGTCGAGTCGGTCCGCCTCGTCCTCGGCGGGACCGCGGCCAACATCGCCCGGGCCGCCGCCGGCCGTGGGCTCCGGGTCGGGTTGGTCAGCCGGGTCGGTCCCGACTTCCCCGTCGAGTTCCGCCGGGAGCTCACCGAAAGCCGCGTCGACCTCGGGGGGTTCGAGACGGTGCCGGACGAACGCTCGCCGACGTGCCTCATCGTCGAGGACGGTCGCGGGGGCCAGATGACGCTGATCGACCAGGGCGCGATGGCCGACGCGGCTCGGGCGGTCCTTCCGCTCGGCCTCCTCCACCGGTATCCCTGGGTCCACCTGACCACGGGCGACCCGGCGTTTCAGCTCCGGATGCTGGCGGCCGCGCGCGAAGAGGGTTCTCGGGTCGCGGCCGACCCGGCGCAGGAGATCCATTACCGCTGGGCCGCGCCAGCGCTCCGCCGGCTCCTTCGAGGCTCGGAACTGTTCCTCGGGAACGAGGCCGAGGCGGCCGCCGCCGCCCGGATGATGGGGATGAGCGGGGTGGCCCGACTCACGCGAGCGGTTCCGCTGGTCGTCGTGACCCGGGGGAAGAAGGGCGCCCGGGCCTACTCCCGAACCGGTGTGGTCGACGCCCCCGGACGCCCCCCGCGCCGGCTTCTTCAGGTCACGGGGGCCGGCGATTCGTTCCGGGGAGGGTTCTACGCGGCGTGGCTCCACGGGGCGGCGTTGCCGGGCGCCCTGCGCGCCGGGGTGACCGCGGCGACCGAGTGGATCGAGTCCGCGAAGTTCCCGAAGCGGGGAACCCCATGAAGATGCGGCCGTTCGGTCGGCTCCTTCCGACGGACGTGGCGTTGGCCCGTCTGCTCTCGGCGGCCCCTCCGGTCGACCGTCACGAGCGAATCCCCGTGGAGGAGGCGGTCGGTCGACGAAGTTCGCTCCGGGTCGTGGCCCCCCACGCTGTTCCGCCGTTCCGTCGCGCGTCGTGGGACGGATACGCCGTGGCCGCGGCGGCCACGCGCGGCGCCACGGCCGCCCGACCTGTCCGACTCCGGCTGGTCGGGGAGGTGTACGCCGAGTCGCCGACCCCCTCCACGGTCGCCCCTGGGTGCGCCGTTGCGATCGCGACCGGGGGCCCCCTCCCGCCGGGAACCGACGGAGTCGTGATCTTCGAGGAGGTGGACGTGGCGGACGGTACGCTGGTCGTCTCGAAACCGGTTCGCCCGGGCGACCGAGTCTCGGAGGCGGGGGACGACTTCGCACGCGGATTCCATCTCGCCGAGCGCGATGACCTCCTGACGCCGCCGCGTCTCGGGGCGATCGCCGCCGCGGGGATCGACTCCGTCGACGTCTGGTCGCGACCTCGGGTCGCGATCCTCCCGAACGGGAACGAGCTGCGTCGCCCGGGCGCTCGGCTCTCGCCGGGGGCCATCCACGAGTCGAACAACACGAGTCTCGCCTCGCTCGCGCTCGCCCTCGGCGCCGAGGTGACCACCCACGACCCCGTCCCCGACGACGAACGTTGGATCGAGGCGGTGGTGCGTCGGGCCATCCGGGACGTCGACCTTCTGCTCGTCACGGGCGGGAGCTCGGTTGGCGAGCACGACTACCTCCCCGCGATCTTCCCCCGTCTCGGGCGTCTCCTCTTCCACGGAATCGCCGTCCGGCCGGGCAAGCCCACGCTCGCGGTCCGGGCCGGCCGGACCCTCGTGATCGGGATGCCCGGCCATCCGACCTCGTGCCTCGCGAACGGGTTGTGGCTGGTCGCCCCGGTCCTCGCTCGCATGGCCCACGCCGGCGGAGTGCCGTGGGCCGACCAACCGGTCGTCCTCACCGAACCGTACGAGGTCCCCACGTCCAGCTTGGCGACGGTCGTCCCGCTCGAGGTCCGGGGCGGACGGGCCCGACCCACGTTCCGGAGCTCGGCGTCGCTCACGAGCCTCATCCCGGCGAACGCGTACGTACTCCTCCCTCCTCACCGCGCCGCCCTTCGGAAGGGGGACGTCGTGACCGCCCGTCTCCTCCCGGCGCCGTTCGCCGACGTGCCGGTCGCCAGTGTCGGCCGTGCGACGCGCCGCCGAAACGCTATCTGACGGGCGGCCCCTATCGGAGGTGGAATGCGGGACCGATACGGCCGCCCGTTCACCGACCTGCGGGTGTCCCTGACCCAGCGGTGCAACCTGCGGTGCGTCTTCTGTCACATGGAGGGGCAGCTCGTCTCCAACGAGGAGCTGACCGCGGTCGAGATCGAGATGGTCGTTCGGGCCGCCGTCCGGGTCGGCGTCGAGCGCGTGAAGCTGACGGGGGGGGAGCCGACCCTCCGCTCGGACCTCGTCGAGATTGTCGGGCGGATCGCCGCCCTTGGTCCCGAAGTCTCCATGACCACGAACGGGCTCCGGATGGCCGAGCTGGCCGTCCCGTTGCGGAACGCCGGCCTCTCCCGCGTCAACATCAGCGTCCCCAGCCTCGACCCGGCCACCTATCGGGAGCTGACGGGCGTCGACGGACTCGCGAAGACCGTCGCCGGGGTACGGGCGGCCGTCGCGGCGGGCCTCGCCCCCGTCAAGTTGAACGTCGTGGCCCTGGCCGGCCCCTCGGCGGACCCGCACCCGTTCGAGCGTCTGGTCGCGTTCGCCCGGGAGGTCGGGGCGTGGATCCAGGTCATCGAATTCGAGAACGTGAGCGGCCGGGTGGACCCGGAGGTCTACCGGTCGCTCCACTCCGAGCTCGGGCGGCTGACGAACGAGGCGGTCCGCTCGGCGTTCCCGACCGGATACAACCGACTCCACCACCGCCCCCGGTACGCGATCACCGACGGGGGACCGCCGGTCACGCTGGAGGTCGTCCAACCCGTCGAGAACCCGGCGTTCTGCATGTCGTGCGAGCGACTCCGCGTCACGAGCGACGGCCACCTGAAGGGCTGCCTGATGACGAACGCGGGGCTCGTCGACCTCCGACCGATCCTGCGGACCCCGGCCCCGGAAGCCGCCCTCGCCGATGCGTTCGCCCTGGCCGTCGAGCGGCGCCGCCCGTTCTTCGTGGGACCCGACACCCCGCGACCGGAACCGTCCGCGTTCTCCGACGGGACGCCGCTTCCGATGGTGCCCGTCCGGCCGTAGTCCGGAATCGTTAAGGTACGCCGGCTCTAGAACCCGCCGTGCGGCGCGGCGAGGTGCGGGTCGCCCTCCTATCGATCGAAGGGACGAACTGCGACGACGAGTTGTTCGTCGCGTTGAAGGCGCTCGGCGCCCGACCCGAGATCGTCCACCTGAAGCAGCTCGAGCAGCGCGACGTCGAGCGCGCGCGGTTCCGGACGCTCGACGACTACCAGCTCGTCTTCGTCCCCGGCGGATTTTCGTCGGGCGATTACGTCCGGGCCGGGGCGATCTTCGCGGCCCGGATCCGAGCGGCGATCGGTCCGCAGCTGGAGGCGTACCTGCAGAGCGGCCGCCTCCTCGGCGGGATCTGCAACGGCTTCCAGGTCCTCACCGAGCTCGGGCTCCTTCCGGGCCAACCCGGGGGCCGCCTCGGGCCGCCCGAAGCGGCGCTCCATGCGAACGTCTCCGGTCACTACGAGTGCCGCCCGACGTTCGTCGCGTGGGACGGGGGCCAGTTTCCGGCGCTCCAGCACGTCGCGAAGGGCCAGCGCTACCTGTTCCCGTCGGGACACGGGGAGGGAAACCTCGTCCTCGGCGGACCCCCGGGCCAACGGCTGCGCGAACTCGAAGCGAACGGACAGGTCCTGTTCCGGTGGGTCGCCCCCGACGGGTCGCCCGCGACCTACCCGTGGAATCCGAACGGCTCGGTCGGAAACGTCGCCGGGCTCACGAACCCGGAGGGGAACGTGTTCGGGCTGATGCCGCACCCCGAACGGAACTTTTCCCGCGCCCAGCGGCCCGACTGGACCCGGGGCGGCGGCGCCGAGGGACCTTCGGACGGGGAGCGATTCTTCGAGGCCGTGCTGCGGTGCGCCGAGCGGACCGGCTGAATCGCCACACCGAGAGCCGCTCCCCCACGAGCGCCCGAACGGCGACTTCGCGCACGACCCCCCCGCGCGACCGCCACCGCGCGAACATCGCCTCGCGGGCGGCCGTCGGCGAGAGGGAGGAGAGGAGCAGGAATGCCTCGCCCCCCGTCGTGAGGTGGTCCGGAAGGTCCTCGAGGATCCGCCGGGCGACCGCGAGCCCGTCGGGGCCGCCATCGAGCGCGAGATTGGTCCACGGGTCCGGGTCCCGCTCGCCGGGTTGCGTGGGCAGGTACGGTGGGTTCGCCAGGATCCGGTCGAACCGACGGAGCCCGCGGGCGAGGTCCGTGCGGACGACCGCGACCGGTCGGGCCCCCTTCGATGCCCGATCGGCCAGCGCGGCGAGGGCGCGCGGATTTCGGTCGGTCGCGACGACGGTCCATCCCGCGCGGGCCGCGGCGAGGCTCACCGCACCGTTGCCCGTCCCGATCTCGAGCAGGCGGCCGGCCCCCCGCCGTCGGGCGATGCCGAGGAGGAGCTCGGTGTCTTCCCGGACCGGATAAACGGGGAGCGGAGCCTCCGGTTTCGACCGTCTGTGGGGTCGTAGCACGCCGGACCCGACGGGCCCCGAGCCTTTTTCTCTCTCCGGGCCTTCGCGCATCTCCTTCCGGAGTTTCGCGATCGTGCCTCGTCGCCTTTCCGCCCCAGTCAAGATCGGCATCACCGGGCTCCCGGGCTCGGGGAAGACGCAGACGCTGCTCCGAATCATCCAGCTCCTCGAACAGGAGGGCGTGAAGGTCGGCGGCATGGTCACCGAACCGATCGTCGAGAAGCAGAAGCGGACCGGATTCCAAATCACCAACTGGCTCACGAAGGAGCACGAGGTGTTCGCCCACGAGGGGCTCAAGTCCCGCGTCCGCAGCGGCCGGTACGGCGTGAACCTCGGGGCGCTCGACGGGCTCGGCACCCGCGCGCTCGCCGAGGCGCGCGAATCGGCCGACGTGATCGTCATCGACGAGGTCGGGAAGATGGAGGTCGAGAGCGAGACGTTCACCCAGTCGGTCGTCGACACCCTCGACGCGAACAAGTCGATCGTGATGACGCTTCATAAGAAATCGCGCAATCCGCTCCTTCAGGACATCCGGCGGAGGGACGAACTACGACTCCTCGAGGTGACGCCGGTGAACAAGAATCTCCTCGCGTTCAAGATCGTCCGACTCCTGACGGGGAAGGCGCACTAGCGTCCGTCCACGAGTCGCGCGAGGGCGGGACCGCCCTCCGACTCCCCGATCCGGCGGGGCTCCGGGGCCCCGCGAAACGGCGGGCGGTGTTCTACAACGGGGCGATGTCGCTCGACCGCGACCTCCACGTCGCCATCGTCGCGGCCTGGGCCCGGTCGAGGGGCCGCCCGGGCTCGGCGTGGGAGATGCTGGGCGCCACGGGCGTCCGGGGCCTCCGGGTCCTGGTGGAGTCGGGGGGGATCGATCGATTGGTGAGCACCGACGCGGGCGGGCCGGCGTCCCACGTGCTGGCGGAGAACGTCCGCCGATACTCCGACCGCGGCGCGACCTCGCAGCAGTGGGACGCCCGGCGGCCGGTCCCGGGCGGCCCGTTCGACCACGTCGACCTCGACCCGTTCGGCTCGCCGCTCCCGTTCCTCGATGCGGCGTTCGACTCCCTGGCTCACGACGGGCTCCTTTCGGTCACCGCCACGGACCTGATCGTGCTCGCGGGCGTCGACCGCGCGGCGACCCGGCGGAGATACGACGCGAACCCGGTGCAAGGTCGGCTCGGGCCTGAAGGCGGCCTCCGCATCCTGCTCCGAACCCTCTCGGACCGGGCCGCCGCCCGGGGCCGGGGGATCCGTCCGCTCGTTTGCTACGTCCGCGACCATTACATCCGGGTCTACGTCGGGGTGGGATCCGTCGACGGAGCGCCGCCCGTCGGAACGATCGACCCCCTCGACTGGGACGGCCCGCCGTTCCGTTCCGCCGGGCCCGTCGGTCCGATGTGGGTCGGGCCCCTGTTCGACGGAGAGTTGGTCGCCGGTCTCTCGGTCCCGTCCGCCGCCGCCAATGCCGCGGCCCTCGACCGACTCCTAAGTCGGTTCCGGGAGGAGACGGTCGCCGACGTGCCGTTCTACTACGAACCGAATCTGATCGCCCGGGACGCTCGGCTCGCGTCGCCGCCACCCTCCGAGTGGTTCGTGAGCACGCTGCGGGCGCAAGGACACCCGACCGGCCGGACCCACGCCCGGGACGGTGCGTTTCGCACTCGCGCCGGTCGAGAGCTCGTCTACGCCGCGGCGCGATCGCACGGCGGCGCCGGCGACACGAGCGCGACCGCCCGCTCGCGCTCTCCCGACGACCCGAACCCCAGCCCCCGGTGAGGGGATGTTCCCCGAACGGGCCGGATCGACGAGCGTCCGGCAGCGCTACGCCCAGAAGGCCCGATTCTTTGCGTAGCTGCGTTCGGACTTGATGATCTCCGCCACGAGCTCGCTCGTCTGGCGGTACGGGCGGGACAGAAGGCGCCGGGCGGTCTCGGGACCCACTCCGCGGGCCGCCAGGGCGAGAAGCGCCCGCTCTCCGAAGTTCGCGACGAGCTCGGCCGAGGTGTACCCCGCGCGGACGAGCGGCGGGAGCGACTCCGGTATCGTGCGGGGTGCCTTCCGACCCTTCCACTTCCGCTTCGCGTAGAGGACGAGGGAGCGGATCTCGTCGGTCCTCCGGGGGGACATCACCGCCGAGAGCGCGCCGTGGCAGAGACCGCATCGGCTCCCTCCCTCGGCGGCGTACCGGCCGGGGGTCGTGGTTCTCTGGAAGCCACATCGGAGGCACACGAGCGTGAGCGGCTCGGCCCGGAGCCGTTCCTCGACCGCGCGCAGGAGGGTGGGCGGCGGCGTGTCGGGAAGCTCGCGCCACTTCAGTCGCGCGAGCGGGAGGTCGGTCCAGTCGGACCGCGGAGTCGGGACGACCGAGATCGCCCCGTCCCGGATCTTCTCGAGGACCTCGCGGGCGTGGGCCACGTCGAACCGGTCGTGGAGGGTCTTGTCGAGCGCCTCCTCGCCGAGCGGGTTCGTCTGCGAAGCATCGAGTAGCGGCTCGAGCCGGCGGGCATCCCGGGCGTCGACGTTCGGAGAGAGCGCGCCGAACTTCCTCGCGACGTTCAGGAAGACCCACCGGTACTCGAGCCCCGCGGGGACGAGCCGGGTGAGCGTACCCTCGAGGTCTTCCGGGGGCAACCGGATCGCCTGGGCGAGTCCGTCGCCGTCGACGGCGACCGGGAGCCCGAGGACGATCCACGTGGGCTCGACCGCCACGACCTCGACCCGCGCGCCGAGCCGCTCGGTCAGCGCTCCGGCGACGGCGACGGCGAGCGTGTCGTTCGTCCGGGTTCCGAAACAGCATCCGTACACGACGAGACGCCCCTGGGGAACGACGGTGATCGTCCGGTCGTCAGGGATCGGGCCCGTGGCGTGGCCGGCCGCGAACCGGGTCTCGAGCCGGGCCCGGGCGTCGCCTTCGACCGGATACCGGCCGATCGCCATTTCCCGGCGCAGCCGGCCGATCTCCTGCGCGACGTCGTACGGGACCGGGAGGTCCTCCCCGACCCACCGGGGCTCCTGGCCGATCTCCCGGACCGGCTCCACGAGGAGCTCGTCGTCGCGGAATTCGACGACCTTCCAGGTCCGTCCATGGAGGAGGAAGATCTGCTTCGGCTCGCCGAGGATCTGGGTCAGAACGAACCGTTCATCGAGCGTCCCGATCGGCCGTCGGGTGCCGATGTCGCGCAGCCGGTAGGTCCGCTGGTCCGGGATGAGGGAGAGGGTCGCGTAGAATCGTTCGAGGGTGCCCCGTCCGGCCTGGAGTTGCGTTCCGCTCCGACGGAGCGAGCCGAGCCCCTCGAGGTAGGCGACGAGGGCATCCCACTCCGCGTCGGAGAGTTCCCGGGTCGGTTCGGCGGCCCGGAGCGTGCGCGCGACGTCGGCGAGGTCGACCGTCCGGTCGGCCCGCAGCGTCGCGACGAGCTGCTGCGCCACGGCGAGCCGGTTCGACCTTCGCCAGGTCGTCGGCTCCACCTCGCCGTGAACGGCCCGCCGCGCGAGCACGGCCGCCTCCTCGAGGTCCTCGTCATCGAGCGCGAGCACGAGCCCGTGCGCCTCCCGGTCGAGGCGGTGGCCGGAACGCCCGATCCGTTGCAGGAGCCGCCCGGCCTGGTGCGGCGAGCCGAACTGCACGACATGGTCGACGAACCCGACGTCGATCCCGAGCTCGAGGGACGAGGTGGCCACGAGTCCGCGGAGCCGCCCCTCCCGGAACTCCTTCTCGGCCTCCTCCCGGACCTCGCGGGACAGCGAGCCGTGGTGGACCGAGACGGGAAGGTCCGGCGCGAGCCGGTGGAGCCGGGCCGCGAGCCCTTCGGCGGTGGGGCGAGTGTTCACGAAGATGAGGGTGGTCCGATGGGCCCGGATCGTCTCCTCGAGGGCCCGGAGCGCCGCCAGCTGGATCGGGTCGGCCCGCAGCTCCTCGACGAGGGCCGCCTCGAGGGGAGGCCGGTCGTCCCTCGGGACTTCGGCCGTGATCGTCACCCGCCGCGGCTTCGAGGCGCGGCGCACCTGGACGCGCCGGGGCTTCGGCGAGAGGTAGCGAGCGACTTCCTCGGGGTTTCCGATCGTCGCCGAGAGGCCGACGCGTCGGACGCGACGACCCGCGAGGGCGTCGAGCCGTTCGAGCGTCACCATCAACTGGGCGCCCCGGTCCGACGGCGCGAGTTCGTGGAGCTCGTCGACGATGACCGCCTGGACCGCCTTCAGCCCGAGTCGGAGGCGGGTGCCGACGAGGAGCAGCTGGAGCGTCTCGGGCGTCGTGAGCAGGAGGTCGGGAGGATGCTTCGAGAGCCGGACCCGCTGGCTCGCCGAGGTGTCGCCGTGCCGGACCGCCGCCGTCAGGCCGACCGCCTCGGCGAGGGTGACCAGCCTCTGCTCGAGGTCTCGGTTCAGGGCGCGCAGCGGGGTCACGTAGAGAATGCCGATCGGGGGTCCCGGTTTCCCGAGCCGCTCGGAGAGGAGCGGCAGGACCGCCGCCTCGGTCTTGCCGGACCCGGTCGGCGAGATCAACAGGACGTCGTCCGGGCCGGAGAGAACGTCGAGGGCGAGCCGTTGGATCTCGGTCGGGACGAGGATCTCCCGGTCCGCCAGGGCGCGGACCAACCGAGGGTCGAGCCCGGGGAATCCGTCGGAAGGAGGGTCGGTCATGGAGAAGGAGCGTCGGCGAGGCGAGCGGGTCGGTAACGGTTGCGGCCCCGTCCCTCAGCCCGTCCCTCCGAGCTCGAGCCGACGGAGCCCGACCGATTCGTCGAAGGGGCGGGGGAACGCCCGACCGGGGAACGTCTCGACGAGCGACTCCACGAGGAGGCCCACGGTGCCGCTCACGAGGTGGCCCCCGACGGTGGAGTGGTCGGCGAGCCCGACGGTCGCGTGGAGGTGGACCGACGGTTCTCCCTCCGCCTCCCCGATGGAGCCCGACAGCGAGACGAGTTCCACGGGGGTGGGAATCTCGCGGGGAACGTACTCCGTGCCGTTCCAGAAGGCGAGCCGTACCTGGGTCAGCTGTCCGATCCCCATCGGCACCGCCGCCGCGCGGATCCCGTGGGCTCGGGCGAACTCCACGAACACGTCCGGCAGACGCTCCCCCTCGACCAATCGCACCATCCATCGGGCGCCGTCCGAAACCGCCTGCATCGGCTCCCGGAGGGTCGTTCGGGGGGAAAAGCCGGGGGGAGGGGAGAAACGGTATCCCTCCGCAGGCCCCTGCGCGGCGCTTCGACGATGCCGACCAATCCCCCGACCGAACCCGGCCCTCGAACCGAGGGGGAACTCCTCGAGGAACTCCGGGCCGGGGGTCCGAGTCTCGTGGCGCTTTCCGGTGGCGTGGACTCCGCGGCCGTGGCGCTCCTCGCGTTCCGGGCCCTGGGGTCCGAGGCGTTTGCGGTGACGCTCTGCGGCCCAGCGGTCGCGGCGGAGGAGGTCGAGCGGGCCACGACCGTCGCCCACCGGATCGGGATCCGGCACGCGGTCGTCCCCGTCGACCCCCTCGCGGAATCGGGCTACCGGAGCAATCCTTCGAATCGATGCTACTTCTGCCGCTCCGTCGAGACGCGGGCCGTCCGCGAGTGGGGCACTCCTCGGGGGATTGCCCGCTACTTGGACGGTGTGCAACTGGACGACCTCGGGGAGGATCGCCCCGGGATCGTGGCCATGGACGAGGCGGGGTTCCACCACCCTCTCGTCTGGGCCCGCTGGCACAAAACGGACGTCCGGTCGTTCGCGCGCGTCGCCGGACTTCCCAACTGGGACGCCCCGTCCGATGCCTGCCTGGCCTCCCGGATCCGGCACGGGCAAGAGGTCACCGTCCCCCTCCTTGGCCGGATCGAGACGGCCGAGCGGGGGATCCGGGACCGGGGGTTCCGCCGCGTTCGGGTCCGGGTTGAGGGAGACCGGGCCCGCGTCGAGGTCGACGCGGCCGAGGTCGCGAAGCTCGCGTCCGAGCCGCTCGCCTCGGAGGTTCGGACGGCGCTCGAACGCTTGGGATTCACGGAGGTCGTGCTCGATCCGCTGGGGTACCGACTCCGCCCGGGGGCCTGATGGAACCCCCGTCCGTGGAGTCCGTCCGGCCCGCCGCGCCCGGGATGGTCTTCCCGACCACGGGCCAGTTCGCGCTCGAGACCGAGATGGTCCCCCAGGGCGACCAGCCGAAGGCGATCGAGGAGATCGTTCGGCGGGTCGGAGGGGGCGAACGGTACGTGACGCTCCTCGGCGTCACCGGGTCCGGCAAGACGTTCACGATGGCCCACGCCGTCCAGCGGCTGCAGCGGCCCACGCTCGTGATCTCGCCCAACAAGACGCTGGCCGCCCAGCTCGTCAGCGAGTTTCGGGCCCTGTTCCCGAACAACGCGGTCGAGTACTTCGTCAGCTACTACGACTACTACCAGCCCGAGGCGTACGTCCCCCAGATCGACCTCTACGTCGAGAAGGACGCCTCCATCAACGAGGAGATCGACCGGCTCCGGCACCGGGCGACCCAGGCGTTGCTCACCCGGCGCGACGTCCTGATCGTCGCCTCGGTCAGCTGCATCTACGGCCTGGGGTCCCCGGAAGACTACCGGGCGTCGGTGGTGGACGTCTCGGTTGGCCAGACGGTCAAACGGCAGGAGTTGCTCGAGCAGCTGGTCCGGATGAAGTACGTCCGGAACGACATGGAACTGCGGCGAGGCCGGTTCCGGGTCCGTGGCGGCACGATCGACGTGATGGGAGCGGGAGAGTCGGTCCACCGTCTCGAACTCGACGGGAGCCGCCTCAGTCGGATCGCCGAGATCGACCTGACGACCCAGGAGGAGCTGCGCAGCCTCGACCGGGTCGCGATCTTCCCGGCTACCCACTTCCTGACGATCGACGACCGACTCCGGGGGATCCTCGGAGAGATCGAAAAGGAGCGGGACGCCCGGGTCGCCGAACTCCAGCGCGAAGAGAAGATCGTCGAGGCCCAGCGGCTCCGGGGCCGCGTGAACTACGACCTCGAGATGATCCGGGAGACCGGGTACTGCTCGGGGATCGAGAACTACGCCCGGTACTTCGCCGGCCGGAAGGCCGGAGAGCCGCCGTACACCCTCCTCGACTTCTTCCCCGACGACGCGCTCGTGTTCCTCGACGAGTCGCACGTCACCCTCCCGCAACTCGAGGGGATGTTCAAGGGCGACCGGAGCCGGAAGGACAACCTGGTCGAGTTCGGTTGGCGGCTCCCCTCGGCGCGGGACAACCGACCGCTCAAGTTTCCGGAGTTCCTTGCGAAGATGAAGCAGCTCGTGTTCGTGTCGGCGACCCCGGGCCCGTTCGAGCGGAAGGTCTCGAAGGGGATCGTCGAGCAGGTGATCCGGCCGACCGGGCTCGTCGACCCGGTCGTCGAGGTTCGCCCGATCAAGGGGCATATCGCGAACCTCGTCGAGGAGCTCCACGGCGTGGTCGACCGCCACGAACGGGCGCTGATCACGACTCTCACGAAGCGAACGAGCGAGGAGCTTTCGACGTTCCTCGCGAACGCGGGGTTCCGGGTCCGGTACCTCCACAGCGAGGTGGAGACGATGAAGCGGATCGAGATCCTCCGCGACCTCCGACTCGGCCAGTTCGACATCCTCGTCGGGATCAACCTCCTCCGCGAGGGGCTCGACCTCCCCGAGGTGAGCCTCGTCGCCATCCTCGACGCCGACAAGGAAGGGTACCTCCGCAGCGAGACCTCGCTCATCCAGACGTCCGGCCGGGCCTCGCGGAACGTGCTCGGACGCGTGATCCTGTACGCGGACCGAACCACCGGTTCGATGGCCCGGGCGATGGCCGAGATGTCCCGCCGACGAACGACGCAGCTCGAGTACAACGAGGAGCATGGGATCGTCCCGGAGTCGATCCGCAAGGACGTCCGGTCGCTCCTCGCGCCGAGCGCGTCGGCCGAGTCGGGCGAGCTCAGCGTCGCCGGACTTGGCCCGAAGTGGAAGGAGCGGCTCCCGCTGCTGTTCGCGAACCTCGAGGAGGAAATGCACCTCGCCTCCGAGCGGCTCGACTTCGAGGAGGCCGCCCGCATCCGCGACCGGATCCGTGAACTCGAGCGGAAGACCGGCGGGGTCCGTGCGAAAGGCCCGCGAAAGAAGGCCGCGTAGGCTCGGGCCGGGCGCTTTATGGTCGGCCTCCCTCGGCCGGGCACGATGCCGAGGTCGCCCGCGCCCGAGCGCACGAGCGGCCTCGACCAGCTCCGGCGTCGGGGCGCGGTCACCGAGCTGCTGTTCCTCTATGAGGTGACGACCCGGGACGTCCCCCACCTGAAGGGGATCGCCGAGCGACTCGGGGTGACGGTCCAGGCGATCTCCCACTCCTACCGCCAGCTCCGCGAGCGGGGTCTCGTCGATGTCCAGCGTGGCCTCTACCACCCGACGGTCGCCGGGACCGCCTGGCTCCACGCGGCGCTCGAGGACCTGCGCCGGGACGTCGACGACCATCTGGAGCGGCTCCCCGTGGTCCGCTCGACGCGCGCCGTCGCCGCGACCGCGCTCCGGGAGGGGGAGCCCGTGTCCCTCGCCATCGTAGACGGCATGCTGACCGCCCGTTCCGGCGGCGAGGGGGCGTCGCACGGCCGCGCCGCCGCGACCGTGCGGGCCGGCGCGCTCGTGCGCGTCACGGCGCTGGCCGGGATCGTCCCGATCTCCCCCGGGCACGTTCGGGTCCTCACGATCCCCTCCGAGGCTCTGGACGCCGCAGCGACGGTGGCCGCGCTTCGGCGATTCCTCCGCACATCGCGGTCGGGGCTCCTCGCCGCGCACGGGGGCGAGGCGGCGCACCTTACGCGATCGGCGACCGACCGGGCGGTCGTCCGGTTCGGAACCGCGGCGGCCGTGCGAGAAGCGTCCGCGGTCGGAGTCGACGCCACGGTGGTGGTGCTCGACGAGGAACTCCCGAGGTTCCTCGAGCCGTTCCAGGGACCGAATCCCCCGCCCCTAACTGTGGTGCGTCTCGGCGTCGCCCGCGGGCGCCGACACGGCGAGCGCGCGCACTAGTTCGCGTGCGTCGGCGACGACGCGGGACTTCCGGCGCAGGGCGGCGAGCCGGCTCGCGCCGGACCCGCCCGTGAAGTCCCGAGCGATCGTGCTGGGGGTCTCGACGAGATAGGTAGGAACCCGCCCCGCCACCTCCAGGACGTCGTCGAGCACCGGCAGGTTCCCGGGTCCGACAGGGAACGGGGCGACCACCACCACCTCGGCTTCGGCGAGGAGGTCCCGGTTCTTCGCTCGCGACTCCTCGCTGAGCGGCGCGAACGGGACTTCGGCGACCGCCGGAACGTCGAGTTCCTTGGCGGTCTCCGCATCGGAGTCAAACAACGAGACGACGCCGAGAGTGACCCGGTGTCCTTCGGAGGTGAGCGCTCGCAAGAGTGGGGTCGCCGAGCCTCCTCCCCCGATGACATGCACGCGCCGGAACGGGGGCGCCGCCGACAGCCGAAGCTCGGCCCCCGGGAGACGGGGAATGAGGTAGGGGAGCCCGGTCCGCGGGTCCGTGCGGAGGTCGGCCACCACCCCCCAGACGTCCCGAAGGAGGGCGGGGGAGAGAACGGAGGACGGCAGGCCATCCGCGACGATCCGTCCGCGGTGGAGGACCACCACCCGGTCCGCGTACCGCGCCGCCAGGTTGAGGTCGTGCAGGGCGGCGACGACCGCCCGGCCCTCGGCGTGCGCGAGTCGACGTACCCGCTCGAGGATGTCGAGCTGGTGGCCCATGTCGAGGTGGGCCGTAGGCTCGTCGAGCAGCAGCACCGGGGTTTCCTGGACGAGCACGCGGCCGAGCCGCACGCGTTGCCGCTCCCCGCCGCTCAGTTCCTGCACTCCCACCTCCGCCCGGTCGGTGAACCCGAGCTCGGCGAGGACCCGGTCGGCGATGGCCCGGTCCGAGTCGCGGACCGGCGCGAACCGGGGGGAGTGGGGGTACCGCCCGTACAGGACGTACTCGCGGATCGGAATGTTGTCGCCGACCGGCTCCTCCTGCGGCATCCAGGCGATCGTCCGCGCCCGCTCCTCGAGGGAGAGGGTCTCGAGCGGTCGGCCCCCGAATTCGATCTGCCCCTCGGCGACCGGGGCGAGACCCACGACCGCCCGGACGAAGCTGCTCTTCCCCGAGCCGTTCGGTCCGGCGAGCGCCAGTACCTCCCCGGGCCGGACGCGGAGGGTCACCTGGTGCAGCGCCGTGACAGCGCGATACCGGACGGTGAGACCCGTCACGGTCAATCCCGGCGGGCCCGGGTCGTTCACGCCGGGGCCCCGGCGACCGAGCGACGGCGGTACAGGAGGTAGAGGAAGAACGGCGCCCCGACGAACGCCGTCGGGATGCCGACCGGAAGGACGATCGGCGGCAGCGCGGTCTGCGCGATGTCCCAGGCGAGGAGGAGGAAGGCCGCACCCACGAGGCCGGCCAGCGGAACGACCCGACGGTAGTCCGGGCCCACGACCCGGCGGACGATATGGGGCGAAACGAGTCCCACGAATCCGATCACCCCGGTGAACGCGACGGCCGCCGCCGTCCCGACCGTCGTCAACAGGACGAGTGTCAACGTCACCCGTTGGACGGGAACTCCGACGCTCTGCGCGACGTCCTCCCCCAGCTGGAGGAGGTTGAGTTCCCGCCCGAGGAGGCTCAGGGTCCCGCCCACGGCGAGCAGGACTCCGAAGAGGAGCGCGTCGTGGGTCCAGCTTGCGTCGCTCATGCCCCCGAGGAGCCAGAAGCTCACCTGGAGGTCCGCGACGGGACTGTACAGGAGGAACGTCGCGAGCAACGAGGAGAAGACCGCCCCGAGCGCGACCCCGGTGAGGACGAGGGTCTCTGCGGAGCGACGCGCGATCCGGCCCACGGCAAAGATCACGAGCCCGGGGATCAGGCCTCCGAGAAAGGCGAACGCCGGAAGCGCGAACCCCGCCTGCGCGACATCGACATCGAGCACGAACAGAACCGCGGCGCCCACGGCCGCCCCGGTGGAGAGCCCGAGCAGGTAGGGGTCCGCGAGCGAGTTTCGGAACACGCCCTGCAACGTGGCTCCGGAGAGTCCGAGGATCGCCCCGGCGGCGAGGGCGAGGAGCATCGCGGGGATCCGCGCCTGCCAGACGATCTCCGCCCAGATGCGGCACTGGTTCGTCGAGACGTGGATCCCGGGACACGCGTTCGGTGAGGAGACCGGACCCGGACCGTGCGCGACGATCCCCAGACTCGATTCGACCGGGATCGGGACCGGACCGATCAGCGGGGAAACGGCGACGAGGACGACCCCGCCGAGGAGCAGGAGCGCTCCGAGCCACCACCCCCCGGGGGTGCCGGCCGGGGAGGCGGCCCCGGCGCGACCCCGAGCCATCTACGGCGAGGTCTGGAGCGTCGGCTGGAGCCAGTACTCGAACAGGGGGAGGGTGAGGATCATCGTGGGGTCGGCCTCGGTGATCTCGGTCACGTCGATCGCGTGGAGCGAACCGTTCAGCTGGCTCCAGTACGGCGCGGTCGTCCAGTTCTGAACCGTTTCGCCGCTGACCAGCGCCGGGTCGTTCCAGCTCGTCCCGTAGATGACCACCAACGGTTCGTCGTTGAGGACCACTGTCGCGTTCATCTCGAAGTAGGTGAGCGGGGCACTGCCCGCGACGTTGGATCCCCCGGCCAGCTCGATCAACGACTCCCCGAAGGTCCCGGGACCGTAGGTGTAGTAGCCGCCGTCGTCAAAGTAGTAGGCCAGCAGCACGCTCGGGATCGGGTTCCCGTTGTCCGAGAGGTTCGTGTCGAGGGCCGAGGCGTTCGTGAGCGCGTCGTCGAGCGAGACCTCGAGGGGAACCGCCTTCGTGTTTCCCGGGTACATCGAGGCGACGAGGGCCACGTCGCCCACGATCCCCTGCAAGCCGCTCGGAGCGAGCATCACGACCGGAAGATCGTAGGTGTCCGTCAGGGTCGCCACATCGGCGGCCGAGGTGATCGTGCTGGCGAGAACAAGGTCCGGCGAATCGTTGGCCACCGCCTGGTCGTTGAGGGTGGGGAAGTCATCGAGGCACATGCTCGCGGTGAGCCCCCACAACGCCGTCTGGTTCGGAGAATAGACGCCGAGGAGGCCGGCCTCCGTCGGCGTGCAGCCGAGGCCCACCACGTCGGCCCCGAGCCCGAGACGGTAGAGGATGTCATTGATGCTCGGGGCGAGTACGACGATCCGAGTGGCGTTGAGGGGCACGGCGACCCGTCGCCCCAGGTCGTCCACGATGGTCTCCGTGGTCGGGCCCTTCGACGTGTTCTGCGGGGGCGTAGTGGCCGGCGGGCCCGGCGGGGCCGCGGTGTGGACCGGATGGAGCTCGAAGTACGCCGCGGTGCCCGCGATCGCGACGCCCGCGACGACGAGCATCCCGACGACAAAGAGGGCGGGCGCGATGCGCGGAGCGGGCGCGGCGGGCGTTGAATTCAATGTCATTAGATTCGAGACAAATAGCCTTTACATAAGGGTTGTGCGACGGCCACGCGCGCGACGACGCGGACGTCCCGTCCCCACAACAAAGGATATCTGCCCGGCCCCTCCGGGCGAATCGGAGGGAGCATAGGCTAACTTGGCAGACCAGCGGGCTCCAGTCAGGGCGGCGGCTTCGCCGCCCTGGAACGATTAGGATCTGCGGAGGGGCGTTCGCGCCCCGATGACGAGTGACTGGAGCGCGCGGAGAGACCCGCATATGGGGGTTCAAATCCCCCTGCTCCCATCCCCCTCTCCGGCCCGCTTCCCCGGCCTTGTGGGCGACCTCGCCACGAGCGCCGAACTCCTTCGCCGTAGTTCCGTTCCGAAGGCCGTATAGAGCGGTTCGTGTCACGAACGTCGGTGCTCGAGTATACCGGGATCCGGGTCCGGGACCTGGAGCGCTCGCGGCAGTTCTACACCGCGGGGCTCGGGCTCGTCGCCGGCCGGACCGGGCGGATGGCGGCGGGAGGTGTCTGGCTCGAGCTCACGGACCCCGACAGCCATGCGATCCTGGAACTGAATTTCTATCCCGGAGAGCCCCCGTATCGGGAGGGGGATGAACTCGACCACCTTGGGTTCCGAGTGGCGGACCTCGACGGGGCCGTCCTCCGACTGACCGGCCTCGGGGCCCGGGTCCGGATTCCGGCGTTCAAGGAGGGCGAGTCGCGGCTCGCCTTCCTTTCGGATCCGGATGGAGTGTGGATCGAACTGACGGAGCCTGGAGGCCCCGACGCGCCGCCCACGTCCCTGTTCGTGGAGTAGGCGACCGCTGTGCCGTCCCTCTCCGAACCTCCTGGCGTTCCCCCGGAGCCGCTCGGTAGCTTGCCCGGTGGGTATCTGCCGTCGGAACGGTTCGTCAAGTGGTTCGGGAAGCCCGCCGCCCCCCCTCCGACGCAGCACGCGCCCCCCGAACACCGGGGGCTGGGCCGGTCGTCGTTCGGGGTGTTCTTCCTCACCACGCTGATCCAGGTCCTCGGCGTCATCTCCTCGGCCGCCGTCGGCCACACGTTCGGCTACCGGGCCGCGACCGCCACGACCCCCTCGGGTGTGGCGATCTGGGGCGAACTGGTCTTCTTCCTCCTGATCGCCTCGTCGATCAATTGGCTCGGCGACCTCCGCGTGGGGTCGGCCTACACGTACTACGTCTCGCGCGGACAGCCCGCCAAGGAGCTGACCGGCACCTACCTCGGACTGCGGCTGATCCTCGTCAGCCTGATCGGGATCGCGACGCTCCCCCTCACGTACCTCCTCGGGGGCTCGTTCGGCTTCAGCCTGTCGGGGACGACCTACGTGTCGTTCGGGCTGTTCCTCGTCCTGCCGATCCTCTGGACGCCGTGGATGGTCGTCTCGCAACTCCGGATCGCTCGCGGCTCTTCGATCCAAGCCCAGTACCCCCAGCTCGTCGAGATCGGGGTACGGACGTCCGTCATCATCGCGGTCATCTACCTCGACCCCGGCCTTCTCGGGTTCACGTTCGCCTTCGTCCTCGGGGGCCTGGCGTCGTTCCTCTACTGCCTGCCGGAGCTTTGGCGCGAGATGAGTCCCCCGGCGCGGGCCCGCGCCGTTCAGTTGCTTCGGTACTCGTGGCCGCTCATGGGGAGCCTGATGTTCCAGTTCCTGGCGTCGAACGCCCCTCCGTTCTTCGTCACCGGCCTCCTCCGGAGCACCGCCCTCTTCGGCGTCTTCTCGTGGGACAACGGCTGGCGGATCCTGCTCCTGTCCGTGCCGAGCGCGGTGGTGCTCCCCCTGTTCCCGTATTTGGCGAGTTTCCACGCGAAGGGGGAGTACGCCCTCGTCCAACGGAAGACCTGGGAGGCGCTCCGGTTCACGGCGATCATCGTCGTACCGTTCGCGATCGCCATCGTCGTCTACCGGGTCCCCATCCCGAACGACCTCTACGACGGATTCTACGCCCGACAAGGAGCGATTGCCCTGCCGTTGCTCGCCCTGTCGGCCATCCCGCTCGGGCTCAGCCAGGTGATCGGGACGTCGCTCAACTCGATCGGGTATCAACGCCTCGAGCTGTACATCTCGGGCACGATCGTGGGCGCGATGGTCGTCTCCACCGTGACCCTGTACGAACTGTTCCCCAGCCTGGGGGCGATCGCCGCCGGTGTCCTGGTCGGCTCGCTCGCGGCCCTCGCCTTGAACACCTACTTCATGGAGCACCTGCTCCACGTGCGAATCCGGCCGGTCCCGATCGTGCGGATCGTCGCGGCCGCGGGAGCCGCCTTCCTGATCATGGCGGAGCTGAACAAATTCGTGAACCCCACGAAGTGGACCCTGATCCCGCTCCTCCTCCTCGGGTTGGTGGTCTACGCGTTCGTCCTCGCCGCGATTGGCGAGCTTACGAAGGCCGACCTGAAGACGATCACGACCGCGATCGGCCTGCCGGAGCGACTCGCCATCGTTCTCGGCCGACTGTGCTGGCGGGCCGAGCCCACGCCGTAGGGGGGACTAGTTCGAGCCGGGGGTCGACGAGCCGAGGGCCCGGACGGCGACGCGAACCAGGCTCTCGACGAGGGCGGGGTCGGAGTTGGGCTCCGGTACGCGCCGGTAGACCACGCCGAGATCGTCCGCGAACTTCCGCGTCACGATATCGAGGTCGTAGAGAACTTCGAGGTGGTCGAAGACGAACCCGAAGCTTGCCACGATGTGCGTCTTCGCGCCCTTCGCCTTCCACTTTCGCATCTGGTCGGTGATGTCCGGACCCAGCCAGGGCTCGGTGTCGTTCCCCGCGCTCTGGAACGTGAACTCCCAGCGATTCAGGCCGGCGGCCCGGGCGATCGCGTCGGAGGTGGAGCGGAGGATTTCGGGGTACGGGTCTCCGAGATCGGCGTACTTCTTCGGGAGACTGTGGGCCGAGAGGTGGACGACCGCCGTGGGATCGGCGGCGTCGGCGAGGGCGGCCCGGATCGCGGTGGCCCAATAGTCGACGAACGCCGGCTCGGCGTTCCATCCCGCGGCGAGTTCGATGGCGATGGGGTGAGGCGCCCGGGCCGCCCCGGACGCGAGCGCCGTCCGATACGGCTCCAAGATCCAGGTCGAGGCATAGGGCGAGAGCGGAATGGCGATAAGGCGGGTGACCCCGGCCCGGCTCGCCTCGGGAATCACCTCGGCGACATTCGGGTGCCAGTGTTTGGTGCCGAGGTAGAGGGGGACGCCGGGCGCCTCGGCGGCCAGACGGTCCGCCACCCGATCCCGGAGCCGGGCGAGGATCGCTGACTGGGGAGAGCCGCCGATCAGGGCGTACCGCCGCTCGTATTCCTGGACGAGCTCGGGAGAAGGGGCGCGATGCAGGATCTCCGTGAGGTACCCCGGGAGGTCTTGCGCCCCCGACGGGCTTCCGTACCCCATCAGGAGCACGCCAGCCCGTCCGGTCCCCTTCGGTTCGCTCATCGCCGGGCGACCCCGTCGCGGTGGACGATCTCCACGAGCTCCGTCACGCGCGCGGGGTCGGTTTCGGGAAGCACGCCGTGGCCTAAATTGAAGACGTGCGAACGATGCGCCGGGACCTCCGCGAGCACCTCGTGCGCCCCGCGGGCGACGGCGTCGCGGTCGGCGAGGAGGGTCGCGGGGTCGAGGTTTCCCTGGAGCGCCACCCGGTCGCCCACCGCCCGGCGGACCGTGCCGAGCGGGACCCGGTGGTCGACCCCGAGGGCCGTCGACCCGAGCGAATCCATCAGGGGGAGAAGGTGGGCGGACCCCGTCGAGAAATAGATGGTCGGGACTCCCAGATCCCCGACCCCTTCGAACACGCGGCGGACGACGGGCGCGACGTGCCGCTCGAACTGGCGGTACGAAAGGGCTCCCGCCCACGAGTCGAACAGCTGGAGCGCGTGCGCGCCGGCCCGGACCTGCATGCGAAGATAGGCGACCGTCATCTCCCCGAGCACGCCGAGGAGCCGGTCGAACGTCGTCGGGTCGCGGTGGAGCATCGTCCGGGTCGCCAGGAACTCCTTGGATGGGGCTCCCTCGAGGAGGTAGGCGGCGAGCGTGAACGGGGCGCCCGCGAACCCCAGGATCGGCCGGTCGGGGCACGCCTCGCGGAACCGACGGATGGCCTCGCCGACGAATCCCACGTCCCGGTCCGCGTCGAACGAGTGGAACCGGTCGATGTCGGCGGCGTTTCGGACCGGCGACTGTATCACCGGCCCGGTCCCCGCGTCGATCCGGAAATCGATCCCCAGCCCGGCGAAGGGGAGGGTGATGTCGGCGAATACGACTCCCGCATCGAGGTCGTAGGTCCGCATCGGCTCGAGGGTGACCTCGGCCGCCAGCTCGGGGGTCCGGGCCATCTCGAGGATCCCGTGTTGCTGGCGGAGCGCGCGGTAACCCGGGAGGTGGCGACCGGCTTGGCGCATCAGCCAGATCGGGGTCGTATCGACGGGCTCGCCGCGGAGCGCGCGCAGGAGTCGGTCGCGCATCAGGAGCTCCCGCCCTGCGCCGCCGCGAATCCGGCCCGGGCCGCCCGTCGGAGGGTCGGGACGTCGCGGGGTCCGGTCGCCGTCGAGACGAACGAGCTCTCGAGGGGAGACGGGGGAAGGTAGACGCCGTGATCCAGCATCGCGTGGAAGAAGCGCGCGTACCGCTTCCGGTCGCTCCGCTGCGCCCCGGCGAAGTCGACCACGGGGCCGGCGCAGAAGAACACGGTCGACATCGAACCGACCCTCTGGAGGCAGTACCGCTCGATGCCGGCACGTTCGGCCTCCTCCGCGAGCACCCGCTCGAACGAGGCGGCGGTTCGTTCCAGCTGGCGATACGACGTCGGCGTCAGGGCATCGAGGGTGGCGGCCCCGGCCGCCATCGCGACCGGATTTCCCGCGAGGGTGCCCGCCTGGTAGACCGGCCCCTCGGGCGCGAGGAGGTCCATCCATCGCGCGCGTCCGCCGATCGCCCCGACCGGAAGGCCACCGCCAATGACCTTCCCGAGCGTGACAAGGTCGGCGTTTCCTCCGAGGGTCTCATGCGACGTTCCCCGCCGGAGCCGGAAACCGGTGATCACTTCGTCCATTACAACGAGGGCGCCGGCCTCGTGGGCCGCCTGCGAAAGACCGGGGAGGAACCCAGGGACCGGGGGCACGACCCCCATATTGCCGGCGACCGGTTCGACGACGACGACCGCGACCTCGTCGGCGTGCTCGTCAAGGAGCGCCCGGAACGCCTCCACGTCGTTGTAGGGGGCCACCAGCGTCTCGCCGACGATCGCCGCCGGGACCCCGGCGGAATCCGGGACCGTGTGGGTCGCGGCGCCGGAGCCGGCCTTGGCGAGGAGTCCGTCCGAATGGCCATGGTACCCGCCCTCGAACTTGATGACCTTCGAGCGACCGGTCGCGGCGCGGGCCACCCGGACCGCGGTCATCACCGCCTCCGTGCCGGAGCTCACGAACCGGACCCGCTCGATCGAAGGGCACGCACGGACGATCCGCTCCCCGAGCTCGTGCTCGCCGACCGTCGGAGTCCCGTAGGTGAGGCCCCGCTTCACCGCCGCCTCGACGGCTCGTACGACCGGCCGCGGAGCATGACCGAGGATCGTCGCCCCCCACGAGTGGACGAGGTCGAGGTACCGGCGGCCGTCGACGTCGGTCAGGTACGCCCCCCGGCCCGCACGCATGAACACCGGGTCGCCGCCGACGGCGCGGAACGACCGGACCGGGCTGTCCACCCCTCCGACGAGGGTCCGACGGGCCCGGCGGAACGCCCGGGCCGATACGGGCCGGGCGGTCCCCCGGGTCACGGAAGGCCGTCCGCCAGGTCGAGCATCCGGCGGGGCGGCGCCGCGAGGCACGTGAAGATGGGGGTCTCGAGCTCGGTGTACTTGCTCGCCTCCGTCGGCCGGAGGTCGCGGACGAGGTCGAGGAACCGCCCCGGGTCGTCGGCCTCGAACGAGAGGATGAACTCGGCGTCGTCGAGGCCGAACGAGTAGCCCGTGTGGATCCCGACGTCCGGGTACTTGTGGCCGATCCGGAAGTGCTCGCCCATCACCCTCTGGCGGTCGGCGAACGGGATGCCGTACCACGCCCGCGTCTTGACGAACGGATAGACGAAGAGGTACGGGCGGTCGAGCGGCCGCCGGGTGCCCCCCTCCTGGTTCTCGTGGACGTGGTCGCCGAGGTACTCGGACCGACGGGCCATCCCGAGGTAGCTGTGGGTCGTCTCGAGATAGGCGCCCAGGGCGGAGCCGAGGAGCCGGGAGTGCAGCTCCTGGACCGGCTCGAGGGCGGGGGCGATGACCCAGAGGAGCATCTCGGGACCGGCTTTCGTCCCGACGAGCGAGTACGTCCGGAGCAGGACGCCGGCCGGTGGATTCTCGAGAAGCTTCGTCACCGACTCCTTCGCCGGATCCCGCGTTTCCCGGGGGAGGTGCCGCCACTCCGGCCGGAGCCGGAGGAACGTGTACTTCAGCACGTCCCGGCGTTCTTCGGAGGCGGACGGTTCCGTCGGGACGTCGGTCATTCGTGCAGCTCCTGCTCCCATCGGGCGAGGGCGAGGGCGAAGTACGTGACGATCACGTCCGCGCCCGCACGGTGGATCGCCGCGAGCGACTCGACCGCCGCGGCCCGGGCATCGAGCCACCCCCGGTCCGCCGCCGCCTTGATCATCGCGTACTCCCCGCTGACCTGGTAGGCGGCGATCGGAACGTGGTACCGGTCCCGGGCCCGGGCGATCACGTCGAGCGACGGGAGCGCCGGCTTCACCATCACCATGTCCGCCCCCTCCGCGATGTCGAGCTCGATCTCCCGAAGCGCCTCGCGACCGTTCCGCGAGTCGAGCTGGTACCCCCGACGGTCTCCCTCGGTGGGCGCCGACCCCTCGGCCTCGCGGAACGGACCGTAGAACGACGACGCGAACTTGGCCGAGTACCCGAGGATCCCCGCTCCCGGAAACCCGGCCCGGTCGAGCGCCGAGCGCAGGTGGCCGACCTGGTGGTCCATCATGGCGCTCGGCGCGACGAAGTCCGCACCGGCCCGGACGTGGGCGACCGCGACCTTCTGGAGGATTTCGAGCGTCGCGTCGTTGTCGACGGCGCCGTGGGACCACACCCCACAGTGGCCATGGTCCGTGTACGCGCAGAGGCAGACGTCGGTGAGTACGACGAGCGACGGCCAATTCTGCTTGATCGTGCGGAGGCACTTCGTCACCGCGCTGTCCGGACTGTACGCCCCCCGCCCCCGGGCGTCCTTATGGCCCGACTGGCCGAACAGCAGCACCGCCGGCACCCCCGCCTCGAACGCCTCTCCTGCGTGCCGCGCGCCGTCCTCCGCGGAGTACCGGAACAGCCCCGGCATCGACTCGAGCTTCTCGCGCGGGGCGGTCCCCGGACGAACGAAGATCGGGTAGACCGTCCGACCCGAATCGAACCGGGTCTCGGCGAGCCACTCCCGCATCCGGGCGGAGCGGCGAAGCCGGTGGAGTCGGGGAAACGAGCCCCCCCGCTCCGGATCAGTGAGCGGGTCGACGGCCATCGAAGAGAGAAGTCACCGTGACCGGGGTAAATGCTTGACCGGGTCCGAGATCGAGAAGGGCCACGTCCCGGACCCCCGCGCGGCGAACCGCGGCCGCGGTGGTTTCCCCGAGCGCGCGAAAGGGGACGTGATCGGCGAGGGCACGGAAGCGGACGCGACCCAGGTGACGCCGGAGCGACCGCAGCGCGGAAGGGCTCGTCACGACGACGATCGAGGCCCCGGCGAGCCCCCGTCGGGTCGCCGGCGACATCCGAGCGGCCGCTCGCGTGCGGAACGCCACGACGTCGTGGACGGTATGTCCCGCGGCTCGAAGGGCGCGGGCCATCGACGGTCCCGCGACGTCGGAGCGGGGGTGAAGGAGCCGGAGCCGACGGTCGTTCGGCACCGCCCCGAGGATCCCTCGAATCCCCGGGGCCCCCGTCGGACGAACGGCGGGGTACCCGAGCCGAGCCGTACGGGTGGCCGTCGATTCGCCCGCCACGAACACGGCGGGTGTCGCGGCGCCGTCCCGCGCCCGGCCGAAGACCGGTGCGAGGAACAGCTCGATTCCCCGGGGGCTCGAGACGATGATCCCGTCCCACCGGGTCCGGCGGATCGCCCGACGGCGGGCGGCCGAGAGAGACGGGACGAACCGGAGGGCGTCAAACCGGACGGACGGCACCCCCATCGCGCGCAACGACGATTCGAGGTCGACGAGGGTCCCCGCGGCGGCCACGATGGCGACGGGCCCCCGCGAAGGGGACGGAGCGGTCATCGGTCGCCCGGAGTGGGCGATTCGCTGGTCCGCTCCAGCGCCGCGCCGGCGAGACGGCCGATCGATCCCGCGTTCACGACCGGGCCTTCGCGACGCACCCGGACCGACCGACGGCCATTTCGGTCGAAGAGCTCCGCGTCGAGCGTGAGTGTCTCCCCCCGGACCCGGGCCAGGGCCGCGAGGGGGAGGTCGCAATCGGCCCCGAGCGCCGCCGCGCACGTGCGTTCGGCGGTCACGGCTGCCCGCGTCGGGCCGTGGTCGATGGTCCGGACGACCCGGTCGGTCGCCCGGTCGGCATACCGGACCTCGACGGCGAGCGCGCCCTGCCCGGGGGCCGGGAGGAACCTTGTCGGCGGGAGCGTCCGGTCGATTCTCCCCGCCAGCCCGAGGCGAGCGAGCCCGGCGGCGGCCAGGACGACCGCGTCCACGGACCCGGAATCCACCAGCCCGATGCGGGTCCCCACGTTGCCCCGGACGTCTTGCACGACGACGCCGGGCCATTCCCGGAGCAGTTGCGCTCGTCGCCGGACCGAACTCGACCCGATCCGAGTCCCCGAGACCGGTGGACGAAGTGCCAGACCGGGACGTGCCACCAGGACGTCCGCGACCGCCGCCCGTCGTGGAAAGGCGGCGATTCGGACTCCCCGTTCGGGGCGCACCGGAAGGTCCTTCGCCGAATGCACCGCGAGGTCGACCTCGCCCGCCTCGACAGCGGCACTGATCCGGTCCGTGAAGTCGGGCGAGCCCCCGACCGTCCGGTTTCGGTCCCCCGCGGTGGTGAGCGGGACGACCTCGAATTCGGCCGCGCGGTCCCTTCGCCGGAGCGCGGCGACGACCAGCTGGGTCTGGGCGAGCGCGAGGGGGCTTTTCCGGGTGCCGACCCGGAGGAGGCGGCTCACGGTCCGGGGGCCGGAGGGGCGAACAGCCGGAGGGCGAGCTCCCGCACGGTGCTCTCCTCCTCCGCGACGGACAGCGCCCGGAGCCGCTCGGTCGGTCCCGCGAGGATTCGGCGGACGAGCCGCTCGGTCAACTTCTCGACGGACGCCCGTTCCTTCGGTTGGAGGGTTTCAAGGTACCGCTCGGCCCGGGCGATCTCGGACACCCGCAGCCGCTCGGCCTCCCGCCAGAGTTCGGCGACGAACGGTTCGAGGGCGGCCCGTCGGAACGCTGAGTAGGCGCGGTCCGCCGCGGCGTCGAGCTCCCGGGCCGCTTGATCCGCGCCGGGAGGTCGAACCGACGAACGAAGCTGTTCCAGATCGATCCGACGGATCGGTCGACCGACCGAGACCCCGGGGTCGACGTTCCGGGGGAGTCCGAGGTCGACGACGACGAGGGGTCGGCTCGGGTCCCGGTGGACGAGTTCGGGGACGCCCACGAGGCGGCCCGCCGACTTGAGGGCCGTGACCAGCCCGTCGGCGAGCGCGAGTTCCTCCGCGAGCCGGGACAGGGGAGCGGCCCGGGCCCCGGTCGCCCGGAGGAAGGCTTCTTCGGGGGGGTGCGACCGGTGCAGGATCGTGACGTGGGCGCTCGGGGCCAGGGCCTCGGCGACCTGACGCCCGACGATGCCGGACCCGGCGACGACCACCCGGGGGAAGGGTGGCCCCACCTCTTCGAGCATCCGGGCCGCCCCGACCTTGGCGATCGAGCCGCCGGAGTCGCTCCGGCTTCCGATCTCCGCGGCCGCGTCGGCCGCCCCGGCGAAGATGGGGCCGAGACCCCCAGTCGGAAGTCGGGAGACGACCCGGCCGCCGGCCCGGCGGACCTGGGTCTGGACTTCGCGCTCCCCGACCGCGAGCGACTCCAGGCCGCCGGCGACGCGGTAAACGTGGCCGACCGCGCCGACGCCGTCCCAACGGCGCCATCCGGCGCGCGGGCGGGGGAGCAGCGCCTCGATCCGGGCGATCGCCCCGGGGGCCGCGACGACGGCGTAGACCTCGAGTCGATGGCACGTCCGGAGGACGGCGATCTCCCGGAGGTCGGGGTCGAGGTCGAGCGCGGCGTGGGCCCGCTCGTCCGACCACTCCTCCGTCGACCGCTCGAGTCGCTCGAGCGGTCCCGTCGCGAGGCTGCGCTCGAAGGCGACCAGTCGCAGGAGCTCGGGGGTTCGCGCCGAAGGTGCGGGGCGGGGCGATCCGGCCACATTCTCGACGGCCAGCAACGGCGAGCGGGTCCCCAAGGTTCCTCGGAGCGGGGGACGGAGCCGTGGCTTTATCCCGGCACGGTTCGTACTCGTCCGACCGGAGCCCGCCCGGTCCCCCGGAGGCCGTGGGGTGCCCCCTGTAGGACCGACGGAGGGTGTCCCGCACGTAAGCCTAGGGTTATACCCCTCCCCGAGCCTAGTTGGATTGGAGGAACCACCGATGCCGGAAGCACAAGTTCAGACTCACGTTCAATTGGAGATCCGCCCGACCGCCGCCGAGCAGGTCCGCCGGCTCATGTCCGGACAGACCAACGGCGTCGCGGTTCGCGTCTACGCCCAGCCAGGCGGAGGCGGGTGCTGCGGTGGCGGGAGCGCCGTCCAGTTCGGGATGGCGTTCGCGAAGCCCCGCCGGGACGACGAGGTCGTCACGGTCGACGGGTTCTCCGTCATCGTCGATCCGACGAGCATTCCGTTCGTCAACGGCGCCGTGATCGATTACGTCGAGACCCTCGAGGAATCCGGATTCAAGATCACCAACCCGACCCTCCCGGAGCCCGACGCGGCCGGGAAGGCGGGCGGGTGCGGCTCGTGCGGCTCGAACGCCGAGAACGGCGGCGGCTGCGGGTGCGGCTAGATCGTCACTCCCGGGCCGCTGGGACGGCCCCCGACGCTGGCGTTTCTCGCCCTCGCCGGTCGGTTAAGTACCGCCGCCCGGCTCGCGCGCACTCATGACGGCGGAGGCGCTCCTCGCTCGGGACGTCCGCAAGACGTACACCGCGCGCCGGGCCCCGAGCGTGGAAGCGCTCGCGGGCGTCTCCCTCGTCGTCCATCCGGGGGAGCGGGTCGCCCTCCTCGGGCGGAACGGCGCCGGGAAGACGACGTTCCTGAAGATCGCCTCAACGCTCCTCGCCCCCACCGCGGGGACCGTGGAGGTGTTCGGCCACGACGCCGGGGGTCACCCGGACGAGGTCCGGCCGATGATCGCGGTCGTTCCCCAGGAGGGGAAGCCGTTCTTCCACCTCACCCCCCGGGAACAGGTCTACACGTACCTGCGGGCCCGCGGATTCGCCCGAGAGGAGGCCAAGTCGCGGACCGAGGACTCGCTCGGCCAGATGGGGCTCCTCGAGGTCGCCAATCGGCTCTCGATCACCTTGTCCGGGGGGCAACGGCAGCGAACGATGGTCGCCACGGTCATCGCGACGGAGGCACCGCTCCTCTTCCTCGATGAGCCGACGATCGGGATGGACCCGTTCGCCCGTCGGGCGGTGTGGGAATCGCTGCGGACGCTCACGCGGCGCGGCTCGACGATCCTTCTGACGACGCACTACCTCGACGAGGCGGAGGCGTTGAGCCAGCGGCTCTACATCATCGAACGGGGACGGGTGCTCGTCGACGGAACGGCGGCGACCCTGAAGCAGGAGATCGGGGGCTCCCTCCGCGTTTCGATCCCGGGCGGGGGCCGATTGACCGAGACGGTCCAGACGTTCGGCTCGGTCCTCGTCGACGGCGGGACCCTCCACGTGATCACCTCCCCCGAGCGACTTCCGGAGCTGATGGCGCTCGCCGTCCGCGAGCACCTGTCGGCGACCGTCGGGCCCGTGACGCTCGAGGAAGCGTTCCTCAAGGTCGTCGGCCGGTCGATCGACACCGAAGAGTAGGCCGATGGCGACCGTCACCCGTGCGCCGTTCCGCGGCCTCGTCGCGTTCTCGCTGACGGAGCTCCGGGTCCAGCTCCACGAGTCGACGTCGATCGTCACGAGCATGATCGTCCAGGTCGTCCTCCTCGTCTTCGTCGCGATCCTCGCCCGCGACCTGCTCCCGGTCGCCCTCTTCGGCGCGATCCTGTTCTCGATGTTCGCCCTCGGGCAGCGGGTCCAGAACGAGGCGGCGTTCGTCCGGATCGACCACAAGCTGAACGAGCTCTACCTCGCCGGCCCGCTCGCCCCGGAGGCGTACTTCTTCGGGATGTCGCTCGGGGTCCTCGGAGCGTACCTCGCCCCCATCGGAATCCTCGTCCTCATCACCTACGCCATCGCCGGGATCAGCCTGACCACGGCGGTCGTCCTCCTCGCCACCGCGACGGGGGTGTGGCTGTTCGCCTCGTCGTTCGGTTACTTCGTCTCCTCGCTCTTCCGCGACATGCGGACCATCTGGCCGTACGCCTCGATCTTCTACAGTATGTTCGGGGTCCTGCCGCCGGTGTTCTACCCGCTCGGCTACTGGCCGGCGCCGCTCGTCCCGGTCGCCCTTGCCCTCCCGCCGAGCGCGGCGGCGGCGCTCGTCCAGTCGACGATCGGCTGGGCGACCCTCACCCCCTGGGAGGTCGCGTTCGCCGCGACGGCGCTCGTCCTTGAGGGGCTCGGGACGTTCGTGTTTGCCATCTACTGGTCCCGTCGGACGGTCCGGGAGGACGCGTGAGCGCTCCGCTTCCCTCGGCGGGCCCGCGCCTTGGACCGTCGGCGGGCCGGGTCCTCCCCGCGTTCGGGATCCTCGGCTGGCGATGGATCAGCCGGAACCCGGCCGCGACGATCGCCCCGATCCTCCTGCCGTTCATCTTCCTGTACTTCCTCCACCTGATCTCGCCCGCGAGCTACTTCCCGCTCGAAGTCGTCGGCGCGATGCTGTTCACGACCCAGAACATCGGCAATTGGGTCCTCGGCGACTCGGCGACGTGGCGGATCGAGGCGTCGATCCAGGACCTGTTCGTCGCGTCCCCGATGGGGAAGTTCCGCTACCTGATCGGGATCGCCGTCTCGAACCTCATCCCGGCCGCCCCGGCGCTCGCCGTCCTCGCGGGGATCCTCCTCTACGTCGACCCGGCAAGCCGGACGCCGGGACCGTGGTTCGTCCTTCTCGGCGTCCTCGTCGTCCTCTGGGTCCTGTTCAGCGCGATCGGGATCGCCGTCTCGAGCCGGGTGAAGTCTCAGCGGGAGATCTGGCCGCTTGGCAACCTCGCGTTCACCGTCATTGGCATGCTGACCCCGCTGTACTACCCCCTCTCGATCCTCCCTGGCCCGTGGCAGGTCGCCTGCCACTTCGTCCCCTCGACGTACGGCGCGCTCCTCGTCCAGGGGGCGTTCGGCTTCACGCCCGCGCCGGACCTCGTCCTCGT
The DNA here is from genome assembly GCA_022750295.1 of Candidatus Lutacidiplasma silvani. Classification (GTDB taxonomy): domain Archaea; phylum Thermoplasmatota; class Thermoplasmata; order Lutacidiplasmatales; family UBA184; genus Lutacidiplasma; species Lutacidiplasma silvani. The sequence continues at coordinate 179,501 of JAKIVZ010000002.1, forward strand.
CGAGTACGGCGGGCTCCTCCTCGTCCTCGCGGTGATCGTGACGTTCGTCGCCCTTCGGCTCTACGTCTGGGGCGAGCGGTGAGCGGGTCGGTCGAACGGCAAAGGTTCATCCGTCCCACCGGCATGGAACCGGTGGTGCTCTTCGAAACGACCGAACCGGCGGACGCGCGACTCCGGCGAACGATGCCGGCCCGGTTACGGGCCTCTTTTCCGCTCCACCCTCCGTTCCGGGAGGGTAGGTAGGAAGCACCGCACCGATGGGGAACAACGAGTTCGACGAGATCCTCTCCGCCCTCGACCGTGAGACGGCCCGCATCCGGGTCCGTGCGGAGCCCCGTCGGTACAACAAGCCCGCGACCGTCATCTCCGGATTCCCGCCGGGGGTCGACCTCGCCGAGACGACCCGGTCGCTGAAGAACCGGCTCGCGACCGGCGGCTCGGTCGTCGACGGCGAGGTGTACCTCCAGGGCGACCACCGACTGCGGATCCGCGACGAGCTCGCGAAGCTCGGCTTCGACCCCGAGACGGTCGAGGTGTCGAACGCGCAGCTCCCCAAGCGGGGCCGGCGCGGATAGTCCGCGCCAAGGCGCGAGCTACGCGCATACCCCGCACCATCGGGCGCAAAATGCGCCCGCCGCTCGGGATATATCGCGCGTCGCTCCGGACCGGCCGAGGGCCGCACCATGAGCTCGTATGCACACCCCGAAACGCTCGTCGAGACCGCCTGGGTCGCCGACCACCTCCACGACCCGAAGGTCCGGGTCGCCGAGGTCGACTACGACCCGTCGGCGAACTACCACCTCGGCCACGTCCCGGGGTCGGTCCTCATCGACTGGAAGGCCGACATCAACGACCCGGTCGCCCGCGACCTCCTCTCCGCCGAGGCGCTCGGGAACCTGTACCACCGGACCGGCGTGAACGCCGACAGCACGCTCGTCCTCTACGGGGACTTCAACAACTGGTTCGCCGCGTTCGCGTTCTGGGTCCTGAAGTACTACGGGTTCCCCGACGTCCGGATCATGAACGGCGGTCGCAAGAAGTGGATCGCCGAGGACCGGCCGCTGACGAAGGACGTCCCCACCGTCGCCCCCGGGACCGCGAAGGCCCACCCGGCGAACGAGAAGCTCCGGGCGTACTACCCCACCCTCCTCCCGCAGCTCGCCGAGGTGAAGGCCGGCTCGCTGGGCCTCGTCGACGTTCGGGGCCCGAAGGAGTTCTCCGGCGAGGTCACGGCGCCGCCCGAGTACCCCAACGAGCACGCCCAGCGGGGCGGCCACATCCCCGGCGCCGCGAACATCCCGTGGGCCCAGGCCGTCAATGAAGATGGGACGTTCAAGAGCTTCGCCGACCTCCAGCAGCTCTACCAGTCGAAGGGGATCGTCCCGTCGAAGCCGGTCGTCACGTACTGCCGGATCGGCGAGCGGTCGAGCCACACCTGGTTCGTCCTGACCTACCTCCTCGGGTACCCCGACGTCCGCAACTACGACGGGTCGTGGACCGAGTGGGGAAACCAGGTCCGCAGCCCGATCGAGAAGCCCTAGGGGCCCTCGGGCGGCGGGATCCGCCGCCGCCGCGGGGTGGGCACGGCGATCTTCCGAACGAGGAAGTGGCGGAGGTGGTCGTCCGCCCAGGCGTGCAGGACGGGGTACCCGCTTCGGTCCGACCACCGGACCATCTCGATCGGCGCGGTCGCGTCATCGGTGACCAGGTGGACGACGTCGTCGACCGGGAGCTGGGCGAGTTCCTCGTCGAGCCGGACGAGGATCGCCTGGCACTCGGCGCCGATCTCGAACATCTCGACGTCGGGAGCGGCCGGGAGGCAGTGGATCCGCATCTCGCGGACCTTCTGGCGAACCCCCTCGGCCACGGAAGCGGCGCCGGCGAGCGAGGCGACCGCGCCCCGCCCCTCGGGCCGGACCCGGACGACCCATCCCTCGGCGTACGGGGCGTCGTTGAGGAGCTTCGGCCGCTGGGGGAGGGCGTCGTTCCGGGCCACGATCGTCGCCGCGAACGGGAGCCGCACCGCCCCCGTGAATCGGACGCTCTCGACGGTGGCCACGCTCCGCCCGCGCGGCTGGGGTCCCTCGAGGTCCCGGAACGTGACCGCCGTGAACTTGCCGGCGAACGAGACGATGGGGGCCATCAGGCCGATGGCGACGGTCCCGGACGCGGGCTCGTCGCGCGCCCAGACGTCGGCCTCGAGGTCGTACCCCCGGTCGTCCGGGATCGGGCAGCCGTCGACGTCCATCGGCGCGGGACCCCGGCGACGGATTTACCCGTTCGCCCGGTCCGGACCGCATCAGCTTTTATTGCCCCCGGGGACGTCGCACCCCTCCCATGGTCGGGCGCACCGTCGAGGTCGAGATGGCGGCCGGGGGCGCTCACCGATGCCGGTGCGGCCACTACCCCTCGACGCACATGCGGGTCGTCCCGGCGACGGGGAGCGCCGCGGGGTCGTTCCGCCTCGAGCCGAGCGGGTCGTGCCGGGTGTGCGGCGACTCCGCGTGCCGACGGTACCTTCCCTGACGGACCGACCCCCCAAGGCGGATGAGGGGCTCTCGTCGTCCTAGGGGGATGCGGGCGCTCCCCCCGTCGGTCGCGCTCGGCGTGGTCGCAATCGTCGTCGCCCTCGCCGCCGTTCCGGTCGCGGGAGTCGGGGGTTTGAGCCCCGCGCACCCGCCGGTCCGAACCCTGCCGTCCCTCCGAACGTTCGCGCGGGATGCGGTCGCCGATTCGGTCGCGGGCCGTCCGCTCCTCGACCCCGCCTCCGGTGGCGCCTCGACTCGCATGCTCGTCACGACCGCCGACCCCGGAGTCGTCCCGAACAACGGGATCGCGACGAACCTGACGGCGTTCCCGGCGCTGACGTACCCCGCGAACTCGTCGTTCCAGACGGGGGCGGAGGAGGTGATCGGGTCGTATGAGGCGGTGTTCGGGATCTTCACGAACACCCACATGGACCCGACGGCGTTCTTCGCGGTCTTCTCCAACAGCTCCGACGTCGAGGTCCAGATCCTGTACTGGGTCGGGCTCCCCATCAGCAGCGGGTACCCGTACAACTTCCAGCTCGTCGACACGACCGGCACGACGTGGACCCTGACGGTGAACGGGCTCCTCTTCGGCAACGAGTCGGACGCCAGCTTCGACTTCGGGGCTTCGACGGCCACGTGGTCGGGAGGGATCGGCTTCTCGGAGCTCGCGATCTACGACTCAACGACGACCGTTCCCACCTCGTTCGTCGCGACGACGGCGCTCGCCGTCGACCGGCCCGGGGCCGGGTGGTACCTCCCGGTCAACGGGACCGCGAACTACTCGGGACCGTCGGCCGCGGCGTACGGGATCCAGGGCCGGACGCAGCTCGCCGGGTTCGCCCCGGGCGAGGTCGCCTCGGGGACCTCGCTCGCGGCGGTCCGCTCCTCGGAGACCCTGTGGACCACCGGCCCGGTCCCGGTCGAGGTCGGCGTCAACCTCTCCGCGCGTACGGCCCCCGGGCTCGGGTTCGTGAACGTCGAAGTGAACGTCTCCACCCCCTCCGCGACGCCGCTCGGCACCGTCCCGGTGTACATCGGCGATTCCCTCGGGGGGAATGCGACGCCCTCGACCGTGTACACCGAGCTCGACGGCGCCGCGGGGACGATCTTGACCCTGCCGAACGAAAGCGTCGCGGTCGGACTGACCGTGCGAGCGACCGTCACGATCCTCGGATTCGTCGGGTCGAACTCCACGGCCCTGACCATCGAACCGTCCGTCCAGGTGATTGTCACCTCCTCCGCGCCGAACCTGACCCTCCCGCCGGGCACGAACGGGACCGAATCGTTCGAGACCCACACCAACACGGGCCAGCCGTTCCCCGGCGTCGCGCTCGCTCTCAGCGCCACGGTGGTGGTGGCGGGCTCGGCCGGGAGCGTCTCCGTCCTCCCCGATCCGAGCTCTGGGACCACCGACGGGAACGGAACGCTGACCGTCCGGATGCAGGCTCCCTCGGTGGCGGGCGACTACGCGGTCGTCGCCGTCGTCAGCGATTACGGAGTGTGGGGGCAGACGACGGTCCACGTGACCGTCCGGACCCCGCCGCCGACGTTCTGGCAGTCGTATGGAACCCGGGAGATCGTTCCCGCGATCGGGGTGGGGGCGGGGATCGTCGTGGTGGTCGCGCTCGTCGTCGCGGTTCGGAGGCGCCGGGGACCCCGGCAGGGCCTCCCGGAGATGGACCTCCGCAAGCTCCGGGAACAGGGCGGGGACTCGGGGCCGGGCGCGGCGCCGTCGGTCCCGCCGGTCAGCCGTACGCCGCCCGGATCAGATACTCCTTGAACTGGTGGAGCCGCTCGTCCCACAGGTGGAAGTGGAACGACCGGGCCTCCTCGCCCGGTACGGTCGACGGCCAGCCGGAGTGTTCTAGCGTCACGTCGATCCCCTCGGGCGAGTCCTGGAGCCGGATGTACACGACGCTCGGCCCCGACCCGATCCCGTCGGCGTAGATGGGGGGCGGATGCCACGTGAACCCGATGTCGGTGTCGGCGGTGAAGTGGGTCACGCGGCCATGGCTGGCGAACGCGAGCGGCTCGGTGAACTCGAGCTCGTACGGGCCATCGACCTTCGCCTCGATCCGGGCCACGGGCGCGAGCCACTCCCGGACCTTCGCGGGGTCCGCGAACGCGGCGAACACCATCGGCTGGGGGAGGGGGACCGTGACCTGGATCAGGATCGGGTCGAGCAGCTCGTCGGCCACGGCGGGGAGCGAGCGGGGCGGGCTATAGGAGTTTTCCCCCGGCGGCCGCCCCGCTAGACGTACTGGGTGCAGGCGTAACAGTACGAACGTCCGTACTGCGGGATGTACGTCGCCATCCGGCCGCATCGGGGGCACGTCGAGGGGAGCGACGCCGACGGCCCCGGAGCGTAGGCGACGCCCCCGGTGGTGGGAGAACCGGGGCGGCCGTAGACCGGGCTCGGGGCGTAGGCGAACGCCGGAGTGGGGGCTCCGGCCCACCCGCCCTGCGGGCCGGACTCGGCCTGCGCTTGCCCGATCTTCCAGTAGGCGAGGAGGTAGAGCAAGCCGACGAGGATCACGCCGAAGAAGATTCCCACGATCCCGAGGAGGAGCGTCGGCCCCCGGGCCGCCGCGAAGTTGCCGTCCCGGGTCGGCGCGTACGCGTACCGGTACGCGACGTAGAGCACCAGGATCGGGGCGATCGTCGCGATCGCGCTGAGGGCGAGGATGGCGACGCCGAACGAGCCGACGAACAGGAAGAGGCTCCCGGCGACGATGCCGAGAAGGCCGACGACGATGTAGATCAGGCTGAGCAACAGCTGCAGCACGAACGCGACGAGGAGGAGCGTTTTCGCGGTCCCCTGCGACGGGGGGGCGGGACGATACCCGCCGGCCGGGCCGTACATCGACGGCCGGAACGTCGGCCCCGCGTAGTTGAACCCTTCGACGCGGGACCGGGTCGTCGGGGCCCCCGTTCAACGCTTAGATAGCCACCGAGGTACGCCCGGCGGGGCCGGTCGTGGACGAGGTCGAGCGCGCGTCGGAGGCGCTCCCCGCCTTCTGGAACGCGGCCGCGCTTCCGCCCGAGCGCCGGGCGTACGCGGAATTCCAGGCCCGCCGGTATCCGTCGATCGTCCGGTTTCTGCGGGACTCGCCTCCGCGCCCCGGGACCCGGACCCTCGACCTGGGCGGTGGGATCGGCTCGCTGGCGGTGGCGCTCCACGCGGCGTTCGGCGGGTCGTACGACGCCGCCGATTTTCTGCCGGTGAACGACGTCGTCCGGTCCGCGCAGGTCGCGGCCGGGGTCGAGCGGAACTTCCGGTGCGACCTCACGACCCGGCCGGCCCTCGAGGCGATCCCGCGCGATTACCAGCTGATCCTGTTCGTGGAGGTCCTGGAGCATCTCCTCGTCAACCCGCTCCTTCTCTTCCGGGAACTCCGAGACCATCTCGCCCCCGGGGGCCGACTCTTCCTCACGACCCCGAACGTGGCGCGACTCGGGAACCGGTACCGGCTGCTCCTCGGTCGGTCGATCCAGGAACGGGGCCGGTACCCCCGGGACGGGACGGGGGTCTACGGCCACGTGGTCGAGTACACCCGCTCCGAGCTCGACCGACTTCTCGCCTACGAGCGATTCCGACCGGTTCGCGCCCGGATCGTCCAGCAGCGGCCGACGTCGACCGTCGGAGCGGTCAAGCGGTTCGGCGTTGCGGTCCTGAACCGGCCGCTCTGGCGCCGGTGGGAACTCGGCGACGACATCCTCGCATTGTACGCCCGAAGCGAGGAGCCGGTGGTGCCGGGCGACCCCCCGTCGATGATCTGAGTCGAGGTCGTACCGCCGTCGCTCGTCGTCCGGGAGCGCCGGCCGCCCAGTTCGCGCCGACCGAACCCTTCAAGAGAGGGAAGCCGGCGTCCTTTCGCCCGATGCCGTCTCCGCCGCACAGTCGAAGCGCCTTGCTCCTGACGACCGCTCTCCTCGCCTCCGTCCTCCTGCTGGCCCCCGCAGGGGCGTGGCTCACTGGCGTCGGAACCCCGACCGGCTCGCCATCGGTCGCGTCCCACGGAGGGTCGAATCCGGCCGTCGTCCCCGCCGCTCCCGCCCGACCGGCGTCGACCGTCTCGGCGGGGGGCCGCCTGTTCACGACCCACGACACCGATCCGCTCGGCGTCTCCCAACCCGGACTGATCGCGACCGACAACGTCAGCGGGACCGTGTACAGCGCGAACATCTTCGAGAACTCCTCGATCGTCGTCGCGTTCGACGGATGGACCGGGGCCTTCGAGCGGTCGATCGACCTCACGAACGCATCGTCCGGGTACTCGATCGTCTCGATCGCGTTCGACAACCTCTCCGACGAGCTCTACGTCGGGCTCGCGTACGGCGGCCCCTCGCTCATTGCCGTCCTGAGCGCCACGTCGTTCGCCTGGATCACGAACATCACCTTCGCGGGCTCCTCGAACCCGGACTTCGTTCCCTTCCAGGAGCTCTTTGAATTCCACACCAACCAGCTGCTCGTCGAGAACCACACGATCGACAACGTCACCGACGACGTGGCCGCGATCAACACCACGACGAACACCATCGGCCTCTGGATGCTGGTGGAGTGCGATGGGCCCTCGCTGGACGATGGGTGCTATGCCGTGTACAGCATGTTCGAGATGCTGGACAGCGCCGACGAGTGGCTCGTCGTTCTGCCGGACCAGTCGAACCTCTCGTTCGTCCTCGTCCCCGACGTCGATATCGCCGACGACCTCGTGGGCGGGGCATTCGCGGCGCCGAACGGATTCTTCTTCGGCCCGGGAGCCTACTTCGCGGCGTTCTCGGTGATCTACTTCATCAACGCCTCCGGGAACGGGGACTTGACGGCCTACAGCGACACCGGAACCCTGATCGTGGAGGAGAACGGATCGGCCCCCGGGATCCCGGAATCCCTGACCGATGACCCGAGCGCTGGATGGTTGGCGCTCACGGCCGAGAACCTGAGCTCGCCGGCGCCGGGCGCCCTCTTCGACCTGATCAACCCGTTGGAGCTCAACATCACGACCCAATTGCAAAACGCCTCCCTGCCGTTCTACGACACCCTCGACGAGGCGGTTCCGTTTGACGCGCCGAACGGAACGGGGTACTTCGTCACGAGCGGCTATTCGTTCGGAGGGCCGACCGGGGAGCTCATCCAACTCCTCAACGCGACCCCGTACGCTGCGGTCGTGGCCACGTACTCGGCGAACATCAACCCGGAGATCGACTACGCCGTCCCGACGGCGTTCGATGCGTCGCTCGGACTCGCCTACGAGGTCGCGACGTCGTACTACATCTCGTCCCAGGTGTGGGCAATCGACACGGCCACGGGCGCGATCGCCTGGACGGCGACCCTCCCCGGCCTGTATCCCGCGGCCAACTGGGTGACGACCGACGTGGCGGACGGCATCGTCTACGTCGGAGGGGGAACCGACTCGGGCCCGTGGATCGTGGCGCTTTCGGCCGCCACCGGAGCCCTGGACGGGAACTTCCCGATGACGTACCTTCCGGTGGTCGTCGCGTTCGGCTCCGGGCACCTCCTCTATGCCACCGACCAGTCGAACGGAACGATCCAGGTCTACTCGAACTCCGGGGGCGCCGACACGCTGGTCTGGGACGAGACGATCGCCCTCCCGGTGGGCTCCGACCCGTGCACCCTCGCCGTCTCACCGGTCGCCGCGTACGTGGCGGACGAAGACTGCCTCACGGGAACCGTCCAGCTCTCCTCCGCCACGAGCGGGATGACCGTCGCGAACTTCTCCGAATCCACGGACGGGTGGGCGGCCGCGTTCAACGCGACCGGCGCGCTCTTCGTCGGCAACGACACCCCGACCGGGACGGTCGCGATCTACGCCGCCCCGAGTTGGGGGCTCGTCCGGACCCTCGTCTCCCCGGTCCCGGTCGATTACCTCGGATTCGTCGCCCCGCTCGGCGCGGTGGCCGTCGGCGGATTCTACACGGCGGTCGTGCTCTTGAACACGTCCACGGGTCACGCCGTCGCCACGCTGCCCCAGGCCCCGGGAGCCGACGAGTACGCCGCCGCGGACCCCGCAACCGGAACCGTGACGGAGGTCGGAACGACGGGCGTGACGATGATCGCGAACCTCGTACCCCTCCCGAGTGTCGCCGGGGGACTCGCCATCGTGTCTGGCAATTCGACGCTCAATGCGACGTGGTCCGCGTCGACCGGCGCGGGCGGGTACCCGGTGACCGGCTACACGGTCTACACAGGCCCGGCCGCGGCGGGCCCCTGGACCCAGGCCGCGACCACCACGACGGCGACATCGGTCACCGTGACGGGACTGTCGGATGGGACCACCTACTACGTGACCGTCCGTGCGAACAGCGGCTCGGGAACCGGACCCGCCGCCCCCCCGGTCTCGGGAGTGCCGGCCGGCGTTCCGTACCCGCCCACGGGGCTGACCGTCACGGGCCCGACCGGCTCGACCCTCGCCGTCGCCTGGGGCGCGCCGAGCTCGGACGGCGGGCTCACGATCTCGTCGTACACCGTCCTCTACGCGACGTCGGCGAGCGGCCCATGGATGTCCGCTTCGGCGGGCACGCAGACGAACGCCACGCTCACGAGCCTCGCTTCGTCGACGACGTACTACGTGAAGGTCGAAGCCGCGAACGCCGCCGGCACCGGTCACGCGAGCGCCACGGTCTCCGCCGCCACGACGTCCAGTTCGTCGAAGTCTGGGAGCAGCCTGCTGAGCGGCTCGGGCCTCTGGATCGTCATCGGGATCCTCGTGCTGGTCGTGATCGTCGCGCTCGTCGCGGCGATGATGATGATGCGCCGCGGAAAGACCGGTGGCTCGCCTCCCACGGGCTCCCCACCGGGTGTCACCGGTCCGCCGGCCACCCCACCCTCGGGGGCGCCGGGCGGCTCTCCGCCCCCGCCTCCGGGCGCCCAATAGAGCGAGCGAGCCCTCTCCGGGCGCTCGGGCCCCCCGAGCGCCTCCCTCTCTCCCCCGGTGCTACGCCGCCGGCATCAGGGAATGCTCGTTCCCGTCCGGGTCGCGGACGCTCGCATACCAGCCCGAGGGGGCCCGCTCGGGGCCGCTCACGAACTCGACCCCGGCCGCCTTCAGCCGGGCGCACGCTTTCTGGAAATCCCCGGGGAGCAGGAGCAGGATTCCCGACGGACCGGGTTCGAGCGCCACGCCATCCCCCGCCTCCGAGCGTTGGCAAAGATGGAGCTGGCCCCCCTCCCCCTTCCGTCCGACGACGATCCAGTGGTCGTCGTCCGCGACGAGGTGGAGGCCGAGCTTCTTTGTGTACCATTCCTTCGCCGCCGCCCGGTCGGCCACGACCACGGCGACGCTGGCCACCAACGCGGCGTTTGATTTTCGTGTTTTGCGGGCTGCCAAGGGACTCACCGCCCCCTCGAGCCCGGAATCGCGCATAAGGGCCGGAGCGGGGTGCTGAAACGCCCCGCCGCTCCGCGGTCGCGCGGCGGGGCTTCGGAGGAGTGAACTCGCGGTACGGGGAGTGGACCGGTCGGGATTTGAACCCGAGGCCTCCGGTTTGCAAAACCGGCGATCTTCCGGACTGATCTACCGGCCCTCGGGGGGACCTCCGGCGCCCCGAGCTTATCGGCTCTTCGGCGGACGGGCGACCCCGGTGGAACTCCGGCTCGCGCACCCCCCACCTTCTTAACCCGGGGGGACGCCTCGTTCGAGCGTGCGGCTCAGCGCGTTCTCGGTCGTCGACGCCTACGACGACGACCCCCCGTCTCGCGACCGGCTCGGGGAGGTCCTGCTCCTCGCCGACGCCGCAGAGCACGCGGGCCTCTCGACGGTCTGGGTCGCGGAGCACCATTTCCACGCCGGTGGAGTCTGTCCGTCCCCGCCGGTCCTCCTGACGGCGATCGCCGCCCGGACCCACCGGATCCGGATCGGGTCGCTGGTCAGCGTCCTCCCCTTCCATAACGCGGTCGACCTGGCGGAGCAGTACGCGATGGTCGACCGGCTCTCCGGCGGCCGGCTGAACCTCGGCGTCGGGAGCGGGTACATCCCGCTCGAGTTCGAGGGGTTCGGCGTCGATCCGGCGACGAAGCGCGAGCGGTTCGATGTCGGGCTCGCGACGCTCCTCGGCGGTCTCCAGGGGGAGGCGATTGTCCCGTCCCCCACGCTCGGCCCTCGCCGACTGAACGTCGCGCCCGTCCAGCGGCCGTATCCCCCGATCTGGATCGCGGTCCAGCGCCGGGACGCCTTGCCGTTCGTCGCCCGGCGCGGGGTGTCGGTGGCCCTCGTCCCGTACGCGACCGTCGGCAGCCTCGGCGAGCTCGCCGAACAGATCCGCGAGTTCCGTTCGCATCTTCCTCCGGGGGCCGAGGTGTCGGTCTCCGTGGCCCTCCACCTGTACGCGGGGGAGCGCCCTGAGAGGGCGCGGACGGCGCTCCAGCGGTATCTCGACAGCCGGCTCGCCACCCAATCGGCGTTCTACCAGGACAAGGTCCGGCGGGACCCCCGCCACGCTTCGGCGGCGACGATCGAGCGGACCGGGTTCGCCGCCTTCGGCGCCCCTACGGAGGTCGTGTCTCAGCTCGAGTCATTCCGCCAGGCCGGCGTGGACGAGGTCCTCGGGATCTTCGACTTCGGTGGCTTGTCGGTCGCGGACGTCCGGGCCTCGATCGAGGCGCTGGGGCCCACTTTCCGAGCACCGTAAGAATCGCTCCGCGCGCCCGGGATTCGCCCGGACGCGCGGAGAATGGGTTGGAACGGGTCCGGACGGACCGCCTACGTGCTTCCGCTCGGCGGGGTCGGCGGCGGCGTGCCACCGGCGGCCGGGGGCGGTTCCTGCCAAGCCTGGGGCGGGGGCGAGCCACCGGACGGCGGCGGCGAGCCCGACTCGGGCCGCATCATCTTGGGGCGACCCTGGCTGCGGATCACAAGGAACAGGACCACCGCGATCACGAGGATGACGATCAGCAGGATCAGCCATCCAACGGTCAGCCCCGACCCGGCCCCGAGCTCGAGACCAAGTCCCGAGGGGTTCGACTCGACGTTGATCGAGACCGCGTTGTACGCCCCGTACTCCTCCGACGAGGGCTCCGCTTCGACCTCGAACGTCTGGATCCCGTTCGGACTGCCCGAGGGGATCGTGTAGGAGATCGTGCCGCTCGAGCTGGTCGTCTGGATCTCGACCGCGCCGAGACCGGTGTTGTCCTCCGAGCCCGCGGGCCACACCCAGATCGTCCACGCCTTCGGCATCGCGACGTAGCCGCGGGCCGTGATCGAGTAGCTGAACTGGACCGTCTGGCCCGGCTGGAAGCTGTCGTCCGCGTAGTTCGACTTGGTGACGACCCCGACCGTCAGGTCGTACCCGACCGCGAGGTCGACGTACACCGTCCCGTTCGAGATGACCGCGCCCGTGCTGTCGACCGCGAACACCGAGAACTCAACGTCCTCGGGGGCCGCCTTCAGGGGGATCGAGACCGTCAGCGTTGAACCACTGAGCGGGCCGGAGATCAGGCGGTCGCCCGAAGAGTCCACGACGAGAGCCTGGAGGGTCGCGCTCGAAAGGACCGAGCCGAGCGTCGTCACCGTGACCGTGACCGAGTCGCCGGGGAGGTAGTACTCCTCGCTCGGCGTCATCAAGATCTGGGGCGGCGAGACCGGGACGTTGTTCTCCCCTTCGTCCGACCGGGTCGCGTTCGAGTAGTCGACGTAGAAGTAGATCGTCGCCGTCAGGCCGAGCGGAGCGACAACCGTGATCTCCCCGGAAGTCCCCGACGCGGGTCCCTGATCGAAGACGGTGTCGAAATCCGAGCCCTCCACGTAGAACTCCCCCCACCAGTAGGTGGCGTTCCAACCGTTGGTGACGCTCGCGTTCCCGGTCAAGGTCCAGTTGGCGAAGATGGTGTCCCCGCCGTAATACTGGGCCAGGCCGAAGGTGATCTGGAGGTCGGGGATGACCCCGCCCGCCTTCGCGACGTAGAAGGTATAGTTCGTACCGGGGGCCGTGTTCGTGGGCGCCTGCGGGTCGCTCGTCGTGACGTTGAGGATGTTCGAGCCCGTCGTGGAGAACGCGGACGCATCGGCCGTGAAGAGCCACTGGACGATCCCATTCTGGTTGGTCACGAGCCGGGTCGGCGGGTTGCCCGTCGGCGTGACCGCGGTCGTCCCCTTCAGGTACCGGATGTTGAGGTCGATTCCCGGCGCCGGAGCCCGGTCACCGGTGTAGTAAGGCGAGCTCATCCACTCGGACGCGGTCGCGACGATCGTCTGGCCCGCCGAGAACTCGTCGGTGTAGCATGCACCGGCGCACGACCCCAGCTGGACCACCGGGGCATCGAGTTCCGCGATGTAGTTGTACGCGTCCTCGTCGTACGACCAGACCGAGGATCCGGTCGTGTTCGCGTAGAAGTACACGTAGGCGTAGCCGTCGCTCGCATCGCCGCTCGCGTTCGTGGGCAAGGTGAAGTTGAAGAACCCAGCCTGGTCGCCCGGAAGGGTCGCCGGGAGCCCCGGGAGCTGCGCGAACGTCGATGCGTTGGTCCAGTACCAGCCGTCCGCCCACACCGACGTTACGTGGGAGTAGGGGGCGTCGTTCTGATCGCTTAGGACCTGATAGAAGTACGAGACCTGGTGCCCGGGAAGGGCGAGCGTCTGGTTTTCCCCGGTGGAAACGTAGTAGCTCTCGACCGTGAAATTCTCGAACGCAAACCCGGCGGTCCCCCCGTTGATCGTGATGTTCCAGGTTCCCGGATAGACGACCGTCAGGGGGATCGAAAGGTACGTTCCGGAGGTCCAGCTCGAGTTCGCTCCCGCGGTGAAATGGGCGCTCGTCGTGGCGACGGGGTTCGTCAGCCCGTCGCGCGAGGCGTTGTAGTCGTTGATCGCAACGGTCGCCGTCGCGTCGGCCGCGTCGGTGGCGTAGAAATACACGTTGTTGTCCCCGAGCTCGGTGTAGTAGTACGACTCGCCGCCGCCCCCGCTATTCCGGCTCGAAATCGTGTCGGTCGCCGCGGGGTGGACCACGGTGCGGGCCGTCGACGTCGGAGCCGCCATGGCTCCGGGAAGGGCGGCGAACGAAGACGCGATCAGCACGGCCACAAAGACAATCGCTAAGGCGACACCACGGCGCATACGTCGCGGTTGGGGTATTGGCTATTTAATAACTCTCGTACAAATGCCGGGACGTCCGGCGGGTACTGGACGCTGAAAAATGGTGGAGTCCGGCCGTCCGGGTCCGAAGCCGAAGCGACTCTACGCCCGGCTCGTGCGGTGGGGCGACCCCGACCGGGACGAGCTTCCCAGCGGACGGGACGTCCGTCGATTCGCCGTAGGACTCGACACGTCCGGGCGGCTGGTCGCTCGGGGGCGGCTCACCGACCCGCCTGGGGAGCTGCTCGTGTTCCGGGCCCGGGACCGGGCCGAGGCGGAGCGGGTGGTCCGGACCGACCCGTACCGGGGATTGTCCGGGGCCGTCTATGAGCTCCTCGTCTGGAATCCGGAGTTGCTCGGCAAGGGAGTCAATCTCGAGCCTCCGCCGGCCCGGGGTTCGGGCCGGCTGATGCGCCTCGAACGTGTGACCGTCGTGGTCCGAGACCGGGCCTCGTCCCTGGCTTGGTACCGGGGAGTCCTCGGTCTCGAGGTCCGGGCGGAGGACGACGAGACCGGGTTCGTCGAACTCTCGCTCGGCAAGGGCGTCGTCGCCCTTTCGCTGGTCGTCCCGCGGCCCGAGTGGGGGGAGCCGTTCTACTCCGAGACGCTCGCCCGCATGGGGACCCGGACGGGGATCGTCTTCGAGACCGACAGCGTCGACGCCCTGGCGCTCCGCCTCGAACACGCCGGGGCCCGCGTTCCCGCGCCGCCCCATCGCGAGCCGTGGGGCGGACGGACGATGCGGTTCACCGACCCGGACAGCAACGAGTTCCTCGCGTTCGAGACGGCCCGCCGCCCCGCGCGGACGTCCCGCCCCTGACGTTCGGACATCGACGGCGGTCGGCCGCCAAAGTGCCTATATCGGCGGCCCCGTTCGCCGACCCCGAGGGAGTTGTGCCCGAGATCCTACCCGGCGTCCACCAGGTGGACGGAGTCGACCCGTCGCCCGATTTCACGACGCACGTCTATCTCGTGAAGGACCCGGGATTGACGTGGACCCTGATCGACACCGGGCTCCCGGGGTCCGAAGTCGCCATCGGTGCGTACCTCGCGAAGCACCAGATCGCCCCCACGTCCGTCTCGAAGATCCTGGTCACTCACCTACACCGGGACCACACCGGCGGGCTGAAAGAAGTCGTGCGGCTCACGCACGCGAAGACGTACGCCCATTGGCTCGAAGCCGCCTTCATCCAGTGCGACCCCCCGTACGACGGACCGGGGTCGCCCCCGGCCGAACCGTTCGAGGTCACGGAGCGGCTGAAGGACGGGGACACGGTCGACGCCGCCGGCGGGCTCGTCGTCTACCACACTCCGGGCCACACGCCGGGGCATACGGCGTACTACCACCCCGAGCGGAAGATCCTGTTCTCCGGCGACCTCTTCTTCGGCGACGGCGGGAAACCAATCCTGACCGTCCCGGACTACACGCACCACACGCCAAGCGCCATCGTTTCGGCCCGCCGCGTCGCCCAGCTTCGCGTGGAGAGCCTGCTCACGTACCACGGTGGCCCGTTCGTGAAAGGCGCCGGGGCCCCGCTCCGCGCCCTCGCCGCGACGCTCTGACCCGAGTGGGGGCTCTCGGGTGGACCCGGACCGCGTCGCTCCCGAGATCCGGGAGTCGAACTACGCCACCTGGCGCCGGCAGGGCGGATGGGCGCCGCTCGTCGTGACCCGGGCGGAGGACTCGACGTTCTGGACCGACGACGGCCGGGCGATCCTCGACTTCTCGAGCCAGCTTGTCGCGACGAACCTCGGCCACTCGAACCGCGCGGTGCAGGACGCGGTCGCCCGGCAGGTCCGGGAGCTTCCGTATGCCGCACCCGGGTTCGCGACGCGCGCCCGCGCGGAGCTCTCCGAAGCGCTCCTCGGGATCCTCCCCACGGGGCTCGACCGGCTCTTCTTCTCGACGTCCGGCACCGAGGCGAACGAGGCGGCCGTCCAGATCGCCCGGGTCGCCACGGGCCGGTCGAAGGTCGTCTCCCGGTACCGCTCGTACCATGGCGCGACGGCCGCCTCGATCTCGGTGACGGGCGACTTCCGGCGACGGGGGTCGGAACCGGGTGGGAAGGTCCCCGGGACCGTATTCGCCCCGGATTGCTACTGCTACCGGTGTCCGTTCGGGCTCACCTACCCGTCGTGCGGGATCGCGTGCGCCGAGTACGTCGACTACCAGCTCGAGCACGAAGGGGACGTCGCCGCGATGATCGTCGAACCGGTCGTCGGGACGAACGGGGTGATCGTCCCGGTCCCCGAGTACCTCCCCCGGATCCGTGCGATCACGAAGGCGCACGATGTTCTCCTGATCGCGGACGAGGTGATGACCGCCTGGGGGCGGACCGGCACGTGGTTCGCCGTCGACCACTGGGGAGTTTCCCCCGACATTCTCACGACGGCCAAGGGCGTGACGGGGGCGTACGTCCCGCTCGGGGTCACCGCGACGACGGCGTCGCTGCACGCCACGTTCCGCGACCGGTACTTCCCGCACGGGCACACGTACGAGGCCCACCCGGTCACGCTGGCTCCGGCGGTGGCGGCGATCGGCGAGTACCGGCGACTCGGCCTTTTGGAGAAGTCCGCGAGGGACGGGGACTACCTTCTCGCCCGGCTCCGCGAGGTCGCGGCCCGTCACCCCTCAGTCGGCGACGTCCGCGGCCTCGGACTGTTCGCGGCCGTGGAGCTCGTTCGGAACCGGACGACCCGGGCCCCGTTCAACACGCCGGACGACAAGCTCGCCGGACGACCCTTGATGGCCGAGAAGGTCGCCCAGGCGATGCTGGCCAACGGGGTGTACGTGATGCCCTGGGTGTCGCACCTCGTCCTCGCCCCCCCACTCATCGCGACGCGCCCGGAGCTCGACCGGGGCGTGGAGGCGCTCGACGCGGCCCTCGCGGTCGCCGACGCCGGGGTTGACGTATAACTCGCGCCGGTCGCACCGACGAGGGTTAATGTAGGACGGGCGAGTCCCGCGCCTCCGGGCGGATGCACGCGACGGTCAGCCGCCTTCCGGAGACGCCGATGGTCGACGCCCGGCTCGCCGAGACGCTGAAGGAGTACGAGCGCCGGACGCCCAAGTCGGCGGCGATCTGGAACCACGCGAAGGTCTGGACGCCCCTCGGGGTCCACTCGAACTACCGGTCGCTCGACCCGTACCCGTTCTACGTCCACCGGGCGAACCGGGTGTCGCTCTGGGACGCCGACGGGACCGAGTACCTCGACTTCAACATGGGGTTCGGCGGCCTCGCGAGCGGCCACGCCCACCCGAAGATCGTCGAGGCGATGAGCCAGCAGCTCGAGCGCGGCAGCCTCTACGGGTACGAGTGGGAGAAGACCCCCGAGGCGGCCGAGCGGATCTGCCGGAGGTTCGGGATGGGCCAGGTCCGGTTCAGCTCGACCGGCCTCGAGGCGAGCCACCACGCCGTACGGATCGCCCGCGCGGTGAGCGGCCATCGGTACGTCGTCAAGTTCGAGGGCGGGTACCACGGCTCCCACGATTCGCTCCTCGTCGGGGTCAAGCCCCGGCCCTCGGCGGCCGGTCCGGCCGACCGTCCGAGGTCCGCGCCCGCGGGCCCGGGTATTCTTCCCGAGGTCGCCGAGCGGACCCGGGTCGCGCCGTTCAACGACCTCGAGTCGACGCGGGCGATCTGCCGGGAGCACGCCGACGACGTGGCGGCGATCATCGTCGAGCCGATCCCGATGAACATGGGATTCGTGATGCCCGAGGACGGGTTCTTGCCGGGCCTCCGGGAGCTCGCGGACGAGATGGGCGCCCTGCTCGTCTTCGACGAGATCAAGACCGGGGCCAAGTACCCCCACGGGGGCGCCGGCCGGATGGGCGTCCGCCCGGACATGATGCTCCTCGGCAAGTCGATTGCCTGCGGCGCCCCGCTCTCCGCGATCGCCACCCGGACGGGCCTCCTCGACCAGGTCGGGCCGCGGAAGATCGCCCACGCGGGGACGTTCAACTCGAACCCGCTGTCGATCGCGTGCTGCCTCGCCACGCTCGACCACGTGATCACGGACGACAATCTCGCCCACGCGGCCCGTCTGAATGCCCGGCTCGCGAAGGGGTACGAGGAGGTGTTCCGGGACCACAAGGTCCCCGGCTACATCGCCGCCGACGGCCCGTCCGGGACCGTGTTCTTCTCCGACCACAAAGTGCGGGACTGGAGGACGTTCCTGACCGTCGACGGCGAGCGGTCGATGCTGTACTACTACCTCTGCCTGAACAAGGGTGTGATCCCGAGCGGAACCGGTCCCGACGAGCAGTGGACCGTCAGCGTGGTCCACACCGACCGGGACGTCGACTTGCACCTCGAGACCCTCGAGGAGGTCGCCGGTCAGCTCAACGGGCCGCTGCGCGTCAGCGAGATCGAAGAATCAGTCTAGCCGAACTCGACGCCCCCGACCGCCCCCCCAGGGCCGAGATGGTAAGCGAGCCGGAGTCGTTCGGGGTCCGGCTCGCATGACCGCGCTCTCCCCGCCCCGGCGCATCCGGCCGACCGACTGGTCGGCGCTCCGGGAACTCCGTCTCGACGCGCTCGCGGCCGACCCGCTCGCCTTCGGGAGCACGTTCGAGCGGGAGAGCGAATTGCCCGAGACCCATTGGCGAACCCGTGCCGAGACGTCGGCCTCCGGGGCCGGCGAGACGATCGTCCTCGTCGAACCGGTCGATGGGTCGTTCGCGGGAATGGTCGGTGCGTTCTCGGCCGGCGGAGCGAAGGTTCTCTGGGGGATGTGGGTCCGCCCCGAGCACCGGCATCGGGGGGTGGGGGTGGCCCTGCTCGAAGCGGTCCTCGGTTGGTGCCGCGAGGCCGCGTCCCACGAACCGGTACGGCTGGACGTGAACCCGTCCCAGTCGAGCGCGGTCCGGCTCTACGAACGGCACCAATTCCGATTCACCGGTGACGAACGGGCGCTCGGACACCACGCGCCAGCGCGAACCCTCGGGATGGAGTGGGTACCCCCACCCCGCCCGCCGCAGGGACCCGGATGATCGCGACCCCCGGTTCCCCGGGACCGTTCCCGGGCCGTCCGGCTCGGGTCGGCGAGTGGGACTGGCCAGATTTGAACTGGCGTCTCGGAGTCCCGAACCCCGAAGGATGGACCAAGCTACCCCACAGTCCCAGCGTGCGGCGGGCGGGCCGACCGCGGGTCGCTATATGAGCGTAGAGGAGACGCCGCCACCGGCGGCGTTTCGGTACCTTCCCGGGAGGGAGAATACCGCTCCCGGACCCACGTCCAGCATGGCCGCCGCGGCATCGGCCCCTCCGCTCGACCGGGCGAAGGCGGTCCCTCAACTTTCCTGGAGCATTCCGGGACTTGCGGAGGATCCGTCGCTGTGCCTCCGGTGTCGCTCGGCCCAGCTCCTATGCGGGCGCCCCGTGTGCCCGATCCTGCTTCGGTACGAGGCGTTCGCGAAGACGATGCCGATGCTCGGCTCGACCCATCTCGAAGGCTCGACCCCGCCCGGGGTCTTCGTGGGGCGGTACGGGTACCCGAAGGTCTCGATCGGTCCGCTCGTGAGCCCGCTCCACGGCGACACGCTCCTCTACGACACCCCGGAAGACTGGGTCGGCCGCTCGGTCTCCGAGGTCATCGGGTTCCGGACCGGCCTCGTTCGGGGGACCCAGCGGGTCGCGGTCGCCCAGGCCGACCGACCCGACCGGTATCTCGAGAGTCTCCAAACCCTCGCGCTCTCGGCCGCGTCGGTGGAAACCGAGGCGGACTTCCGCCGGGCGCCCCGGGGCCATCTCGCCCTATCGGAGTCGACGCCCCCGTACGGACCGTCGGCTCCGATCGAGCGGCTGCGGCTCGACGTCCGTCGCGTCGACCAGAGCCTCGAGCGGCTGAGCGGCGACACCGACGCCCTCGCCACGACCGCGGTCAGCGAACTCTACGACCGGGGGGTGTTCGTCAGCCGGATCCAGCGCGCGTTCAGCGCCGGGACGCTCGGACGCCGGGGCCACCGGAAGCTCGTGCCGACCCGGTGGTCGATCACCGCGGTCGACGACATGCTGGGCAAGCAGAACCTCGCCGAGGTCCGGGACCTTCCCCCGCTCTCGGAGTTCTGGGCGTACCCGTTCACCGCCCTCGACAACCGGTGGCTCCTCGTGTTCCTCCCGGGGGCCTACCGGTACGAGTCGATCGAGGCGTGGTACCCGAACACGCTGTGGAACCCGGACCCGAGCCGGATCGTCATGATCGGCGACCACGAGTGGTACCGGGGCCGCACGACGTACGCGTCGATCGGGGGCTGCTACTACGCGGCCCGCCTGGCGACCTCCGAAGCGCTCCTGCGCGCCGGCCGGCAGGCCGGGGTCCTCGTCCTCCGGGAGGTCCATCCGGGGGAGATCCTCCCGCTCGGCGTGTGGAACGTTCGGGAGCACGTGCGCGCGGCGTTGCGGACGACCCCCCTCCGGTTCTCCGACGTCGCGGAGCTCCAGGACCAGATCCGGTCGACGTTCGCGATCCCGCTCGCCCGGTGGTTGGCGCAGAGCGCGCTCCTGCACGACGCGCGGACGCAGCGGCGTCTCGAGGAGTTCGGGGAGCCGGCCCCCTAAGGCGGGCGCTACCGGACCGGGCCGTCGCCGACCGGCGCGCCGCAGCCGGCGCAGAACCGGTCGCCGCCCTCGAGCGGCGTGCCGCACGCCGCGCAGGCGGTCGGCGCCTTCGCGGTCCCGCACGACCGGCAGAACTTGTCGGACGCTTGGAGCGGCCGTCCGCACGAGACGCACGGCTCGGTCCCGGCCGGGCCGGAGGCCGTCCCCGGGGGAACGGAGGCGAGGGTCGGCGGAATCCGCGTCAGCGGGGCGGGCAGCGCCTCGATCCGGGTCCCGAGGGCCCGGCGGGCCCGGAGCGCGAGCCGGAGCGACTCGGTGTATTCGGTCCGGTCGTACGCCGCCTGGGCGTTGGCGGCCCCCTTTCGCGCCTCGGCGAGGCCCGTGGCGTCCGGGTGGTCCCTTGCGGCGGCCGTCACTTCCTCGCCGAGCAGACTCATCTGGAACCTCGACTCGGCCCGGTTCTTGGCAAGCCGCGGGGCCGGGGGCGCCTCGCCGGCCGCGTCGGTCGGGACGGGCGCGAGCGGAGCATCGGCGGGCGCGTTCGGCCGGGGGTCGGGCGTTCGGCTCGGGGAGGAGGTCGGCATGGATCGGGAGGGAGTCGAGGGTGGCGGAGACGGGGCCATTCCGGCCCGCTGCGCCACGAGGAGCTCGTGGGCCCGCCGGGCCGACCGCGCCGCGTCGTCGAAGTCGCGGCGGGCCATCGCCCGCTCCGCGTCGGCGATCGCCGCCGCGGCCACGTGGACGTCGACCCCGTCGCGGCGGAGCGCGGCGAGTTCGGACCGGGCGAGGGCGAGGAGGTTGTACGACCGGTCGTCGACGTGCACGGTGCCGTCGCCCACCGCCTCCCGGAGCTTCGCGATCCGGGCCTTCAGGCGCCGATTCAGGATGTAGAGGAGCCCGCCGGCGAAGACGATGATGACGAGCGCGAAGAGGACGAGCTCGTCGAGGAGAGGTACCATGACGGCCGTCGGGCCGGCGGCCCGCGCCGATGGATACGCGAACTCCCGGTACTTAACCCGAGGGCCTCCGTCGGAGGGGCGGGGCGCCCCGGCCCGCGGGGGTCGTCCGGCCTAGAACACCGAGAGCTTGCCCGTCAGGAGCTTCTGCGGGATCGTCCCGATGTCGTCGAACCACCGGTTCGCGACCGCTTCGGCCGGCTTCTGCACCTTCGCGAGCTTCACGCCGCTCGCGGGGAGGATCTGGAGGCTCGCGACCTGGGGCTGGTCGACCGGCTTGCCGATCTGGGAGAGGATCCGCACGTGGACCTCCTGGACGTTCCCGCCGGCTTCCGCGACGATGTCCTGCGCGATCTGGATCCCGAGAAGGTTGTAGATCTTCCCGACGTGGTTCACCGGGTTCTTCCCGGCCGACGCCTCGAGGCTCATCGGGCGGCAGGGGGTGATGAGGCCGTTCGCCCGGTTCCCGCGGCCGACGGAGCCGTCGTCGCCGGCCTCCATCGAGAGTCCCGTGACGGTGAGGTAGTACCGGCCGAGTTCGGGGTCGTCGGCGGTGTTGACGTCGATGTGGACCTCGCGGTTCGTGAGCTTCGACGCCTGGTCCGCGAGCTTGTCCCGGATCTCGTCGCAGACGCTCTGGTACTCCTTCGGGTTCGCGATCTCGCTGTCGACGAGGGCCGCGGCGACGGTGAGCCGGATCGCGTCCTTCTGGCGGTACCCCATCACCTTGACGTCCTCGCCGAGGGCGGGGAGCTTCTTCTTCAGCTTCGTCGTAAGGAACCGCTCGGACTCGAGGACGAGCCGCTCGGTGTCGGAGTACGGCGCGAAGCCGACGCCGAACGAAGTGTCGTTCGAGAGGACCGCCTTCTCCTTGTCGTCGAAGACGCCCCGGAGGTCGACCGACCCCTGCCCGATCCGGCAGTCGAAGTCGACCTGCTTCTCGACGTCGAGATGGCTGCAGATCGAACCCATGTACGCCTTCGCGGCGTCGACCGCGACCTGGCGGAACGGGAGCTTCTCGCCGTCGACCTCGGTCGTGGCGCGGCCGACGAGGAGGACGTAGATCGGGTTCGTCATCTTCCCCCCGCCGAACTTCGGCTCGCTGGCGCCGCCGACGACCTGGGTCTCGTCGGTGTTGTGGTGGAGGATCCGCCCGTACTCGTCGAGGTAGAGCCGGCTGAGCGCCCGGCTGACACTCTCGGAGATCCCGTCGGCCATCGAATCCGGATGGCCGAGCCCCTTGCGCTCGACCAGCTCGACCTCTTGGTCCTCGATCGGGACGGTGCGGAGCGGTTCGACCTGGATGTTCCGGACCATGGGGGGTACTCGGGGCCGGCGGAGAAGGTCGGGGGGATAACCCTTACGTTCGCGCCGTCGCCGGAGCGGCCGGTTTTCCCGAGGCCGTTGCGCTAGGAGAAAAGCGGTTTCGCAAGGTAGGCGCCGGCCGGGCCGAATCCCAGGTTCCGGTAGTAGTCGCGGGTGCCGACCGCGCTCGTGACGTAGAGGCGGGGAGCGCCGGTGGACCGGGCGACCTCCTCGGCCCGCCCGAGGAGGGCCCGACCGAACCCCCGGTGCTGGTACCCCCCCGCCGGGGCGGCGTGGCCGACCGGGGTCTCCGGACCGAGGACCTTCAGCTCCCGGACGACCGGTCCGTCGAGCCCGACCGAGTCAGACCCGGGCACCCGCAACCGGAGGAACCCGGCGACCGTCTCGGTCTCGGGGTCTTCGAGGGACAGGAACCACTCGGTCCCCCCCGACGCCTCGTAGTGGGTCTCCCACGGGACGAACCGATCCGGGTCCGGAGCCGCCCGCCGCCCGGGCTCGCGACACCGGAGGCACGGGCACCGGCCCCCGCGTTCCGCGAGGCGCGCGAGGACGAGCTCCCGGAGGTTCCCCGCCCGGACCCCGGCCGCGATCAACCGGGCGGGGATGTCGCGCTGGATCCGTTGGATCCGGACCCACTTGGGGATCCGCTCCTTCATCCGGGCGATCACGTCGACTGCGGTCGCCGTCTCGTACGGGACGTACCGACCCGCCACCCAGTCGGAGTGGAGCTCCGTGCCCGGGATCACGAGCGTCGGGTAGATCTTCAGCATGTCCGGGCGGTACGACGGGTCGCCGAAGAGCCGGGCGAAGTCGGCCAGGTCCCGCGCGGGGTCCATCCCCGGGAGGCCGAGCATCCAGTGGTACGCGACCTTCAGCCCGGCGTCCCGGGCGGACTTCGTCGCGTCGGCGACGTCGCCGGCCCGGTGGGCCCGGTTCACCGACGCGAGGACGGAGTCGGTCAGGCACTCGACCCCGAGCTCGACCCGGGTCACCCCGGCGTCGAGGAGCCAGGGGAGGACCTCGGGGCCGCACCAGTCCGGGCGGGTCTCGACCGTGAGGCTCACGCACCGGTGCTCCGCCCGCTCGTTCACGGCCTGCGCCTCCGCCAGCGTCGCCGAGGTCGTCCCGTTCAGCCCGTCGAAGATGCCGCGGAGCACCGTCTCCTGGTACGACCGGGGCCGGGACGGGAACGTCCCGCCCATCACGATTACCTCGACCTTCGAGGTCGGGTGGCCGGTGGCCGCGAGCGCGGTGAGGCGGTGCTCCGTGATGGCCCGGGCGTCCCAGCCGAACTGGGCGCCCCGGAGGGCGCTCGGCTCCTCCCCGGTGTAACTCTGGGGGGTCCCTCGCTCGAGGCCCCCGGGGCAGTACGTGCATCGCCCATGCGGGCAGGCGGCGGGCGCGGTCATCACGGCAACGACGGCGACGCCCGAAAGGGTCCGGGTCGGCTTGCGAAGCGCCCCGCCCGAGGTCCACGCCGCCCGGTCGGGGCCGTCAAGGGCTCCGGCGAAGGCGACGTTCGACGGGACCGCCACGCCGGCCGCTTTCGCGTACCGGAGCTTCGCGCGGTGCCGTTCGTCGGAGGTCAGCGCGTCAGCCACTGCCGCGTCTCCCCGGTGACGACGTACGGGGCCCGCTGGAGCTCCCGGACGTTGCGGCTCCCGGTCAGGAACATCGCGACCCGGAACTCGTAGATCAGGTGCTCGAGCTCGGCCTGGGTCTCGGCGAACCCGGTCGAAGCGGCCCGCAGGATCCCGCCGGCGGTCCCGGCGGCGGTGGCCCCGAGGGCGACCGCCCGGGCGATGTCGAGTCCCGACCGGATCCCCCCGCTCGCGACGACGGGGAGCCCGAGCGGAACGAGCTCGCGGACCGAGACCGGGGACGGGATCCCCCAGTCCCAGAACGTCTTTCCGACCCGGGCCTCGCGGACCGCCCCCTTCTCGACGGCCCGGTGGTGCTCGACGGCGGCGAACGACGTTCCGCCGGTCCCGCTGACGTCGAAGCCGCGGACCCCCGCGTCGCGGAGCCGCTCGGCGACCGACTTCGAGATCCCCGCGCCGGTCTCCTTGACCAGGACCGGCAAGAAGTGGGCGAGTCGACCGATCTCGTCGAGCGCCCCCTTCGCCTTCCGGTCGCCCTCGGGCTGGACCATCTCCTGGAGGAAATTCAAGTGGATGGCGAGGACGTCGGCGCCGATCAGCTCCATCGCCTTCCGGGCCTCGGCGACGGTGATGACCGCGTCGTTCGGTCCCTGGGCGATGATCTGCGGCGCCCCGATGTTCGCGAACTTGAGCGGAACGGCGTGGTCGGCCACGACGGAGTAGCTTTCCGGGAACTGCCCCTTCAGGATCGCGGCCCGCTCGCTCCCGACCCCCATGGCGACCCCGACCGCCG
>JAKIVZ010000007.1 GCA_022750295.1 Candidatus Lutacidiplasma silvani
GTCACACCTCCAGAGGGCCCGGAGCTCAAGAGTCAGCCCACTTTGTCACGGGACGAAAAGACTGCGTCCCCGCCGAGATTGTCGACCCAGAGATTACCGCTTGAGGGGTCGGTGGCGAGCGCGGTGGGATCCCCAACCGAGACGATCGAGCCGAGCAAAGACTCGTTCGACCCCGAGAGCAGGATCGTCCGGTCTTGGCATCCGTCGACCATGTAGACGTCCTGGCTCGAGGGATCGTAGACCCCGGCATCCAGGCAGGCGCCCGTGGCGACGACGGGGCCCACCGCTAGGGTGGATTCGGAAACGGATTCCACAACCGTGCCATTCGACAGAAGGACAACCCCCGCAGGGGGGACGACTGCGATTTGACTCGGGAACGAGGAGTAGCGTGAAAAGTTCGTGGCCCCGAGATAAGTGAGCGTCGCGTTGTACTTCTGTACGCTCTGATCGCCTGCGAAGTCGACGCCATCCACGAACACGTCCCCGGTGGACGGATCGACTGTCGCGACGGTGGCGCCGAGGTAGCCCGGGCACGTCACGTTCTCCACGGGCGCGAAAGTCGTCGCGTTGTACCCAAGGAGTTCCCCGTTGCCTTGATCCACGACCACGAGCTGCTGGGAGACGGGGTCGTAGACGACGTCGCTCGGGTTCCAGGTCGTCGACACGTTGGCTACGACGGAGTTCGAGCTCGGGTCAATCTCGGTAATATTCACCGTGTTGTAAATCGAGTGACCTCGGTCCGCGACGAATATCGTCCCGAGCGCGGGGTCGTAGGCCATTCCTCCGGGACCCGAGGCGTCGTAGCTCGTGGTGTTCTGAATGGGGACCGTGGCGACGATCTCCAACGTGGTGTCGTTAATCACCGACACGGTGTTCGACGCGTAGTTCGACACAAAGGTCTCCCCCTGGCTGGGGGCGAAGGAGACGCCGTCGGGATCGCTGCCCACGCGTAGCACCGCGACCTGGCGGGAAAGGTTCGCATCGTACGCCGTCACGGAGTCGCTTGAGTTGTCGACGACGAACACGAGAGCCCGGCTTGGGTCCACCGAGATCTGAGAGGGGCCCTGACCCCAGGCGCCGACGCCAATACCGGTGTAGAGTGTCGCGTTCTGGATACTGATGCTTTGGAGAATCCCGTCCTCGCCGTTCCCGGTCGAGGCCGATACGACCCCATCGGTGGCTTGCCTGATCGCGGCTGTCCCCGCATGTTGCGAACTAGCGGCCGGGGCCAACCCGCCCCCGGTGCACCATCCGGGGCATGCCGCCCAAGTGTCCTCGACAGGGATTGGGGCGAGGCTTTTCGGCCGTGCCCCCGGATTTGTCGCGGCTGCCGGCAGCGCGACCAGAACGCAGAGAATTGCCACGGCGCGCCATCCCTTCCCGAGTCCGGGACCGACGCGCTTCTTGGCGCGGTACTCGACCGACTTCACGGCGCCCTGAGCCACCCGGATTCGGGACCGAGGATAAGCGTATGGACGTGACCTCGGCACATCCAACCGCTCGGCGTGCGCCCGTGCTTCAGAGTGGGTTCGAATTCCGGCTCGAACGACCGCGAAACTCCGGGTCGCCCAGGAGTAGGGCCCGCGCCGCCGGCGGCGTGCCCCCGTACTCGTACGGGTATTCAGGTCTCCCGCCGGGTTGCAGCACAGCTGACGTCCCAACACTGAGCTGCACCCCGTCCCAAATTGGGACCTACAACGCCTCGGTTTTGGTACGGGACGATTTGGGAGCGAATCGAACTCAATCGGTCGAGGTCTACGTTCTGCTGGCCATCTCCACGGGCTGCCCGGCAAGCGCGTCCCCGTCGATGCTCCCCGCGCTGCTCCTTCTCGCTGGAATCGCGATCGCGGTGGTCGTTGCCGCCGTCGTTGTCGTGGTGTTGATACGTCGTCGCGGAAGGAACGAGCCGCCTGCCCAACCCCCGCCTGGGCCATAGCGGGCTTACGGTTCGTGGATTGCTCTGCGGGGGAGTCCGCCGGCGACGTGGACCCGCTAACGGTGCGAGCTGGGAGGGACCCGCGGGCGGCAGGACCTAACCTGGGAGAAGACGGTCATACCGGTGGTCGATGATTGGGAAGAGCGTGTCCAAAGGCTCCCGAACGATCTCGATGTCTCGCAGCTCCGCTTCAAAGAGAGGAAGCACCGGACCCGAGGTCGATTCCGCACCCGCCGGAGCCGGGGACAGCATCGCGAGTAAGACGCGACCGGCCGCTTCCACCGCAAGGAACGGCATGATCCTCCGCTCACGTCGGAGCGTGGTAAGGAGCCGGTGGATTGCACCCGGCGCTCGCGTGTTGGCCAGGACGAATACGACCCGCTCGTCTCGGCCACCGCTGTGCGGCGGAATTTCCGCGAGCGCAGGAAAGATCCTGTGGGCCGCCCACCCGAGATCGAGGATACGTCGCTCCGGCCGCGTCAAGTGGGCCGCGCTGAACCGGAGCGCGCTGCCGTCCGAAGGGGCCGTCCGGAACGGGAACGAAAGCAACGACCGCAAGTCCCCGGAATTCGGCTTCGGCAAGCGTGCGAGCGCCGAGGGAAGGCCCTGAGGGTAGGAAGCTGGGGCGCCCAACCCGATCTTTCGCGACCAGGCACCCTCGTAGTCGAAGTATACCGGTACGCCTGCGGGCTCGGTTTGTACGGATAGGGTCCATTCACGCCGGAGCCAACCGGGAGGGACGGGGATGGAGCCACTAATCTGGCTCGAGTCAGCTCCGGCCCGGGCGACGCGGGGAAAGGAAACGGAGAACACCGTTTCGGGTGACGACCAAAGCACCACAACATTCGGATCCGCTCGCCAGCTTCGGATGACCTCAGCTCGGTGTTCTGCGAACGGTTGCGAGAGCCCAATCGTGACCCCCGCCGCTCCGACGCCGGCCGGGGCAGGAATGTATCGATCGAGAACCCACCCTTCCACGAGGGCGCGCCGCCGGATGGTCTGGAACGTCGTCCTCGGAACTCCGGACGCCCGCTCGCGGTCGACCTCGTCACCGGGAGTAACCGCGAGCAGCGACGCGATCACCCGGGCCTCGGCGGAACTGAGTGACCTCATCCGTCTCGCGCGGCCCCGTGACGTATGGCGGGCCTTCGCACTTAGAGCCCGCGCCCCAAGTTTGAGCGGTGGGTGGGGCGCCGGTTCATCCCTTGGGACACGCTAACCCGGAATGATGCTTCGACGTCCGCCGGAGGTCTCGGGAGTTCGATCGAGCTCAGGGGTGGTTCAAGAACGGACCAGTGCCATCGGAATCGCTGGCGTCCTTATCGTCGCGGCTCTTGGGTTGACCCTTGCGTCTGTGGGCGCCGTCCTCCCGGTCGCCCCGTCGGGCTCGCCCCCCGGTGCGGCATCCGCCCAGCGCGCACCGGTGGCGACCGAAACCGCGATCTGTACGCAAATTCAATCGAACGCCTCACTGGACCGAACCTATGCGTACGCGTTCAGCGAGGTCCACGCGAATCAATCAAATGGGTCAATGGCCGCAAACTCGTCGGGTTCCGCTCACGTCGGCAGCTATCCGAACGAAACGATCGGCGGTCAGCAGCTCGTCGCGGCATGGACTTCCATCTGCGATAGCCCGGAGTACCAATCCATCTACTACGAGGTCACGACCGGGGGAGGCACAGGCGGGGTCACGAGCAACCTGCAGTACGATGCGACCTCCGGACTTGAGCTGGCGATCTACGGGTTCCTCTACCTGGCTTCATGTAGCGACCCGGCGAACTTCTCGAGCGGGGCCTGTGAGTACTTGACCAACTGGTACGTGACCCTCACGGATGGCAACGTTCTGGGGCCCGTGACGACCTCAGGCGGCACGCCCCTGGGTGCGCCGGGATCGAACGGCTCGGCTTTGGGCCCTGGCGGCCTGGCTGGAATTCCTAGGGCCCTTGGCCTGTCGGGATTCGGGTTCTACGTGCTGTTAGGCGCTCTTGCGGTCATCGTGGGGAGCCTGCTTGCACTTCGGCTACGCGCCAGCATGGGGTGGGCAGGGTCGCGATGGACGAACTCTGCGGCTGTGTCACGGCCGACAGCCCGGTCAGTAGAGTCTGCGAGCCTGGGAGCCGCAGTGAACGCTGGCCGATTCGAGACAGCTCGGCCTTCGGCGGCCTCCGAGGACCCGCTCGGCGACGTGTATTGACTCGCCCAACAATCAACGGAGTCGAGAGGGCGGCCACAAATGAACTGGATTTCGCGAGCCCTCTCCGGAGCCCTCATCGGCGTGGCAGTTGGGGTTCTGATTGTCGGGGCGAACGCCGATTCGGGGATCTTCGATCTGGGCGGGGCCAACTCCTCCGGACCACGCCTGACCGCCGGCGAGTGTGCGGCCATCGATTCAAATGCCACCTTAAGCCAGGGGATCACCTACCTTTACCACGGAGACCGGAACTCGTCGGGGTCGAGTTCCGGCCTCATCAATCAGGGACCGCCCGGCTTCAGCGCCTACCCTACCGAATCAGTGGCGGAGTCGAACGTGATCAACGGCTGGCTATCGATTTGCGAGAGCTCTGACTTCTATGGCCTGGTCCAGTCGCACGGACCCCAGAACAACACGTGGGACGGCCTCGACCAGAACGCCACTGGGGTCTACGAGGACGTGTTCACCATCACGTGGACTGCGGCCGATGCGTCGTGCACGCCAAATCCAGGTCCGAACGGGGATTGCTTCGGGTCCGAGGTCTGGCTAGTTAACGTCGCTTCGGGTCAGGTGTCCGGCCCGAGTTCGTCATTCTGGGTTCCGCAGGCTCCGGGCGGAGACTTCAATGGGACCGCGCCGGCGCCCTGACGTGCCAGCCATCGTGGGGGTGCCGAGGGGGGGACCCACGAGCGGAGCGAACGGAGAGGACCCGCGCAGCAGCAATCCCCGATAGGATGCGCGATCGAAACGGCTCAACGGGCGGTCGACGGCGGGCACTCGGCCGTCTGATACTGGACGCTCGCGGGAATCGCGGGTTACTCGGGGACTCGAGGACCCCTCGGTGCAGTGCGGGCTGCCGAGACATGTGCGACGCCCCCGGCCGCCTCTTTAAGGATGTATTCGCATTCGCCCGCTGCGGTTCGAGGTACGATGAGACAGGCGCTGCTGCTCGGCTTGATCGCCGTACTCCTCGTTTCCGGCCTCCCGATGGGGGGGTCTGGCGTCGCTCCTTTGCTCGGCGGGCATGCGATCCTTTCGACGGTCGGTCAAAACCACACCGGGCCCGGCGGCAGGGCCGCACCAATCTTCGTCTACGACCCGCCCGCCCGAGGGGCCATCCTGTTTGGTGGAACGACTTGGTCGAACGGAGTCGTCGGATGTCCGACCACCACGTGGGAATTCTCCTCAGGTCGGTGGGCGAACTTGAACGTCACTGGTCCCAGATGCCGCAACGAAGCCGTCGCAACCTACGATCCCGCCCTTGGAGGAGTGTTGATGTATGGCGGAAGCGGATGCCGACCTGCCGGTCCCCTGACGGGCTGCAACGACACGTGGCTTTTCGCGAACGGGACGTGGACCAACCTGACTCCAAGGATCTCAGGCATCCGCTCGCCGCCCGTGAACTATGGCATGTCGATGGCGTACGATACGCGCGACGGGTATGCCCTATTGTTTGGGGGCACGATCACGTCGACCCCTATCTCGAACGAAACCTGGGCGTTCCGCAACAACACATGGTTTCAGCCGAAATGCGGTGCCGCCCGCTGCGCCACCCCGCACGCGCGGGCTGGAGCTTCCATGGCCTTCGACCCCGCCATCGGACACGTCGTGATGTATGGTGGAGAAGGCGGCTACGACAGCATGGTCCTGAACGACACATGGTGGTACGCCAACGGCAGTTGGTTCAACAAGACCGTGCCGTCGGGGCCGGTGGCGCCCCACGGACATGGCGCGCCGGGCGGACTGGCGTACGCGGCGATGACATGGGACCCAGCGTGCCAGTGCGTCGTGGTGTTCGGGGGGCTCAATGGGATCTTCACGATGACCAACCGGACATGGGAGTACAAATCCGGAGTCTGGGTCGGTGTTCACGTCGCGGCCAATCCACGACACCTTTGGACTCCGGCAGTGGTCTACATGCCCGGGCCAAGGGCCGTCGTGCTCTGGGGCGGGCAGCCCTTGCTCAAGAGCACAGTCAGTCGGCCGTGGGCATTCAATGGCACGACTTGGTACAGAGTTTAATCAGTCGACGTCCGAGAAGCGTCCCGGAAGTTTGAGGGGCTGGCTGGGGAGCCTTGGAATTCGACGCAGGCTTCCCGATCCGGGGCGAGCGAGGACGCGAGGGTCAGGAAGGGGGCGAGCACTGGGTCGGATCGCACGCCGGATCGAGGCGCGGGGCCACGGGTCGGGTCATTAGGGCAGCTGGCGCAGGTCGCTCGGCGGTCTGATACTCGACGCTCACAGACATCGCGGGTTCCTCGGAGATGCGAGGGACCCGCGGTGGGGAGCGAGCCACTCGGAGACCGCTTGTTCTCGCAACTGGCAGCTGCGCTATCGAGCGCGCCGGACCGTCAGCACACGCGTCCTCAACGCTGAGTTTGGCGGTTCGCGCCAGTCGGCGGGTCGAACTTTAAGGCCGTGGGATTCGGCGGCCTCCGCAATCCGGGTGAAGGCGGCCGCTGAGAGCGCGGCAGGCGGCCATACGGACCACGGGGACTCCGCGAGGACCTCGTAGTAGCGATCGGGCCTTGGGCCGCCATGCGCTTCGTCCCTGCGGGCGTCCAGAAGGCGCAGGTCGAAGTTGGGGTCCTGCCAGCGAAGCAGCCGATCCACGCCGTTGGGGTACCGAAAGTGTACGCCCTCTTCGTCAATTGCGGCCTCTGTGGCCGGCCGTCGAGTGTGAATGAACCCCCACACCCCGAGGATCGGGAAGCTGACGGTGACGCCAAGAAGGAGCGAGGCGAAAATGGGGTCCGGGGCGCGAGTCGCCCATCGAAAGATCGCGAGCGCAGGTAACATGACGCCGATTCCCAGGTAAGCGGCCCGAGTCGCCCACCTCCCACGAGAGAACCGGTCCGCCTCGGCGGCCAGGTCGAATGTGGCCGTGGGAGTTGCCGGAAGCTCTGCCATCCCGCCGGGCCTAGGAGGCGAGCGCGAGGATGACGGTTGCCGATGGCCGTTCGGAGGCGCGAGGCCTCGGATCGAGCCATTGGGCAGTCGGCGCAGGTCGCTCGGCGGTCTGATACCCAACGCTCGCGGGCATCGCGGGTTCCTCGGTAGTAGAGGATCCCGCGGTACGGACCTACCTCGACCGCGCGTCGAGAGGGTATGGCCGGAGAGTACGGACGTCCGTCCGATTGGCAGGAATTTACGGGGCTCCCGGATGGGTCAGCCGATAGGTACGCCGATCCGGCTCGGTCCGAGGGTACGTGATGGAACCTGGCGTTTCGTAGATTTCCAGACCGGCCCGCCTCGCCCACGCAAGGACCGCAGGAACCGCTCCCGTCGGAAGATAGGTAAATGGGAGGAGTCGCCGCCAGACGAGCGCCGTATCTCCCTCGCCGTGTCTCGCCACGAGGAGAACACGAGACTCAGGCGGGGCTCCGGCGAGGTCGGACAAAACACTGAGCCCGATGCGGAGACCGGGCTCGCTGGCACGGAAGGAGATAGCACCCCCCGAGATTGCTTCGAAAACTATGGTATCGGGCGTGATCGTCAGCCCGACCGGCGGGCGGAGGTACCACTTGTAGTACGCGAACGGCATCGCAAAGGCAAGGTAGACGGTTGGAGTACCTCCTACGACGATGATCAGGGCGGCGCCAAATTCCCATGGATGATCTAGGCCAGTCGCTAGGACCGTAGCAAACATAGTGAGGAAGGCGAGAATCACGCCGATAGCTATCGTGAGCGCGATGACGCGCGGTCGGCGGTTACGCTGGTAGTTCGATTCGGAGTAGCCTCGCAGGTCGAACTGCGCGACGCTGGTGGGGGCGTCGTTCACCATGGCGCACGGGCGCGGAGGCGCAAGCGGGGAGGAGCATTAGCACCTGGCCGGGACACGGCGCCTCGGGTCGGGTCGCGGGTCGGTCGGCGCAGGGCGCTCGGCGCTCTGATGTTGGACGCTCGCGGGCATCGCGGGCTCCTGGGAGATTCGAGGAGGTCGGGGGAGAGAGCCGTCGAGCGCGGCGGCTCTCGTGCCTATACCAACGGGCCGAGTTCGCGTCCGTCAGCGTATCGACGATTCAGGTGGAGGCCGAGCTGATTGAGGACGTCGAGCGAGAGCATGATCCAATCGCGGAAGTTCTCCTCCTTCGCCTCTGACCCTCCCTCGATATGGGCAAGGCCGATGACCGCGGCACCACCCATGAAAGGTCGTCCCACAACCTGTATCCGCGACAGTGGGAGGACCATGCTCAACCGGTTGAATAGCCGCGGGGACAGTCGAACGCCCTCGTACCGCAGTTGATCGCCGTCGACATAAGTTGCGGCGGAGCGCGCGAGTAGTGCGAGTTTGCACCGATCAGGGCGAGGGCCACGGCGGCAGGGACCGAAATTAGTGTCGCTTCGAGCACCGTCGAGTGCGAAATTGGATGCCCCGACGACGCGGTGACTCCGAGTACGACCAAGAATCCAGCGATGAGCGCGAGTGGGAAGATGACGAACGCGTGGAACCGCAGGATGGCCGGGCGTACGTCGTTCCGGATGACTGGGTCGCCAGGGTCGAACATGCTGAACGGCGTGGCGCGAGCGAGGATGCGAGGGCGGGGATGAGGGTTTCCCGCAGCGTGGCGACGGTGGTGGGCGTGAAAGAACCCTATCCCGTTCCGGGATGGCTGGACCAGCAGAAACACCCGTCAACCTCGGTTCGCGCGTAGGTGTCCGAACCGAGCGCCTCGGAGAGCTCCAAGTCGGCCCGCTTGCCCCATCCAGGAATCGCCGGGACCGCTTCTGGCAGGAGATATTTCAGTGGGAGCGGACAGGAGCTGACGACGTCCCGCGAGAGCTCTCGGCCCCCCGGATTTAACTAGGACCGCGCCGGTTCGCGCGGCATGCCCTCGGTCATCCACGATTCGAGTGAACTCACCGCCGCGATCCTTGATGTCCTCTCTCGTCCTCCCGGGACAAAGATGACAGCCAGGTCGATTGGCACGGCCATCGACGCGCGGTACACTCCCGGCATGCCCTACGAGGTCAACATCACGGAGTTCGCCGGCCAGAACGCCACCAAGGAAATCGAACGTTGCCTAGTGATTCTCGTCAGCAAGGGCGAGGTACGCCAGGAGGAGCGTGAGGCATCGGGTGAGATGGACGGCGGTGACTGGTTCTACGTCGACCGCGATGGCAAGGGTCCGTAGCGGGACACCGCAACCCGCGGGCCTGGCCGAACACCCAGCGATGCCGCGGGCCGGTCGGTCGCGCGGGCCCGAGGGCGCATCTTTAGCCCGGCTGGCGAGCGTTCGCGGCCGTACCGGAGATCGGGAGATACGTTCTCGCTCGACCGTTCCGCGCTGCGGAGTCGAACGCCCCCGGTCGGCTCACGCCTCACGAGCGTCCTCGACGCGGCCCATCGGCGTGTCCTGCTTCCGGGTGTAGCCACCGCGGGAGACCATCATGGCCCCGAGGACCAGCAGCAAGAGGAACACCACTACCGCAATCACCCAGTCGCTCCGGCTCAGGTAGACCCATTGTCCCGCGAGGCCCACCCCGACGAGGATGACCAGCGCCCCGAGTACCTCCATCATGCCGCGCGCCTCATACTCTCCCTATCCCATCGAAACCACTTCGACGCTCGACCGAGCTCGGGGTATCAGCGCGGGCCGCGAATTTTCGTCAAGTTGATTGGCGGCGCCGTACGGAGCCGGAACGCAGTCCCCGAGCGCGTCCTCAGATTCGGGAGACGCGCTCTATGGGACCCGGTCGGACTCTCGAGCTGACCGCAGATCAGGGTTGAGAACGGCGAGCCGAAGATTCAGTTCGTAGGACCTGGATTAATCGGCGAGCCGGGGTTATGGGCGGTCCGATCGACGTCAGTAGGACCTTCGAGCCCGGCACCCGACTCGGCGGGGCCCGCAGTCGAGTCCGGAGGGGGCAGCCGTCGGGAACGAAGCCCCAGGAATACCGCGACCGCACCGATCAGGCCGCCGATCGCGACGGCTCCGATCAGTTCCCCGAACGTCACGGCGGGGTTCGTGCTCCCCCCCGACCCGGAGTTCGTGGGAGTCGGGGTGACCACGGTCAGCTCGACCGAGGCCGTGGCCGAATCGTTGCGGGAGTCTTCGACCGAAACGGTCACATTGAACGTGCCCGGACGGGTCACCTGGCACGTCACGACGGCGCTGGTGGGCGTGCCGCAACCCGGTGGGAGCGCGCCCCACGCGTAGCGAACCGAGCCCGACCCACCGGTGCTCACGGCGGAGAGCGTGGCATTCCCCCCGATGTCGAGGGATGCCGGAGTGGCGGAGAGCCCGACCCGCAGGGGCGCGTAGACGTCCACCGTCAGATTCCGGTGAACGACCTCGCCGAGGGCGTCGGAGACCGAGTAGTTGACCACGAACGCTCCCAACGTCGCGTAGCGGTGGGTGGCGTTGGCCGTCGTCGACGATCCACCATCTCCGAACGACCAGGAGAACGAATCGGCCGGGAGCCCCCCGCCGACCGTCGAGTCGAAGGCGACCCAAAGGGGAGCCGTTCCGTAGGTGGTGTTGCTCGACACGGATGCGATCAGCCCCGAGACGACCTCGACCGGTACGTCGGTGACGACCCGGCCGCCGCCGTCGTCGGTTGTGGTCAGAACGGCCACGTACCGACCCGGGTCGAGGTAGAGATGGCTCGGCGCCGCTCCGGTGCCGTTCGGGGAGCCGTCGCCAAACGACCACGTGAACGCATACGGTGCGGTACCATTCCCGGCCGACGCCAAGAAGTCCGCGGGGAACGGCGCGAGACCGGCCGGGCGGAGCGCCGACGCGCTCACCGACAACGGGCCGCCGACCTGGACGACGACCGAGCCGTTCACCACGTGACCCACGGCGTCGGTCACGGCGACCTCGGCCTCAAACGTGCCGGGCGCCGTGTACAGGTGCGAAACGTTGAGTCCGGGCTCGAACGGGGACCCGTCCCCGAAGCCCCAGTCCGCTGTGTAGGGGCCGGTCGTTCCGGTGGGGGTGGCCGTGAAGTTCACGAGGAAGGGGGCGTCCCCGGTCGAGGTTCCGGGAACGGTCCGGAGGGAGATGGTGAACGGGGCGACCACCGAGACGTTCACCGCCGCCCGCTCGGCCTGGCGCGAACCATCGCGCACCGTGACCGTCGCCGAGAAGTTCCCCGGGGTCCGGTACAGATGCGTGACGCTCGCGCCCGACCCGAGGCCCCCGTCCCCGAAAGTCCACGAGTAAACGAACGGGGCCGCGCCGCCGGACGCGTTGGCGGAGAAGTTGACCCAGAGCGGCGCTTCGCCGAGAAGTGGGGTCGCGCGGACCCCCGCGACCAGCGGCCCGACGACCCGGAGCACGGCCGATCGATTGAGGCTCCGGCCCTGGGAATCTCGAACGGTGAAGTTGACGCGGAACGACCCGAGACTCGTGAACGTGTGGTGGACCAACGCGCCGGTCGCGTTCGCGGAACCGTCTCCGAAGCTCCAGTTGAGCGTCAGCGGTCCGACGCCGCCGGAGACGTTGGCGGAAAAGTTGACCTCCGTCCCCATGACTCCAATCGGAGTGGAACGATTGATCGTGAGCGCGAGCGGGGCCGCCGGGAAAGTCCACGTATCCCCGATGTAGGCCTGCGAAGTCTCGGCTCCGCCGAGGAGGACCACGACCTTCTGCGTCGGGTCGTACGCGACGGATTCGCAGCAACGGGCCGCCGGAGACGCGGTCAGGTTCGCAGTTTGGTTCGTCCAAGTTCCATTGGCGTACGACCACGTGTTGTTGAGGAACGCACAGATCCCCGCGACGTCGTACCCTCCCCCGAACAGGACGACCTCGGAGTCGAGCGCGTCGTAGACCAGCCCGCCGCCCTGGGGCACCGGCCCGGGGGCGCTGGTCGTGTTGAGAGTCGTCCAGGCGCTCCCGTTGAAGGCGACCGTGGAGCTGGTCCCCGTGCAGTTCGTGGCCGTGGAGGAATACCCCAGGATGTCGTTCGTCGACGGGTCCCAGGTGCCGTAGTCCAAGACGGCCGGGCCTCCGCCGACGGTCCCCGTGTCGTTCTGCCAGGTGCCGCCCAGGAACGTCCAGCTGTCGTTGTCGATCGTCCCGCAGGCGTAACACGAACCCCCGTCGAGGTACACCGCCCCGAGCGTCGGGTCGGCCGAGAAGACGGAGAACTGAGACTGTCGGGGAGAGGGAGAGGACGTCGGCGTGAGGAGCGACCAGGCGCCGGATGTGAACACCCAGGTGTCGCCCAAGGTCGTGTACGAAGTTCTCCCGCCGAAGAGAACCATCTCATGGTCCCACGGGTCCCAGGTCATCAGGGACGCCCAGCGGGGCGATGGAGACGACGTGAGGTTCGCCGTCAGGTTCGTCCAGGTGCCGTTCGCGAACAGCCAGGTGTCGCCGTCCGGGCCGAACCGGGTCTGATTGAACCCTCCGAACATCAACGTCCCGTTGAGATCCGGGTCGTACGCGAGCGCGGCGAAGGTGCGATTTCCCGGGATCCCGGGCGGGTATCCGCCGGACAAGTTGAACCAATTCTGCGCGGAGGGGGAGGCCAGGGGAACCGGGGCACGAACGCCCGCGGCGGGAGTCGTGCCTGCGCCAGACAGTCCCGCCCGCTCGGAACCAACCGTCGGAGCGGAGCGACCGACGGGGCCGCCCGGAAGAACGGCCAGGCTCGAAAGGACGAACCCGAACGCGAGGAGGGCGGTGGCGATGCGGGGCTGATCGGACCGCCGCCGCGGAGCGAAGCTCCGGCCCGTCACGGGGGGTTCGATGCGGTCTCGATTCAAATACCTGAGCCCGGGCCCGACCGCGGGCCAGGAGCGGGCGTACCCGAATCCGGCGACGGGGACGTGCCGGGACGAAGCCCCGGTCGGCCAGGGCCGATCGACCCTCCGAGTACGTTCGGGCGACGGAGGAGCTCTGGATATCGGACGCCGGGGCGCGACTCACCCGGTCGCGGGTTTTTCGAGGATCAGGTCGAAGAAGTGCCAGTGTTTCGGGCCCTCGAACGATCGTCCGTCCTCGACCGTCTCCCGGAGCAGCTCGACCCGATACCCCCGCGTGGCGCGACGGACGTCGGCCGCCGAGTGGAACGTCATCGAGCGCCGCCGCGCCCACTCGTCCCGGTCCCCAAACAGCTGCCCGGCGAAGTGGCCGCCCGGCCGAAGCGAACGTCGGAGGCTCGCCCAGAACGCCGGAAACGCGGACGGGGAGCAGAACGGGAGGGAGAAGCTCGCGTAGACCAGGTCAGCCGACGGGAGCTCGAGACCCTCCATCGGGGCGACGAGCGTCGTCAGCGAGGACCGATGGCGAGCGGGAACGCGCTTCGCCAGAAACCGGGCGGCGGAAGCCTGGCCGTCGATCGCGAGGACCTGCCATCCCCGTCGGAGGAGTTCGAGCGAATCGTTTCCCGCCCCGAACCCCAGGTCGATCGCCGTCCGACGACGTCGAGGATTCCGTTCCCAGTCGATGTGATCGAGGGTCCGCAGGAGCAGCTCGCGGGGGGGCCGCGACGCCGTCGCCCGATAGTAGGCGGTCCACGCCCGGGGCGCCGTCAGATCGCGCGAGCTGCCCACAAATCCCCGCGCAACGGCCCTCGCACGACGACCCTTCGCGTGGAGGTCGATGGCAGCCCCGGTCCTTCGACTATGGTTCGTTCGGCGGGGGCGTCGAGC
Organism: Candidatus Lutacidiplasma silvani; assembly: GCA_022750295.1. GTDB lineage: Archaea > Thermoplasmatota > Thermoplasmata > Lutacidiplasmatales > UBA184 > Lutacidiplasma > Lutacidiplasma silvani. The sequence continues at coordinate 13,732 of JAKIVZ010000007.1, forward strand.
CTTCGGTTTCCGACTCCGAGGCGCTGGCCTCGGCGGTGGGAGGGGACGATCGGCGGCGCATCATCATGTACCCGAGCGCGGCCGCGACGACTACGACCACCACCACCACGATTCCGACGATGAGCAGGAGTGGGAATGCCGCCGAAGTGGGAGTCGTGACCGGGTGCGTTCCCGGACCGACGTCGAACGTCACGTTCGAGGTGTTGGTGGTGCCTTCGTAGTAGGCCGTCAGGATCACCGTGATGTTTCCGGTGTCGAAGAACGAAACCGTGACCGACCGACTGTGCGAATTGTTCAAGGAGCCGTTCGTGATTGGAGCGATCGTCCAATTGAGGAGGGTCGTGGCCCCGAGTTCGGTGACCCCGCTCGAAGTGACGCTGGCGGTGAGCGTCACGTTCGTTCCGAGCGTCGCGGTCTGCGTCGTGCCGGAGGCGGACGCGCCACTCGCGAGCGCGATGCCGGTGACGATCGGGGGAGGTTGGACGACGATGGCCACGCTCGCCGTTACGGTCGTCCCGGTCATGTCGCGGATCGTGACGACCATGGTGTAGTGACCCGCGGCGGTCGGCGTGCAGTTCCATACGGTCAGATTGGCGGTCGCGCATCCTGGAGGCAAACCGGAGTAGGTGAGGTTGTAGGGCGCGTACCCGTCGCTCGCCCCGGCGGTGAGGGTGTCGGAGTGACCGAGGATCACGGTCGGAGACGAGGCGACCAGCGACGGGCCGTTGAGTTGCTGGCCGAGCAGGTAGAGAAGGCCGGTGGAGTCCCCGACGACCCCGACGACGCCGCGCGCGTGGAGGTAGGCAATCCCACCGAGGTTCGCGTCGAATCCCGCCACGAGTTCCTCGGATCCGAGGCCGACCGCCGCGAACGATTCGACCTGCCCCCCGACTGGCGATGTGTGGTCGTTCTCGGCCACATAGACCCGATCATTCAGAGGGTCGAACGCGATCCCGGAGGCGTTCTCCTCGAGCAGGATCGTGGCGTTCGCGCCCCCCGTCAGCGGGTCGATCGCCGTGACGCTCGGGGACGTGTTCGTCGCCGCCAGCACCGCCCCGTCGAGGGGGTCGTACGCCAAGGCCACGGCCGGACCGGCCAGGGTGGAGTGCCACGCCACAGTGTTGTTCGCGAGGTCCACCCCAAAGACGGTCGATTGGGCGGGGTCGGTGACGATCGCCAGGTTCGTGCCCGGAACCAGGACGACGGCCGCCGCCTCCCCAATCGTGAGGTTGATCTCCGCCGCTTCCACGGCGGTCAGGTTCAGCGACCGGAGGTGGGTCCCATTCGAGAGGGAATACTCGGCGAGTTGCAAGGCGAAATTGGGACCGTTCGGGGTGATCTCCGAGATGTCGAGTTGGTCCCGGATCGTGTCCACGCCGATCGCCAGGGGGTACGTCGAGGCCTTCGAGCTCGAGGCGATCGGGACGAACGAGCCGGAGGCGGTTCCGTTCGGAATCCACTCGAAGCTCGAGTTTCCCGCGATGGACCCATCGCTCAAGTCTCCTTGGGAGAGGACGACCGTGCTGCCGTTGGTCGGGTCGGAGGAAAAGTCGATGGGCGAGGTGCCCGAGGAGGACCAAACCCCAGAGGCTAGGGTCGACCCGTCCAGCGCTTGCACCGATTGCCCGTCGAGGTCGTTGACCCAGACCTGCCCGGTGGCCGGGTCGTCGAACACCGTGGTGGGGTGGCCCCCCGAGACCAGCACCGCGACCGGCCCGAACGAAGTCGCGTCGACGGCCACCGTACGTTGGGCGCATGCATCGGTCGCGTACACTCGATCGAGCGAGGTCGCGACCGTCACGCCCGCGAAGCACAGGCCCTCGACACCGGTGCTCGTCAGGGTCCCGGTCAGGGGTGCGATCGTGTCCACCGTCCGTCCGACCGCTGCGACGACGTCGGAATCGGCCGGGTCGTACGTGAGGGAACCCACCGCGGCGAAACCGAGGGTCCGGCTCGTCTCGTACTGGAGCACCGGGGGATTCCCGGCGAAGGTGTCGACGACGAGGGCGGACGTCGCGTTGTATCCCGCGACCAGGACCAGTCCGTCGGGGTCGTCGACGACCCCCGTGACGGGCTCGATCCCGAGCGTGTTGTTGCTGAGGACCGTCAGCGTCGTCGCGTTGACCACGGTGAGCAGGTCCGTAAACTCGTCCTCGACGAAGAGAAGTCCGGTGTCGGCGCTGAACTGGACGTCGATGGGACTCCCGCCGACGGTCACGGCTCCGACCACGGAGTTCGAGGTACTGGCGGTGTCGACCTCCGTCAGGTTGGTGACGCAGCAGGGGAACTCGTAGTGCCCCCGGCTCGTGACCAACACGCTGTGCCGGATCGGGTCGTAGACGACCCCCGTGGGGCCCGATGCGTAGTAGCCGGACGAGTCCCCGATCGAGTCGGTCGCGACCACTTGGAGCGAGGTGGCATTGATGATCGAGACGGAGTTGGACCCGTAATCGGCGACGACGATCTCGTCGGAATTCGGCGCGTACGCGATCCCGTCCGGCGAAATTCCGACCGGGATCGTGGCGACGAGGTGGGTGAGGTTCGCGTCGTACACCGAGACGACGTTCAGGTTCCCGTCCACCACGAAGACCAACTGCTGGAGAGGGTCGTACGCGATTCCGTCCGGGCTCGAGCTGGGCGACGGAACGCCCAGCGACGGAACCAATGAGTCGTTGCCGAGCTCGACGGAAGCGAGGATCGCGTCGGGATTCGGCCCCGTAGGAGCCGGGCCCCCGGTGACGTCCGAGAGGGCAACGGGGGTGCCGGGGAGGGCGATGGGATTCGAAAGGGACGCCGGAAGCGGCCGGACCGCGGACCCACGCCCACCGTCCGCCGCGCTCAACGTCGAGGCGACCGGAATCACCATGACGGCGGCGAGCAGCAGGACCGCCGACAGCGTCCAGAACCGGGGGGAGTGGGGTCGTTCGGGTGGCCAGCGTTGCACGAGTTTCGGGGAGGGGGTCACCGGGGGCACCGGTTCCCGCGAGACGACGAACGGGGGATAACTTTTCGTTCCGACCTTTCGGCCCTGGCCTCCCCCGCTACGCTGCGGCGAGGGACGTCGGAACTCGCTGGCCCCCCCACGAACGAAACCTTTTCCCGCCGACCCGAGTGCGTGGGCCCGAGGTTTGGAGATGACGGCCGAGGTGACCGCCACCCTGCCCGACGGGACCCGACGCCCCCTCCCCCCCGGGGGGACGGTGGGCGACCTCCTGCGCGCCTGGAATCCCCAGGGCGCCTCCCACTATCTCGCCGCCACGTGGGACGGGCGGTCGGTCGATCTTTCCTTCGTTCCGGCACGGGACGGCACGCTCGTGCCGTTGACGTTCCAAGACCGCGCGGGGCGCGACATCGTCCAACACTCGTCGGCACACTTGGTAGCGAAGGCGCTGGTCGAGGCGATCCCGGGGGCCCTCCCGACGGCCGGACCGCCGACCGACGAGGGATTCTACTACGATTTCGACGTTCGGCCTCTGACCCCGGACGACCTTGAGAGCGTCCGCGCGACGATGGGCCAGGACATCGCCTCGAACCTTCCGTTCGAGCGTCTCGAGGTCGCCCGGGACGAGGCGAACCGGTTGGCCGCCGGAAACCGGCACAAGCTCGGGTACATCGCGGAGATTCCGGAGTCCGAGACCGTGTCCTTCTACCGCACCGGATCGTTCGTCGACCTCTGCAAGGGGCCCCACGTCCCCTCGACGAAGTGGCTCGCGGGTCTCCACATCCTGGGGTTTTCGGCGATCACCGCAGGTGGGGTCCGGGAGGGGGAGCCGCTTCAGAGGGTCCGCGGGGTCGGATTCCCGACCAAGGCCGAGCTCGAAGCGTATCTCAAGCTCCGCGCCGAGGCCGAAGCCCGCGACCACCGGACCCTCGGACAGAAGCTCGAGCTCTTCTCGTTCACCGACGACGCCCCCGGCTTCCCCTTCTGGCACCCGAACGGGATGGTCGTGGTCCGGGAGCTCGAGCGGTTCGTCACCGAGCACTTCGCCGACGACGGATACCGGGAGATCCGAACCCCGCTGATGTTCGCGAAATCGGTGTTCGAGACGAGCGGACACTGGGAGCATTACCGGGAGAACATGTTCCTCACCGAGGCCGACGGGCGGGAGTTCGGCTGGAAGCCGATGAACTGCCCCGGCGCGATGCTGATCTTCCGGTCCCGGGCCCGGAGCTATCGGGAACTCCCCCTCCGCCTCGCGGAGTTCGCCCCGCTCCACCGGTTCGAGCCGAGCGGCACGTTGCACGGGATGACCCGGGTCCGCGAGTTCGTCCAGGACGATGCCCACCTGTTCGTGACGGAGGAGCAGATCGAGGAGGAGCTCGTCCGGCTCCTGAAATGGATCGACCGGGCGTTCACGACGTTCCGGTTCACCTGGAGCTACGAGCTCTCGAAGCGCCCCGCGCAGTTCCTCGGCGACTCGGCCAAATGGGACCGGGCGGAGGAAATGCTCGAACGGGTCCTGAAGAGCTCCGGGATCGAGTACCGCGCCTCCCCCGGCGAGGGGGCGTTCTACGCGCCCAAGATCGACATCCACGTGCGGGACAGTCTCGGTCGCCCTTGGCAGACCGGCACCATCCAGCTGGACTATCAGATGCCGGCCCGATTCGGCCTCGAGTACCAGGGCGCGGATGGACATCTCCACACCCCGGTCGTCATCCACCGGACGATCCTCGGAAGCTGGGAGCGGTTCTTCGGCGTGCTCCTCGAACATACGAACGGCCGGCTCCCCCCTTGGCTGAGCCCGGTCCAGATCCGGGTCCTCCCCCTGGCGGACCGGCACGAGGCGGCGGCGGCCGCCCTCGCCGACCGGCTCCATCGGGCCGGATTGCGGGCCGACCAGTCCGGCAGCGCGGAGTCATTGTCCAAGCGGGTTCGGGAGACCGAGATCTCCCGCATCCCCTACGCGATCGTGCTCGGCGACCAGGAGATCTCGGCCGGAACGGTCGCGCTCCGGGTCCGCGGCGAGAAGGGCCAGAAATCGGTCTCCGAGGCCGACGCCCAGCACCGGATGGTCGAGGCGGTCCGGAGGCGGGCGTTCGACCCGTAAGCGGGCTACCGGCGAACAAACCGGGCGGCCCGACGGGCCTCGCGGCGGGCCGCGAGGAACGTGGCATCGAGCTCGCTGCTGGTCGTCTGATGCTGGTCCCGGAGGTGCGCCCGGAGCCGGGACAGCTCGATCGCGAGGCCGCACCGCGGACACGGTACCCGGGCCCGACGCGCCGCCGCGAGGTCCCGAGAACCCGTCGGTTGCATCCTGCCTCGTTTACGGCTGGCTCCTTATAGAATCGCCCTTCGGTCGGGCTGACGGTTCCGCTCGGCGGTGGAGGGCCGAGAAAACCCGCGGAACGCTTTAATACGGCTCCGGGTGAACGGGCCCCAATCCGAACCGAGGGTTCGCATGTCGTTCTCCACCGCACAGCTCGAACTGGTGATCGTCCTCGCCTCCCTCCTCGCGCTCGCCTACGCCGGAATCCAGACCGCCCTCCTGCTCCGCGAGGACGAAGGGACCGACGAGATGAAGGTGATCGCCGCGGCGATCCGGGAAGGGGCGATCGCCTTCCTGCGCCGCGAGTACACGGCGGTGTTCATCGTCGGCGCGGTCCTCGCCGTCCTGATCGCGTTCGCGTTCGGGATCACCGGCAACGGCCCCCGTCTGGCGATCGGCTTCCTCGCCGGCGCGGCCGGCTCCGCGCTGGCCGGCGCCGTCGGAATGCTGGTGAGCGTCCGCGCGAACGTCCGGACGGCCAACCACGCCCGGGGCGGGAAACTCGGCGCGACGATGGCGTACGCGTTCCGGGGCGGCAGCGTCACGGGTCTCTCGGTGGCGGGGCTCGCCCTGCTCGAGCTCGTGGGCTTCTACGCGGCGTTCGGTGGGAACGTCCTCAACATGGTCGGCCTCCTCTTCGGCGCCTCGCTGATGAGCCTCTTCGCCCGGGTGGGCGGCGGCATCTACACGAAGGGCGCCGACGTCGGCGCCGACCTCGTCGGGAAGGTCGAGGCCGGGATTCCCGAGGACGACCCGCGGAACCCCGCGGTGATCGCCGACAACGTGGGCGACAACGTGGGGGACTGCGCCGGAATGGCGGCCGACCTCTTCGAGACGTACGTCGTGACCGCGGTCTCGGCGATGCTCCTCGCGTACCTGATCCCCTCGGTCACGACCGCCTTCCCCCGCGCGATCCTCTATCCCCTGCTCGTGTCCGCGTGGGCGATCGTGGCGACGATCGTGGGCACGTTCTTCGTCCGAATGCGGACGAACGGCACGATCATGGGCGCCCTGTACCAGGGCTTGGCGGCCACGACGGGGGTCGGCCTGATCGGCCTGTACTTCCTCGATGTCGAGTTCATGGGCTCCAGCCCGGGCGTCTTCATCGCGACGGCGATCGGACTCGTCGTTATGATCTTGATCGTCCTCAGCACCGACTACTACACCTCGTCGAGCTATCGGCCCGTCCACCGGATCGCAGAGTCGGCCCAGGCCGGCGCCGGTCCCACCGTCATCACGGGGCTTTCGATCGGGTTGGAATCGGCCTGGATTCCCGGGCTCGTCATTGTGGCCGGGACCCTCGGGTCGTACGCCGCGGTCGGCTGGATGGGGTGGGGGAACCCGATCGACAGCGAGCTCGGCCTCTACGGGATCGGCCTCGCGGCCGCCAGCATGCTCGCGGTGACGGGGATGATCATCTCGATCGACGCGTTCGGTCCGATCACGGACAACGCGGGCGGGATCGCCGAGATGGCGAAGCTCCCCGCCGAGGCCCGGGCGGTCACCGACCCGCTCGACGCGGTCGGGAACACAACGAAGGCGGTGACCAAGGGGTACGCGATCGGCTCCGCGGTCCTCGCGGCCCTCGCCCTCTTCGCGGCCTACACGTTCGCCGCCGCCCAGCAGGCGAATATCCCGTGGACCTCGTTCACGAGCAAGCTGACCATCGACAACCCGCTTGTCGTCTCCGGATTGATCATCGGCGCGATCTTGCCGTTCTTCTTCACGTCGTTCCTGATGAACGCGGTCGGGGTCGCCGCCCAGGCGATTGTCTTCGAGGTCCGGCGTCAGTTCAAGGAGATCCCCGGCATCCTCGCCGGCACCGCGAAGCCCGAGTACGGGACCTGCGTCGCCATCGTGACCGACACGGCCCTTCGGGAGCTCGCGGTCCCGGCGGCCATCGGGGTCGTGACGCCGCTCGCCGTTGGATTCCTCCTCGGCCCCACCGCCCTCGCGGGACTCCTCCTCGGCGTCATCCTGTCCGGCTTCCCCCTCGCGCTGACGATGACCACCGGCGGCGGCGCCTGGGACAACGCGAAGAAGTACATCGAGACCGGTCACTTCGGCGGCAAGCACTCGGACGCCCACAAGGCGGCCGTCGTGGGCGACACCGTTGGAGACGCCACGAAGGACACGGCGGGCCCGGCGATCAACCCGCTCATCAAGGTGGTGAACACGATCTCGATCCTGTTCATCGCGCTGATCGTCGCCCATTCCGTGATCGGCATCTAGTCCGCTTGCGGGACCGACGGTAGCTCCACCGCAACGCCCCATCGGGCTCGCTGCCTCGCCACTGGCACCGCCCCTACGTTCGGCCCCGGCCCGCCCGTTGACCGGAGGTTCCTGAACGACTCCGTCGGACGGCAAACTCCATCCCCTACGCAGGCATCGGCCCGTCGAGGTGGTTCCCGATGTGCGACACGTGCGGCTGCAAGACGAAGAAGAACCCGTAATCCGGCGTCTCGCCGGCGCCCGGCCCGTGCTTCGGTCGGGCGGCGGCCCGCTTAGGCGTAGTGGCTCATCGTGGAACGCTCCTTGCGGGACTCGCGGGCCTGCTCGCCCTTCTCCTCCGCCTTCCGTTCGCGTTCGCACTCGGCCTCGTTCACCCAGAGGAACTCGAGGTCCTCCGGATGGTCGTGGGAAATGAACGCCCCCGCCTCGAACGCCGAGCACAGGAGCTCCTCGAGGTTGTCCGCGTCGCTCCCCTCCAATCGCCCGGCGGTGCGCCAGTACCAGTCGGGAGCCTTCCCGGCCGCCTGGAGGTATTCCGTGATGAGGTCGTAGATCGAGGCGTGCTCGTCCCGCATCCGGACATGGAGGTGCTTCTGGTCGTGGTCCGGGTCGTCGGACGCGGCGGGAGGGGCCATCGGAGTTCGGATTCGGATGCGGGCTATAACTCCTCCCGGCGAGATTCCCGCCGGGAACGGTGGTCCCCCTCCGGGAACGCCGCCCGGGGGCCACACTTCATCTAAGCGACGGGGCTTGCGCCGGTCGTTCCCGTGTACGACCCGTCGGCTCCCTCGACCCCTACGTTCTCCGGCTCGGCCTCGTCCGCGCGGTACGCCTACCTCGTCGGCCGCCTCCGGGGCCGGCAGATCACGATGGAAGAAGCCACCGAGCTGTTCGCGATCCAGCAGACGATGATCAGCCGGGCCAGCGTGATGAACCAAGTGCCTCCCCCGCCGCCTCCTCCGGATGTCGACGCGAACGCGCCTCCCGCCGTGCCATCCAACCCGTCGACCGGGGGCTCGCTCTTTTCGGACGAGAACCTCGCCATGACCCTGCTCGCCATGGGCGTCGGCGCCGGCCTCCTCGCCGCCGTCGTCAAGCGCGCCCGGGAAGGACCGAAGCCCACCGGGTAGGGGCCTCCGTGACCGGGAGGCCGTTTCGATTCGCCCACCTCGCCGACGCCCACGTCGGCGCCTGGTCGCGGGACGTCGCCGTCCGGGACGCCCTTCGCGAGAGCGTCCTGCGCGCGCTCCGGACCGTCGGGGAGCGCGACTGCGACTTTCTCCTGATCTCCGGGGACCTGTTCCATACCCCGGTTCCCGACCCGGCCGAGGTCGCCCCGGTCGCCGCCGCCCTGAAGGAACTCGTCGACGCCGGTCGCCGAATCTACACGATCTACGGCTCGCACGACTACGTGGCCCACCGGACCAGCTGGCTCGACGTCCTCGCCGAGACCGGCCTGTTTCTCCGGGCGGCCCCCGAGGCGGTGCGGGCCGAGGGGGACCGGTGGACCTTGCCGTACTTGACCGACGAGGCGACGGGGGCCCGGATCGCGGGGATCTCGGGACGCTCGCACGGACTCGACCGGAGCTACTTCCTCGCCGTGGACTCAGAGGCGTTCCGCGCCGCGTCCGGGTTCAAGATCTTCCAGTTCCATGCCGCCGTGGAGGAGTACCTCCCGGATCATCTCCGCCCGCACATCCGGGGGGTCTCGCTCGACGACCTCCCGGGCGGATGCGACTACTACGCGGGCGGCCACATCCATCGGTCGTACACGGGGAAGGGTCCCGGGGGGAGCGGCCTGCTCGTCAACCCGGGGGCCGTGTTCGGTACCGCGATCCCGGACATCGAGGACGGGGTCGCCGGCCGTTCCCACCGGGGGCTCGTCATCGTCGAGGTCCGGGACGGCCACCCCACCCTCGAATGGGTCGAGACCGCCTCGTCGATTCCGATGAAGGTGTTCGACATCGACGTCGCCGGCCGGACCGCCGACGCCGCCCACTCGGAGATCCAGGCGGCCGTCGCCCGGGCGTCGACGCCGGGCGCTCTTCTCTTCCCGCGGGTCCACGGGACCCTCGCCGACGGCTCGATCGGCTCGCTTGGGTTGGGGCATTGGCGGGCCGACCCCGGCCGAGGAGCCGCCTCGGTCCACTGGGACCTCGCCGATGCGCAATCGGCGTCCCCCGGGGACGATGCGTTCGACGGCGATGAGGCGCGGCTCGAGACCGACTCGTTCCACCGGCTCTCGGCCGACGACGCCACCCGACTCCCGTCGCTGCAAGGTCCGGAGGGGGAGCGTCGCCTCCGCGAGCTGCTCGAGGCGCTCGGGACGCCCCGGTCCGAGGGCGAGGCCAAGGCCGATTACGAGCGGCTCCGCCTCCTCGGCGCCCTGCACGCCCTCGGTCTCGATCCCTCGGAGGCGCCGTGACGCTCCAGCTGGGAACGCTGACCCTCCGCAACGTCCGCAGCTACGAGTCGGCCGCCCTCACGTTCGGACCCGGGGTCACGGTCCTCACCGGCGACGTCGGCTCGGGGAAAACGAGCCTCCTTCACGCCGTCGAGATGGCCCTCTTCGGGTTCGCCGAGGTCGAGGCGCCCTACCTCGTCCGGCATCGGACGGGGGAGGCGTCGGTCTCGCTGACGTTGACCGACGAGGAGCACACGTACGAACTGGCCCGTACGTTCCGTCGGAAGACTCGCCGGGGCCGGGAGGTGTTCGACGCCGAGGAACCGTCGTTCCGGGTCGACGGCGAGCTGCGGACGTACTCCCTGACTGAATTCCGTCAGCGGGTCATCGAGCTCCTCGGGTTTCCCGACAATCCGAATCCGCGGTCGAGGTCGGACCTGTGGCGATGGGCGGTCTACACCCCCCAGGAGCGGATGCGGGAGATCCTCTACGACGACGAGGCCGACGCCCGCCTCGCCACGATCCGCAAGGCGCTCGGCCTCGAGCGGTACCGGCTCGCGGCCGACAACTCCGAGACCGTCGCGACCGCCCTTCGGTCCCGGGCCCGCTCGCATTCGGACGTGGCCGTCGGGTTGCAACATTTCGAGACCGACCTCGCCGTCGCGGAGGCCGACCACGCCTCGGCCCGGGTGGCGTCTTCGCTGGCGGAGGCGGCGGCCGCCGACGGCCGACGGGAGTCGGCCACGGTCGACGAGCGGGTGGCGACCTCCGAGCGGGAACTTCGCCGTCGGGAGGGGGACCGACGGCATCTGGAGCAGCTCCGGGACGACGCGAACCGGATGGAGGCGGCGGTCGTCGCGGCCGCTCGGCGGGCCGCGGAGGCGCGAGCCGAGACCGAAGCGGCGCTCCGGGCCATCGCGGCGGCCGAGGTCGATCCGTCGTCCTTACGGTCAGCCGAGTCGGACCTGGCGGAGGCGGAGGGGGAGCTCGCAGCCGCCCGGAAGGCCGCCGACGAATCCGACCGTCTCGCCCGGGAGTGGGAGCGAAGCCGGGCCGCCGTGGAGTCGGCTCGACGGGCCATCGCGGACCTCGAACGCGCGGTGGCCGCCGATACCACCGAACGGACCCGGGCCGAAGCGGAGCTCGCCACCGCGGAGGCGCGGGGACCCGTCCGCGAACCGACCCCCCCGACGCCGAGGTCGACGGACGAGATCGCCACCGAGCTCGCGTCGGTCCGGGTCGAGGAGCGGGCGGCGGGCGAGCTCTGGAGCGTACGGAGGGCCGAACTCCGCGAGGTCACCGACCTCCTGGCAGCCGGACGGTGCCCGACGTGCCATCAATCGGTTCGCCCGGAGGAGTTCGCGTCGCACCACGCGGAGGCGGAACGAGCGGCCGCCGGGGCCCGTTCCGCCGCGGAAGGGCTCGGCCAGCGCGTCGGCGCCCTCGAATCCGAGCGGTCGTCACGGGAACGGTTTGATCGGGTGCGCCAAAGCTGGCTCGGCCGCGAGGAACTCCGAGTCGCTGCGAGAGACTCGCTCGACCGGTCGCTCGCCCGCCTCGCCGATCGCACGGTGCAGCTGCAGCAGGCCGGAGCGCAGCTCGCGATCGCTCAGAGCGCGGAAGGCTCGGCCCGGTCCCTCGCCGGGGCGTTCGAGGGTGCGGTCGCGCGACGGGCGTCCGCCGAGGCGGGACGGGACCGCGCGCGGGAGGCGCTGCTCGGCCTCCAGCGGGCGATCACGACCGTCGAGGCGCTCCGGACGGCGGCGGCAACCTCCCAATCCCACGCTGCGCGGGAGGGCGAGCGACTTCGGGAACTCGAGCAGCAACGGGAGGAGATTCGCGGGGCGATCCGGTCGTTCACGGAGGGGCTCGCCGGGGCGGTCGACGCCGACCGGACCCACGCTGAGCTCCTCGCCCGGCGGGACGAGGTTCGCCGCCGGGAACTGGCGACCCATGCGGCGGCGACGGCCGCCGCCGAGCGACTCCGGTTCGCAGAGGAACGGCGGACGGCCGCGGAGCGCGGCGTGACGGAGCGACGCCACCACGTGGCGGCCGCCGAACTGCACGGTCGGACGGCCGCGTTCGTGGCCGGCCCGTTCCGGGACGCCCTGCTCGACCTGGAACGCCGGCTGCTCGGCCGGGCCCAGGTGACGTTCGAGCGGTCGTTCGCGAAATCGTTCTCGGCGCTCGTCGAGGACCCGGGGCTCCTCGCCCGGTGCAGCCCCACGTTCGTCCCGTACGTCGAGATCGACGGCGAGATGACGCCCGCCGAGGCGCTCAGCGGAGGGGAACGGACGGCCCTCGCCCTCGCCTTCCGGCTGGCCCTCGGGGAAGTGGTCCGGGCGGCCGGCCGCCTGCGGCTCGACACGGTCGTCCTCGACGAACCGACGGACGGGTTCTCTCCGGAACAAGTCGTCCGGATGGGCGAACTCCTTCGGGAATTGCCGTGGGGCCAGGTCGTGGTCGTCACTCACGAAGCCGGGTTGGCGGGGATCGCCGACGCCTCGGTCCGGGTCCGGAAGGACGGCGGAGTGTCGCGGCTCGAGGGGGCGGGGACCGTCCCGGCCGGGCCGGAGCCGGTGGTCCGACGGCCTCGTCGTCGCACGACGCGGGTCGACGCGCCGTCGCCGTCGGCTACGTGAGCCAGCCGCGGAACGCGACCTCGTCCCACGGGGGGACGTCCGCAAGCTGCAGGTTCTCCGCGAGATGTTCCGGGGTCTTCTGCCCGACGAGCGCGCCCAAGGTTCCGGGGGCCGACCGGGCGAATTGGAGCGCCGTCTGGGCGGTGGTGAGTGGCCCGGCGGTCGGACCCTCGCGGGTCAACTGGCCCTGATACAGCGGGACGCTCGTGAACGCCCCGAGGCCGAGACGCTGGACCGCCTCGAACGCGGTCCCCCGGGTCCCGTCGACCGTCTGCGTCCGGAGCACGGCCGCTTCGGTCATGGCGAAATTGAACGGGAATTGGACGAACCCGAACCCGTGGTCGGCGCCCCCGACCTTCCGGGCGGTCCGGACGACGTCCTCGAGGGAGAGATGGCCGGGCTCGCTCTTCGGGACCCGGAGACAGTCCCAGGTGGCGAGTCCGTACGCGCCGAGATGGCCCTCGTCCCGGAGCGTCTCGTACAATCGGAACGCCTCGGAGAGCCGCGCGAGGAACTCGTCCCGGCCCACGACGGGGAGTTGAGCGTCGGCCGCGTTGTGGAGATACAGGAGGTCGATCGCCTCGAGCCCGAGGTTCGTCCGGGTGCGCTCGAACTGGTCGGCGAGGAACGAACGGCTCATCGCGTGGCTCCCATCGACGATGTCGGCGGGCCGGAGGACGTTCGAGCGGACGAGCTCCCGTTCGATCCACGCCTCGGCGGCGAGCGACGACTCCCCGTCCGGCGCGAGGTATCCGTTCTTCGACGCCACGAAGACGGCCTCGCGGGAAACCTTCCCGCCGGCGAGAGCGCGCGCGAGCGCCCGTCCGACCGACCGCTCGGCCCGCTGGTGGCGGTAGTTGATGGCCGTGTCGAGGACGTTCACCCGGCCGGACGCGAGGCAGAGGGAGACCGCCTGCTCCACGGCGAGGTCGGTCGGCCCGTCCGGGCGGCCGATGTACGTGCCGAGACCGATCGACGAGACCTGCCGACCGGCGGGGTCGGCCCGAAAGTGCGAGGTCGGGACCTTTCGACCCTCGAGCGCCCGCTCGCGAAACACGGTGGTCCCTTCCACCGTGGCGAGGCCGGGGATCCGAGCCACGCGCCCTCGTGCCGCGGTCGCTCAAAAGGACGGTCCCCGCGCGGGGTTGAATAATCCGCTCCGGTTCGGTGCCCGATCTCGGCGATGCCGCGCAGGAAGTACGGTCGGCTCCGAAAACCGATCCCTCCCGTCCCGCTCGAGAAATGTCGATTCTGCCGGCTACGACGACGCTGCCCGACGCACCCGCCCCGCAGCGAGTGAACTTCGGCGCCCGTCCGTCGAGCGACATCGCGCCCGAGCCGACGGAATCCTTATCGTCGTGACGCCCCAGATGCCGTCCGAATGACGCGGGACTCGAACCTCCGCCCGCGCGCCCGGTCGTTCCGACGGCTCCTCACGCTGAGCGTGGCGACGGGGGTTCTCCTCGTCCTGTCCTCCGGTGGGTTCGGACTTCCCCCGGCATCGTCCGGGACGGGACCGCACGTGGGGCCGTCGACGTCCGGTCTCCCCGCAACCCACCCGCTGCCGACTCGGCCCACCGCGACCGGGACGGGTGCGAATGCCTCCTTGCCAGAGTGGAAATCGGTCGCCCCTCCGACGTCCCTCCCCGCCCGCGCCGATGCCGCCGTCGGGTTCGACCCCGTCCTGAATCGGACCGTGGTCTTCGGCGGATACTTCACCGGCGGATCCTGTCCGGTCCTCACGGACTGCGCGCTCAACGACACGTGGGAGTTCGATGGTCTGAGTTGGACGAACGTGACCCCTCTCCACCCCACCGCCACCACGAACCCCGCGGCCCGATGGGGCGCCTCGATGGTCTACGACCCCACCACCGGCGGACTCCTCCTCTTCGGAGGCACGACCTCCGCGGCCACGGGGCTCAACAACCCGGCCCTGAACGACACCTGGGAGTTCGGCGCGACGGGGTGGACCGAGGTGTGCCGGGCGGCGTGCTCCGCTCCCCCGCCGCGGTGGGACGCCTCGTTCGCGTACAGCCTGGAGATCGGGGCTCCGGTCCTTTTCGGAGGAGAAACGACGAATTCGGGAACAACCGCAGACCTGGCGGACACGTGGACGTTCTCCCCCTCAACGAACTGGACCCAGCTCTCCCCGGTCGTCGCGCCGACCGGCCGGGCCGGGGCCACGGCCGCCTGGGACGGACAACTCGGCGGCGTGATCGTCTTTGGCGGAATCCCGGCCAACGACCAGACCTGGCTGTATCACAACCAGAGTTGGCACGAACTGTCGCCGGCCGCCTCGTCGGGGATGCCTCCGGCTCGGGCGGGGGTGGCCCTGGCCAACGACCCGCTGAATGGGTCGGTGGAGCTGTTCGGAGGCTGCGCCACGCTTCCCTGCGCCGCCGGAGGCGACTCGGACACGTGGGTCCTCGCGGGGACGAACTGGTACAACCTCACCGGACGAATCGGCGCCGCGCCCCCCGGCCGGGGCCAGGCCGGTCTGGTCCCGGCGGGACCCCGCGGCGCGCTCCTCCTCGTTGGAGGTGCGGGCACGGGCCCGCTCAACGATTCGTGGCGGATCGCCCACGTTGAAGTGTCCGTGATCTCGGCGGCGCCGGCCACCCTCGATGTCGGTCGGACGACGGCGCTTTCCCTCGTGGCGGGGGGCGGGCTCGGCCCCCTGACGATCGCGTGGATCGATCTCCCCGCGGGCTGCGTGTCCGCGAACGTCAGCGCGCTGAACTGCACTCCGACCGGCGCGGCCTCGACCGCCGTGTTCGTCCGAGTCACCGACCCGGCGGGCGAACTGGTCAATTCGAGCTCGACCGCGCTGGTCGTCAATCCGGTTCCGACGGTCTCGCTCCTCGCGACCCCGGCGAGCGGGGTGGCGCCCCTCCTGGTTTCGTTCGCGGCCAGCGTCCGGGGGGGGACCGGGCCGATCGCGGTCGCGTGGGAGTTCGGGGACGGCTCTCAAGGGGTGGGCGTCGACGTCAATCACACGTACTCGCGCGGAGGGACGTTCCTCGCGACGGTCTGGGCCAACGACTCCGACGGCGCGAGCGGGACGGCCCGATCGAACGTGAGCGTGGTCGACACCCTCACCGCGGCAGCCACGTTCGCGCCCTCCTCGATCGTGCTCGGAAACTCCTCGGTCCTTACGGTCACCGTCACGGGCGGAACCGCTCCGTACGTCGTCCGCGCCCTCGGTCCCACTCCCGGGTGCGCGGCCAACGACTCGGCGCCGGCCAACGCCCCGGCGTTCTCGTGCACGCCCACCGACGTGGGCATGTACCCGGTCGCCCTGCGGGTGACCGATGCATCCAACCAGTCCATGGAGGTAAACGCGACTCTCACGGTGACGGCCCCGGTCGGCACGGGTCACGGAGGCGGGTCAGGTTCGAGTTCGGGACCGCTCTCTCCCACGCAGGAACTCTGGATCGTGGCCGGGGGGATCGTGGCCGTGCTCTTGCTGCTCGCGGTCCTGCTCCGCCGACGCGGGCAGACCCCCGTCCTGCCGCCGGTCGGCCCGGAGTTTCCGGTGCCGCCCGCCAATCTGTACGTCCCACCCGAAGACGCCCACCGGTAACGTCGCGCGTCAGGTGACGGGGGGGTCCGCCTTCCGACCGAGCAAGATGGGTGTCACGACCCGGTGGTGGAGGGCGTCGGCGGCGCCCGAGATCCCGTCCAAGACCGGGGGCGGAAGCTTGCCGCGAACCTTCGAGAGCGAGGCCGCCAGCTCGAACCGTGCCTGCGACCACCGGTACAGGCTCTCCGGGTAGACGGCTTCGTAGAGGAGGGTGCGTCCACCTCCGTTCTTCGCGAGGGGGCGACGGGACCGCGTGAGCCGGTCCTTGACGGCCTCGTAGAACCGAGTCCCGGGGACCGGCACCGCGATCGAGACGGAGTACTCCTCGGGGCTGAACTTCCGGAACAGCTTCAGCGTCGCCTCGATGTCGTCCATCGTCTCCCCGGGGTATCCCAACATCAGGAACCAGAACTGCCGGATCCCCTCGGCCCGGAGCGCCTCGGCCGCCCGTTCGACCTGGGAGAGCTTGGTTCCCCGGTTCATCGTGTCGAGCATCCGTTGGCTGCCGGACTCGACCCCCACGTAGACCCGCTCGAGGCCGGCCCGCCGCATCCGGGCGAGGAGGTCGGGCTTCAGAAGGTCGACACGGGCGAGGCACTCGAACCGGAGGCCGAGCTCTTCGCCCAGCATCCGGTCGAGGAGGTCTTCGAGCCAGCTCCGCTGGATCCCGAACACATCGTCGCAGAATCGGACGTAGTCCACGTGATACCGGTCCCGGAGCGCCCGGAGCTCCTCGACGACGCGGCCGACCGATTGCTGGCGGAACGACCGGCCGAACGTCGGCTTCGAGCACCACGCGCAGTCGAACGGGCACCCCCGGGAGGTGAGGACCGCCATCCGGCGATCGCCCGTTCCCTTCTGCCAGACCGAGAGGTACCGCTCGAGGTCGATCATGTCCCACGCCGGAAGGGGGAGGTCGTCGAGCGAGGGGAGAAAGGGGCGGGGCGGGCCACGGACGACCCGTCCCGCGCGCCGGACTGCGAGGCCGGCGATCCCGCGGGCGTCGGCGCCGGCCCCCACGCACCGGGCCAGCTCGGTGAGCGTTTCCTCGCCCTCGGCCAAGGCGACCGCGTCGAACGCGGACGCGAGATAGGTCTCAGGACGGGTCGCGGCGTCGGGCCCACCCGCCACCGTGTACGCCCCGGCGGCGTGGGCGAGCCGTCCCACCGCGAGCGCGCGCTCTATGGTGAGGGTCTTGGTGTGGACGCCGACGATGTCGGGGGCGAATTTCCGGATCGCGGCGGAAACCGGTCGCGTGTCGCGGGCGAATGTCAGGTCGACGACCGCGACCTCGATCCGTCGGGCTCGGAGGTACGCCGCGAGGGTCAAGATGCCGAGCGACGGGTAGAGCTCGACGAACCTCCGTTCCATCGGGTCGTCCCGGGCGAGGTACGGATCGACGAGGAGGACCCGCGGAGAACGGGACTCGCCACTACCCGGCACGCCGACCCCCGGCCCGCGCGACCTTTCCGGCGGGCATCGCGAGCGCGCCCACGGGACAGTACGGGATGCACCAACCGCAATCGGTGCAGTGATCGAGGACGGCGAGGCGGGTCGGGTCCAGCTCGAGCGCGTTGGGGGGACACACCCCCGTGCAGAGGCCGCAGAGGACGCAGCAGTCGGGGTCGACGACGATCACGCGGGGGTCGCGCCTCCCGCCTCCCACGTCGCCTCGGTGGGCGCCGCGGTTCCCGAGAGGGCGCGGCCGAGCGCGGCGTACCCGGTCAGCGCGCACTTCACGCGGACGGGGGAGAGCGGGATCGCAACCAGCTTCAGGACGTCGTCCCGACTGATCTTGCGGACCTCCTCGAGCGTACGTCCGGCGATCTTGGTCGTCAACATCGAGGCGCTGGCCATGCTGATGGCGCAGCCGTCGCCATGGAACCGGATCTCGGTGACCGATTGCTTGGTCTCGTCGAGCTTGAGCTGGAACGTGAGGTGGTCGCCGCAGTTCGGATTGCTCTCCTCCCCGGAGAGGTCCGGGTGGGCCAGCTCGCCGAAGTTCTTCGGGGCCCGGTAATGTTGGAGAATGATCTCCTGGTACATGTCGTAAGCCACGCCACTCCCTCCGGGAGGGAAGTCGCCGCGACGACTATAACAGCTTCCGGGACCGGCGGTATCCTCCTGGCCCCGGGGAAATCTCGGCGGACCGATCTCGTGCGGGTCGATTCGACCGGTCGGCAGGGCCCGCGCCGGATCGCCCCTAGGTCGCGGCGCCGAGGCGGATCGGGGATGCCACGGCCTCGAGATCGTCTGGGGAGGTCGGCCCGTCCGGAACGGCGAGCGTCGTGCGGCGCCGCGGGAGTACCTTCGGGCCGGCGGGTCGCTCGGGGACCTGGTTCAGCGAGAGCAGGCCGGCCGACTGGAGTTCGTGCCCGATCTTCTCGACGGCGAGCGCGAGGTCGCGGGGGCGACGGGCGCCCGTGCACACCATCTTGCCGCTCGAAAAGAGGAGGAGGACCACTCGCGGGTCGTCGATCCGGTAGACCAGTCCGGGGAACTGCTCGGGCTCGTACTCGACCCGGTCCAGTCCGAGCGTGACCGCAACGATGTTCAGATCCAACTCCGAGCCGAGGTCGGACGTCGCCACGATGTTCTGAATCTCGATCTTCGGGTTCCGCACAACCGGGACCTTCCCCTTCCGGAGCTGCGCGGAGATCGCCTGGATTGACCGCTCAACCTGACTCGAGCTCTTCCCACCGGTACAGACGAGTTTGCCGGAGTGGAAGAGGAGGATCGCGGTCTTCGGGTCCTTCATCCGATAAATCAGCCCGGGGAATTGGGCGGGGTCGTACTCGGCCCCGTCCAGTTGGAAGGCGATCGTCAACAGGTCGAGCTCGGGCCCGAGCGAGGTCGAGGCGACCACGTTCTCGATACGAATTCGCATGATGGCAGTATATAGACTATATAAGATGCTATTTAAGGGGGGCGACTCGCGAGCCTCCGTTCAACGACCTTCGGCGACCCCCCCAGGGAAGCCCGGTGACCTCCCTTCCCATCGGGCTCGCCGATGCGGACCTCGGTCGTCGCCCGAACATCCTGAGAACGCGCGGCCCGGTTTCGCCTAAGCTGCGTACCCGGAACGAACCGAATTCCTCTTCTCCGGCGACGTACAGCGATTCAGCAAGTTTCCGGAGCCCGCCCTCCCCGGACGCTTTATAGCCACCTTTCCGTGACTAATTCCGAATGGCCGTCGCGGCGAATCGGTACGAAGACTGGCTGTCGGCCCAACAGGTCGACCGACTCTCCCAAGATCGCGGCGAGCCCAGTTCGTTCACCACGCGCCGTCGCGAGGCCTTCGAGCGCTTCCTCGAGCTCCCTCTCGAGCCGAACCCGCTCTATCGGAAGTACGGGTACTTTTCCGGCGTCGACCTCACGGGGCTCGACCTCTCCGTCCACGGATCGCCCGTCGAGGGCGTCTCCGCTGCCCCGCGGACGATCACGGTACTTCACGACGTCGCCGGCAGCCGCTTCGATGTCCCCGAAGAGCTCCACCGCGACGGGGTCCGGTTGGACCCGATCGAGCAAGTGGCCCGCGCCGGCGGCGAGGAGCTCGCCGCGTTCTTGGGTGGCGACGAGCCCGCCGCCGACCGACTCACCGCGTTCGCGTTCGCGACCACGAACCGGGGGTACCGTCTGACACTTCCGGACCGGCTCGCCGCCCCGGTCCGACTCCGGGACATCACTATTCTCTCCGCCCCCCACGAGGCGCTCTCGGTCCGCCGTGCGATCCGGGCAGGGTCCGGTACCCGGCTCCTCGTCAGCGAAGAAGCCCTCTCCACGGAGGACGACCCGGGTCATCAGCGTCTCCTTGCCTCGACGACCCGCGTCGAGGTGGGCGCCGAGGCCCATGTCGCGTACTCGACGCTGCACGCCCCCGACCGCCGCGCGATCTCGGTGTTTCAACGGAGCGCCACCGTCGGTCCGTCGGCCAGGCTGGCCTGGGTCTGGGCCGGGTTCGGGGGGTTCCGAACGAAAGCCCGGAACTCGTCGACGCTCGCCGGGACCGGCGCCGACCTCCAGGACCTCCAGGCGTTCTACGGCTGCGGACCGCAGGCCTACGATAGCGGGGTGACGATGACGCACGTCGGGACCGACACCCACGGCGAGTCGATCACTCGTGGAGTCTTCACCGACGAAGCGCGTGGGATGAGCCGGGGGATGGTGCGGATCGAGAAGGACGCCCGGAAGACCCTGAGCTTCCTTTCCGAGCACGCGATGCTGCTCTCCCGAGGCGCCCGGTCCGACACGATCCCAATCCTCGAGATTCTCTGCCGGGACGTCAAGGCGACCCATTCGTCGTCGGTCGCGCCGGTCGACCCGGAGAAGGTGTTCTACCTCGAATCCCGCGGCTTCCCCCGGACCGAGGCGGTCCGGTTGATCGGAGAGGGGTTCCTCTCCCACGTCCTCGAGCGGGCTCCGGTCCGGGGCCTTCGCGACCTCCTGTATCCGTACCTCGCGGCCCGATGGGAGGGACGCCCCATCGTTTGGGGCGGCGACTCGGCGCGCGCGCTCCCTCCGCTCGAATTCGCCGGCCCCACCGGGGCCGACGAGTGGCGGTTCGACGCCAAGCTCCGATAGGGACCGCGCCGATGCCCCTCGTCCTCGACCCCGAGGCGCACTCGGTCGAGCGGCTCCGGGAGTTGCTCGACGACCAGCGGTCCGGTCTCGAGAGCCTCCTCCCGCGATTCCAAGATGCGGCGCCCGGTTACCGCGACCCAATCAGTCTCCGCACGGCCGCTGACCTCGTCGCGGACGCGCTCCGCGCGGTGGACCGGCTCGCGGGGCCCGACGCCACCCGGGACGAGCTCGCGGCGGCGGTGAACCTCGCCTACTCGACGGTCGTCGCCGGGATCGACCTTTGGAAGACGCACTCGGGGGGTCCGCTGGTCCCCCGGGGCCGAGCGGCGAAACCCACCAAAGGAACGCAGGCGGGCGGCCCCGCCCGTCGACGACGGACGGCGCCTAGCCGACCGCGCCGGTCATCTCGAGCTGGATAAGACGGTTGAGCTCGAGCGCGTAGTCGACGGGGAGCTCCTTCGAGAACTCGGCAAGGAACCCCATCAGGATCAGGTGGATCGCGTCCGACTCGTTGAGGCCGCGGCTCATCAGGTAGAAGATCTGCTCTTCGCCGATCTTCCCGACGACGGCCTCGTGCGTGATCGTGGCGTCCTCCTCGTGGATCTCGTTGTACGGGTACGTGTCGGAGCGGCTCTCCTCGTCGGGGAGTAGCGCGTCGCACCGGACCGCCGCCTTGACGCCGGTGGCGCCTGGTGCGACATGGAGGAGTCCCCGGTAGCTGGTCTGGCCCCCGCGGATCGCGATCGACTTCGCGATGATCTTGCTCGAGGTGTCCGGGGCCGAGTGGACCGCTTTCGCGCCGGAGTCGATGATCTGCCCGGCGGAGGCGAAGGCGACCGACAGGATGTCGGCGCGGGCCCCGCGTCCGCGGAGGTACACCGACGGGTACTTCATCGTGATCTTGCTGCCGAGGTTCCCGTCGACCCATTCGACGAGCGAGTTCTCGTAAGCGACCGCCCGCTTCGTCACCAGGTTGTAGACGTTCTTCGACCAGTTCTGGACGGTCGTGTACCGGACCTTCGCGTACGGCTCGGCGACGACCTCGACGACGGCCGCGTGGAGCGAATCGGTCGAGTAGACCGGAGCCGTACACCCTTCAATATAGTGGATCTTCGAGCCCGTGTCCCCGATGATCAGCGTCCGCTCGAACTGGCCGACGTTCTTCGCGTTGATCCGGAAGTACGCCTGGAGCGGAATCCCCGCGTCGACACCGGGCGGGATGTAGACGAAGCTCCCGCCGGACCAGACGGCGCTGTTCAACGCCGAGAACTTGTTGTCGTTGTAGGGGACGATCTTTCCGAAGTACTTTCGGACGATGTCCGGGTACTCCTTCACCGCCGTATCGGTGTCGGTGAAGACGACCCCCTTCGCCGCGAGGTCCTCCCGGATCTTGTGGTAGACGGTGCCGCTGTCGTACTGGGCGCCGACGCCGCCGAAGAACTCCCGCTCGGCCTTCGGGATCCCGAGCTTGTCGAACGTGTTCTTGATGTCGGCGGGGAGGTCGTCCCAGCTCTTCTTCGTGTCCCCCTCGGCGAGGGGGTTCGCGTAGTAGGTGTAGGCGTCGAAATCGATCTCGTCGAGGGAAGGGCCCCAGTCTGGCATCGGCCGGGACACGAAGTGGTCGTACGCGCGAAGCCGATACTCGCGCAGCCACTCGGGCTCGTTCTTCAGGTCGCTGATCTTCTGGACGATCTCGCGGCTGAGCCCCTTGGCCGTCCGGACCTTGTACGTCTCCGGGTCCTTGAAATCGTACCGTGTATAATCGAGGGGTTGAAAGGTGGGGGAGGTCTGCGCCATGATGTCCTCACCGATTCCATCACACCTACGTATTTAAATGGTGAGTCGCGGGCGCCGCGACAGGTGACCCCCCGTCAGCCGGCGTGACACGGATGCGAAGTTGTCGGTCGCCGTGCGACAACCTTGAACCGTCGTCCAATGCGAGGTCCGCCCGGACGTGAGTGCGACGACGGGTTCGCGACCCGTCTCAGGTCGCGAACACGGTCACGACCTTGCCGATCGCATCCAGGAACGCGTCGATCTCTTCGGCCGTGTTGTAGAGGTACGGGCTGGCGCGCGAGAGCGCGGGAACTCCAAGTCGTTCCATCAATGGTTGGGCGCAGTGATGGCCGGAGCGGATGGCGACTCCCTCGGCGTCCAGGATGCTGGCGACATCGTGCGGGTGGACACCTTCCAGGGAGAACGACAGCACCGCCTCCCGGTTCGGCCCGAGCGGAGGGCCGTAGAACCGGACCTTCGACCCGAACCGGTCTCGGGAGCCGCGGACCGCACGCTCGGCGAGCGCCTGCTCGTGGGCCGCGAGCTCGGGCCAACCGACGCCTTCGAGATAATCGAGGGCGGCCCCGAGGGCGATGGCGCCTCCGACGTTCGGGGTCCCGGCCTCGAACCGGCCTGGCGGGTCCCGGTACGTCACGCGGTCCTGGTGGACTTCGCGGATCATTTCCCCGCCTCCCATGTACGGGGGCATCTTCTGCAGGAGATCCTTGCGGCCCCAGAGGACCCCGATCCCGGTCGGGCCGAGCGTCTTGTGGCCGGAAAACGCCACGAAGTCGGCTCCGAGTTCTTGGACGTCGACCCGCCGGTGGGGCGCGGACTGCGCCGCGTCGACGACCACGAGCGCCCCGGCGTCGTGGGCGCGTTCCGCGATCTCCCGGACCGGATTGACCGTGCCGAGCACGTTGGAGACGTGGGTGAGCGTCACGACCTTGGTGGGTTTCTCCAGTCGGACGGCGAGGTCGTCCATTCGGAGTCGCCCGGCGTCGTCGATGTCGACGAACTCGAGGTCGATCCCGACCTCGCTCCGCAGGAGATGCCATGGGACGATGTTCGAGTGGTGCTCCATCACCGTGGTGAGGACCCGGTCGCCTCGATGCAGGTAGCCGCGGCCAAGTCCGTGCGCGACGAGGTTGATCGCCTCGGTCGCGCCGCGGACGAAGACGATCTCCTCCGGGTCGTCGGCGTGGAGGAACTTGGCCACGCGGGCCCGGGCGGCCTCGTACGCGGCGGTCGCCCCTTCGCTCAGCTCGTACGCGCCCCGGTGGACGTTCGCATTCTGGGTGCGATAGTACGCGTCTTCGGTCGCGAGGACGCTGACCGGCTTCTGGCTCGTCGCGGCCGAATCGAGATAGACGAGCGGATGCCCGTGGGCGGTCCGGGTGAGGATCGGGAAGTCGCTTCGACAGCGCGCGAGGTCCATCGGGATCGAGACGGCGGTCCGGCCGTCAGCTCCCTTCCCGGGCGTCGGCGCGGACCCAGTCGTACCCTTTCGCCTCGAGCTCGATCGCGAGTTCGCGGCCCCCCGACATCGCGACGACGCCGTCGACCATCACGTGGACGGCGTCCGGTTGGAGGTACTTCAGGATCCGTTGGTAGTGGGTGATCACGAGGATCCCGGAGTCAGCCCGGTGGAGCTGGTGGAGCTTCGCGACTGTCTCGCCGACCGCTTTCACGGCATCGATGTCGAGGCCGCTGTCCGGCTCGTCCAGGATCGAGAACGTGGGGGTCAGCGTCGCCATCTGGAGGACCTCGACCCGCTTCTTCTCCCCGCCAGAGAACCCTTCGTTCAACGACCGCTTCAGCAGCGCCTCGTCCATCCCGAGGAATCCGAGGTGGGTTGTGAGGTCCTGCCCGAACTGGTCCGAGTCGGCGTTCTCCGGAGTGTGGCGTTGCATGTAGGCGGTCCAGAGGAACTTCGAGAGCGAGAGCCCCGAGACCTCCTGCGGGTACTGGAATCCGAGGAACAGCCCCGCGCGGGACCGCTGGTCGACGGGGAGTTTGAGAAGGTCGTTGCCGTCGAGGAGCGCTTCCCCCGTCGTGACTTTGTACTTCGGGTGTCCCATTAGGGCGTAGGCGAGGGTGCTCTTGCCCGAACCGTTCGGGCCCATGAGCGCGGTGAGTTCGCCGGCGCGCAGGGTCAGGTTGACCCCCTTCAAGATCTCCTTGCCGGCGACCTCAACGTGGAGGTTTCGGACGTCGAGCGTATGCTTCGGAGGTGCATCGGCGGGCATGGGAACGGTTCTCCGGGTCGAACGAGCCGATACCCTTATTTAAGCATGGCGCGGTGTGTAATTCTGTCAGGCCCGAATCGGGTGGCGCGGAGCGGTTGGCGATGGCCGTAGGCGAGATGCGGGTCGGCGAAGGTACCCGCGGACGGATCATCGAAGAACTCGCCGTCTCGCCGAAGACCGCGCGCGACCTGGCGCTCACCCTCGGGATTCAGGAGTCGGCCGCCCGAGGCCATCTTGACCGGCTCGAGGAACGTGGGCTGGTCGTCCCGACGTTCCGTCGGGAAGGAGTGGGCCGCCCCCGCAAACGGTACCTTCTCACCCCCCAGGGCCAGGAGCTGTTCCCCCGTCGGTACGAGCTGCTTCTCGATTCCGTCATGGAGGAGCTGCTCTCGTCGAAAGGGGAGGCGTTCGTATCGGAGTTGTTCGCCGACGCGGCCCGCCGGATGGCGAAGCAGATCGCCCGCGAGGTGCCGAACGATGCGTCCCCGCACGACCGGGCGCAAGCGTTGGCGGGCGCCTTGAACCACCTCGGGTTCCGATGCACGGTCGAGTCGACGCCCGAAGGCGCCCTCAAGATCGTTCGGACCAACTGCGTGTTCCGGCACAGCGCCCTCACGCACTCGTACCTCCTCTGCGATGTTTTCGACAAGCACCTCACCGAGGAACTCCTCGGGCAGGTGGGGCTCGACCTCCAAGATTCGATCACGCGGGGCGGGATGCGGTGCACGCACCTCATTCAACTTCGCTAGCGTTGCCCCGTAGGGACCCGGCGGGGACCTCAGCCGACGTGCGAAGTCGACCGGGACGACCCGACCGGGACCCGCTCGCGGCAGGATTCGTCACGTTCGCGCCCGGGGCCGCCCACCAGCTCTTCGGTATCGCAAAGCGCCGGGGGCCCCTCGAGACCGGGGGTCTCCTCATCGGTGCGTCTCTCGCCGGCCCGGCATGGTCGGTGACGGGAGTCCTCGAACTCCGAGATCCCGAAGCAACGGATCGGCATTACCGGGCTCGGGCGTACGAGGTCTGGACGGAGATCTCGCGGACCCGCAGGAATCGGAGGAGCGTGGTCGGAATGTTCCACACCCACCCGGGGGGACTCGCCCGACCGTCCGCGCTCGATTCGAGGGCCGCTTCGTCGGGAATTCTTCACGCCATCGTCGGGCGCGGCGCAACCGGTCCCTCACTTCGCGTCTTTCGACGGTCCGACCCGCGCTCCCCTCTCCGAGAAGTGGTCGTGGCTCGTGGCGCCCGGCGCCGGGGCCCACGGGCCGGGACGGAACGACCTTGAGCGACTCTCCGAAGGGAACGCTGGTGGAACTGCCGCCCTCCCTCCGGGAACTCCTCGAGGAGCCCCCCGATGAGATCCGACTGGTCGGGACGACGGTGGAGGAGGTCCTCCACGCGCTGGTCGACCAGTTCCCCGTCCTTCAGCATCACGTGTTCGCCCCGGCCGGGACCCTTCGGACCAGCGTGATCGTGCTGGTGAACGACGACGACATCCGGTACCGCCAGCGAGGCCGCACCCCGGTGGGGCCGAAGGACCGGATCGTCCTCGTCCCCGCCCTCGCCGGGGGGGCCCCGGCGGCGCGCCGACCCCGGCGACGGACGGCGGAACTTTCCTCCGAAGAGCGGCACCGGTACAGTCGGCACCTCCTGCTCCCCGAGGTCGGGGAATCCGGGCAACGCAAACTCCGCCGTGCGAGGGTGCTGCTCGTAGGGGCCGGAGGACTCGGATCGCCGGCGGGGCTCTACCTCGCGGCCGCGGGGGTGGGCACGATCGGGATCGTGGACAGCGACTCGGTCGAGACGTCGAACCTCCAGCGCCAGGTGCTGTACGATGTGGCGTCGGTCGGGCGCTCGAAAGTGACCCGCGCCACCACCCGGCTCCGCGAACTCAATCCCCACGTCCGCGTGGTGCCCCACCGCGTCCGGTTGACGTCCCAGAATGCGCTCCGGATCCTCCGAGGGTACGACGTCGTCGTGGACGGGACCGACAA
This sequence comes from Candidatus Lutacidiplasma silvani, assembly GCA_022750295.1. Taxonomy (GTDB): domain Archaea; phylum Thermoplasmatota; class Thermoplasmata; order Lutacidiplasmatales; family UBA184; genus Lutacidiplasma; species Lutacidiplasma silvani. Next base: position 40,463 of record JAKIVZ010000007.1, read on the forward strand.
CTTCCCGACCCGGTACCTCGTCAGCGACGCGTGCGCCCTGCTCGGGAAACCGGACGTCTTCGGTTCGGTCTACCGATTCGAGGGCCAGGTCTCGGTGTTCGACGCCCGCCGCGGCCCGTGCTACCGGTGCCTCTTTCCCGAGCCGCCTCCGCCGGAGCTCGTCCCGTCGTGCGCCGAGGGGGGCGTCCTCGGGGTGGTGCCCGGGCTCGTCGGGCTCTGCCAGGCGACCGAGGTCCTGAAACTGATCCTCGGGATCGGCGAACCGCTCGTCGGCCGCCTTTGGCTCCTCGACACGTTGGCCGGGAGCTCCCGCGAGGTCCGGGTTCGCAAGAATCCCCGGTGCCCGGTGTGCGGCCGACATCCGACGCAGCGTGCCCTGATCGATTATCCCGCGTTCTGCGGAGTCGCGGGATCTTCCGAACGGGTTCCCGAGGTTACTCCGCTCGCGCTCGCCCGAGAACTGGAGCGCGAGCACCCTCCGGTGTTGGTCGACGTTCGGGAGCCCGGTGAGTGGGCGATCGCTCACCTCCCCCGGGCGAGACTCGTGCCGAAAGGGTCCCTTGCCGAACGAGTCGACGGCCTTCCTCGGCGGCGCCCGATCGTCGTCTACTGCAAGTCGGGTTCCCGGTCGGCGACCGCGGTCCGATTTCTCCTCGACCACGGATTCGTCGATGTTCGCTCCCTCTCCGGCGGGATCGACCGGTGGGCCGAGCAGGTCGAGCCAACGATGCCCCGATACTGAACCCGCGCGGCCGCCCGGGCCCCTCGGTAGGGGGCGTCGACCGGGCCGTCTCAGGCGCCCATGGCGCTCGCGGGGGCGAACTGGGAGATCCCGACCGACGGACTGTACGAGCGGACCCGGCGCGAGAGCTCCTGTCCGAACTCGACGGGGTGCTTCGGCGAAATGAACAGCGGATAGTCGCCGGCCGTGACGAGGACTCCGGCCGAGATCGTGTGGATCGAGTCGAACGTGTGGATGAGCGGGCTCCACATCCGGCCGCGCCACCCCCACCCGCCGAAGAAGCTCACCGGCCCGAGGTCCCGGAGGTTCGCGAACTCGACCCGACGGACCTCCTCGAGGGGAACGGTGCGGGAGCCGAACAGGCGACGAGCGTGCAACGCGCGGTCGTCGAGCACGTAGTACGTCGAGGCGTACCGGGCGAGGAAGAGGAAGATCACGCCGATCAAGAACTCGGGCACGAGCGCGTTCGAAGTGAACGACGAGTGGACGGTCGCGTACACGATCAGGAGGGCGAGGACGATGTACATCGCGACGACCGCGATCGAGATCGGCGCGCCGACCCGGACCCGGCCGCGAGAATCGGGGGTCAGGGCCATCCGAGGCGCCGACGCGGGACGCTCCCCATAAGGATTTCAATCGACCTCGGCAGCGTTGAGGCCGGGGTGTCCGCGACGGCGGCGGACGGGATTACTTCGCGGACTTCTTCGGCAGCCGGCGGCCGTACTCCAGGGCGCGATTGACCCAGCCCTCGACCGCCGGAAGATCGGCGAGGAGGCGGGTCGGGAGCTCGACGTACTCCCGCATGGGGCGACCGGGCATCGGCTCGAACGCAATCGCCCCGAGGTCCTTCAACGCCGACGCCCGGTCGGCCTCGGACAAACGCACGATCAGGTGGTTTCCGAAGACGCTGAAGAACATGTTCCCGTCGACGAACACCGCGGGTTGCCCGAACACCAGCCGCCGGGTCACCCCCGCCACCTTCGGAACGAGGGAATCGAACGCGGCGACGGTTTCGGCCGCCGGCTTCGGCATTCCCGTTCCCGGCACGCTCAGGCCAGCGCTCGCAGCGCATTACGCCGACGGTAGGGCCTGTCCATCGCGAGCGAATCCGCTAGACGCCCGCGGGCCGAAGGGAACGGGCGCGTCGCGCTTGCGCCTCGGTCAGCCCGAAGGCGCGGGTCCATCCGTAGCGGCTGGGCGCGATGACGAGGCCGCTGCCCACGACGGCAGGATGGGTCCACGGGACGACCCGGCAGGTGTCGACGGTCCGGACGCTGATTCCGACGGGCGAGACTCCGAGCAGGTCGACCGGGGTCGGCCGCCAGATCTTGAACAGTTGAATCGCGGCCGCGCAGACGAGTCCGGATCCGAGCAGGACGAGGATCCCGAGCGCATGGCTCGCCCCGAGAGGAGAGTCGGTGGGGGACGGGAGTTCGTAGGCGAGGATGAAGGCGATCAGCGGGATTTGGGAAAGAAGCCCCACAACGACCCGTCCGGGGTGGCGGCGGAGCGTCCGGGGGCCGGGGACGAACTCAAAGGGCGGAGCGGTCCGCCAGTCTGGCATCGGGGTCAGGTGCAGCCGCTCGACCGCCATGTTCGCCGCGCCGGGGACAACCGAGCGTCTCGCCGGTCGGCCCGGGGGGGCCATCGCCGCATTCCCTTTCAAAGTTGTCGCGAAACGGGATCGGCGTCCCTACGCCGCGGCCTCGTAGTAGAACTCGCCGCGTTCCCGCTGCTCGCGGTCGAGGACCGACCCCTCGCGATTGATCCGGGGTCGGAGCGTCTCGGCGTCGCGCCGGAACGTGACCTGGACGTCCTTGAGGAGCTGGTTCATCCCGCCCCGCATCGGAAACGGGCCGGCGCCGGATCCCGAAACCCCGTCGTCCCCGGCCCGGAATACCATCAGGGCATCGCAGGCGAGGTCGAGGAAGTAGACATCGTGGTCGACCACGAGCGCCCCGACCGCCTGGCGCTCGACCTGGCGGCGAATGAGCTTCGCCATGGCGATCCGCTCGTCGGCGTCGAGATACGCGGACGGCTCGTCGAGAAGGTAGAGGGTCGCGGGGCGGGCGAGCGCGAGGGCGACCGCGGCCCGCTGCAGCTCGCCGCCCGACAGGTCCGGGAGGCCGACGTCCAGGAGGTCGTCGAGGTGGAGCCCGGGGACCAGCTCTCGCTCGAAGACCCCCACGTCGAATGTCGGGTCGCCCCGCAGCGCGTCGAGCCGTTCCCGGAGGCTCGCCGAGCTCGTCGCCTTCAGGTACTGCGGTTTGTAGCTGACCGAGACGCCGGCCGGGGGGGTCCCCACCGTCGCCGGCTCCGCCCCCGCGAGCATCCGGACGAACGTCGTCTTGCCGGTCGCGTTGGGGCCGACGATGCCGATCGTCTCCCCCTTGGCAATCTCACCGGCGCCGACGGTCAGGTGGAAGTTCGGGAACCGTTTCTCGAGCGGGGGGAACGCGACGAGGGCGTTCCGCTGGGTGGCGAGCTTCGGCGGGTGGGCGACGAACCGGACCGGCTCGGTCCGGAACCGGACGTTCTCGTCCTTCAGGTAGCCGGTCAGGTAGGTGTTGATGGCGCTCCGCATCGCGATCGGATGGGAGATCACGCCGAACGCCGCCTCCTCGCCGTAGACGAGGTGCGCCTGATCCGCGAGATAGTCGAGGAGGGCGAGGTCGTGCTCGACGACGACCACGCTCTTCGTTTCCCCCAGCCGTCGGAGGAGCCGGGCGATCTCGAGCCGGTGGACGATGTCGAGGTAGCTCGACGGCTCGTCGATCAGGTAGAGGTCGGCGTCGGTGGCGACGGTCCGGGCGATCGCGAGGAGCTGGAGCTCGCCCCCCGAGAGCTCCGCGACGGGGCGCGAGGCGCGGCGCTCCAGGCCGACCGAGCGGAGCGCGGCGTCGGCGTCGACCCCGGACCGGGTCAGGAACTCGGTGGCGGTGCCCGCTTCCTCCGAGAACCGGTCGACGTACTGGGGCTTGAACACCGCCCGGAGGGTCCCGTTCGCGATCTTCTGGAAGTGGGCGTGGAGCGACGTCCCTCGGTATCGTTCCAAGACCGCCTCCCACGTGGACGGGGTGTCGTACTTCCCTAAGTTGGGGACCTCGACCCCCGCCAGTACCCGGAGCGCGGTCGATTTCCCCGTTCCGTTCGGGCCGAGGATCCCCGTGATCCCCTTCGTCGGAGGCAGCGGCAGTCGGTAGAGCCGGAAGCCGTTGTACCCGTACCGGTGAACGATCTCCGTCTCGTCGGCCTCGGGGGTGTTGAGGATCTTGATCGCGTCGAACGGGCACTTGTGGACGCAGATGCCGCACCCGATGCAGAGCGTCTCGGAGATCACCGGTCGACCGTCGGTCCCCTCGACAATGCACTCCTGGCCCATCCGGACCGGGGGGCAGTAGGCCTGGCATTCCCACTGGCACTCCTTCGGGTGGCACCGGTCGCGGAGGAGGATCGCGATCCGGGCCACCTAGGCCTCCCGCACATCGGACGCGACCTTGCCGTCGGCCATCGTGAGGTGCCGGCGGGCCCGCCGGGCCACGGCTGGGTTGTGCGTCACGAGGACCAGCGTCGCGCCGGTCCTACGCTGCGCCTCGACGAGGACGTCGAGGACCGACTCGGTGTTCGCCCGGTCGAGCTCTCCGGTCGGTTCGTCCGCCAGGAGGAGCCCGGGGTCGTTGGCCAGCGCGCGCGCGATCGCGACCCGCTGCTCCTCGCCCCCGGAAAGCTGGTGCGGGCGAGAGTTGCGCCGCTCCGTCAGGCCGACCGAGGCGAGGAGATCCCGGGTGCGGGCCACCCGCTCGGCGGCCGACCGGCCCGCGCCGCGCATCGGCAGGGCCACGTTCTCCTCGGCGGTCAAGGTCGGGAGAAGATAGAACCGTTGAAAGATGAAGCCGACTCCCGTCAGGCGACGCCGGGCGCGGTCCCGTTCGGGGAGCCGCGCGACCGGGCTGCCGTCGAACTCGATCGTCCCCTCCGTCGGCTGGTCGAGGAGGCCGAGGAGGTTGAGGAGGGTCGTCTTGCCGCACCCGGACGGACCCTCGACCGATACGAACTCCCCGGGAGCGATCGCGAGGTCGACTCCATCGAGGGCACGAACCGCTCCGGAGCCGCTTCCGTACGTCTTCCGGACTCCCGACAACCGGATCGCGGGAGGCTGGACCCCTCTCATCGCAACGCCTCCGCGAGTGGGAGCCGAAGGGCGGCACGGGCCGCGAATCCGCTCGCCAATACGCAGAGGGCGACGGTCCCGACGGCGAGTTCGAGGAGGGTTCGCGGGTCGAACACGGCCAACGCCGCAATCGCGGGGACTTCGCCGCTCCCGTAGGTCTGGAGGACCTGGACGGTGAGGTACCCCGCCACGATCCCTCCCGCGACCCCCGCGGTGGCCAAAACGGTCGCCCGACCAACGAAGCGTCCGACGATCCCGAGTGCCGGGAGCCCGATCGCCCGCCGGATCCCGATCGAGCGACGCTCCGCCTCGACCCGCCGGAGGAGGACCATGGTGAGGAAGATCAGCCCGATCGCCACGGCGGTCGAGGAGAGGGCGAGATAGAAGCCCGTCAGCACCGCGCCGGCCTGATCGAGCTGGGCCACTTCGTCGGAGAGGGTCGTCACGCCAAAGTACGGGACGAGCGCCTGGATGGCGGACGCCGCCTGCGCGACGGCCGCCGGGTTGGCCCCGGCCGACCCGGCGAGCGAGACCTCGACCGAGTCGGCCTGGTCGAGGAGCAGGCCGCTCGTTCCGTTCTCCCGGGCCGTACCCGTCAGGAGTTGGAGGTCACTCAGAGACAGAACGACGGCGAACCCGGCGATCGGACCGAGCGGACCTCCGGGGGCGCCGAAGACGCCCGTGACCGCGTACGGGGTCGAGGCGGAAACGTTCGGCCCGTTCGCGATCCGGAGCGTGGAGCCGAGCGAAACGTTCAGGGCGGCGGCGAGAGGGCTCGCGACGAGCACGTCGTCGGTCGCCGGGCCCGCGTACGTCCCGTTCGCGAAATGGATCGCGTCGTTCGGGTCGCCGAGCGGAAGCGGTGTGGGGAAGGCGCCAGACTCCTCGGGGCTGAGCGTGGCCGCGAACGCGGCCGGGATCACGCCCTCGGCCAGAGCCGGCTCGGTCGCTCCTCCCGGGCCGAACAGGTCGATCGGGGCACTCAGGACCGGCGACGCGGCCGAAACGTTCGGGATCCCGTCGATCTGACGGGCCAACGCGTGCGCGTCCCCGATCCCGTGAGTGCCGGGGGCCGAGACCGTGATCTCGAACCCCGAGCTCTGCAAGGCCGATCGCTCGTGCGCCGAGACGCCTCCTCCCACCGAGAGCAGGAGGACGGGGAGGGCGACCGCCGTCGCGATCGCGGCGACGGCGAGGAGGTCCTGGAGGGCCGTGTGCGAGAGCCGGGTCGTCCGGCTCATGGGGCCCGGAGCTCCTCGGCGATCGGAAGCCGCATCGCCTGCACCGCCGGGAGTGCCGACGCGGCGAGGCCGATCGCCAAGACTTCCACGATCGCGCTCAGAACGACGGTCGCGTCGAACGAGACGAAGGAAAAGCCGCTCGGCAACCCGGCGAGTAGCCCGACGAGAAACCGATTGAGCAGGAACGCCCCGGCGAAGCCGCCCGAGATCCCGATGGCGAGGCCGAGCACGGCCAGGAGCAGCGCCTCCTCGACGATGTACCGGCCGATCGTGACCCGTCCGAACCCGATGGCGCGCAAGGTGGCGAGCTCTCGGCTCCGGTCGTCGACCGACATCGTGAGGACCGTCGTCGCGAAGAGCGCGGCGACGAGGATGGCGACGAGGCCGATCAACGTCCCGAACGTCCGGTACAGGTCGACGACCGACTGGACCGCCCCGAGGATGTTGGCGAGGGTGAACACGGTGAGCGTCGGATACGCCCGCTCGAGCGCGCTCTGGTCGGCCCCGGGCGACGAGGGGTCGGTCAGGTGGACGAGCACGACCGACGCCTGGTCGTCGGTCACCGCGGCTCCTCCGAGGAGGGTCTGCGCCTCGGAGAGGTAGAAGAATCCGAGCAGCGCCGACGGGATCAGGAAGAACGGACCGGAGATCCCGACGACGCGGAAGGGGGTCGCGTTCCCGAACCACGCGTGAACGCTGGCCGGGCCGGGAAGCGACTGAACGCTCACGTACACGACGCTCCCGACCGACGCATGGAGCACGCCGGCGAGACCGTCGTCCAGCACCACCTCGTGGGTGAACGTTCCCGTGTACGTCCCATTCGCGTAGTGGGGGTCGCCCGGGTTGGAGAAGCCGGGGCCGGTCGCGACGGTCGGCGCATCTAGGCCGGTGTTGGCGCCGGGGATCCACCCGACGGCTTCGGCGCTCGCGGGGCCCCACCCGGCCGGGATCCCCGACCCGCTCGGGGAGGCGTTCGCCGCCGCGTCGAGCGAGCTGTTCGCGAAGACGAACGACGTGACGAGCCACGGGCTCGCGGTCGCGACGTTCGAGTCCGCGCGGGCGAATCCGGCGGGGACTCCGTGCGCGTGCTCGAGCGGCGGGAACGTCTCGCTGCTGAGCGAGGTGTTCGCGCTGGTCGCGATCAGGTCGACTCCACTGGCCGTCGCGAGACGGGACGCGCTCTCCTGGACCCCCGCCGAGAGCGCGAGGAGGACGGTGACGAGGCCGGTGGCAAGGCCGATCCCGAGCGCCGTGAGCGCCGACCGCCCCGGACGCCGTCGGATGCCGTCGAGGGCGTACCGCATGGTCGGGACGTCGCTCCCCGCCTATCCGACGGTCGCGCGGAGCTCGCCGAGCGTCGACTCGTGGGACGACGTGACGTCGTACTTGTGGATCGACTCTTCCGAGACGGTCCGAACCTGGACCCCGGTCGCATCCGGGAGCGAAGGGAACTTGGCCGGGAGTGACGCCAGCAGGTCGCGAACGACGTCCTCCACGAACTTCGGATGCCGGTGCGCGGCGAGGACGACGTCGGCCTCGTCGCCGCGCTTCAGGATCGCATACGTCGGCGACGACTGGGCCGCCTCGATCGCCTCGAGGAGCTCGTCGACCTCGACCTCGGCGCCGTCGGGAAGGTCGAGCGTCAGCCGCGTCCGGTTCCGCTGGTTGTGCGTGACGATCGGCAGGTTCCGTAGCGATGGGTCCGCGAGCAGGGGAAACTCGGCCGTCAGCTTCTCCCGGGCGGTCTCCATCGCGCAGGGGCAGGCGGTCATCCCGACCGCTTCGCCCGCGACCGACCGGGCGACCGAGAGCGAGTCCGGACCCTCCCGGTGGGCGGTCGCCCGGGCGAACAGCCCGAAATTCTCGAGGGAGCGTCGGGCGGGGGAGACTCCCCGGGTCGCGAAGTACTCCGCCTGCGCCTCAACCTCGGAACGGGTCGCGTATGGGTGACGGACCAGAAGCTCGCGAGCGATGGAGGCGCAGGCCGATTCCAGGCTCGAGACCGGTCGTTGCGAGGTCCAGTCCACGACCTCGGCGAGGAGCTCGGCGTTCCGGGAGAGATCGGACCCTTTCCGGGTCGACGGAAGGTCGACCGCGACCGCAAACGCCACCGTCAGGGTCACCTGTCGGCCGGGACGCTGCACGACGAGCGGCTTCTTGACGGCCGCGACTCCGACGCGATGGAGCCCGAGCCGGTCGTGGGCGGGGGCGAGCGCGTGGACGTCCCGCATCGGCCGGCCACGGCGGGGTGCGCTTTTCAGCTTGTCCGTCGGCGGCCGCATCGGCCCTCGGGTCGCGGTGAACTTATACCGCGAAGGGAGCTCTCCGGACCGTGAGCGAAAGTTTCTCGGCCCCCTCCTCCCCGCCCGCGACGCCCGCCCCGCCGTCCTCGGCGCCCGCGACCCCGGCGGCGCCCGCGTTCGTCCCGCCCCCGAAGGGAGGCGCCCCGACGCCCGCCCCCGGCCCGCACATGGAGACCGAGGTGCTCATCATCAAGGAACTGAAGAAGATCTACGACCCCGAGATCCCGATGAACATCGTGGACCTCGGCCTTGTCTACAGTTTCGAGTGGGGACCGTCGGACGACGTCGTCCTCCACATGACGCTCACCGCCCCGGGATGTCCGGTGGCGGGGATCCTCGCCGACGAGATCCAGGGGGCCGTCGAGAAGGTCCCGAATGTGGCGAAGGCAAAGGTCGACTACATCTGGGACCCGCCATGGACCCCCGAGCGGATGAGCGATTTCGCGAAGCGGCAGTTCGGGTATCTCTAGCCGCGCCGTCGCGCCCAGTAGAGGGCGATCGCCACGACGACGCCCAGAATCGCGATCCCGATCAGCCCGAGTTCGAGGAGCCCGAGCGGCAGCGCGGTCCCCATCGAGGGCGGGGCGGGACCCGCGTTCACCGCGAACGGCTGCGACGCATGCGCCGCGTCGCCGACGCTGTCGGTCGCCGTGACCGCGATCGAGAAGTTTCCGGTCGAAGTCACGACGCAGGAGACCTCGTTGCTCGTATCTCCGGGGCATCCGGTGGGGAGCCCGCTCCAGGTGTAGACAAACGCGCCGGAACCGCCCGACGTCGTCGCCGTGAAGTTGACGAGCGCTCCGATCGCCGCCGGGGACGCACCGACCGAGAGGACGACCGCCGGAGCCGCGGATCCCTCGACCGTCGCGACGTTGGAATCGGCGGTCTCCCCGAGCGAGTCCCGGACGGCGACCGAGACCGTCGAGTCACCGGACGACCCGAGCGTGCAGTTGGCGACCGGTCCGACCGGAACGCAGCCGGCCGGGAGCCCGGCCCAAACGTAGGCGAACGGAGCCGTGCCTCCGGTCACGTCGACCGAGAGGTGGAACGGGAACCCGACGTCCGCCGGGACGAGGGCGGTCGCCAGATCCGCGCCCAGGGGCCCGTGGACCTCGACGACGCCCCCGGACGGGGCGAACCACGCTCCGACCGAGTCGGAGACGTTGAGGAATACGATCAGATTCCCCGCGAGCGTCGGTTGGCAGTCGACCGTGGGCCCGCGGCCCGAGCAGACCGAGGGCAGGGACCAGGCGTAGACGTACCCCCCGGACCCACCCGAGACGTCGGCCTGGAAGGCGACCCCCTGGCCGACGTCGACGGCGCTCCGATTCGCCCCGATCGAAGCCGCGAGCTTCGGAAACACCACGTAGGCCAGCGAGCCCGAATCCACCACCGAACCGTTCGCATCGCGGACCGACACGCTGAGGTTCGTCGCCCCGGCGGCGGTCGGCGCGCACGAGACCCCCGTCGCATTCGCGGGGTTGCACCCGGCCGGGAGCCCGGACCACGTCACCACGTAGTACCCGAACCCGCCCGAGACCGTGACGTTGAACGCCGCCTCGAAGCCGACGTCGTCGCCGGCCGCCGGGTCCGCCGTCACTCCGCTGACCGCGAGAGGTCCGGGGACCGTGATGGTGACCGTCGAGGAGGGGCCGTCGACGTCGGATTGTTTGTCAAACCCGTAGGCGGCGAGGTGGTAGACCCCCGGTCCCCCGGCCGTCCAGTTCCACGTTTGGTTCACGAACCCCTGCAGGACTCCGTTGAGCGACCAGAGCGCCCGGTAGGGGGCGACGCCCCCGAGGATCGTGGCGGTCAGGTTGACGACGCTCCCGGCCGGCGGGGTGGTCGGAGTGGCGTTCAGGGTCACCGAGGTCATCGGCTTCGGGTCGGTCTCGAACCGGAATCCGTAGGCGGGGTCCACCATCGAGAAGTTCTGTCCGTCGGCCCACCGCGGTCCGTATCCGGTCCCCGCGGCCGTGTCCACGTAGAAACTCTGCGGGACCCCGGGTCCGATCGCTTGTTCGGATTCGCTGGAGGCGTAGCACATCGTCGAGGTCTGGTAGTCGAACTCATCGGACCACGGGGTGTACGCGGTGATGTATGTGCCGTTCGCGTAGAGGTAGTCGAGTCGGGGGAGATGGGTGTAATCCGGGCACGAAGTGGCCGTGAGGTTGACGGTCTCGGTCATCGGCCCCGTGTAGTACCCGTTCGAGTTCGCATTCTGGCCGAGGAAGATCCACGAGGTCCCGCCGCTATCGGGCTGCGTCTGGCAGTCGGTCGTGGAGTGGCCGGAGGTGATGTCGTCGAGCTCGAGGCACCCGTCGCCGGAGCTGAAGTAGAGCGTGAATTCAACCAGGTCGCCGAGCGAGAGCGAGACCGTGCTCGTGCAGTTCACGGGCCCGCTCCCCTGGGCGTCGTTCCACACCTCGGTGACCTCCTCGAACCCCGAGTTGCATCCGGGCCAGTTGTCTCCCACGACGATCTGCCACCAGTCGCCGCTGTTGGTGAGGCCGTTCAGCTCGTAGCCGGTGCTGTACGGGCTATTGACGAGTTTCACGTACTCCGAGATCCGCTTCATTCCCGTCGCCGAGCTGTCGTTGAGCTGGGCGAACGTCGCCCCCTCCTGGGTGTACCACGTCTCCGATTGGGCGGGTCGAGGAACCGCGCTCGCCAGGGCGTTCCCGAACCCGAGCGGAGGCGGTCGGCGAACGTCGGGGGGTGGGGCAACCGAGGAGGTGCGGGGGGAGGCGCCCACCGCCGGGGCCGGGCCGACCGTCGTGGGGCGTTCCCCGACGGCGGCGGGAATCGACGACCCGAGGACCAAGGCCGCCAGCAGGAGTGCGAGAACGCCGCCGGTGCGGACGAGCGGGCGACGAGCGGAGAGCATGGGGCGATCCATCCGGACGGAATTCAACGTCGGGCGGGGATGATAAGCATACGCCCGAGCTCCCGAATTGGGGACCGTCGGCGAGTCGGGGAATCCCCGGCGCTGGGCCCACCGTCGCAGGGGAGCGCCGGGCGGGCGCGTCCGTCGACCGCGGCGGAAGCACCTCCACTCCACGAGCGACTCCCGCGCGCCGGCTACTCCGCAGGACGGACGTTAAGAGACGGCCGCCCTCGGCGGCCCGAGGAACGGGGAGCCGATGAGCGAGTATCTCGATGAGCTCGAGACCGAGCGGACGATGAAAGATCAGTTCATGGCCCGGCACGCCGAGTCGCCGTTCGTCCAGGCATCGATGTACGACTTCCAGGGCCTCCTGTACTTTCCCCCGGACGAGAAGTACCGGATTCCCGCGTCGCTCGAGCGCCTGAAGGAGCCGAAAGAGGCGTTCCTCCGCACGAACCGCGATGGGCAAGCGGCGATGCGCTGGCTCGGGGACCTCCGGTTCACGTTGGGAGGACGCGCCCTTCGGCTGCGAGTCTACCACGCCGGCGAAGGCGTCGGAACCTCCGTGTTCATTCCGTTCCGGGACGGGACGAGCGGCCGCGAGTCCTATGGCCCCGGGCGCTACCTCACCCTCGAGCTCAGCGAGTCCGACACCTACGAACTGGACTTCAATCGGGCGTTCAATCCGTATTGCGCGTACACCGACACGTTCGAGTGCGGCTTCCCGCCCGCGGAGAACGACCTGCCGATCCCGATCCGGGCCGGGGAAAAGGTCTGGTCCGCCGAGCGGAACCCCCGGACCCCGTCGAGCGCCGTGATCGCGCTCCTTCCCCCACGACCGGCCGCGAAGAAGCTCCCAGCGAAGGCGCCGGCGGCCCCGAAGGCGAAGCGCGCGCCACCGAAGCGGCGGACGACCGCCCGTCGTGCGTCGCCGCCCGCCAAGAAGCCCGCGCGCAAGGGCCGCCGCTGATCACAGGTGCGGCGCGACGGCGAAGATGCCGTCGAGCACGAACTGGACGCCGACCGCCGCGAGGACCAGCCCGAGGACGCGCGTCAGCGCCATGACGCCGACCCGCCCGAGGGCGCGAAGGATCCCGGCCCCGTACCGGAGGACCACGAACGTCGCAGCGGTCGTGATCCCGATGGCCACGAACGTGGCGAGGATCGAGAGCGGGTTCCCGCCCGCCGACCCCTCGTAGATCATCACGGTCGAAATCGCCCCGGGGCCTGCGAGAAGCGGGATGCCCAGCGGAACGACCGCCACTTCATCGCGCCGGGCCAGCGCGTCGGCCCGGTCGGCCTCCCCGAGCCGGGTGCGGGTCAGTTCTCCGTTCAACATCTCGAAGGCGACCCAGAAGAGGAGGATCCCGCCCGCGATCTCGAAGGCGCCAAGGGAGAACCCGAACGCGAGGAACAGGAATCGCCCGGCGATGGCAAAGACGGTCAGGATCGTCCCCAGGACCATCACCGCGCGTCGGAGGACGATCTGGCGGTCGGCCGGCGAGAACCCCTCGGTCAGCGCGACGAAGAACGGCAAGGTCCCGATCGGGTCGACGATCGCGAAGACGCTGACGACGACCGCGATGAAGAAGCCGGCCTCGGTGTCCATCGCTCGGCCGGTCGGATACGGGCGGGTCTATAGGCTCTCCGGAGTCCCCGCTCGACGTCGGGCGGTCCTCGGGAGTCTTTCCGTATGGACTATCTACCGGATGGAAGGCTCGGTACGCCGTGGGAGGCGGGGACGGCCGCGAGGCAGGGTCCCCGGAGCGCCGGTACAAGGGCTACCGGGTCTACGCCTACATCGCGCTGGCGCGCCTCTTCGCCGAATTGAACCTTGACCTCGAGCAGCCCGACCTCGCCGAACGGGTCGGCGTTGCGCTCGGAAACTACCAGGGCCGCGTCACGAAGGAAGAGATCCTCCACGCGATCCGGTCGAACTCCCACATGACCGAGAAGGTCCTCTCGTACCTGGCCGGCGAGGGGTTCGCGAGCGTCGGGAGGGACGACCGGGGGTACGACGTCCGGATCACCCCCGCCGGAGCGGAGCACCTCCGCCGGTACCACCGGCTCTATCGCGAGCTGTACGGTCGCGAGCTCGCGGAGCACTACCGGTACGTCCGGTCGCCCGAATGGCTCGGATGAGCGCGGATTAGGGAACGCCGAGGACGTACGGCACGAAGTCGTACGTCCCGTCGGGGCCCTCGGAGATGATCTCCGTGGCGACCCGGTAGCGCGAGAACCCCCGCGAGAGGAACGCGGGCCGGCCCACGGCCCACTCGTAGACGTCCTCGGGGAGCGGGATCGCGCCGGTCCGGAGCAAAATGAGCCGGACCGGGACGGCCGAGAGTCGCCCGACCACGGCTTGCGCGTCCTCGGCGAGCCGCCCGAGGTCGGCGGTGGTCGGGGCGTCGGGGCCGACCCTCGCGAGAACGGCGAAGCCGGGGTCGCCTCGCCCCAACGCGCGCCACAGCACCCCGCCCGGGCGCTCAATGACGAGCTCGAACGCCACCGAGCGGCCCCGACCGGGATACTCGACGCGGTAGCGCAGCGCCTCGGGATGGTCTTCGAGGAATTTTTGGATCGTCGGGCTCGACTGCGCGAGATACCGGCCGAGCCGTTCGACCGGGGTCCTCCCGGCCGGGACCTTCACGACGGGGTCGGCCTCGCGAAGGAGCCGGATCGCCCGATGACGGAGCACGAACGTCCGGAAGAATCCGTCCGTTTCCCGCACCAGGATGAGGGCGATCACTCCGGCGATGAGACCGATCACCGAGAGGATCGCGATGGTGACATCGTGGCCGAACGTGATCAACGTCACGAAGGCGAGGAGGACGATCCACAGGACGAGGATGGTCGCCGTGTATCGGTACATCCGGCGGACCGTCGGCGCGAGCTGGGCCACGCGGTCGGACAGGTCGAAGATCGCCGAGATCGGGTCTTCGACGCCTCGGGGCGGATTCACACCGTTCGCTCTGGGCCGGGATAGATAAACCCCTCCGAAAGAAAGGCGACTGGCAGCGCAGGGGCGGAGTCCCTCCCTTTTCAGCGCGGGAACGGGTTCGTCGTTTCGCCGAAGCGTCGAGCGCCGGTCGGCCGGCTCACGACGGGACCGCGGCGGTCACGACCTTGCGGGCCGGGTCGACGAGGTACAGGAGGCCCGCCAGGAAGACGAACAGCGCTCCGAGGAACGCGAGCAAGTTCGCCCCGAGGCCCAGCATCGCCCAACCGACCACCGACACCACGATCAGCAGGACCCCCGCGACGGCGGAGCCGTCCGTCCCTTCGCGCCGCCCGAGGCTCGCGAAGACGACCGCGAGCGCCGCGACCACGAACAGGACGAGCGCGGTGCCGGCCGCATCGATCGCCGCGAACGGGTGGCCGAGCGCGCCGAGCACCGTCCCGAAGGCGAGCGCCACGACCGCCCCGAGCGCGAAGAGCCCGGCGCCGAGCCAGGCGAAGAGGTGGCCAAGTCCTTTCCAGCTAGTTTCTGACATTTGAGTATTCACCCCCTGATGATTGGCTCCGCACCGAGAATCCCCGGGAGGTGGGGGCCGATGCGGGCGTTTCCGTCCCAAGGTTTGCCGGAATCGTACTTGAATCTATGTGCCGGCCGTACGCTAGCACGTGCCGGATGGAACGGATTCTCCGACAGGGCGGATCCACCGGATCCCTCGGTCCGGCCGCCGACCTCGTGCGAGCCGGCCTCCCAAGACCGGTATCGGATCCGGGCCGCCCGTATCGCCAAATAAACCCCCCAGTAAGAGTGGGCGGACCGATTCGTCCGTGGCC
This sequence comes from Candidatus Lutacidiplasma silvani, assembly GCA_022750295.1. Classification (GTDB taxonomy): domain Archaea; phylum Thermoplasmatota; class Thermoplasmata; order Lutacidiplasmatales; family UBA184; genus Lutacidiplasma; species Lutacidiplasma silvani. The sequence continues at coordinate 55,596 of JAKIVZ010000007.1, forward strand.
CACGATGCCACGGGTCGACCTCGCAGGGATGGTGAACCCCATGCGAGCCCCGCCGAACCGAACGCCGCACCTGCCTGCGCCGACTGCCCGACCGTCCGCGGTGAAGCGGCGTCCGTTCGCCACGGGAGCGATCCTCGCCCTGGCCACCGCGGTGCTCCTGCTCCCGGGAACGCTCGCGTCCGCCGGTGCCAGCCCGAGCGCCGCGCCGACAACGCTGGCGAACGTCGCGAACCCCGGTCCGAGCGAAAGTTGGGCCTGGGGCGCCCTCGCCAACTTCTCCGCCTCCGTCGAGTACGTGGGGGCCTACAACAATTCGATGAACCTCACCGGCGGAAATCTGACGAGCTCCGGCGCGTACGTGGCGCTCTCGGAGTCCGTCGGCGTCGAATACGCGACCTTCGTGGTCGTCAACGCGACGACGCCGACGGCCGGGAACCGGTACGTGCAGGTGGAGGCGGCCGAGCTCCGCGCGGAGCACATCGCGGTCGCGGCATCGGGCACCTTCCCGGTCGCCGGCAACTACACCGCGAACGCGACGATCCCGCTCGCGAACCAGAACTTCTCGCTGGCGGCCTCGGTCGAGGTGCTGGACCTCGCGGCGGCGTACCTGAACTTCACGACCGGGTCGAACGGCTCGCTTGCCCTGGCGAACGAGCACATCGCCTACGTGGAGGGGGTCAACGTCTCGCTCGCCGCGCGCGAGTTCCCCAACGTGACGTCCGGCGCCGCGGGGGACCTGGCGATCAAATACGTCACCGGGACGATCGCCGCGAGCGCGTGGCTCGCGGAGAACCTCACCGCGACGTTCTCCCCGGCGCTCCCGCTCGTCGAGGGACCCCTCTTCGTCGGGAAGAGCTGGAATGCGACGTCGAACGCCTCGTTCGCCGGCACCGTCGCGTGGGCGGAGACCACGCACGTCCTCACGGCGAGCGGAGCGACCGCGTCGAGCTCGACCGCCGGGTCGGCTTCGGCGAACGCCACCGTGCCCGTCGCCCTCGACTGCACGGTTCTCGGCACCACGGTGGTCCGCGACCCGAACGGCACTCCCGAGACCGACGACGTCATCGCGTGCGCCAATGCGACAGGGAGCGAGGCGTACCTCGCCGCCAACGGGCTGCTCGTCCTTCCGACGGCGAACCCGAGCGGGACGTCCGGCCTCGACGCCGCCGTTCCCGAGCACCCGGCGACGGCGCCGGCCGAACCGGCGGCGCAAGCCCGTGGCGAATCGCTCTATTCGCCCGCGCGCGGTCTCGCAGCGTCGGAGCGGGCCTCGCCCGCCTCCGGGGATGCGGTCACCGCGAGCCCGATGACCCCCGCGGCGGCCCACGCGGCGATGCGAACTCTCGGCGCCCCCGTCCGCCCCGCCCCAGCCCCCTGGTTCCCATCGGACGGGCTCCTCGTGGCCGTGGTCATGGTCTCGGCACTGGGGACGATCGGTGCGATCGCCATCCACGCGCGGCGGAGCCGGAGAATCCCGTAAGGACCGGACCGAAACCCTTCCGGGGGAGGGGCGGTCCGCTCCTCCCCCGATCTCAAGACGGGCCGGAACGCTCGAGGCCAACGCCGAGCGAGGTCAAGGGAACGAAGGGGTTGGCCCGCGCGGCGAGACTCCCGTTACGGGTGCTTCGCCATCTTGAGGACGGCGTCCTGCGTGAAGTCCTCGTTGTGCTTGTGCTTCCCGTGCCACTGCACCAGGGAGACCAGCTCGTGCTGGTCGCTCGACACAACCTCGAATCCGTCCGCGCACGCGACCTTCCATTTTCCACAGCCCATGTTCGTTCCTCCCCGTCCTAAGACGGGCAATCTCCCACTCCCGCTCGGGGGGGTGAACCCTTGTAACCCCCGGGTACCACAACCGACCGGGGCCTAGGGGACGCCCGGGGGCCGCACGGGCGATCCCGATCCCCCCGACGCGGCCCGGGGGGCCGCGGACCCTTCGGCCCGTCCCAGGAACGCCCGCTTCGCGGCGGTCACGTGGACCCCGGGGCGGATCGAATCGACGACCTGGAGGACCCGGCCGGCCTCGTCGAGGAGAAACGTGACCCGGCGGGCGTGTCCGAACGCGCCGAGGACGCCGAAGCGCCGTGCGATCGCCTGGTCGCTGTCGGCGACGAGCGGAAACGGGAGGGAGCACGTCTCGAGGAACTTGCGCTGGTCGACGAGCGAGTCGACGCTGACGCCGACGACGGAGACCCCCCGCTCGCGGAACGACGTATGTTCCTTCGCGAACCCGATCGATTCGTAGGTGCAACCGAGGCTGCCCGCCCGGGGGTAGAAGTAGAGGACGACGGGCCCCCCACGGAGGGACGAGAGCCGGAATCCGGAACCCTGGGTGGAGATCCCCTCGAACTCCGGGGCCAGGTCGCCGGGCTGGATCATCGACTCTACCACGGAGGCGCCCCTACTTGAAATCGAACGGTCGTCTCGTCAATCGGCCCTCCGCGGGAGGTCGCCGGTCGACAGCCGCTCGAGTTCGGCGTCGGCGAGCGGAGCGATCTCGAGCGGGCGTCCGAACGCCGCGACCTGGGCGAGGTCTCGGAACCGAACGGACGGGATGGCGCCGATCGCCCAGGCGAACGCCACCGCCGCCTGCGGCAACGTCCGACGACGAGACTCGGTGAGGAACCGCAGCGCGAGGACCGGCGCATACGCGCGCTCGATTTCCCGGAAGTCGACCGGGTGCGTCCGCCGGGAGTCGATGCCGAGGCCATCGTTCAACCAGAGCCCATCGAGCCGTCCGTCGGCGTGAGGGTTCGTGAGCAGGAGCTCCGCCCCGGCGCGGCGCGCGAGGGGCGCGAGGGAGATGAGCCGAGGGGCCGCGAGGAGGCTCCCCGGGACGGCGACCCAGCGAGCCCCGGCCGACGCCGCCGCGGCGATTCCGGCTTCCGCCGCCCCGAGTTCGGAGAACCGGACCCCGGATTCCGGGTTCCGCGCGGCTCCCGTCCCCGGCGCCGGGGCGTTCGGACGGACGACCGCGACCCGCGCCGGCGCCGGACTCCCGGGCTCGCCGGTCGGGGCCTCGGCCACGACGACGGTCAGGTCCGTCCACAGCTCCGCCGCGGCGTCCCGAGCGAACTCCCAAGCGGTCGCCGGCCCGGGCGTATCGGTGAGGTCGAGGATCCGGAGTCCCGAGCGGAGCGCGCCGGCGATCGTAGCCGCCCGGCGGACCCGGAGCGGCCCCGCCAGGGGAATCGGGGCGGGGCCGAGCGAGACCGCGATTCGGCCCGAGCCATCGCTCGACATACGAGACGTCACCAGACCCCCAGACGACCTCCCTTTATCGGGTCCGGGCTAGCGACCCTCGTGGGGGCCGCCGAACCGAAAACTCCGGAGGACGAACGCCCCCTCTCCGACCGGCTCCGGCCGGCGCGCCTCTCCGAGGTCGTCGGGAACCCCCGGGTCCTCGCCCGCTTCCTCGAATGGGGACGGTCGTGGGCCACCGGCACGGCGCCCCCTCGATTCCGGGCCGCGGTCCTCGCCGGTCCCCCGGGGGTCGGCAAGACGACCTCGGCGCTCGCCCTCGCCGCCGAGTTCGGATGGACGGTCGTCGAGATGAACGCCTCCGACGCCCGGAACCAGGGCGCGATCGACCAGGTCGCCGGACGGGCGGCCATCACCCACACCCTGGGGGACTCCGGAAAATTCCGTTCGCCGAAGGACGGCGGTCGCACCCTGATCCTCCTCGACGAAGCGGACTGCCTCACGGGTCGGGCGACCGAGGACGCGGCCCGGAAGCCGTCCCCCCTCTCGCTCCGCGACTTCCTCCGGGGCCGGTACGGCTCCGTCGAGGCGCTCAACCGGGGCTGGCACCTCGGCGAGACCGGCCGGGCGGCCGCATTCGGCGCATGGTCCGACGTCCCGACCTCCGCGGGTCGGGCCGCGTTCACGAAACTCGCCGAGGCCCAAGCGGACATCGCCGACTGGCGGGGGAGCTCGAAGAGCTCCGACACGAGCGACCGCGGGGGGCTCGGGGCGATCGCCCGATTGGTCCGAGAGACACGGCAGCCGCTCGTGCTCACGGTCAACGACGAGCGGACTCTCACCCGGTACTCGCCGGTGTTCCGCTCGGGCGTCGTCCGACTTCCGTTCGAACGCTTGTCCGACCGCGACATGCTCGCGTTCGTCCGACGGATCGCCCTCGCCCAGTCGTTCGCCGTCTCCCCGAAGGCGCTCGAGGCGATCGTCCGTCGCAGCCGCGGGGACTTGCGGGCCGCGACCAACGACCTCGAGGCGATCGCCCCGCTTCCCGTCGGACCCCTCCAGGAGTCGGTCCTCGGGGCGCGCGACGTCGGGGGTGAGGTGGGGGAGCTCGCCGAAGAGGTCCTCGCGACGCCGCGGTTCTATCGCTCCGTCGAGTTGCGAAACCGGGTCGATGCGACGCCGGACGACCTCCTCCCATGGTTCGAGGAGAACGCCGTTCGATTCGCCCGGACCTCCGCGGGGCTCTCCGCCGGGATCGACGCCATCGCCCGGGCCGAGCGACACCTGGCCCGTGCCCGTCGGTATCGGGTGTACGGGCTGTGGAGCTATGCGACCGAGCTGATGACCGGCGGAACGGCGGTCGCCCTCGCGGAGGCCGGCGGAGTCCGGATCGCCTCGGCGAGATTTCCCGAATTTCTCGGCGAGATGGGGCGCTCGAGATCGGTCCGGGCGCTCCGCGTCTCGGCCCTCACCAAAGCCGGTCACCACCTCCACCTCTCGCGTCGGAAAGGGGCGGAGTCGACCCTGCCGTTCCTGGAAGCGGCGTTCTCGGCGGGCGGGGTCCGCGACGGGCCGGTGTTCGACCTCCGCCGCGGGATCGTCCACGATCTCGAGCTCACCCCCGAGGAGGTCGGGTACCTCGCCCAGGTCGAGCCCGATGCCGAAGGGATCCAGGCCCTGTTTCCACCGGCTCCCGAGGACCGTGCCGAACGAGAATTGGCGGCTCCTGCGGAACCCGAGCCGACCCCGCCCCCGGCTCCCGCGCCCGAAGCCCGCAAACGGGTTCAGCGCTCGTTGGGCGAGTTCTAAGCTCGCGCTACTCGAACCGCCCGAGGGCGGGGCCGCCGCCTTCCCGCGACGCCTTGTCGAACTTCGACGAAGCCTTGGCGGTCGACATCGCGGCGACCTGCATCGCGATCGGCTTGTTGCGCATCGAAACGCGCACGAACCCGGCGCCGAGGAACCCGGCCGCGGCGGCGTTCAGCGACACGTTAGCGACCCCCACCGTCGTCGTGGTCGCCACGGGCGAGAGCACGGGGACCGTTGGCGCGACCGGAACGGCGATTCCGGGCGGGGCCGGGGGAAGCGGCGGGGGCCCGACGCCGGCGGGCGCGCCGGTTCCGGTGAGCTCGACGTCGATCGTCGCGAGAGGGAACGACTGGTAGACGGACGAGAGGTTCGCGCGCGGCACGTAGTACGCCCACGTGTAGAATCCGCTCTCCGCCGTGCTTCCGCCGGCCCTGCACCCGGGGGCGATGCACGCATCGACGGGCACCACGTCGAGGGGAGGACCGGCGGTGACGATGTTGAACGACGCGGTCCAGGTATCCCCGACGTAGAGGACGTTGTCGGCCCGGATCGTGGAGAAGTTCCACTCGAGCGTGTCGACGCCGTTGACCGTCTCGACCGTCGGCGTGTGCTGGCACCCGGGCACGGGCAGGCCGCTCGGTTGTTGGCACGACGCGGAGAACCCGGGAGTGGGGGCGACGCGGACGCTGCCGAACGGTTGGTACTGGAACATCGGGGCGTCCGACCCGTTGGCGACGAGCGTTTGGTAGACGGGCCCGAATCCCACCTGGCGCAGCGCCGCGAAGAGGGTCGGGTTGTTGGTGTTCGGCGTCATGACCGGACCGTGCGGAACGTAGGCGAGGGAGCCGGTCTCTCCATTCGGGCAACTCGCGAACGACGGACCGTCCCACGTCCCCCCGGTCGCGGCGGCGATGTCGCAGCCGGCGTCGATGACGTGCTGCGCGTTGGTGACGACCACCGAACCGCCCGGGCCGCTTCCCGCCACGCCGAGACCGGTCGGCCAACCGGCGGAGAGCGGGTCGTCCGGCGTATCCCAGAGGTCGATGTCGTCGATCGTGCACGTGTGGCCGACCGAGTCCACGCACGTCGGCGCGGTGTGCGCGAGGGCGGCGATCGAGTCGTTCGGGTTACCGTTCTGGGACCGGACCCACCCTTCACAGTTCGGCATGACGCCGTCGGAGAACGTGTACGCGGGTTCGCAGGTCCACCCGTCCGGTTGCGAGCCGGAGCAGCACGTGTCGAACGGACTTACGGCGTAGTTCTCCAGGTACGACGGGTCGCGCGGGGCGGTCGAGCCGATCAGGACGATCACGTGGTGGGTGTTCGGCGACCAGTCGAGGCCGCTCCCAATGATCGTCCCGTACAGCGCGGTGATCGACGGGCTGTGGAGGAAGTTGTCGTCGAGCCCGACGATGCTGATGAATCCCCCGCCGAACGTCCCATCCGAGTACGACTGCTGCACGGCGCCCCCGAACGACGCGGCGGGGATGAACTGCGGAATGTCGACGTCGTACTTCGACGAATCCCCACAGTCGTCCCAGTCCCCGCAGTCGGTCCCGAAGAAGTCGACCATCGCGAAGCTGACCTTCGAGTGCGGGTTAGCGGTCGAGATCTCGTTCGCGATCTGCTGGGCGTTCGCGATGAAGAACGGCCCACCGTTCGATTCCTCGCACGGAGGATCCTGGCCGCCGCCGGCGAGGGCGCACTTGTCCTTCCCGGGGTAGCCGTAGTAGTGGTAGTAGAATCCGTCGTAGGCGGTCGTCTCGATCACGAACGCCACTTGGACGTTCGGCCAGTACGGCGTGGGGGCCGTCTCGGCGTCGGCGCTCAGCGTGACGCGACTGATGCCGGTGCCCGCGGGACAATTGTCCAGACCGGCGGCGCAGATCGTGTCGGGCGTGGCCGAGACGCCGAGCGAGAGGGAGGAGCCGAGCGACGCGACGGGGCGGGCAACCTCGGAGACCGGAGTCGCGGCGGCCCGCACGGAGTGGATGAAGGGCGAAGTATCGAGGTGCAGGGGGGGCACCAGGATAGTCACGAGGACCGCGACGAACGCAATGGCCAACGCGAGGCCCAGTCGTAGTGCCGTCCCCCGACCCGGACCGTGGGAGGGAGCGGAGGGGACGCCCGACGACCGTGCCATCGGAACCGGGCATCCTCTCGAAGGGAGATACGCCTTTGCCGCGACCGGTCGTCGGGAGAATCGGTCGGGGCGCTCGGCTCGCCCACCTAACGCCGGGGTAACCGACGCTCTATAGGCCGCGCGGGGCCTCCCGAGGTCGATGACCGGTTGGCCGGACTTACCCGATGGAGCCCCACTCGACGACCGGGTCGTCGAGTTCCTCTCAGAACGTCCAGGCCGGGTGGCGTTCAATGGGCTCCGTCGCGCCCTCGACGCGCATCCGGAGTCACTGGTCCGGTCGCTCCGCCGCCTCGAGCGCCACGGGGTCGTCCGACACGACTCCGACGGATACGCCCTCGCGGAACGGCCGGTGCTTGGCGCGCCCCCGGCTCTCCGCCACCACCAATCGTTCGCCGAGGTCACGCTCATGCCGGGCGTTGCGCGGACCGACCTGTTCGGCCGCCTTGCGGGACGGTGGTTCGGCCGATTGCGTTGGGTCGGGGTCTACGAACCTTCGGATGGTCCGTGGTTAGTCTGGTCGGTCGAGGGGAGGCCCGGCGACCAAGTCGGGTTGGGAATCCGCCGGGGTCGACTCCTCGTGCAGATCGACCGAGAACCGGGCGCCCCCGACGATGGCCGGGCGGAGGACGCCGCACGGCGTCTTCTCCGGCACGCGATCGACGCCCTCGCCCCGACGGAACCGGCGGACCCGTACCTTCCCACGATAGCGGCCGCTCCGCCGATGCTGGGATACGCCGGATAGCAAATCAGAACGCCGGCCCTCCTCGGCGTTCGGGCGCCTCGGCGGGAGACGCGCGGCGGTTCCACCCCGAACGCGACGGCTCGAACCTCACGGAAAGGGCGGAAGTCGGGCACAACCGGCGCCGTCTTCTCGGCTCACGGTGGCCCTGCACAGCGACTTGGGGTCACAGGTTGGCGCAGCCTTGGACCGGGGTCGCGCCGACGTCCCCCACTACGCAGAGGGCGAGGGAGGTGCCAGAAAGCGCGGGGTTGGCCAACAGGAGAAGGGTCGACCCGTTCGGGATCGAGGCGCTTGCCGCGTGGTTGAGGATCAGCCAATTTGTCGAGTAGCTGAAGACCGCCACGTTGTCTCCGGACGGCGCACGAAGGACTGCATACCAGCTCGGGGCGGCGGTCAAGGGCGCGCCGGCGCATACGGACGTGGCGGTCACCGCGGGGGTGGGTTCGGGTCCCCCGTCGAGGTCACCGTCGAGCTGCTCGACCACCTCGAGAAACACCTGGCTTGTAAGGGGGGGTGTCCCGGCACCCACCCAAGGGAGCGACTCAACCGTGGCGTTCCGTCCGTCCCCGCAGGTCGTTGAATGCTGCGTCGCGGTTCCGAACGAGACGTTGTCGGCGGCGGCGCCGCCGGGACCGGCGACGGGAGCGAGGGGACTCCCACTCGCACCCGGCCCACTCGCGTTCAGGGCGTAGTACCCCGCGAGGTTCAGGATCCCGAGCACGAGCAAGCCGAAGAGGCCGGTGTTAATCTGGGACTGGCGGCGGTCCCTTCGACGTCGGTAGGCCCGGGCCGGGGACGAGTCCGAGGACTCCGATGGCAGGTTCGTCCCACGGGAATCGGATCCGGCATCGGATCCGAAGTCAGGGGAGTTCGGGGTGGGCGACTCGGGCTCGGTCGACAGAGGTTTCATCGGCTACGCCTCGCGGTCCGGGGCGTCCGTGATGACTTGCCTGTAGACCGCTTCAAGTGCGGGAACGGAGGGCGTGAAGCTCAGGAGGGGGCCGACTCGTCCGCACTCCTCGAGAAGTCTCGACAATGTCTCTTCTTGGCCGTCGAATCGGAACCGGTACCTACGGTCGCCGAGCCGGACCGACTTGCGGACCCACGGCTGGAGTCCCTCGAGCGCCGCGAGCTCGGTCGGACGAACGAACTCCACGTCTACGGCATCGACGCGGACGAGCGATGCGACCTCGTCGGCGGAGGCCCGGAGCCGGATCTTTCCGCGGTCGAGGAATATCAAGCGGTCGCAGATTGCCGAGACGTCGGCGATCAGGTGCGAGCTCATCAGGATCAAGTGGTCGCGCTTCAACCGCTTCAGAAATCCCCGGACTTCGACGCGTTCGGCTGGGTCCATCCCGTTCGTCGGTTCGTCGAGGAGGAGCACCGCGGGGTCCCCGAGGCAGGCGGCAGCCAAGACGACCCGCTGTCGTTCTCCCTTCGAAAGCCAGCCGCACGGCCACTCCAGCGGGGGCAGGTGCAGTTCCCGGTGGCACCGGTCGATCTCGTCGTCGATCCCCGACGCGTCCAGTCCCCGCAGCGCACCGACTCGCTCGAGCGCATCGTAGATCGTTTCCGAAGGATACGGTTCCGGGCTCTCGACGATTGCCCCGACGCGCGCCAGGGCCCTCCGCCGGTCTTGCGCGGGGTCGAGGTCGTTGAGGCGCACCGAACCGGCGGACGGCTGCAACAGACCGAGCAGGAGCTTCAGGGTCGTCGTCTTTCCCGCTCCGTTCGGACCGAGGTACCCGACCGCCCCGCACCCCTCCTCGCGGAAGCTGACGTCGTCGAGGATGGGGGACCCCGGAACATACCACTTCGTGAGATGGCTGACCTCGATCGACCCCATCGCCTAGCCCCGTGACTCCTTCCGCTGGTACAGGACCACCGTGAACGCGAAGAACATCGCGACGTAGGCGGCCATGATGCTCGCGCCTTCCTGCGCGGTCGCCGCCCAGGACTGGATGTACTGACCGCCGCCCACGGGAATCGTCTGCTGCGCCACGAACTGCCAGTCTAGAACGTTCGCGATCGAGCCTCCCGCGTAGTAGAGCGACCACCACGGTTCCAACCCCGCCATCTCGGCAACCCCCTGCACCGTGCTCAGCGCGACGAACAGGACGAGGACGGTCACGAGCACCCCAGTGGCCGGCGTCCGGAAGACGGCACTGAAGCAAAACGCCACGCTGACGGCCGCGAGGGCGAAGAGGACCGAGAGTCCGAAGGAAAGCCCGAGCGGGCCCCAGGGGAGCGAACCCGGCCCGAAGGCGTAGGTGGCCCCCAGGATCCCGAACAAGTCGTAAAACACAACGACCCCAAGGGTGACGGACAGCGCCGAGGCGTATCGGCCGGCGAGCAGGACGCTGCGGTTGACGGGCAGGACCAAGGTGTAGTACCCCGTGCCGCTGTGGAAGTCGACGCTGAGTGCGTCGCCGCCGAAACAGGCGGCTGCGAGGATGATCCAGAGCGGGAGGGTCTGGGCGTAGTCGGTGAGGAACTCGGAAACGGAGTTGAGGAAGCTGAGCTGGACGAGCCCCCGACCCGAGGCGACGAGGAGGACCAGCCAGAGGACGGAGACGATTCCGACGAACGTCACGAGACCGATAAACCGGTAAGTTCGGACGTAGTGCCGAATCTGGCTCCGCGCAACAATGACCCACTGGGAGTACGGCGACGGAAGGTACGGCTCCGCCCCTTCCGGCACGTCTGAGTCAGGTCGGACAACGAATGATAACGCTTGCTGCGCGGAATATCTGGGCTCAGTTGGAATCCCTTGGGAGCGTCCATCCCGGTTCAATCTGACCTGGCCGGGACGGGTCGGCCGTTCCCTCGCTCACGCCCAGATGAGGCCGATTCTCGACGCCGCAGAGGGGCGGCAGGTGCCGTATCGACCGCCGCCGTACGGACCCGGCGGCGGCCGTCACACGTACGTCGCGGTGAGCGTGGCATTGTAGTAGAGGGTCGCGTTCGTTGGCGACTTCTTCGGGGCGACGAAGGACATCCCCCCGCCGGACTGGGACCAGGAATGGAACGTGAGTCCCGGGCAAGATGGCGCTTGCAGGACTACCGGTCCGACGGGAAACGTCGAGTTGGTCCCGTTCGCCACGACCGTCCCGTTCACCGAGACGGATCCGCAGGATCCGGGGCTCACGAGGACGGTAACGGTTCCGGTCGCTGGCAGGAACAAATGCACGGTGATGCTGAAGATGATTGCCCCGTGTGGGGTATGGACGTGAACGAGGTACTGACCCGCCGGGAGTCGCCTTCCCGGCGTCTCCATCGGAAGTGTGGCGTTGAAGTAGCTAGTGGTGCCATTGGGGCCCCACTCGTGAACCTGCGTCGTCACGCTCCCGTTGGGATACTCCATCTCGAGGAGCCACTCTCCTTGGTTGGTGACAATCCCCTCCATCCGGGCGGTGAACACGCCCCCCACCGTCACGGTCCGCACCGTCGTGGAGGCGAGCCTCACCAGGGGGGACGGCGTAATCAGATCCTGGTGGTGGGGGCCCTCCGAGTTGTTGCTCCAGTTCCCGACCGTGGTGGCGTTGAGGTTCGGCTTCCAGATGCTCCACTGCCAACGGAACTCGAGCCGGAACGTCCCGTACGAGACGTTCGACATCACTGCGATCCGCTGGGTCGATAGGTAGGAGAGTTTCGTCGAGAAAAAGAAGTGCGTCGTGATGAGCCTCGAATCCGTTGCGAGGGATGCGTTCGACCATCCCGGACCGGCGATGGTCTCGTTGCGCTGCGTGAGGTCGATGATGAGGTTCGGGTGCTTGATGACCGTGAAATTCATCACAATCGAAGGGATGTGAATCAGCACCCCCGCATCCGCAAGGTGAAACGTGGGAATCTCCCATTCGTAGGTCACGTTCACCAGATCTCCCGGGTTGACTCCCTCCGTCGGTGCTGGGTTTGTGATGTACAGGGCCTCCGGCACGCAACCGCAAGTGTTGTTGCCTGCGACCGCGAACGACGCAGGGCCAATCGACGCCAGCCGGGAAGTCGCGAAGGCGTTCGGGGCAACGAGAATAGGGCCCAGCGAGAGGATTGCCACGACCGCAAGGACGGGGACGAGTAGGGAAACCTTCACAATTCGTGGCTCCGGCCCAGCGGCTCTGGCTCGGAGTCCGCGAGGGCGCCACCGTATTAGACTGCTCCCGGGGGCCCGATCGGGGGCTCGTACCGATCCGTCCGCTTAGGTGCAGTCGGAGGTATCCCCCGCGGCAAAATACGCAGGGCACCCCCGCGCGGCCTGAGCCCGTCGCCCGCCGTTCTCCGGAGGGGATACGTTCTAAAAGGGCTCAGGGTTCCCAAGGTGCGAGGGCAAAGCGATGGCCGCGATTCCCCCGGAGCAATTCAGGGTTCGCAGTCCATCCGAGGTTCGCGGACCGGATCGGCGCCCGAACGCAGGACTCCTGAAGAGCCTCGCGATTCTGACCATCGCTACCCTCGTCCTCACTGCGCCGTCGTTCGGTGCGGACGCCAAGGTTCGCCTCGTTCCTGCGCATACTCCATCCGCCCTCGCGACGTTCTCCACCCACATCCAGCACATCGTCGTCGTGATGTTGGAGAACCACGCATTTGACAACTATTTCGGGACGTACTGCCAACTGACCGGGCCGTACTGCCCGGCGAGTGTCGCGGGAATCCCGAACAACACCTGCGTGCCCGAAGATCCTCACGTCGCGCCGACGCCTTGCATCCAACCGTGGGCGTTTACCGACAAGAATTGGTCCGTTCACTCGGCGATGCTCCACGGGTACAACTCCACGATCGGGTCCTGGGACAATGGCTCGATGGACGGGTTTTACCATGCGGAGCATGCCGGGTTGGACCCGTTCGGATACTACGACGGGTCAACGATCCCGACCTTCTGGGACCTCGCCGAGGAGTACGGACTGGGCGACGATTTTTTCTCGACAGCCCAGACGTATTCGCTCGCAAACCACTGGGATTTGGTCGCCGGTCGCGCGCCCGCGGCGATCATGGTGCAGGGTCTGGAAGGCAAGCGAGCGGTCGGGAGCGGAAACAAGACGATCTACCTTCAGGAGTCCCAGAACACGACGTCCATCGAGGATCTCCTGAGCGTGCACCCGGCGGTTTCGTGGAAGTACTACGATTACGCGCTGACGAGCTGGGCGACCATGTCGAACCTCTCGGAGCCTGGGGGGCCGGCGAGCCACGACGCGTTCGACTACTGGAATCCCCAAGCCGCGAAGCAGGAATCGTACTCCGCCCCGCTTCTCAAGCACTTTGTGGGCCAGAACATGTTCTTCGCGGACGCCATGAACGGCTCGCTCCCCGACCTCTCCTGGCTGATCCCGTTCTTCCCGGAGTCCGACCACCCCGATGCGAACACGACCGCCGCCGAGAGCTGGATCGCCAGCGTCGTAGATTCCCTCGAGACCTCGCCCGATTGGAACTCGACCGCGCTATTCGTCACGTTTGACGAGTACGGTGGATTCTACGATCACGTGCCGCCGCCGGTCGTTGGGGGGGTGCAGCTCTCGTTTCGAGTTCCGCTCCTCGTGATCAGCCCGTACGTCCGGGCCGGTACAGTCGTCTCCCATGAGGGAGACTTCGGCTCGCTCCTCCGGCTGATGGAGTGGCGCTACGGAATGAAGTGCCTCGCGTCGATCGACTGCAACGCCACCCTGCCCCTCGGCTACTTCGACTTCGGCATGACGCCGCGCGCGCCGATGTTGTTCAATACGAATCCCCTGAACACGAACTACCCGATTCCCGTCCAGAAACGGTCGAACTGGGCGGCGCTCGATTTCACCGTTCCGGAGAGCTACCTCACATATCCGGCCGATCCGCCGCCGTTCGTGGACTAGGGGCCCCCCGGCCCGTCGGGCGGCCGACCGGTTCAGGCCGCCTCGATGTGCCGCCGAAGGACACAGACCGGCGCGACGCTCATCGGATTGCTCTGCCGAGCCGGGGCACCCTGGCCCGAGCGGCGCTAGATGTGACCGGACCTGCTCAGGTCCGCTCAATATCCCCCGCCGCGCGGTAGGTCGTTCGGCCGAACCGGCCAAGGAACCAGCACATGACACACGACGAAGGAAACGACGAGGGACCGAGCTACGGACCGTGGGTGTGGAGCGCGTACAAGGCATACAACGAGCTTCTCCGGGAGAAGATCAAGAAGAAGTTCGAGGCGAAGGAAGGGCCCTGGATGGACAAGCTGGCCGACCAGCTGGTCCAGCTCGTCGACGCCCGCTGGGAAGGCGGGCGCCAGGGCGAGAAGGCCGAGGCCGAGATCCGCGCGAAGATCGACGCGCTCCTCGCCGAGTAGGACCGATGGCCCCCCTCCGACCGACCACCCCGGGCCCAGAGCCCCGGCCGACTCCGAACCCGGGGGTACCTTTTCCATGGCCCGGCCCGTAGGCCGGGCCTCCCGAGGCCCGTGGCGCTCGCAGCCCAGCAGGACGAACTCGTCGCGGCCGTCGCGACCTTGACCCCGAGCGTCGTCCGGATCGTCCGGACGACCGAGCGACGGAGGCACCACCGACTTGGAGAAGAGGTCGCGGCCGGCACCGGGTTCGTCGTCGACGACCGGGGCCACGTCGTGACCAACTACCATCTCGTCCGGGGCGGCGGCGTCCTCCAGGTGACCTACGCCGACGGGTCGGCCCTCACGGGCGAGCTGGTGGGGTCCGACCCGCTCACCGACCTTGCGCTCCTCCGCGTCGTCCGGAAGGGGCCGGCGCCCGTCGGGTTCGCCGACTCCGACCGGCTCCGCGTCGGCCAGTTCGCCCTCGCGATCGGAAACTCGCTCGGCCTACCGGGGTCGCCGTCGGTCTCGTTGGGAGTGGTCAGCGCGGTCGGTCGTCCTCTCCCGTGGGCGAGCCACGTCCTCGAGGGGCTGGTCCAGACCGACGCGGCGATCAATCCCGGCAACAGCGGGGGTCCGCTCGCCGACCTCGCCGGGAAAGTCATCGGGGTCAACACGGCGATCGTGCCGTTCGCCCAGGGGGTCGGGTTCGCGATCCCCTCGAACACCGTCCGCTATGTGGTCGATGCGATCCTCGAGCGGGGTCGCGTGGTTCGACCGTGGCTCGGGATCCAGGCGGTGACCCGTCTCGACGGCGACGGGAGCCATGGGCGGCCCGTCGGAGTCTACGTCGCCGAAGTCGTCGAACGCGGTCCGGCGGGGCAAGCCGGGATCCAGCCGGGCGATGTGATCGTCCGGATCGGGCCGTACCCGGTCCTGCAGCTCCACGACCTCCTCGTGGCCCTCAGTCGCGTGCCGATCGGCGGCGCGGTCGACGTCACGATCCGGCGGGGAGCTGCGGAACACACGACGATCGTCCGGATCGTCGAGGCGCCGGCGACCGAGGCTGCGGCGGCGACGGCGGAGGCCGGGTCCGGTTGAACCGCGTTACTCCAGGGTGGCGTGGACCGAGATCGCCACGTTGCCATGGAGCGCGCCCGAGATCGGGCACCCCGTGCTCGCGGCCTTCGCGAGCTCGGCGAACTTCTCGGCGGTGATGCCGGGGACCTTCCCCTTGACGACGAGCTCGCTCGTCGTGACCTTCCACCCGTCGCCGACTTTGTCGAACGTGACCGTGGCGCTGACGTTCAGGCGTTCGGGCGGCGTGCCGGCCCGACCGAGGCCGGCGGCGAACGCCATCGAGAAGCAGCTCGCGTGCGCGGCCGCGAGGAGCTCTTCCGGGCTGGTCCGCCCGTCCGACGATTCGGTGCGCGAGCCCCAGGTGACCTCGGTGTCCGGGAGGCCGCCGCTCAGCCCCTTGACGTGGCCGTGGCCCTTCACCAGGTCGTGCTCCCAGACCGCTTCCGACGTTCGCTTCGCCGCCATGGAGCCGCCGAGACGCCACTCGACATAACGTCCGCCGGCGTTCCCGGCGTGGGTCCGGTCCCGAGCCGTTTTCTGCCCGCGCCGGCTAGTTAGGACCGAACGATGCCGATTGCGCTCACCGAGCTTCCCCGCTACGTCGTCCTCGAACCGGGCGGGGGGGTTCGGCTCGAGATGCGGCTCGAGGCGACGGCGTGCGAGTTCGACCTCGCGCTGCAGAATCCCAAACCCGGCCGGAGTTTCATCGCGATGATCGGCCATCGCGCCGGCACGATTGTCCAGCGGGTCCGCCTCGCGGGCACCGCCCGGATCCTGTTCGACCCGGAGGCGCCGGGCGACTACACGCTCGTCCTCACGAACCCGATGACCGAGGCCGCCGTCGTCCGGTTGAAGGCGACGGCGCTCGCGCGCCGACGGGGAGCCGCGAAGACCCGGCCCGCAACGAAGCGCAGCGTGACCGGGACCCGTCGGCGGAAGTCCGGCTCGGCGAAGCGCTCCTCCTGAGGTCTATATACGGGGCCCCCGGTCCGCGGCCATTGGCGCCCGGTCCCCGCGAGCTCCGTCCCCCGGTCGAACCGTACCGGGTGAAGGTCGTTGAGCGGATCCGCCTCCCACCCCCCGAGGAACGCGAGGCGGCGCTCCGGAAGGCGGGATACAATCTGTTCCAGCTCCAGTCCGACGACGTCTACATCGACCTCCTGACCGATTCGGGAACGTCGGCGATGAGCGACCGCCAGTGGGCGGCCATGATGCTCGGCGACGAGTCGTACGCCGGGAGCCGGAACTTCGCCCACTTCGAGTCGACCGTCCGCGAACTCACCGGCTTCCCGCACATCATCCCGGCCCACCAGGGCCGCGCTGCCGAGAACCTCCTGTTCTCGATGATGGCGAAACCCGGTACGATCGTGCCGAACAACATGCACTTCGACACGACGCGCGCGCATGTCGAACGGAACGGGGCGAAGGCGGTCAACCTCGCGATCGCCGAAGCGTACGACCTCCAGAGCCCGTACCCGTTCAAGGGCAACGTCGACGTCCCTCGACTCGAGCAACTGCTCGCCCACGAGGGGGCGGCGAAGGTCCCGCTCGTCATGGTCACGCTCACGAACAACACCGGGGGCGGCCAGCCGGTCTCGCTCGCGAATCTGATCGAAGTCCAACGGGCGTGTCGGGTGGCGGGCGTTCCGCTCTACCTCGACATGTGCCGATGGGCGGAGAACGCGTTCTTCATCCGGGAGCGCGAACCCGGGATGGGCGCGGTTTCGATCCCCGAGATCGGGCGGAGGGTGTTCGACCTCGCCGAAGGGGCCACGATGAGCGCGAAGAAGGACGGCCTCGTCAACATCGGAGGCTTCGTCGCCACGCGCGACGCGGCGCTCGCCGGCCGCCTCAAGGAGCAACTGATCCTCTTCGAGGGGTTCCCGACGTACGGGGGGCTGGCCCGCCGCGACCTCGAGGCCGCCTCGGTCGGTCTCCGGGAGGCGTGCGACCTTGACTACCTGACCCACCGGATCGGCCAGGTCCGGTACCTCGCGGCGCTTCTGGAGGCGGAGGGGGTCCCCTTCGTTCGACCCCCCGGCGGCCACGGGATCTACCTGGACGTGGCCCGATTCCTCCCCCACCTCCCGACGAGCGAGCTCCCGGGCCAATCGCTCGTCATTGAACTCTACCGGGAGGGGGCGGTCCGGACCGTGGAGGTCGGCGCGGTGATGTTCGGCGACGGGGAGAGCGACGGGCACGCCCCACTTGAGCTCGTCCGACTCGCGATTCCCCGGCGGGTCTATACGTCCGCCCATCTCGCCTACGTCGCCGACGTCGTCCGCCGGGTCTGGGAACGGCGCGACCAGGTGCGCGGGGTGCGGATGGTCGAGGCGCCGGAACGACTCCGGCATTTCCTCGCGAAGTTCGCCCCGGCCGTCTGACCCGGGGGTTTCCAGGCCTCCCCACCGAACTTCCCGCGGATGCGAGGATCCGCAGAGCCCCGGCCCCACGGGCCAAGGGAGCTCGAACGGCCGGGCAAAGTGAGGTACCGCCGCTGCGGATGGGAACGTATAGATACGTCGTCCGCGTGGCGCGCCCGTCTCGACCACCGGGAATCGAAGATGCAGCAACCCCATCGAACGGTCGTGTGCCACGCCGCGAATCGCCGCGCGCCGAACGTCCGAACGTCGCGGGTGCTCCTCGTCGCCTCCGTCGTGGTTGCGACCGCGCTGGCGCTGCCGTCTCTTCTGCCGGGGTCGGGAACGACGGCGGTTCCGACGTCGACGATCGCCCAGGGGACCGCATTGAGCTCCTCGACCGGCGGCTCCGATTGGACGATGTACATGTCCTCCGTGACCCACACCGGAATCGAGGCGCACGAGAGCGCCTTGTCGGCGGCGACCGCCCCAAACCTGACGGAACTATGGAATTTCACCACGGGCGGACGGATCGTCGAGCAGCCGGTGGTGGTCGGCGGTTCGGTCTACATCGGCTCGTGGGACGGGAACGAATACTCCGTGAGTCTCTCGAACGGCTCGCTCCAATGGAAGACGTACGTCGGACAGACCGCCGGGTGCGGGTTTACCGTGCCTCGGGGGCCCGCGTCGACCGCCGAGGATCTCAACGGCACCCTCTACTTCACCGGGGGGGACGGATACTTCTACGCGCTCGACGCCGCCAACGGCTCGGTGGAGTGGCGAACGTTCCTGATGAACAATTCCCCGACCGTCGGATTCTACGGCTGGGCGAGCGCAATGATCCACAACGGCGCCGCGTACGTCGGTCTGGCAAGCGGGTGCTCGAACCCGAACATTGTCGGAGGCGTCGCGAAGATCCGTCTGTCGAACCACACGATCGTCCAGCGGCTGGACACGGCACCCCCCGGCACGCTCGGCGCCGACGTTTGGGGAACTCCGACCTGGGACCCGGTCACGAGTTCGATCTTCATCTCGACCGGCAACGGGCCGATCAACAACAGTCTCGACGAAGGTCAACTCCAGTTGAATCCGAAGACCCTGGCGATCGAGTCGAACTGGACCGTGCCGGTCGCCCTTCGAGTGCCGGACGGGGACTTCGGAACGACCCCGGTCCCGGTGGTCACGGCGAAGGGGGTTCCCCTTGTCGTGGCGGCGAACAAGGACGGGATTCTATTCGCCTTCAACCGGACCAACCTCGGCCTCGGCCCACTTTGGGCGACGCGGATCTCGACAGGGCCGACGTTCTCCTCCGCCTCGTTCGCGAAGGGGATGATCTTCGTCGGGAGCACCGCGACGACTAAGGGGACGCAAACGATCAACGGCTCCGTTCGGGCGATCCGCCCCGGAACCGGTAAGGTCCTCTGGGAGACCCCAATGCCCGGCGCGGTCTTCGGCTCCATCTCTTCTGCCAACGGACTCATAGCGACCGCAGGCGGCGACGAGATCGCCTTGCTCAACGCGACGTCGGGCGCCGTCGTGTGGAGCTACATCACGAACACAACGTTCCAGGGTGCCCCGAGCTTTGCCCACGGGATGCTGTTCGAGGGCGGAGTCGACGGGACCTTGTTCGCCTTCGCGCTTCCGGCCGGGCACGGGAAGGGCCACACGTCCGGCCTCGCGTCGCTCCTCGAGCCGATCTCTCTTGCCCGCGAGCTCGGGCTCGCGACCCGTCGAGTCGTCTCCGTGCTCTGAGGGCGCCGAGCCGTCGATTCCGAATTTCTGCCCAGAATCGGCTGCCAACTCAGTCCCGACTCGCTCTCCGCCACGCTCCCCCCGAACTCGGGCACGCGATCCGAAGCGGGGTCGCGGCAGCCGAGTCTCTCGGTCCAGACCCCGGAGAACTACGGGCGTGTTCCCGCTCGCCAGGAACGAGCTGCTCGACGTAAGACCGAGGGAGAAGGGCGTGCTGCCGGAGTCGGTGAATCGCCGACGGCCCCTCGTGCATGCGGCGGGCCGATTGGTTCGCTCGAGCCCGACAAGTGCGCCTCTCCGAGAGACCCGCTCGGCATCCGCTGCCGGTGCGACCCTGCCGATCTGGGCCAACACCGGCCCGGATTGTCCCATTAACGGGCCAGTTCGTTCCGGCGCCGACTTGAGGTTAATATACGATGTCGGGCCATCGTAGTGAGTGCTCGCTGCTTCACCTAGTCGCACACGGAAACCCGTCGGGAACCCCGAACCGGCCCGCGTACGCGTCGTTTTCAACTGATGCCCTTCGACACCACCGCACTGATGGAGTCCGCCAGTACGGCTCGTCTGGTGGAGGAACACGCGTCGTCGTTCTCATCGAGCCCCCGACGGCGGGCGACGTGGGGGATCATCGGGATCGCGGTGTCACTGGTCGTTCTAATTGGAGCCGGGTTAGGGAACCTTGTCGGTGGACCGGCCGGGGGGGCATCGGCCTCCGACCCGGTCAAGACCTCTAGCCTACTCGCGCTCCCGGTCTTGGGGGACGACCTCAGTCTCAACATCACGGTCGGGGCGGTCCATTCGCTCCTCAAGGACACGATCTCGTACGGGAGCGGCGACACAAGTCACCGCTCGTACACGGTCCGTGTCACAGCGACGATCGCGCTGCCGCTGGTCCCAATTTTGCTCTCGACGACCCCGCTGACCGAGTGGGCCTATCCGCAACAACTCCCCGGTGGGGCCGACGCCCTTCCCCCGCTATCCGACTGGAACTGGACGGTCCGCCTCGCCACCGGCCCCTCCGACACCGCCAATTGGTCGGTCTCCAAGTTCGGGTCGGACCTCGAGCGGACGATTTCCTGGGTCAACGCGGTCTACGAGGTGGTCGGGGTCTCGACTCCGACGTACTCGGTCTCGGCATGGGCGCCGAGGACCGGGGGCCTCGAGTCGCCCGTCGGTGCACTCGTCCTCAATCCGGGCGGCACATGGTCGGGCCCCGCCTTCCCCTCGTACGACCCGAACTATCCGAAGCTGATCGATTCCCTCTCCCCCCAGTTCGTCCGATTCTCGATATTGCAGGGGACGTTCAGCCACTGGGACGTCAAGACGAAGCAGCCTATCTTCAATTTCTCTGGGGTCGACCAGTCATTCGGCCTCGCCCAGTCGACGGGGGTGGGCGTGTTCTTCTCCCTCGCCGTCGGGACGTGGGGGGACGGGAACCTGC
Source organism: Candidatus Lutacidiplasma silvani (assembly GCA_022750295.1). Classification (GTDB taxonomy): domain Archaea; phylum Thermoplasmatota; class Thermoplasmata; order Lutacidiplasmatales; family UBA184; genus Lutacidiplasma; species Lutacidiplasma silvani. The sequence goes on from JAKIVZ010000007.1 coordinate 76,401, forward strand.
TCCCAAAGGGGATGCCACTCGATACCGCCCTCCCGATCCTTGGCGTGACTGGCCCCGGGTTCCTGCCGACGCCATTCGCCTACCAGAAGTACATCAGCACGATCGTCGCCCATGTCGCGGCCGCCAACGAGTCGGTCCTGTACTGGTGCGTTGGGAACGAGATGCCGCTGATGAACCGCACGGTGGTGCTCGCGTTCGTGCAGTTGTTCAACATCGCCCAGCGAATCATCCACGCAACGTTCCCGACCGCGAGCGTCGGGACGGACGTCATGATGAACCGGACCTACCTCACGACGTTCGCGAACCTCTCCCGCGACGTCGGGTTCCTTTCGTTCCACTTCTATCCGGACATCGGGATCTGTGTTCACAACGGGAGCTACTGCCCCCCGCAGGGGAACCCGAACGGAAGCCTCGACAAGACGCTCTGGGAGTCGTACGCCACGATGGCGGATAACCACCGATTCTATCCTCCCGCGGTTGCGCAATCGGAGTGGCACAACCTCACGGGCAGGTGGGTCCCCGTCCTCGACAGCGAGTCGAATCTTGATGGAGTGGGTGGCAGCCCGAATTCGAATGCGAACGGGACCGACCCCCGACAACAGACCCTGCTCGGCGCCGTCTGGCTCGCCTCCACCCTCATTGAGGCCGCCGCGGAGAACGTTTCCTCGCTAGCGTACTTCACCCTGACCGGGCAGAACGGTACCCCGCCGACGATCACGGGCCCGTACGGCGGGTTCGGGTACGGGATGACGAGCGAACTCCCGAACGGGGCCCACACTCTTTTCGCCCCGTACTGGGCGATGCGGCTGTTCGACAAGAACTTCCCCGTCGGATCGTCCGGTGCGGTACTCCCGGTACCCGACTCCTCGGCGCTCCGCGCGTACGCCGTCCACACCTCGAAAGGGATGTCCGTCCTGATCGTGAATCTCAACGCGGTTCGCGTCCGAATCCTTCTGACCGACAACGTGTCGGGCATGCAGCCATCCCACCTCAAGACGCTGGACCGCCGGTCGTATCTTGAGAAGTACAGTGCTACCTCCGACTCGACAATCGTCCAGAAGTCCGGTGTTCGGAATGTGGCGCTGAGCGCGATCTTGTCGACGGTTCCGGTCACACTGTACGGCTACGGAATGGCCGTTGTCCACTACGTCTTCGTGAAGGGCGCCGGGACCCCGATGGGCGCCCCAGCCTTGTCCGCCCCGAGCCTCCCGTCGTTCCGCCCGGCCCGCGCCGCGGCCGTGGGACCGACGGTGCCGGGGGAGACGGGGGCTCCGCTTGCCGCGGACCCGGGACTTGCCCTCGCATTGGAATTCGAAGTCAGCAGGTCCGGTCTCTCGACGGTGACCGGGATCCTCGTCGCCGCGACTGCCCCGTCTCGCCGTGCGTAGGGCCCGTCCAATCGACCCGCGGACCGATCGTCCGGCGCTACCCTCTCCGAACGATTTGTCCAGGAGCCAAGTCGAGATCACCGACCCTTCTCTTCGAGCATCATTTCGGAAGACTCGGCCGATCGGTAGCGCCGGCCGGCGATCCACCGAACCTCGTATCTCAGCGGGTCGTGGTCGCTGATTCGGTCCTAGCGCCGAGACGTGGGCGCCGGGCGCTTCACGTTCGCGATTGGAGCGGGCGGTTGGGGCGGGCGGCCGACGATTTGCCCCCCCGAGGAACCTCCGCTCTTCCAAGCCGCGACAACGACGAGGCCAGCGAGGATGAGCAGACCGGCCGAGAACCCCTCTTGGAGCGCCGCCGGCCCGGGGAGCGCCCCGGACGAGGCGGGGAACCCTCCTGAGGTCGCGTGCCGGGAGTGGGTCGGGTCCGAGCCGGTCTGGGCCGTGGAGTTCTCCGGGGAAGGCGTGCTGGAATTCGAGGGCGACGTCGGTTGGGGTGGGTCGCCCGACTGGTTAGCTCCCCCCCCTCCCCCGGTCGTGTTCGACGGCGGCGCCGCCGCCTCGACGATCTCGGCGACCCCATACCCGGAGATCGTGAACCCGCTGGCAGCGGCGGTCGGGGAAAGGAGCCGCACCGAGTCGTTTCCGAGCGTCACGTCCGCGGCGCCAGCATGGTATGTCTCGGTGTAGCTTCGGTTGTCGAGCACTACCACGGTGGTCGGAATGTAGTTCGCGCCCGTGACGGCGAAGCGGACGTGGAGCGGAACGTCGACCTGGTTCACGATGACGGCCGAGAGGTTCGTCCCGTCGACCGCTGCGTACCCGGCCGACGTCGCCGGGTCGACTCCCGAAAGCGAGACCCCGGTCGACTCCGAGGGGAACGCGTCAGCCCACATCTTCAGCGCGAGGTACGGGGCGTACGGGATGTCCCCGCCCGAACCGCCGGACCCGATCAGGCCGAATCCCCACCCTCCGTACGGCCCCGAGACGGTCCGGGGGACCCCCGCCGGGCTGGAGAGCATGAAGTACGTCAGCTCCGAGAGGTTCGCGAACGTCCCGTCGATGAGCGTCGAATCGATCCACGCCGCCCCGAAGAGCGATTGCAGACGGGGGTCGGTCCCCGACGAATAGGTCGACATGGACCCGCCGACCGCATTCAGATTCGACTCAGTGTCGAGAATGGGAACCTCGATCCCCGTCGAACTCTTCCACATCTCCTGCGCCTGCGCCGGTGGAACGAACCCCTGGTGGTTGAGCCCGGCGTACAGCGTCCACAAGCGAGGGTCCGGAGTCCCGAGCCCGGTGGAGTTCGGGGCGCAGTACGTACCGTTCACCTCGCAGATTCCCGTCGCGGGGTAGTAATGGAACGAAAGGAATCCGACGCCCCGGGCGCCGCTCGCGAACTGGGAAAAATACGTCCGGTTCGTCATCGAATCGCTTCCGACGAGCGCGGCGGGCAATACGGAGTGGATCGTCGTCTCGGCGATGTTGAACAGCTGGATGTACTCGGCGACGATGCTGGCGTTGACGAGAGGCATCTCGTTGCCGATCAACCAGTACTGGACTGGGTCCGACGTCGTCTTCACGTGCTGGACCACGACCCCGACGTAACTCGCATAGGCCGCTTCGGTCGGGAAGTACCCGACCCCCCCACCGTACGGGATCGGCATTGAGAGGTCGAGGGGCATCCCGTTCGGCAGGAGATTCCCGTCGCCCCAGGTCCCGACCGGTAGGTTGAGGGCGATCGTCGCCCCGGCGGCCGCGCTGAAGTTCGCCGTGAGGTCAAAGTTCGTGAAGTCGAATTTGGCGGTCTCCGTGGCGTTGTTCCAGGAAGTCCCACTCCCGACCGAGGTGACGCCGAATCGGGTGACCGCCGGGTGGAGGGCGGCCGTCATCCGGGCGAGTTGCGGGTCGGAGGTGTTGAGCCCGCCGCCCAGGCCGCCGTTGTTGACGTTGAACCCGAGGTGCGTCGGGGTGGTCCCGTCGGGGAGAGTGGGGTCGGCGGAGAGCGCGAGCGAGAGGGGGGTGAACCCGACCACGAGGAACGAGGCGTTCTCCCACGGCACCGAGCGAGAGATCTCGCCGTGGGATTCGTTGACAATCCAATTCGTCGAGTCATTGGCGGCCCCGAAGTAGACGGCGTACTGCCACTCGGGGAGCGGCGGGAGCGCCTCGGCACCCCACGGGAACGCGGCGGGGAACTCCCAGTTCGCGACCGGGTATGTCCAGACTCGGAGGGAGACGTTCTCGAGAGGGAGCGTGACCGTGAGATTGAGGAAATACGCCCGGCCGTTCGAAGTCTCGCCCGCCGCCGCCTCCCGGTCGGTGATCGTGCTCTCGGGCGACCCAGTGCCGTTGAACGTCAGCGTTCCACCGTCCAAGATGTTCCAAGCCCCGGCGGTCCGGGCGGCGACGTGGAGGACGCCCCACCCTCGGATGACTTCGGGGGAGCTCGCGGAAGGAATCGCCACCGGGAGCAGGAGCGCCACCAGAGCGATCGTGGCCCAGGGGAGTGTGCGATGCCGCGGGCGGTTACCGACACCGGTGTGGCTGCGGACGTTCATGGGGAGAAGTGGAAGGAAGGGAGGTCGTCACGTGTAAATGCGCATCTGGACGTATTTATGAATTCCGACCAAATTTGGGCGGTGGCGGTCCCCAGCCTCCCCGGGGCCTTCGGGAAGCTTGGTCCAGCGGCGGGACGCCCGCGGCTCGCTCTCCTTCCCCCGCTCTGCCACCGGAGCGTCCGAACTCTGCCGGCGGCTCCCGGTGGGAGTTGGCTCGGGGATGGAAGAACTTCCGGCAGTGAGGGCCCTCGAAGTCGCACCCGATGATGGGGGGCCGAGACCCGCGTGCCGAGGTTAACTAGTCCGGAGGGCCGTCCCCCCCGAGCCGCCGGGGGAAGCCGCTCGGCTCCTCAAGTCGCGCTCCAGGAGCTTTCATGCGAAACCCATACCTGGTCGGTTCTGTCGCATTCCCCGGTTGGGCCGGCGCGCCGTCTTGCGTCCACCCCGGGTGGGTGTCGGAGGTCCGACTCAGGTGAGCGCTCTGGTACGTCGGCTCCCCTCGACGGAGCTCTCCCTAACTGCCCTCCTCCTCGTGGTCGAGACCTCTTTGCTCCTTCTCCTTCCGGCCGGCGCCGTCGGAGCCGGAATTGGTGTCGTCCATCCATTCGAGGTGGCGACTTCGAACAGCACTGCCGGGGTCGCGTACTTCGCACCACCTCCAAGTCCCTCGAGCGTCCCGATCAAGCATGTGGTCATCCTGATGATGGAGAATCACGCGTTCGACAACTACTTCGGAACGTACTGCCAGAACCTGAGCGGAGTCTGCCAGTATCAAGTCAATGGGATTCCACCGGGCACGTGCGTCCCGATGAATCCGAGCAAGCCCGGGCTGGGATGCGTCGTTCCGTTCACGTTTGCGAACGGTTCATCGATGTACCGCGACCAACCGCACAGCTGGGCATCCTCCCACAAGGCCTACGACAACGGCTCGATGGACGGCTTTTACCAAGCCGAAGGATCCGGCGACCTTCCCTTCGGCCACTGGAACGGGAGTTCAATACCGGGGGACTGGGACTATGCGGAGGAGTACGGCCTCGGGGACGACTTCTTCTCGAGCACCCTCTCCTATTCCTTACCGAACCACTGGTTCCTCGTCGCCTCCGACTCCCCGTCCATCGCGGAAAACTACAGCGTCGAGACGGCCCCGGGTGGTGGCCTCACCTCCAACCAGGTGACATACTTGCACGAAGCGAACGCCACGCCCGCGATCGACTCGGAGCTTGTGAACAGTTCGATCAGCTGGAAGTTCTACGACTGGCAGCTCCAGCAAAGCTACGATGCGGCCGTCGGCCTCCACATGTCCGACGGCACCTTCGCGTTCTGGAATCCGCTCGCTTCCCAGGCGAAGGCGTACGTGGCGCCGTATAGCTCGCACTTCGTCGGGCGGAACGACTTCTACTCCGACGCGAAGAAGGGCACCCTCCCCAACGTGTCGTACATCATCCCGTCCGCCTTGGCCTCCGACCACCCGCCGTACAACGTCACGGTCGGGATGGGGTTCATCATGCAGATCCTAAACGCGGTCGAGACCTCCCCGGAATGGAACTCCACGGCGGTGTTCGTCACTTGGGACGAGTACGGCGGCTTCTACGACCACGTTGCCCCACCCCAGATCGACGCGCTGGGGCTCGGGTTCCGCGTCCCGCTCCTCGTCATCAGCCCGTATGCCCGCGAGGGCTACGTCGGCTCCCAGCTCGGCTACTTTGACTCCCTGCTGAAGTTCGTCCAGTGGAGGTTCGGGCTCGGGACGCTCGATGTCCGGGACGCCGACGCGCCCCTCCCCCTCAGCTACTTTGACTTCTCCGCCTCCCCACGTTCGCCCCTGCTGCTCTCCAACGCGTCATCGATCACGTACCCCGCGAAACCGCAATCCCTTGCGGCACCCCCGCCGGTCACCAATTTCTCGGCGACGGTCGGCACCGGTTTCGTTAATCTCAGCTGGACCCCGCCGGTCGGCGGCTCGCCCGTGACGTTTTACCGCCTGCACTATGGACCGCAGAACAATCCGACTGAGTTCACGGTTCGCGTGGACGGCGCGGCGGTGGGATATCGGGTGAAGGGCCTCGCTAGCGGCAGTTCCTTGCGGTTTATCCTCCGCTCGGTAGCCGATTCCCACTTTTCGGCGTTTGCGTCCCTCAATGCCACCCCTCTCGCCCCCGTGGGGGGATTGCGGGTGCTCGACGTCGCCGGGACGGCGAATGGCCAGCCGCTACTCGTGCCGGTCCGCTCCGAAGAGTTCCTCTCGCCAGCTCCTCGCGGCCCATTCGTTCGGTAGACCGAGACCGGGGGGCCCCGGCAACCACCTTGCCGGAGCTGGAGCGTCGAAGTCGACCGGGACTGCGAGCGCAGGAGACCGCTACGGCGCGGAATTCGGTCGCGGTTCAGGCGACGTCGGCGACGCTCGCGACGAACGCGGAGGTGAACTCGAAGTGAACGGAGGATCCTCCGTCCTCTGCGCAGACCAGAAGGTCGTAGTTCTGGCCTCCTGCGAAGGTATCCACGTAGCCACCGCCTGTGGTGGTACCGGAACTCCACGCGATCTGGCTCTCCGTGGGAGAGCTGTTCGCCGGAAGCGAGCCCGTCGTGAAGTTTCCTCCGACGTACGAAACGAAGCCCGTCGAGTTGAGGAGGTAGATCCGAACCGCCCCGATCGAGGAGTACGAGCCCTCGAGTTCACTCTCCTCTCCGACGGAAAACCATCTGGCCTCGAACGCATGGGATGGAATCGACCAGTCGGTCCCGTTCTTGACCAACACTTGGGCCCCACCGTCGCCTCCGCCGTCGCCTCCGCCCCCGCTGCCCGGTGGGGATCCGGCGCTGTGCGGGGCCGTCGCGGGGGGCGGTACGGGGAAGGTCCCGAAGATGAGAACTCCCGACAGCAAGAGGAGCAGGCCCACCGCGACTGCGGTCGCTAGCCACGATCCGAGGCTGCGTTTCCTCGGGGGACGCGCGGCCGGGGCAGCGGCCGAGTCCGGGTCCGGCGGGCCGCTCCCGACGGCCTCGTCCGCCTCAGCGCTCGACTCCACGGGTACCGGCTCCAGCGCGCCTGGCGGCGCGCGACCTAGGCGAGGGTCGAACGGAAGATACGGTTGTCGGCACGAGGCCACGCCAAGCCTGTTGCATCTCCCAAGGAAGCCCCCGCCGGGCACCCCGGGCCCATCGAGGCGACGTGCCATCGAACGCAGTCGGGATTTCCGTCGGGCGCTCTCCGCCCCCCGGGCCAACGGAACCATTTATCAGCCCGCCCCGGGTGCCCCGGCCGCGCGAATCGCGCGGTCGCGGTGTTGCGGACAGATGCATAAGCATATTCGGCGCCCACCTGTCCTTCCGCCTCCCCCGACCATCGATAGGACGGGTGCCGGCCCGACCCTCCGAGCGAGGACCCGAGACGCACGTCGCCCCAGCCGAGGCACCTGGGCGACGATTGGCGTTCTCGGAGTCGTCGCGATCTTTCTCTCGATCTCGGGCCCCACCCCCTCCTTGTCAACGTCAAACCTGGGGAGCACGGGAATCTCTGCCCCGCTGAGGACCGCCGCGTTCGGCCATTGCAACCCAGTCTCCACGAAGACTCCCTCGGCCCTCCTCCAAGGAGTCGCCGTTCCCGCGAAGAACGTCACCCCGAATGGGACCCTCTCCGCGGACATGGAAGTCGCGGCCCTCAACTGGTCCACTGTCGACGGGTCCATCTCGGTAATCTTTCCAAGCGTCTTCTTTGACTTCCCGCGGGCCTCGGGCGGCAACGAGCAGCTGTTCCTCTCGAACCGGTCGATCGCCATGAACTTCTCCGGATGGTCGACCCCGTCCTTCGGTGCAACTCGGAACTACACGTTCCCGACCGGCCTCCAATTCAAGACTAATGCGAAGGCGACCATCGACTCGATGAAACTGGCCGTCCAGGCGACGTCGGACTACGGTGGGATCACGATTGAGGTCCGGTGGCAGTGGATCTACACGCCCACCACCCCGGGGAAGGTCGTCCACGGTCCCTGGAGCGTTCCGACCAACCAGTCGAACTGGCCGAAGTCGGTTCCCTCAATCTTCTGGCCGGCCCCCTACACGACGTTCCTCACGAGCTCCGGCACCGCGGCCGTCATCGGTACGAATTACACCGCCACGCTCGGCGGCGACGTGGCGAGTCGAACGTTCTTCCTCGAGATGGAGACCCCCGCCGGGAGCGTGGTCCAGGACTTCAGCCAGACCGCTCCGGCGAACGCGACGACGTTCCTGGTCCGAATTCCGATGATCAACTACAATGGGAATCTCTCCGCGGGCGCCTACCTGATTCACATCCACGACGCGTGTGGCGCGATGATGTACAACAAGACGATCGACGCGTACTACGCTCCGTCCGCCTCGATCCGGTTCCTGCTGATCCCCTCAGCGTGCGCCGCCAGGTCGATCACCTTCAACGGCACGGCGTTCACGAACAACACGGTCGGCACGTTCGTGCCCGGACCGACGCCATACTCGTTCGCGATCCCGGTGTGTTCGGGGCACTCGTTCCACAACTGGGTCACCACCGGAGCGCTCCACATCGAGTCGGGCTCGCAGATGCTCGTCAGCTACAACGGCACTTTTACCGTCGAGTACAACTGAACGGCCGCGGGGTCCCGGGGCGATGCGATCGCAAGTCAGCTGGGCAAGTCGGCGGGTCGAGACGACGAGCTCAGTGATCCTCGTCCTGGCCGCACTGACCCTTTCGGGCCTCTCGGTCGGGGTCGGGGCGTCGCCGGTCGGACCGTCGGTCCGGATCGGGTCCGTTCCGGCCGCGACCCACACCCCCTCCGGACCAAATCCGTCCATCCAGCACGTGGTCGTCGTGCCGCTCGAGAACGAGGAGCTTTCCGAGGTGTGGGCGAACGGGCCGTACGAACGGTACCTCGCGGCGAACTACGGGAACGCCACGAACTACTACGCTGCCTGCCATCCGTCGGCCCCAAACTACCTCGGGATGTTCGCAGCCGTTGCCAACCAGTGCGGTTCGGACAGCTGGGCAAACTACACGAACGCGACACTCGCGGGCGAATTCGACGCCGCGAGCCTCACGTGGGGTCAGTACGCGGAAAGCCTGCCGGGGAACGCCTGTTCCAGCCCGGGCACTGCCACGGCCGGGATGTTCGCGACCCGCCACACCCCGGCCCTCTGGTTCGCATCGATCCTAGGCAACCAGAGCTATTGCAATGCGCATGTTCTCAGCTCGAGCGCCTTCAATGGCTCGGTTGCGAACGGTACCCTGCGCAACTACTCTTACTACACTCCGAACCTTTGCGACGACGGCCACAACGGGTGCGGCAACAACACGACGGACGCCCAGATGACACTCCAAGCCGACACGTGGCTGCGCGACTGGCTGAGCCCGATCCTCAATCACACCGGGGGGTACGACACGCCCGAGGAGGAGGAAACAATCAACCACACCGCCTTCATCCTGACGTGGGACGAGGGGACCGGGAGCAATGCGGGGTTCGCCGTCCCCGGGGTGACGAGCGGCGACAACTACCTGTGGTGCGGCCAGAACGGGGAGACTGGAGACGCCGCGTGCGGTGGCCACATCTACACCGCCATCGTGAGCCCGTACTCACGGAACACGACGTTCAAGGAAAACGATTCGACGTACGGCCTGTGTCGCACGGTGGAATGGCTCTTCCATCTCGCCCCCCTCGGGAATCCGGGGGATCTCGACAACGTCTCCGGGTTTCCGGCGATGACCTCGCTCTTCCGATTTCCGGCAGCAGCGTTCAACGTTACCGTCGAGGAACACGGACTTGCCGCTGGCACGACGTGGTCGTTCAATGTTTCGGGCCAGCCGTCCGAGGACACGAACGCGAGCTCCCTCGCCCTTTCCTTGCCGAACGGGACGTACTCGTTCGTCGCGGCCGCTTCCGGCCGCGAGTGGGATTCTCCGAATGGGTCGTTCGATGTGAACGGCACGCCCACGAACGTCTCGGTCGGGTTTGTGGCCGCCACGTTCTCCGTCGTGTTCGCCGATGTGGGGCTCCCCAACGGTACCTGGTGGCACCTCAACGTATCGACCGGCATCGACATTTGGACGACCAGCGCGGTGATCGGGTACCGGCTCACGGACGGCACCGATTCGTATTCCGCCTACACGAACACCACGGGGTGGCCCACCCCCCACGGGAACTTCACGGTCGCGAACTCCTCGGTGCTCGTCAACGTGACGTTCGGCCCTCGGATCTTCGAGGCCACCGTCTCGGAGTCGGGGCTTCCCGCGGGTCTCCCGTGGTGGGTCAACGTCACGGGGTCCGCACCGGTCTCCTCTATCGCGCCCGCGATCGAGCTCGCGCTCCCCGCCGGTTCGTACCGATACTTCGCCTCCGCCGATGGGAATGTCTGGAGCCGGGCCAACGGGGCGCTCGACCTGGAGTTCGGTCCGACGTCCGCCTCGGTCGTCTTCACGCTCGAAACGTACCCGGTGACGTTCACGTCGTTGAACCTAAGCGCGGGCAGTTCGTGGAGTCTCACCTTCGGCGGGGCCACCGAACCGGTCGCCTCCGGAAGCATCGCGGCGTTCGTGGAACCGAACGGGACCTACAGATTCGGGGCCACCGGGCCCTCGAACGCTCCGCCCCTCGAGTCGGCGGGCACGCTGCAGGTGGCCGGCGCGCCGTACCCCGAGCTCATCCCGTTCGACCCGGTTCTCGAGGTCACATCGTTCGTGAGCAGTCCCACCACGGCGGGCCTTGGCGGCTCCTTGCAATTGGAGGTGACGGTGGTCGGCGGGACCGGTCCCCACACGTTCGCGTACTCCGGACTCCCACTGGGGTGCACCGGCCCTGACTCGCCGTCGCTCGAGTGCACGCCGAGCCGAGCCGGCCAGTACTCGGTCACGGTCGTCGTCACCGACTCGCTCGGGGCCAGGACCTCCGGGACGACCTCGTTCGGGGTCTCATCGAACGTGGTCGCTCCTCCCAAACCGGTTGCCGGGACGGATTGGACGCTCGTCGCGGGGGTCGGAGTCGTGGTCGTACTCGTCGCGATCGCCGCCCTTATGGTCTGGCGTCGGTCCCGGACTCGGGACCCGTGAGCCCGACCGGTTCGCCGAGGGATTCGTCCGGCGGACGGCGCTAGATGTAACCCCAGGAGCGGAGTCGCTCCTCCACGTCGTCAGAAACGGCGACGGGGGCTTGTCCGGACATCCGTCCCGCGACCGAGCGGACTTCCCCCGCGAGCGGCCCGAGTTCGGAGGCCCGAGCGGGCCACACGTCCGTCCCCTCGCCCGGGTCGGACCGGAGGTCGTACGCCCGCGTCCGGTCCTCCGTCGCGTCGTAGACGACCTTCGCGTCGCCTTCCCAGCCCGCCACGAGGATCCGGTCGAAGGCGTGCTTCCGCTGCTCGGAGAGTCGGCCGCGCTCGTGTTCCGGAATGATCGTCTTCCAGACGAGTCCGTCGGCGACGGACAGGACGGGACCGTCCCGCGGCCGGTCCCGGAGCGAGGCGAGCGGGACTCCGGAGCCGACGAATCCGAACGGGAGCCCCGCGTCCTCGGCGAGGGTCGGAGCGACGTCGACGAGGCTCGCCCAGCCAGTCGCCGCTCCCGGCGTCGGCCGGTCGCGCGCACGGCGCCACCACAGCGGGATCCGTACGAGCGGCTCTTCGAGCCGGAGCATGTGGAACAAGATGTCGTGCTCCCCGAACGCCTGGCCGTGGTCGCTCGTCACCACGACCGTCGTGTCGTCCCACCGACCCGACTTTCGGAACACGTCCGCGATCGCCTCGAGGCGCCGGTCCGCCTCTCGGAGGTTCTCGCGGGAGAGGTCGTGCAAACGACGGTACTGGTCCTCCGTCGGGGTCCAGCTTCCGGCGAGCCAGCCGACGTGGTCCTGCCGGGCCCCGCTGCGTCGGAGCCAGCCGGCGAGGTCGGAGCCCCACTCCGAGATCGGGTAGTACGGCTCGTGCGTTTCGAGCAGGTTCACGAACGCGAAGACCGGCCGATCGGCCGGTGTTTCCGCGATCCAACGGTCGAGCGTGGGCTCGATCCAGGACGAAACCCCGGGGAGCTCCCGGGATTCGGGGTGGCGGAGCCGCTGGGTGAATCGTCCCGCCGCGTCGGTGACGAACGGGAATCGGTACACGACCCGGCTCGTCATCTTGACCGCCTGCCACGCCGGCCCGTGCTGGATCCGGTTCAGCCCGGCGTTTGGCGACGCCCGAGCCTCATCGAGGGTGTGTGGGGGGTGGCCGCTGCCGGAGACCCGGTAATATGGCTCCCACCATCCGGCCCAGGCGGCCCGGTCGAACCCCTCGGAAAAACCGAGGTTGGGCGAGATGAGGTGGTTCGCCGACAACGACATTGTGCGGTAGCCGTGCTCGCGGAGAAGTCTGGGCAAGCGGGGAATCCCGTCGACGAGCTTCAGCGCCGCCTTCGCGTGGGCTCCGTGCTCCCAAGGGTAGAGACCCGTGAACAGACTGGCGTGCGAAGGAATCGTCCACGGAGCCGGGCTCGCGGCGCGAGGGAACCACAGGCTCTCGCGCCGGAGGCGGTCCGCGAACGGCATGTTCGTGACCCCGCGGGCCCCGCCGGGGAAGTCGTCGGCCCGACCGCAGTCGAGAACCACGACGAGGATGTTGGGGGGGGAGTTTCCGGTCAGCCCGGCCACCCCGTCCATCGGGCCCTCGGGGAGGGAGCTCCGGTTCTACGGGCGGCGGCGCTTCCGCCGCTGGGTCGGGCCCGATCGCGCACTGCCGTCCGTCTCCGCGCTACAACGGGAACTCGGGGCCTTAAGACCGTGCCGTTGCCGAAGGCACCGCCGCCCCGTCCCGTTGCACACGTTCGGCCGGCCAATCCTCGACCGGAGCGACCGCCCGCGACGCTCCGGGGCGGCGCCGTCGACCGGGCCCCGGGTAAATCGGCGTTTCACGGCAATCTCGACCGATCACGGTCGACGGTTGTCGCATTCGTCCGGCCCGCTGTGCCCGTGGCCAGAATCGTTTAAGACCCCCTTCGGAGTGGCCCGAGCCGCGGAGACGCCCTCCTCAGAGGGCGTACGGACAGATGCGGGGCTATGCGCACACAGAGAGCCAGGTCGGGAATGGGTCGTCGGTGGACCGCGGGTCGGACTCCGCGGACGGCGGGGCTCCCCGAAGATTCCGCGGTCCGCCGGTACGGAGCTTGGCCCTCGGGCTCGGAGTCCTGGCGGTTGTCGCGCTGCTCGCCCTCACGATAGGGCCCATGCCGATCTCGGCGGGAGCTCCGACCAACACCGCACCCGGTTCGGTGCCCCCCGTGACCAGCTCGGCGTTCGGTACCTGCAACCCGGTCACCACCCAAACTCCCTCGGCCCTCCTGCAGGGGATCGCCGTGCCCTCGAAGAGCGTCGCGGCCGGCGGGAACCTTTCGGCGGTCATGGAAGTCCAGGCGCTCAATTGGACCGAGAACGATTCCAACATCACGGTCTACTTCCCGAGCGTCTTTTACGACTTCCCCATGGCCTCCGGGGGCAACGCCCAGATCTTCCTCTCGAACCGCTCCATCCAAATGGACTTCAAGGGCTGGTCCAAGCCGTCGTTCGCGACGACGAAGAATTTCACGTACCCTACCGGGCTCCAATTCAAGGCCCACTCCCTCGCGAAGATCGATTCCATGAAGCTCGCCGTGACGGCGAACGCCGACTACGGCCAGATCACCATCGAGGTCCGCTGGCAGTGGGTCTACAGTCCGACCCTCGGGAAGGCGATTCATGGCCCCTGGTCGATTCCGACGTCGAAGGCGAACTGGCCCCAGTCGGTCCCCTCGATCTTCTGGCCCGCCCCGTACGCTACGTATCTCGCGAGTTCCGGGAAGACGGCCGTCATCGGCGGCAATTTCACTGCGACCCTCGGCGGAGACGTGGCCGGACGGACGTTCTTCCTCGAGATGGAATACCCCGCCGGCGGGGTCGTCCAGGACTTCCTCCAGACGGCCCCCGCGAACGCCACCACGTTCACGGTCCGAATCCCGATGCTGAACTACGACCACTACCTCTCGCCGGGACCGTTTCTCGTGCACATCCACGACGCCTGCGGGGCGATGATGTTCAACAAGACCGTCGACGCGGTCTACCCGCCGAATGCGACCGTCCGGTTCGTCATCACCCCGGCGGCGTGCGCGACGAAGTCGATCACCTTCAACGGAACGAAGTACGCGAACGGCACGCAAGCCGTGTTCGCCCCCTCCCCGATCGCGTACCGGTTCTCGATCCCCGGGTGCCCCGGGAACCACTTCCAGAGCTGGTCGACGACCGGCGCGTTGCATATCGCGAACGGGACGGCCATGATCGTCAGCAACAACGGCACCTTCACCGTGAACTATTGAGACCGCACGCAATGGGGCGGACGATTCGGAGGTCCGGATCCCGCCGCCCCTCCGTGCTCGGAACGCCAGAAATCGCGCTCGCCATCGCGGCCATCGCCGTCGGAGCGTTCGCCTGGCTCCCGTCCGGAGCCGGCTTGCCAAGGCCGGAGGCGGACCTCACCGACTCGGTCCTCCCGCCGGCGACCCCGTACATTCAACACATCGTGGTCGTCGTGCTCGAGAACGAGGAGCTCACGAGCGTCTGGGCCCACGGCCCGTTCGAGCGGTACCTGGCCGCGACGTACGGGAACGCTACCGGGTATTACTCAGTCTGCCATCCGTCGGCCCCCAACTACATCGCGCTGTTTGCCGCGGTCGCTAACCAGTGTGGAACGGACTCGTGGAACAACTACACCAACAAGTCGATCAACGTCGAGCTTGACAACGCGCACCTCAGCTGGGGCCAGTACGCCGAAAACCTACCCTCGACCGCATGCTCGAATCCGGCCGGGGCGACCGCCGGGCTGTTTGCCACGCGCCACGTTCCCGCGCTCTTCTTCTCCGACGTCCTCAAGAGCCAGTCGTACTGCAACGCGCATGTCCTCAGCTCGAATGCCTACAACAGCTCGGTCGCCAACGGCACACTGCGCAATTATTCGTTCTACACTCCCAACCTCTGCGACGACGGCCACAACGGCTGCGGCCGCAACACGACCAACGCCCAGATGACGGCGCAAGCCGACATCTGGCTGAAGCACTGGCTGGGACCGATCCTCAACCACACCGGGAAGTATTCGAGCTCGGCCGAGCGGGCGGAGATCAATCACACAGCGTTCTTCGTCACCTGGGACGAGGGAACCGCGAGCAACGCCGGGTTCGCCGTGCCGGGGATCACCGGGGGCGACAATTACCAGTGGTGCGCGCAGAACGGCGAAGCGGGGGACGCCGTGTGCGGCGGTCACATCTACACGGCGGTCATCAGCCCGTACTCCCGGCACACCACCTTCGCCGGGAACGACTCTCCGTACGGACTCGTTCGGACGGTGGAGTGGTTGTTCCACCTCAATCACCTCGGCAATCCCGGCGGCTTCGACAACCAGACGGGGTTCCCGGTGATGAAGTCGCTGTTCCATTTCTCATCGAACAGCTGACGAACGCGTACGGGCCCACGGAGCGGTCCGGGCTCGCCGATATATTCCATCGAGGACTCCGGAATCCCGGTAGGCATGGCCGAACCCGATCCCTCCCCCCCCGTCCCGGCCGCTCGAGCGACCTCCGTGGCACCCGCCACCTTCCGGCTCCGGAAGCCCCGTCGGACTCGAATCCTCGCGTTCGCGATCGTATCCGCCCTCGTGATCATCTCCGTGGCATGGGTGGCCACGATCTCCGCCCCGAACCCGGGGCCGCCGACGGTCGGGATTGCGAATGCGACCGACGTCGAGGTCGACCCGGGCGGGCCGCAGGCAGTCGTTTTCCCGTTCCAGCTCGCGCCGGACTCGCAGTCCGACGAAGACAGTGCGCTGACCGTCAGTTCGGCCTCGGTCTCCGCTACGATTGAAGTTCCGGCATGCGACGAGGCGAACGACACCGCCTGCCGCGGGGTCATCGTCGAGATCTTCACGAGCGACCAGGTTACCCAGTTCGGGGCCCAGACCAATCTCACCCCGATCTGGTGCACGAACGACTCGGCCGGGACGTGTGTGGGTACCACCAGTGGGTCGTACACGATCGACCTGACGAGCTACGCGGGCGACCCCCTCGCCCTGGTCGTCTGGAGCGCCTCGGGGATCCAGTGGGCCGACATCTCGGCCCAAGGGTCTTGGACCGACTAGCACTACTTCGGGGGTTTGACCGGGCCCTCTTCCCTTGTCGAGTGGAACTCTGTCGGTTCAAGACTCGGGAGCGGAGACTCCCGAATGCGGCGCTCCTCGCGCGCTCGTTCCGGGCCCACGACCGACTGGTTTCCCGACCTCGACGGGTGGCTTCGACCGTTCGACCCTCGGTTCGAGGTGGGAGCCCGCTTCCGCGACACCCAGCGGAACGCGCGTCAGTATCTTGCGGGACTCCTCCTTCCGGGGTCCCGCAAGTCGATGGACCCAATCGGCAACCGGATCCCCGAGGCCGATGGCGATCGGCTCCAGAACTTCCTCACCGATTCCCCTTGGAACGCGGAGGAGGTCCAGCAGCAGCTCGCCGGACAGATCGCCGAGCGGTTCGGCGTCCCGCACGCCGTGCTTGCTCTCGACGACACCACCTTCCCGAAGCAGGGGTCCGCGTCGGTGGGGGTCGCCCACCAATGGTGCGGAGCGCTCGGGAAGACCGCGAACTGCCAGTCCGGGGTGACGCTGTATTACGTGCTCCCCTTCGACCGGGAGTCCCGGGAGATGGTGGGGTTCACCGTCGGCGCCCGCCTCTACCTTCCGAAGAAATGGATTGACGATGGCCCTCGGCGGACGAAGGCCCGGGTGCCTCCGTCGGTGGGGTACGAGGACAAGCCGCAGATTGGACTCGAGCTGATCGATCGGGCCCGGGCCGCCGGTCTTCCGCATCGGGCGGTGCTGGCGGATGCGGAGTATGGCCGGTCGGGGGAGTTCCGACGGGCGCTCCGGGAGCGCGGCGAGTCGTACGTGGTGGGGATCCAACCGCACTCGACGGTGGTGGCCCGGGCCGGGGAAGGACCGATCCGGGTCGATCGGTTGATCCCGACGGTGTCGGCGGCCGAGTGGCGCTCGGTGGTCTGGGCGAGGGGCACGAAGGGACCGATGACCGTCGAGCTGGTGCGGTATCCGGTGACGGTCTGGCACGAGGGCAAGGCGACCGAGGAGGAGGGGATCCTCCTCCTCGAACGGCGGTCGAACGAAACGAAGGCGTATCTCGCGTGGGGGACGGGAGCGCTGTCCCTGACGGAGATGGGGCGGTTGATGCGCTCGCGGTGGCCGATCGAGCTGGGCTATCGACAGATGAAGCAGGTGCTCGGGCTGGACCACTTCGAGGGGCGGACCTGGACCGGTTGGCACCATCACATGACGATGGTGGCGATGGCCCAGGCGTTCCTCGCCTCGCGCAAGGCCGAGCGCGGGGGAAAGGGCGGCCCACCGCCGAGCGTGGAACAGGTGGCCGAGGAGATCCACGCACGGGTAGTCCGACAGATCCTTCGGCAGGCCGAAGCGGCCACGGACCCAAAAGTCCGGGAAGAGCGGATGAATCGGCTCTGGGCATTGCACGATGCGCCGCTGGTGATACGGGGCGGTCGAATCACCATCGCCGACTGGCGGTCCCAGCGACAGGCTCGGCCGCTCCGGTCCGAGCGAAGCGATGAACCCCCGAAGTAGTGCTAG
>JAKIVZ010000008.1 GCA_022750295.1 Candidatus Lutacidiplasma silvani
TCTCCGCGGCTACGTCTTCGCCGAGGGGATGAGCTTCGAGGGGGTCCGCGAGATGCTCCACGGCATCCGCAAGGCCCGGGGGCTCGTCGCCGGCGAGACGACCCTGAAGGAGGTCGAGCCGTTGCTCCTGCCGCGGATCACCGTCGAGGGATTCGTCGAGGGCGCGATCGTCGAGCTCATCGCGGGACCGTTCAAGGGCGAGAAGGCCCGGGTCAAGAAGATCGACCAGGCGAAGGAAGAGATCACGGTCGAGCTGATCGAGGCGGTCGTCCCGATCCCCGTCACGATCCGCGGCGACCACGTGCGGATGCTGGAGAAGGGAGGCGGAAAGAGTGGCGGATGAGGTGAGCGTCCTCGTCGAGGGCGGAAAGGCGACTCCGGGGAACCCGCTCGGTCCGGCCCTCGGGCCGCTCGGCGTGAACGTCGTCCAGGTCGTCGCGCAGATCAACGAACAGACGAAAGGATTCGCCGGGATGAAGGTCCCGGTCGTCATCAAGGTCGACCCGGCCACCCGGGCGTTCACGCTCGTCGTCGGCCGCCCCCCCGTCGCGGCGCTCCTGCTGAAGGAAGCCGGGAAGGAGAAGGGGTCCGGCAAGTCGAAGACCGAGACGGTCGGCGACGTCTCAATGGACGCGGTCCGACAGATCGCGGACGCGAAGGGGGCCGACCTCTTCGGTCGGTCGGTCGAGGAGAAGGTCAACCAGGTGATCGGGACGTGCGTCTCGATGGGGCTCACCGTCGATGGCGAGGACCCCCGCGTCGTCCTGAAGACCCGCGTCGCGGCGCGAGGCGCCCGATGATGGGTGGGATGCCCGGGCAGGCACCGGACCTCTCGAACGCCGAGATCGTCGACTACTCCCCCGTCGAAGGCGACGGCCGGCTCCGGCTGAAGCTCAAGGACGGCTCGATCATCGAGGTCAAGCTCGAGATCATGAACATCCTGCGGGCCGGGAACGACCCGAACACGGGGCTCCCCGCGTACGTCGTCCAGTCGGCCCCGATGGTCCGGCTCGTCGAGTGCCCGAAGGAACTCCGCAAGTCCCCGCTCCGCCCCGGGCCGAAGGACCCGAAGTCCTCCGCCGGGTTCGCCTAGGCGGTCCGTGACCGACGTCCAGGACGTCCCGGCGGTCGCGCCGGAAGACGAGGGGGGGAACGAGCGGGCCGGGCTCCGCATCGCCGGCGCCCTGGCGGTCCTCGTCGGGTGGGGACTCGGCGTCTTCGTGAACGTGCTGCTCCACGTCTCCGCCCATGCCGGCGGGCTGGTGGTCGGCTGGGTCCGGGTCTACCACACCCTCGGCCCCTACGCCTGGGGGGTCGTGATCCTCGGGCTGTTCACCGGAGCGTTCGGCCTCGCGATGATCTGGGTGAGCCGGGACGCCCCCGCCGGTGCGTTGCACCTGCCGGGAACGTCGTACTAGGTCGGGGCCGGGCGCGTTACTGGGCGCCGACCTTGCGGGACGGGGGCAGGCGGGCGCCCGAGGGACCTTTTCCGGCCTTCTGCATCGCCACGCAGTCCGGGCACATCCGCTCGTCCGCATCGAGGCAGTCGCGACAGAACGTGCGACCGCAGAAGGCGCACCGGAGCGTCGCGGGGGCACCGCACCGTTGGCAGGAACTGACGAGCATCCGACGACCCTCCTATCGGCCGGACCGGGGGACGAGGCCGCTGACCATAAGCGCTTCGACGAAGCCGTCGGCGTAGGGACGTCGGCTGACGTAGTCGGCCGCCGCCCGGGCCCGCGCGCTCCCGTTCGGGAACGAAGCGCCGAACCCCGCGGCGCGCAGCATCGCGACGTCGTTGTCCCCGTCGCCCGCGACGAAGCAGTCGGCGAGGGTGAGGTCGAGCCGGCCGAGCGCCCGGGCGAGGGCGGTCCGTTTCCCGGCGCCCCGCTCCATCAGGTGGATCGCGTACCCGGTCGGTTCCGCGACGACGCCCGTCCCGGCGAGCGCGGCCCGGATCGCGCGGAGCGGGGCCGGCTGCTCGATCGCGACCTCGGTCTCGCGCCACCGGTCGGTGAACAGTTGGCGGACGGGGATCCCGTCCGCGCGGAGCTTCCGGAACGCGGACATCGCGACCGACCGGCGCGCGAGCCGCTCGACGACGTCCCGGCCCTCGAACTTCCGGTAGATCAGTCCGCCGTTCTCGGCGACGATCGGGCCGGTCAATCCGATCGACCGGTGGATCGCGAGGGCGACGGGGAGGACGTTCCCGGTCGCGAGGACAACCGCGACGCCGCGGTCCTGGACCTGCCGTAGGAGTTCGACCGCCGGCGTGTTCAGGCGGCGGGTCGGGTCGGTGAGGGTCCCGTCGATGTCGGTGACGACGGCTCGGAGCGGGGACCGACGCCCCGGGCGCCGACCGGTCACGCGGCCCCGGTCGTGGCCTGCTTGGCGAGCGCGTCCCGCAGCACCGCCGCGACCTCCTGGCCGTCGCGGCGGCCGCGGACCTCCCGCATGAGGTCGCCCATGAGCGGCGAGAATGCGCCCGACCCCTTCGCCGCGATCAGAGGGGCGTTCTTCGCGACGAGCGACGAGGCGAGCCGGTCGAGCTCGGCCCGGCTCATCGTCTGGAGGCCGGACCTCGCCACCGCGTCGGCGACGGTCGGGCTCCCCTCGGCGAGCGCCGCAAGGACCCGTCCGAGCCCCTCCTTCGCGAAGTCCCCCGACTCGACCGCCGTCAGGATCTCGTCGAGGAGACCGACGGGGAACTCGAACGGTTCGGTCTCGTCCCCGGTCGCCACGATCTCCCGACTCAGCAACTGGGCGACCAGCGGGGCGGCGTGGCCGCGCCCCGTGAGCCAATCGAACCGCTCGACCTCGCCCGACCGCTGGAGAGTTCGCACCGTCTCGTCCGACAGCCGGTGCGCGGCGACGAGGCGGGCCCGCACCTCCCGGGGGTGCGGCGGCAGACGGGCGCGCAAGGTCCGGATCCGCTCGGGCGAAACCGGGATCGGAGGAACATCGGTCTCGGGGTACATCCGGTCGCGGCCCGGCAGCGGGCGGGAGTACCGGGTGCGGCCGTCGGGCATGGGGTCGCGGGTTTCCTCCGGAACTCCCCGGAGGGAATCCGTGGCCCGCTGCCGGACCGCGGCGAGCGCCCGGTGCGCGCGGGCCGCCTCCGGGGCACCGACGAGCACGAACGCATCCTCGGAGAGCGAGGCCCCGAGCGCGGCCCGCAGCGCCGGGACGACCTCCCCCTCGATGCCGTGGCTCGGGGCCTCATCCGAATGAAACAGACCCCGAAGGCCGGTCGCCCGCGCGTAGTCGGCGAGCTCGCGCCCGAGCCGCTCGCGGGCGGTGCCCGGCGGAGCGAGGAGTCCGCCGAACCCTGGGAGCCCGATCCCGACGACGACCCCACCGGTGCGCAGCGCGTCGCCGAGCGGACCAGAGGCAACCCCCCGGAGCAGGTGCGAAACCTCGACCGGAGCGTCCGTCGGAACGCGGGCGCCTCTCGCGCGCAACGTCGCGGCGGTGGCCAGGAGGAGCTTCTGCCGCTCGACCTCCCCGTCGACGTACTGGTGAATTCGGCGGAGGTCCTGGACCCCCTTCAGTTCGACCCGGGCTCCGCCCTCCGTCGAGACGTTCACGTCCTCCCGGATGGTCCCGATCCCTCGGCGGACCCGTCCCGTCGCCCGAAGCAGGATCCCGAGCTCCTCGGCCACGGCGCGGGCTTCGGGGCCGGAGGCGATCTCCGGTCCCGTCGCGATCTCGACGAGCGGGATTCCGAGCCGGTCGAGCCGGTACCGGATCCCCTCCTTGGACTCTCCGACCTTCCGCGCCGCGTCTTCCTCGAGGCAGATCGTCGGGATCGAGTAGGTCTTCCCGTCGACCTCGAGCGTGCCGTCGACCGCCACGAGGGCCGTCCGCTGGAACCCGGACGTGTTCGAGCCGTCGACGACGATCTTCCGCATCACCTCGACCTCGTCGAGCGGGCGCGCGTCGAGGAGGAGCGCCATCGTCAGCGCCACGTCGAGCGCCTCGGGGTCGAGCGCGTGGGGTGGCTCCTCGTCGAGCTCGACGAGGCAGCTGGTCGGCGTCGCCTCGTATTCGTACGTGAGGTTTCGAGACGCCTGGAACGCCGCGGCCGCGTCGATGGCATGGTTCTCGCCGCCGGTAGCCCGGAGCCGTCGCGTGACGGTTCGAGTGACCGTTTCCGAGAGTTCGGCCGGGCAGGCGCAGAACAACTTGCCGGTGGCGAGCTGTTGATGGACCTCGAGGCCAGCCTTCACAGGTGGTCCTCGGCTTCGTGCCGCGGCTCGACCTCGCCCGCCCGGGGGGCCAACAGGAGTTCGCCGACGATCTTCGGGTCCGTCGAGCGGCCGAGCGCCCAGAGGAGTTTGGTGTACGCCGTCTCGGGCAGCATGTCCCCGAGGTAGAGGACCCCGGCCCGGGCGAGCTCCCGACCGGTGGCGTACACGTACGGGTCGGCGACCCCCTCGAGGCATTGGGTCGTCATCGCGAGGGTCGTCCCCCGTGAGATCGCTCGCTGGATCCAGGGGAGATGCGTGAGCGCAAGGTTGCCGAGACCCGTCCCGGCGATGACCACACCCCGGGCGCCCGAGACGAACGCCTCGGCCCGGCTCGGCTCGAGGCCGGGATGGAACCAGAGGATCATGGCCCCCGTTCCCATCGGCCCGGAGAACCGGGCGGGGCCCTTCGACCGCGCCCGGAACGGATGCACCAGGTGGACCGTGGTTCCCTCGATCCACCCGATTGGAGGGCCGTTGCGACTTCGGAACGCATCCCGCCGGCTCGAATGCATCTTGCGGACCCGGGTGCCGCGGTGGATTGCGAACCGGTCGTCGGAAAGTCCCTCGTGCATCACCACGACGACCTCGGCGAGCTCCGGGTGCCGGGCCAGCCGGACCGCCGCGGAGAGGTTCGTGAATCCGTCCGACGAAGGCCGGTCCGGCGACCGTTGGGCCCCGACGATGACGACGGGGCCGGGAAGGTCCTCCAGAAGGAACGAGAGCGCCGCCGACGTGTACGCGAGGGTATCGGTTCCGTGAGCGATCACGACACCGCTCGCCCCCTCGGCGAGAACCGCGACCGTCCGGCGGGCCATCTCCTCCCAATCCGGGGGTCCGATCTCCTCGCTGAGCCGGTCGAACACGGGAACGACCCGAACCGGCCCGTCTCGGTCGAGGTCCGGATAGAAGCTCAAAATCTCGCTTTCGCCCTGAACGGGTCGGACCCCCCCCGTGCGATAGTCCACGCGGGAGGCGATCGTCCCTCCCGTGGTCAGAAGGGCGAGCCAAGGCTCGCTTCCGGGAGATGCGGACCTCGCCACGGGAGCGGTACTGCCGTTTCCAATCGGGGGGGCGGCTTCGAGGACCTCGAGCGTGTCGGTCGGCGCCAGTCGAAGGCCGACATTGTAGCCGGTCGCGAGCTTGAGTTGCAGGATACGCTCGCCGGAAAGCTCGTGCGGGGGGACTACGGCGCCCCGCCATTCCCGCCCGTCGTCTGTCGTCACCCGGACGACCGTCCCCATGGCGAGGGTCCGAGCCCGGTCCCACGGATCGACCGGAGCGGAGTCCGACATGGACGAGAGCCGGCGGAAAGCCGCCGCTTCGTCGGAGGGAGCTCGTAATATTATAAAGGCCTCCGCGCGCGGCGGTGCCTCGGGGTTCGAGGTTAATAGGGCGGACCGCTCGGCCGTGGCCAAGCAGTTCGATCGGTGACCACGGGTGCCCGTGTGGGGTAGCTACGGGGGTCGGGCCAACCCGTCCCCGCTACACTGGATTATCCTAGAGGCCTGCGGAGCCTCAGACCTGGGTTCGAATCCCAGCACGGGCGTGAAACCGGTATCCGAATCCCGCCCTTCCGCGGGGCGGGGAACCCTTCATCCGCCGCGGATTCCTACGCCCGGAATGCGACGTGCTTGATGAGCTCTCAGTCCGCGGATGTCGAGGCCCAGTGAGGGGCGAGAGGCATGACAGCGGACGTGTATGGCCTCCTGAGGGCGGCCCAGCTTGATATCCGATATGGATAGTCTTATTGAGGAATTGGATTCTTACCGGTTTGATGCCGCCGAAGATCGACCCAAGTGTCGTGGCACTCTTCGGTAGCCAGACGAGGGCAGCGACACTGGGGGCGTTGGCCAATGCGGGCCAACCGTTAACGGCCTACCGTGTCGCGAAAGTCACCGGCACGCAGGTCATTAAGGTCATCACGGAGCTGCGACGGCTCGAACAGGCCGGGGTTGTCGCGACGGCTCCGACCGATCGGGGGCGCACCGGGTGGGTTCTTTCGGACCGTTCGCTCCAAGATTTCCTCCAACGCCGGGTCCGAATCGTTTGGGCTGCCGACTTTGGCCGAGAAATCGACCGGCGCATCGCCCGACGAACGTCACCCCGCCGGCTCCGAATCGACCTTTCCCGGTTCGTCCCGAGCCCCGAGTCCGTCCCGAATCGAGAGGAGTTCACCCGTTCGCCGGAGAAGGACAGAATTCTCGCGCGGGCTGGACTTCGGACCTCCCGGCGAAATTCGGCGAGCCGATGACCGGCGCCGTCGAGGTCGGCCGGATCCTCCGCTCGACGCCGAAGAGCTACGACCGAATCCTCAACTTCGCCGCGCTCCTCGCTCACGAGATCGGATCGGACGTGGTCGTAGTCGGAGGGTCGGCGATAGAGGTCTACACCAAGGGAGGGTATGTCTCGGGCGATATCGACATTCGGGCGGATCGGGTGCCCGTTCGACGTGCCCTCACGCGGTGGAAGTTCAAGGATGAAGGGCGGCTTTGGACTCGGGCGGACTGGAACATCGCCGTCGATGTAGTCGGAAATCGATACACCGGCGATCCATACCGGGCGACCACAGCTGCGACCCCGTACGGCCCGGTTCAGATCGCCGTCGTCGAGGACCTTTTCGTCAAGAGATTGGCAGCGGCAAAGCACTGGAAGGTCCGGGCGGCACTCGACGAGGCGAGCCTCCTCTGGCAAGACTACTCGGACAAAATGGACCTCGCGTATCTCGACCGGCAAGCCGCCACCTACAAGGTCGTGGACCTCCTGGCCGTGTTTCGCAAGAGGGCGCCCCGTCGCGACGCGCGCCGGTCGTAACCCGACGAGGCTACCGGGTTGGCGGTCCAGTCTGTTGGCCACACCGACCTGAGCCCCGGGTCGCCAGACTCCCCGACACTGGCGGCGGGAATCGACGGTCGGCGAAGGAACTCCGCCCGATCGTTCGAATCGGCGGACCCCGCTGGGGTTGAGACGCACGACCCGATGAATTTGGGCAATTCGATTTTCGAGTCGGTCCCTTCGTCCGTCGTACGAATCCTGAGTGCCAAATTAAATAGGCGAATCCCAGCACGGGCGTCCACCCCGGGGCGACGAATACCGGCTGCTCGGCGGGTAGGGCGGGTTCGTCCGCCCCGCGGGATGCTGGATGGCCTCCTTTTTCAATCGACTCGCCGTCCTGGACGAGGGCTGAGACAAGACTCTGCGCACCTTCAGTACGTTGGTCGGCCCAGGCATCGAGGAAGTTGTCCGAGAGATCCGTCGCTGCTCATGCCGGGCGCCCGAGCGTTCGAACTCTCTCGGCCTGCCAGCGCGTGCTTACGGTCAGCTGCCGGATCGATTCCATTCCCACCGATTCCGCTTCCACCCCTGCGCGAACATTCTGCAGAACCCGTTCGGCTTCCGCCAGGTTCTCTCGGAGGAAGGTCACGATCGTCCGGCGCTCCAACTCGGAATTGAGGTAGGCAACTCGGGGAATCTCCGAAACGAGCCAGCGGTCCCCCCGCTCCTTCTCAGCGACCGACGAGTAGCTGAGGATGAGGTCGCATACGACGCCCGCTACCGCGGCGACGTCGGGTTGGCCGACGAGATAGATCGCCCGAGCGTTGCTCATCGCCTCGAGTCGACGCTCCACGCTACGGCGGGAGACTCCAATCTCGACCGCGAGCTCGCCCAAGTCCCGCTGAGCATCCTCCATCAGGCCGCCGACAACCCGCCAATCGACGGCGCGCATCGCGATGTCTGCGGGCGGAGGTATCTCTGGCCAGACCGACGGTTGCGGGGAATGGGCGATGGTCGACATCAACTCAACTTTCCGTTGCAACTCATCGGAGGAAGAATAGTGGAGCCTCACGAAGGTCGCCGGACCTCGAAAATCTACAACCATCACCACCCCGCCAAGGAGAAGAATCCGGGAGATCACACCGGGCTTCGAGGCAGATTCGGGCGTGTCCAGCCGCACGACGGCGGAATCGCATCCGAGAAGTCGCGGGTTGACGAGGAGCTTCCACCCGAGGAGCGCCCCTTTCTCTCCCGCCTTCTTGAGCCGTCTGCGGACGACCTCCTGATCCACCCCGAGCCTCCGTGCGACCCGCGCGCAGGAGACACGGACATCCGCCGGTGACAAACGGGGACTGACAAGATCGCGGACGATTCGGGAATCAAGCTCATCCGGCCGGTACATTTGAATCACCATGGATGGGCTCCATAATCGGATGCCGCCTGTCGTTATTCCACTTCTCGTGTAGGGTCCCCTTCTAATTCCGGAGCCCTCTCCGCACGCACACGGCGGCTTTCAGCGAGACCGAGAGAATGACGACCCAGCACCAGCCCGACCGCATATCGGGGCCCACGTGGGCATGGACGGCGGTAGGCGTCGTCATCATGGCGACGTTCGTGCTCCTCATCGCCCAATACCTGCTCGGTCTCCTGACGAACGCGTACGCCCCGTCGGCTGGGTTCAACGCCGGTATGACGGACCCTCTGCTCAACTGGCATTGGACCGTCGGCTTCGTCCTCGGAATCGTCTCGATTCTCTCGATCGCCCTCGCCGCGATCACCCGGAGTCGGTGGCTCGTCCTGCCCGCGGTGCTGGTCTTCGCCTCGGTCCTCATCGCGGGTCTCGCCGGAAGCGCGTTTACCGACACGGCAGGCAATCCTCCGCAATTCTCGGTCCTCATGGGGGCCTCGTTCCTGTTCGCGTTTATCTCGCAGGTGGCCTACGCCCGACTCTGGATGATGGGCCGCCCCCGCGGCTCTAGGCCGCCGTCGCCGATTCCGCCAACCACCCCGGCCCAAGCGTAACGCGCGAATGACCTTCGGCTCGGGTCGAACAGTCGGGCGCGACGGAGTTCCGCCGCCGACCACGTTTGCTCGCGACCACGTCGCGGAGGACGCCCTGCGCGCACCTGCACCCTCCATCACCGGACGCTCGGGCCACCCGATCGAGTGACGCGAGTCCCAGCACGGGCGTGAAACCGGGCGCCATAGCCCGCCCTTCCGAGGGGCGGGGAACCCCCTCCTGCCCACGAACTGGGGTGGGGTGCGCTGCGTGGGAACCTCCTTGCCGACCGACCCCGAGAATGCTTCGATTCGCTAGCGCATCCCATACTGTCCGATTCGGATAGCATTTGTACCCTCCACCCATATCCTTCGAATGAATCATGGGGCCGAGCGCAACGCGCGTTCTAAGATCGCTGTTCGGCAGTCAAGCGCGGACGGGCACGCTCACCATACTGGCCTGTGCCGAGCGCCCGATGTCCGGCTACCGGATTGCCAAGATGAGTGGGTGCCAGGAGACCAAGGTCAACGCGGTATTGGCCAGGCTCCGGCCCGCAGAGTTGGTCGAGGCGGACTCGGTCGGGCCAAATCGCGCTGGCTGGAGCTTGACAGACCCTGATCTTCGGCGGTTCATCCGTCGGAGGGTACGAATTTCGTGGTCCGAAGATCTGCTCGGAGACCGGAACCAGACCGCTTCCAGGGGAATGGAGACTATCCGGCGCTTGGCGCGGCTGCCCCCGGTGGATTTGTCGGCGTTCGCAGCCTTCGTCCCTCGCAATTCCAAGGAGTTCGAGCGACCGCCCGAAAAGGACCGCATCCTGAAGGCGCTCGGTTCGCGGCCCCCGCGTCGTAAGAGGACTGCGACGTGACGTCGGCGACCGAAGAGGAGCAGATGCTTGCGGCGGAGCCGGATTCTGCGACTCGCACGCTCTACTTCAGCGCATTATTGGCCGCGGAAGCTGGCAATCTCGACATCATCGTGGTCGGCGGGTCGGTGATCGAAGTCTACACGGAGGGCGCGTACGTATCCGGCGACATCGATCTTCGAACGGATCGGCGAGCTGTTCGACGAACTCTCACTGGGTGGAGGTTCCGCGACGAGGGGGTCTCTGGATTCGGCCGATTGGAGGATCGCCGTCGCCGGAGTCGGAAATCGATGCACCGGCGACCCGTATCGGGCCACGACGGTGTCGACTCCGCACGGCCCGGTTCGAATCGCCATATTCGAGGAGCTGTTCGTTAAGCGGCTCGCAGCTGCGAAGCATTCGCAGGTTCGAGCCGCGCTCGACGAGGCAGAGCTTCTGTGCCAAGGGTACTCGGATCGGATGGACGTGGGGTACCTCGACGAGCCGGCCCGTACGTACGGGGTCACGGACCGGCTCGCAGAGTTCCGTACGAATCGCGGCGGTGCGATCGAGAGGCGGACAGGAGCGGGACGCGGTCCCTCGAATGGGTCAAAGGGAAATGAGACGGTTGCCCGTTCCCCACAAGCATAATAGGGGTCCATGCGCACCCGCCCCACGCCGTCCGGTCGCCTCGGGCCGCCAGGATACACGATGTCGACGCCGCACCCCAGGTCCAAGACGCGACAGCGCATCTGGCGTCCGGGACGAGTGTTTGGTTTCGCGTCGGGGACGGTCCTCCTCGTCATCGGACTGCTCGCGGTCCCGTCGCTCGTTCCGCCCGCCCCGAGCCACGCTTCGGGGTTTTCGACGAGCGAAACGATCCCGCCGTGGAATACCTGGACCTGCAACCCTCCCAACTTGAGCCCGACGGCCCTCTCCATCCCGGTGCAGAATCCGCTCCACAGCCGTCTCGCGGGGATCGTGATTGGGGCGGCCTACGAGTTCCGCGTGGTGGGCTATGTGACCACCGACCGCGGCGTCACGGTGTACCTCCCGACAGCCCAGGCGGTCTTTCCGACGAAACCGTCGGGGAACCTCGTCCTGACCATCCCGGCTCAGAACGTGACCATCAGCGGGAACGCCTGGTCGCCGGCCACGCTCTTCAGCACCAACGGAACGCTCCAGGCGAAGACGGTCTTCTCGACCGCCCCGGCGTACCTGCAAACATCGAAATACGCGGTGATGGCGAATGTGCCGTCCGGCGCTCTGACCCTTGAGTTCCGCTGGCGGTGGACCATTTACCCGGCCGCCGGCGGTGTGGACCATGGCCCGTGGTCGGTGCCGTCCTGGACCGCAACCGGGTCATACTTGCCGGGCATCTTCTACCCGGCCCCCGTGGTCGGGATTGTCTCCTCAAGCGGTTCGGCGGCCGTCTCCGGCAGCACGTACACTCTTGAGCTGAATGGAACGGTTGCGAATACTTCGTTACGGATGGTCCTCGAGTACCCGAACAACGGGACCGAGATCCAGTCGATTTGGGAGAACACCAGCGTGGGCGCGAACGTGTTCAACTCGACGCTCCCCCTGACCTATTCCGACGGGGTCGCGTTGCCCGCCGGGAGCTACCTCGTTCACGTCCACGATGTCTGCGGCGCCATCGTGCAGATGCGTTCGGTGACCCTCACGCATTCGTTCCTCGGTGGGTCCCCGGCGGCCGGCGGACTCCGTACGGCCCGCGACTAGGGAGATCGGCCTCGTCGTTCCGCCGTCTGGGAGGTTCCTTCCGAGTCCCCACTCGGGTCCGTTCCAGTCCCTGGGATTCCCCAAGAAAGCGCGGGGGATCCCGCCTCAGCCGGGCAAGATCGTGTAGGGGATGGTCGGGGCGTCGATGAACTCGAGGACCTTCGGCACTCCGAGCTCGGAGCTGGTACGGTAGGCGAGCCGGAGGGTCCGCTCGAGCTCTTCGGACCGGAGCTCGGGGACCTCGTCGATCGTGGTCGTGACGGGCGTGGCGTGCCGGTCAAACCAGGCGAGGAAGGCCCGGAACCCGGGAAAGGCGCATTGGAACAGCTCGACCTGCAGTTGGATGTCCGGTGGGGTTGGGACCGCGTGGTAGCTCTTCATCTCGTAGATCCGGCCCTTGCCGTCCCAGAAATCCGGCTGGGCGTACACCCCGACCTCGCCGTTGATTAGGATGAGCCGGCTGCGGGGCCGCGTGAGCCCCATGACCTCGCTGCGGCGGAACGCTTGGAGGACGGCCGAGACGGCCACGAGCTCCCGGGCCCGGTCGTCGGGCGGGATCTCGACGCCCGCGCCCGCGAGTTCGTCGTCCAGGATCTCCTCGGCGAGCCGGTTCATGGCGGTCCGGGTGGGCCGCCGTCCCTGCGCGAAGTCGTAGCTGTAGCGGGAAAGGGAGCCGTCGATCGCTTTCCCGACCGCCATCGCGACCTCGTCCCTCTCCGTCACCGGTCGGGGGAACGCCGCCCGCACGACCTCGTGGGCGGCGACGATCCGAATCGTTGTCATGCGAGACCGGCGATCTCTCCCGAAGGCGGTCGGCTGGGCCGGGAACGTCGTGGACCGCCTCGGGCTCTCGAGCAGTTTCCGTTCGATGATCGCGATCGACTCGGAGACGGCCGACTTGCTCCGGTCGAGGCGGGCCGCGAGGTCGGTAAGGGTGATCCCGCGTGGAACCGCGAAGTACCCCGCCGCCACCTCGCCTGGGTGAGGCGCTGGTGCTGCCTGTCCGTGAGGACCGGCAGGTGGCTCCGAAGGGGCCGTCGACGGATCGAGACGACCTGCATGCCGAGATCGGCCCGCTCGGCGGACTGGAGGACGGCGCGGAACTCGGACTCGCGGGCCACCACCTCCCATCGGATCACCCCGTCGTGGACGCGGAGCGCGAACGGGATCGGGATCCCGAGCTCCCGGCAGAGGGAGATGACCGGCGCGTTGCGAGACGGGATCCGATCGGGGCACCCGTCGCCCAGCTCCGCGAGGCTGTCGACCTTCAAGACGTCGGGAGATCCGGCCATCTCCCGGGCCCAGCCGCCGGGCGGCTGCCCGCCGATCCAGTGGTCCGACACCGAGACGTCCTTGCTCACGTTGGCGCGGTTCAGGACTTCAACGGCCACCGTCGGGTGGCGGCGGGTGAACGCGCCAGTCCGACGCATCCCCGGGACTCGAATCCGGAGGGTCGCGAGGACGAGTCGATCCTCGGGCACCTCCCGACGGGACGTCCGGAGCTCCTCCCACCGGGCCGACGTGCCTCGATGCGACTCCTCCGGCGGGCGCCTACGACTCGCGCCCTTCGTCGAACGGTCTCGTACGGTCACGTCTGCGCGGGAGGGCTCAATTCCCCCGGGGGTACCCCGCCGTCGTCGGTGAATCGGAGCCCTGGATATAAACGCGAACGCCGACTCGATACCCATCGCTCGCGAGACCGAGCCTCCTCTGGGAACGAACCCGGACCTCACTTCCGCCCCCACGCGGCGCCGACGGCCCGGCTCCCGGGACCCCCCGCGAGCGCCCGAACCTGTTCGGGTTCCCGAAGAACGTTCGGATTCCCTCCATGGGGAACCGCATCCTCGGGGTGACGGGATCCGATCAACAGTACCGCCCCGATGTCGATTCGATCGCCGCTCGCCGACGCCAGCCGCCGAGGAACTGTTCCGCCGCCTCCCGCTCGTCCCGGATCTCGCCGCCGAGGGCCAGCGCCGAGTCCATCCGAGACCCCCTCACCGCCGAAATGGGACCTCCGGTCCGACCGGAACACCTTCCGTCGCCCGGACTGGACGTTTCCCCCCTCAACTCTTTGGCCGGCCCATCTCCCTCCTCGCGTACGGCCCCTGCCGAACTTTCGGGAATCTCGCCCTGTCCGCACGTTCGGCCACGACGAGCCCGCAGTTCCAGTGTGTCGACATCGCGAGCCCCGGTGAGCTCCGACCCGGATCGGACCCCATCGGACTGGGGTAGATTTCTCCCGACCGGGTCTGGCCCATCGCGGACCCGGCCGACCTGCGTACGGAGGAACCCAGCTCCTCGACGACCCTCTTCCGACTCATCCGCCCCGACGAACCGGCAACCCGCCCCGCCCAGCTCATGGAGTTTCTCCGCCTTTCGGAGACCTCCCAGCGAATCCTCGCGACCCGACCGCCGGAGGCGTTGCCCGGGGTCGTGGCGGTTCCGAACGCCGAACGGATCCTCGCCGCGGTTCCCACCCGCCGAGTCCCGGAATCCTCCAGGCGCATCGCGCGTCGGGGTTCTCCGTGTTCGTCGGGCTCTCGGAGACGACCGCCACGGGCCGGTCCGTCTTCGACGTCGTGCTTCGCTCGGACGGAGAGAGCTTCGACGGGTAGACCGAGAGCCGATCGACCCGCGAACGCGGGATCTACGCGGGGCCGCTCGCCGGCGGTCGGAGCGTTCCGATCTCGGAGATTCCCCGACTGGCGAGGGTGCGTTCGCGGGCCGGTTCCTCGTCCGGAGCACCGACCGGGCCCCGACTTATGGGGCCGTTGGCGCTGCGTCCCCCCGGGACTCCGGAGCGAAACGTGCGGGCGATGGTTTTCGAGTCCCCCGGCAGCGGTCTCCGGCTCGATGCTCACCGGGACGAACCCACGCCCGGTCCAACCGAGCTCCTCGTCCATGTGCGAGCCTGCGCGGTGTGCCGCACCGACCTCCACATCCTCGACGGGGACCTCCCCGCTCCGCGGTTTCCGAGGATCCTCGGCCACCAGGTCGTGGGCGTGGTCGCCGCGATGGGGAACGAGGCGCGAGGGTTCCGGATCGGGGATCGCGTCGGGATCCCTTGGCTGGGCTGGGCGTGCGGCGTCTGCCCCTGGTGCCGCTCGGGCCGCGAGAACCTCTGCGACCGCGCGGAGTTCACGGGTTACGGACGGGACGGCGGTCTGGCCGAGCAGATCGTTGCCGACGCGGCGTTCGTCTTTCCCATCCCCTCCGAATTCGGCGATGCGGAGGCCGCGCCGCTCCTCTGCGCGGGAATGATCGGGTTTCGGGCCCTCCGGCTGGCCGGGTCCGGTCCCCGTCTCGGGTTCTACGGGTTCGGGGCCGCGGCCCACCTCGCGATCCAGGTGGCCCGCCACCGTCGGCAGGACGTCTTCGTGTTCACCCGACCCGGGGACCTGGAGGGTCAGCGGCGGGCGACCGCCCTCGGCGCCCGGTGGGCCGGTGGGTCCGACGAGCTCCCGCCCGAACCGCTGGACGCCGCCGTCGTGTTTGCTCCCGTCGGGGACCTGATCCCGGTCGCGCTCCGCGCGACGGACAAAGGAGGGACCGTCGTGTGTGCGGGTATCCACATGTCGGACATCCCCGCCTTCCCCTACCGGATTCTCTGGGAGGAGCGGACCGTCCGCTCGGTCGCGAACCTCACGCGGGTGGATGGGAGGGAGTTCCTCGACGTGGCGAAGGTGGCCGAGATCCGGGCGGGGACAACGCGCTTCGCGCTCGAGGACGCGAACGAGGCGGTCGCTGCGGTCCGCTCCGGCCGCCTCGACGGCTCCGCGGTCGTCGTTCCCTCCCTCCCCCCGTCGACTCATGAAGGGAGAGGCGCTGCCCGAACCGGACCCCCATGACGCTCGAACGGGAGGTGACGGTCCGGGTCGACGGACGTGAGCTCGACTGTTTCCTGGTGCTACCCGGCGACGGGGAGGACGGGACGCGACGCCCCGCGGTCGTCCTCATCCACGAGATCTTCGGCCCGGACGGGCACATCCGCGACGTGGCGCGCCGGGTCGCCGCGCTCGGGTATGTCGCGGCCGCCCCCGACCTGTTCACCGGGGAGCTTCATCACCTGCTTACCCCCGGGAACATCGCCCTCGCGATGAAGTCGTTCGCGGAAGCGCCCCCGGACCTTCGCCGGGACCCAGCAAGGCTCGCGGGGTTCGCGGCCACCCAACCGCCCGAGCGCCGCCCGATCCTCGAGGCGTTCGGCACCCTCTCTCAGCCGAAGGTCCAAGAGGGGTACGCGCGGGATCTCCGCGGAGTCGCCGAGTACCTCCGGGCGCGTCCCGAAATCGACCCCACCAAGCTCGCGTCGATCGGGTTCTGCTTCGGAGGGGCGATGTCGGCCCGCCTCGCGACGGTCGACCCGGAGCTCCGGGCCGCGGTGATCTTCTATGGACAGAATCCGCCGGCCGAGTCGATCGGGGCGATCCGAGCTCGACTCCTCGGGTTGTACGGCGAGGACGACCCCGGGATCTCCCAGACCGTCCCCGCGTTCGCCGATTCCCTTCGGGCCCACGGTGTTTCGTTCGACTATCTTGTCTACCCCGGCGCGAAGCACGCGTTCTTCAACGACACCCGGCCCAACTTCCATGCCGCGAGCGCGGCTGACGCCTGGCCGCGCGTCGTCCGGTTCCTCGCCGAGTCGTTCGCGACCTGAGCGCGGCCCATCGGCCGAGGGCCGCCGCCGACTCCGAATCGGAGCGGCGCCCCGAACCGGGCCGCCCGGCGGCTCGGAGAGGACCTAGCCCCTTACCGTCCCTGCCGCCGGAACGCCACCACGGCGAGACCGTTCAGGAGGATCCCGACGATCGCGATCGCCGCGAACGCCTGACCGATCTCCGTCCAGTTGTACCCGGAGAGGATCATGGCCCGGGCCGCGGTCGCCACGTAGCTGACCGGGTTGTACGACGAGAACGTCTGGACCCACCCGGGGAGGAGCGCGAGGGGGACCATCGCCGTCGACAGGAACAGCAGCGGGAACGTGAGCGTGAAACTCACCATCATCGTGGACTCGGTGCTCTTCGTGAACAGCGCCACGGAGTTCGACAACCCCGAGAAGGCGACGCCGAACGCGGCGGCGAGGGTCACAATGAGGAGGTCCCCGGGAATGCCAGTCGCGAACGGGATCCGCCAGTGGAAGGCGAGGGTGAAGACGTAGGCGATCACCAGCACGATCCCCGCCTGGGCGGCCATCCGGAGCCCGTCGGCGAGCAGCTTGCCGATCAGGACCGAGCTGCGGCGGATCGGCGCGACGAAGAACTTGTCCATGAATCCGGTCTCGATGTCGGTGACCATCGCGAAGCCGGATTGGGCCGCGCTTTGGATCGCCGTCATGATCGCGATGCCCGGGAGAAGGACCGCGATGTAATCGTACGGGAGCGCCGGGGCTCCGCCCGACGAAGCGGCCTTGGAAAACAGGGTCCCGAACGTCTGGCTGAACAGGCCGAGCCAAATGAGCGGCATCAGCAGCGTGAACATGAGCAGGAACGGGTTCCGGCTCAGCTTTCGGAGGCTGCGGTAGCAGACCCAGGCGATCTCCGAAAAGAGCCCTCCGACCCCGGTCGCCGCCGACTCGGAGATCCTCGGGAAGCCGTGTCCGTAGACGGACTCGGTGGTCGTCTCGGTCGCCATCTTACTGCCTCCCGCCCCGGCGGAATCCGGTCCGGTTCATCGGTTTGACCTCTTCGACCCGCATTTCGCGGCCCGTGTGCTGCAGGAACACCTGGTCGAGCGTCGGCGGAGACACGGCGACTTCCTTCACCGGGATCTTCTCCCGTTCGAGCACCCGCAGGATCTCCACGAGCGTGGCGCCTCCGTTGTGGGCCCGGACCGTGACCCCCTGGTCAAAGACGCTCGCGCCCTCGACCCCGGCCACACCCTTCACGACGTCGACCGCCCGGCTGCGCCGCGCGTCGAACTGCTCGTCCTGCGGGAGCCGGATCGTGACGATGTCCGCCCCGATCTCGGCCTTCAACTCGGCGGGGGTCCCGGCGGCGACCAGCTTTCCATGGTCGATGATGGCGAGCCGCTCGCAGAGCTGGTCGGCCTCCTCCATGTACTGGGTGGTGAGGAACACCGTCAGCCCCTCGTCGCGGTGCAACCGACGGAGGTACTCCCACACGGCGTTCCGCGTCTGGGGGTCGAGACCGGTCGTCGGCTCGTCGAGGAACAGGATGGGGGGTCGGTGGACGAGCCCCGAGCCAAGGTCGAGCCGACGGCGCATCCCGCCGGAGTAGGTGTACGCCGGTCGGTCGGCCGCGTCGGTCAACTGGAGGACCTCGAGAAGCTCCTGGACCCGCTCGCGGACGAGCGCGCCCGGGAGGTGGTAGAGATGTCCCATCAAGGTGAGGTTCTCGCGTCCCGTGAGGTCGCCATCGACCCCGATCGACTGCCCCGCGTACCCGATCTTCTTCCGAATCTCCGACGGATCGCGGTCGAGGTCGAGCCCGGAGACCGATACCGAGCCGCTCGTCCGGCCGAGGAGGGTGGTGAGGATCTTCATCGTCGTCGTCTTGCCGGACCCGTTCGGCCCGAGGAATCCGAAGAACTCTCCCGCTCCGACGGAGAACGTGATCCCGTCGACGGCCCGTACCGCCGAGTCGGCCCCGGAGCCCCGACCTGCCCCGAACACCTTGACCAGGTCGCGGACCTCGATCACGGGGCGAGCGGACGAGGTTGTGGCGTCGGGGAGCGGGATGGCGGAGGTGGGGCGGAGGGCCGCGGACATCGAAACGGCGTTAGACGTTCGACAATAAATAGTTTACAGCTAAACTGTTTGATGGCGAACCTTCTTGAGGGAGCCGAGGGATGCCGAGAGGGCCGGCATGACCAGCGCGAAACGGGAGGGCCAAGCCGAGGAGATCCTCGGCCAGATGCGGCGAGTCTTCGCGAAGACGCTGTTCGACGTCGGAAACGCGAAATCCGGCGCCCCGCTTCCCATGCTGCAGCACTTCGCCTTCCACGGAACCCTCCAGGACGGCGGGACGACCCAGCGCGAACTGGCCGAGTTCCTCGGCGTCAGCACGGGCTACGTGACCGGACTCGTCGACCGGCTCGAACGGGACGGACTCGCCGTCCGGCGCCGCGACTCGGTGGACCGCCGGGTCATCCACGTCTCCGCGACTCCGCAGGGCCGTCGGGTTCACGCCCGGCTTCACGCCGGGCTCAGCGCTCGGTTCTCGAACGCGTTCGACGGCTGGTCCGACGCCGATATCCAGACGTTTCAGGGGTTCCTCGCTCGACTCGCGATCCGCTCGCGAGAGCTCCACGAGCAGCATCGCCGCTCGCCGGGGGGCCGCCGTCGGACGGAGTGAGCGGTCGCCCCCATCGCTAGGCGAACCCTCGGGTTCCGCGGGCCCGAACGGTCAGCGGACAACGGCGAGCGTGAATCCGTCGTACCCCTTGGTCCCGACGGTCTGGATCGTCGTGGCCGAAACACGGGGGTCGGCGGCGATCTGGTCGTTCATTCTACGCGTCCCCTCGACGGAAGGATCGGCCGGGTTCGACCGGGCGACCGCCCCGTGCCGAACGACGTTGTCGACGACGATCACGGTCCCGGGCCGGCCGAGGCGGACGGCCCAATCGAAGTACGGCGCGTTGTTCACCTTGTCCGCGTCGAGGAATACGAAGTCGAACGGACCCGCGCCCTCGGCCTGGAGCTTCGGCAACGTCTCGAGCGCCGGTCCGACCCGAACCTCGATCTGGTCCTGCAGCCCGGCGCGGGCGAGGTTGGCGCGGGCGACTTCGGCGTGCGTCGGATTCAGTTCGAGCGAGATCATCCGGCCCTCGATGGGAAGCGACCGTGCGAGCCAGATCGTGCTGTAGCCACCCAACGTCCCGACCTCGAGGATTCGACGGGCCCCTCGGATCCGGGCGAGCAGCGAGAGAAACTTCCCTTGCAACGGGGAGACTTGGATGGAAGGAAGGCCCGCCGACATGGCGGCGGCCAGAGCGGACTCGAGCGTTTCGTCTGGACCTACGAACCTCTCGCCGAGGTACCGGTCGACCTCGCTCCACAGCTCCTCCGTCATCCGCCCTCGCGGCCGGACCAGCCCGGGGCTCTTCAGGATTGTCGGGGGGTCTCACGTAGGTACGTCGATGAGGAGAATTCCTTCCGGAGGGATCGCCCACGACGACGCCAACGATCGGGCCCCCCACCCGGTGATGAGCGGGAGCCGCTCTCCCGGCGCCCACTGGTAGACGGTTCCGCCCGACCCAATCGGGAACCCGCTCCCGTTCAGGCTGAGCCGGAGGGAGTCGGAGACGTTCGCGTTGACCACGAAGAGCGAGGTGGCGCCGGCGGTGTGCCCGACCACGGCGAACATGTACGAACCCCCGCCCAAGATCGTAGTATTGTCGATCGCCCCGATCGAGAGATTGCGGAAGAACTCGGAGTACAAGTAGAACGTGGGCCGGGGATTTCCATTCCCGTCAAGGAGACCGAACGAGGTCAAACTCGACGTGTCCTCGAGGTCGAAGAAGCTGAACTGGCTCGCATTCTCCTGCAACCCTCGCACGACCGCTGCGGCCACGAGGGGGACGTCGGGGTACGACTCGATCTCGGCCGCGTAGTACCCGTTGTCGTCGCCGTTGTACTCGTCGACGAAGACCGGAATGTCGCACCGCGGGCAGGCCGCGTCGACGGTCGCCTCGGTGGCACGGTAGTCCTCCGGAAAGCCGTGCGTCAGCCCCGTGGCAAGGAACTGGACGACCCCGCTTCCGAGGGGGGGGACGCCGGCCGGGTACGAGTGGTACGCGACGGCCGAGAGGTTCGGTCCGTTCCGTGCCACGACGTCCCCCATCCATGCCGCACCGAGCGGACCCCCGATGTCCGACTGGATCCCGATGATTCGGATGGCCGTGTCCACGCTTCGCATCGCCGCGATGTAGTGCTGCACCTCGACCGCATACTCTTCGGGCGTCGGAGTCGACGCATCCGTCCACCGCCAGTCGGTCCAGGGAATCCCAAAGTGTGTCCAGAGCTGGGGCTCGTTCCCGATCGACCAGAAGGCTGGATGGAATCCGAGGACTTGCTCCACGTAGCGGACCGTCACCGCCGCCGCCCCCGGGTCGTCGATCTCACCGGGGACTGTCAGAATCGCCTGGCACCCTCGCGCACGGCAGAACTGTACGAACGCCGGGTCCGAAGATCCGAGTCCCGACTCGGTCCCGTTCGCGGAGTACGATACCCCCGTCGTCTGATTCTGGGCGTCCCCGCCCGCCCCCCACCGGAAGTACGAGATCGGCGTGTCGTTGAGATCCGAGGAAAGCGTGGTATTCTGGAACCCTTGTACGTGCGTCCCGACGGCCCAGAACGTAGCGGGAGGCTCCGCGACCACCGGCCCGACCGAGAGGAACCCGTCGACGGTAGTCCCGCTCGACCCGACATAATTCGGTGCGAGCGTGACGACGACGACCGTGACCGCGACCACCACCGCCACGACCGCGATCGCCTGCACGAACGGCCGAAGCCTGCGGATGGTCGTCGTACGTCGCGCCATAGGGAGTACTGCGGGGCCGAACCGAGCCTCGGTCGGGGTCCGGATCGAACTGGTCGGTCCCGCCTCATCAACATGCGCCTGCCGACGCACCCCTCAGGCGGAGGGACCGGCCGCGCCGGCCCCGCTCCCGGGCGGGCGGTTCCGCCCGAGGGCGCGCCAGACTCCCGCGGCCACAGAAAGGACCCCAGGCTGGTACCCGCCGAAGAGGGCCAGGTACCCGACCGGGCCGACGGGGGGCGGACCGACGTCGGTGCCCCGGGGATCACGACCGTCTGCCCCCACGGCGTGACCAACGGGGCGAGGTTGAACACGGCTCCGACGACGCAGGCGTTCCGGACCCCGACGACTCCGAGGAGGCACGTGGCCCGGCCGACCGTCGCGCCGGAGATCCGGATCGGGAAGACCAGGGGATGGGCGCCGACCGTCGAGGCGAACCCGGATCCGCCGAGCGTCGACCCGCCGGACGAACGGACGACGGTCGCGAACGAGGAGTAGAAGTCGTTCGCGGGGTCGACGATGAACGCGACGTTCGCGAGCCAGACGGACCCGGGGCCGAGCCGGGGCAGCGCGAGCGCAATCGGGCTCCGATCGGACGAAGTCGAGGAGCGGGGCGTTCGGCGTACGTTCCTCGCGTCGGCCCGGGCCCGGCGGGCGCGGACGGAACCCGGAGGGTATCTCCCAGTGGTGTCCGGGTGCGACTACCCGTCGGAGGTCACGCGAACTTCGTGTGGAGCGAGTAGAGGATCATCCCGAACCCGGCGGCGAGGAATCCCACGCACCCGAACTGGGCGTAGAAGAGGCTCTGACTCGCGTCGTAGATCCCGAACCACGACCCCGCCGTCCCAATCGAGAGGAACGCGAAGCCGGTGGCGAGGGCGAGCATGCTACGACTCCCGGTCTTCCGGTACGCCCGAACGCCGTAGACGGTGACGGCGAGGCCCAGGAGGAGAACGAGCAGCCACGACATGGTGATGGTCCAGAGGTCGAAGGAACTCGTGTAGCCGGTCATCGGGTCGCCTCCCGCCGGTAGTCCTTCCACATCGTCTGCAGTCGTTCCGTGGCGAGGTCTCGGTACTTAACGTCGATTCGCAATGTACGACCGTACATCTCGACGGCCAGCCGCTCGAGGAGGCTGCGGTAGAGGTCGACCCGCTTCCCTTCCGGGGTGATCGCGGTCCGCTGGACGCCGACGAGGCCGATCTCCTGCAGGTCGTGGAGCTTGCGATACAGGGTGCTCTGGGGGATCCGGTTCGAGCTCAGCATCTCCTGAGCCGACATGGGCGCGTCGTTGAGCATCAGGAGGATCTCCCGGGCCGCCGGATCGCCGAGCGCGTCGAGGATGCGCTCCTTCCGATTCCCCGGCGCGGGCGCGGCAACTGCCGAGGTCGGGGCGCCGCCATCCACGGTCAGCAGGTCCCCTTCGATACTCGCTGTTCTCGGCGATTCTCAGACGTGGGAACGGTTCGAAGGGCGCCCCGGGCCGGCCCCGCCGGCGGTGCGCGGTCGGTTCCCCGCCGGTCCAACGCCCGGCTCGGGGTCCCGTGGGTACCGCCGCCGGCGAACGTGCGACGGCCCCGCATCCGGCGCGGGCCACAGTCCCCCTGCCTTTACACTTTCCCGTGGGACCCGGGCGAGGGACTGGGCCCGACGTCCGGTCCGGGCCGGAATCGTCCCGGGACCGCCTCGGAGTCCGACCCCGGAAGGCGAGCCGAGCGGCCCGAACTTTCGCTCCGTACCGTCGTGTGGCCCTCTCGCACGGGAGGGGGGAGTTACGTAATGAGCCGGGACGGCTCGGCCGTTTGAGTACAGAGCATGTCTGCGCATTGCCCGTCCTGTGGAGCCGATGTTGAAGTCACCCCCCGCGCGATCGAAGTCGAGGCCGGTACCTGTACCGGGTGCGCCCGCGCGTTCCTCCTCCTCCCCGCGAACGCCGACCTGACGACCACCACGGTCGTGGCCGCCCCGTCGACCGACGCCTCCGTCGACGACGAGGACGACGAGACCGAAGAGCTCTCGGCGAATTGCGCCGAGTGCGGTGGCACCCTGGTCCTCTCGGTGGACGACGAGAACGTGCTCGCCGCGACGTGCGAAGATTGCGACACCGCGTTCCGACTCGTGCGCTCCGATGCTCCCGAGGGCCCCGCGGAGCCATCGGTCCCCGTTCCCTCCGAAGAGCGCCCGGCCCGCCGGGGCCGGACGTTCGAGGACGCCGACGACCGACCGCCCCGGGGCGGCGGTGGTGGCGGGGGCGGCCGGGACTGGAACTCCGCTCCTCCCAGCCGGGCCCGCCCGTGCCGCAAGTGCGGCGGTCCGATCGTGTTCTCCGATTCTCCCGAGGGCGGGATGGTCGGCTCGTGCCAATCGTGCGGCAACCGGTTCAACCTGCGCCCTCGGACCGAGGGCGGAGGCGGTGGCGGCGGGGATCGCCGCTACGGTTCCGGTCCCCCGCGCCGCTCGAACGGCCCACCCCCCTGGAAGTCCCGGGGCGGGTACGGCGGTGGCGGCGGAGGGGGCGGCGACCGGCGCCGCTCCGGGGGTTGGAGCAACGACCGGGGAAGCTCCGACTCCGATGACCGGCGCGACCGCCGGCGCCGGCGCGACGACTAACGCGCTCCGGACGCGTTCCCGTCGGACGACGGGGAAGTCGGGGCCGGAAGTCGGACGGCCTTCGTCCATCGTACGCCAATTCGTGCGCCGCCGTTCGGACGGGGAAGATTGGGTCGCAGACGGCCCTCGACCCGACTCCCGTCGGAGAGTTCGACCTCCACGATGTCGCCGTTCTCGCCGAACCCCGCCAGGGCGACGGTCCCCTCGAGCGTCCCCGTCCCCGGAGGGACCAACTCGATGTCCCGGGCCGCCACCGCCCACTCCGCCCCCTCCCGGTCGAGTACGTTGTACCCGAGGAAGCGGGCCGCATCGGCCGTACGCGGCGCTCGGAACACCTCCGCGGGGCGTCCCGACTGGACGATTCGACCTGCCGACAGGAGGATCACCCGGTCCGCGAGGAGGAGCCCCTCCTCCCGGTCGTGCGTGACATGCAGGGCCGCGGTCCCCGTGGCCGACAGCGCGCGACGGAACTGGCTCCGCAGGTCCCGCCGGATCTCGGCGTCGACCGAGGCGAACGGTTCGTCGAGCAGGACGAGCGGCGGTTGCGGGGCGAGGGTGCGGGCCAGGGCGACGCGTTGCCGTTCGCCGCCGCTGAGCGCGTCCGGGCCCCGGTCCGCGAGCGACCGAAGTCGCAGGAGGCCGAGCATCTCATCGACCCGTCGGTCGATCTCGGCCCGGGGTCGATGGCCGACGCCGAGCCCGTAGGCGACGTTCTCCCAGACGGTGCGGTGGGGGAAGAGGGCGGGCTCCTGGAAGAGCATCCCGATCCCCCGGCGGTGCGTGGGGACCCGGG
The DNA here is from genome assembly GCA_022750295.1 of Candidatus Lutacidiplasma silvani. Taxonomy (GTDB): domain Archaea; phylum Thermoplasmatota; class Thermoplasmata; order Lutacidiplasmatales; family UBA184; genus Lutacidiplasma; species Lutacidiplasma silvani. Next base: position 24,509 of record JAKIVZ010000008.1, read on the forward strand.
CGAGCGGACGCCCGAGGACGGAGACGGTCCCGGCGGTCAGGGGCTCGAGGCCGACGAGGCACCGGAGCAGCGTGGTCTTGCCGCTTCCGTTCGGCCCCATGAGCACGACGAACTCGGACGCCGCGACGTCGAGGTCGATGCCGACGAGGACCGGGGTGGCCCCCCACGCGGCCCCGAGGCCCCGGACCGTCAGGCATTCAGAACTCGACACGGCGCCCTCCCCGCACGATCACGACGAACGCGACGAGGCTCACGACCACGAGAAGGCCCGCCGCCGCCGCGGCGACCGCCGGAAGGCGGAGACCTTCGAGCCGGTAGAGTTCGACGGGAAGGGTGGTGAACGTCGGAGTCGCCAGGAAGTACGTCGCCGTGAACTCCCCGAAGCTCAGGGCGAACGCGAACAGGCCCGCGGTGACCAGTCCGTCTCGGACGAGGGGGAGTTCGACGTCGAGGTACGCGGACCACGGGGTCGCCCCGAGCGTCTCGGCCGACTCCCGGAGCGAGCGGGGGAGCCGCCGGAGCGCGACTTCGACCGCGGGGAGGGCGAACGGGATCGCGAGCGTTGCCTGGGCGAGGAGGATGAGGACCCCGACGGTTGTCGACCCGCCGAACACCGGCCGCCAGAACTGCGAGAGGGCGAAGGAGAGAACGACCGGCGAGACCACGAGCGGGGCGAACACGAGCGCGCGGAGCGCCCGGGCGGCCCCGGGCCGGGCGGCGAGTCCGAAACCGGTCGCCACGGCGAAGAGGAGCGCGAGCGACGTCGCCACCCCGGCGAAGAAGATCGAATTGCCGGTCGCCGTCCACGTCGAGACGCCGAGTCGGGCGGTCACGCTCGGCCCGAAGAGCGCCGAGAAGCCGGAGAAGACGCCCCCGCCGGAGGGGCTGGGCCGGAGGGCGGCGTCGAGGACCGCGCCGAGAAGCCCGACGACCCCGAGGGCCAATCCGACGGCGGCCGCCGCGAGCGGCCACAGGAGCGGTTGTCCCCACGGGACCGGCCGGGGCGGTCGCTCCCGCGTCCGACGGGCCGCGCGGAGCCGGGCCACCAGCGTGAGATACAGCGCCGCGGGAAGAGCCAGCAGGAGAACGAGGAGCAGGGCGAGCGCCGCCGCGGCCGCGGGGTTCAGGAACACCTGGTCGAGCGACCACACCCGGGCCTCCACCGTGTAGCAGTTCGCGCCGCAAAGGAGGAGGGGAGCGGCGAACGCCAGGGCCGAGAACAGGAACGTGAGCACCGCCCCGGCCGCCGCTCCGAGGAGGGCCGACCGCCCCCACGCGTCCCGGAAGCTCGCGAACGGTCCCCGGCCGAGCGTGGCGACGGTCTCCTCGAGGGCGGGGGACGCCGACTCGACCCCCACGGCGGTCAAGAGCGCGACCACCGGCGCGTTGTAGAGCACGTTCGTCGCGATGATCCCGCCGAATCCGGAGCCGAACGTGCCCGTCGCGGGCAGGAGCGAAGAGACGATCCCTCCGGCGCCGAACAGCGTTTCCACGCCGAGCACGACCGCGAGCGGCGGGAGGAGGAACGGGACGATCAGCACGGCGAGGAGCTCGCTCCGCCCGCGGAACGAGTACCGTCCGAGGAAGGCGCCGGCGGGGAGCCCGACCGCGGTCGCCGCGAGCGCGCTCACCCCACCCTGGGACAGGGAGTTCTGGACCGCCTGCACGTTCAACGGGTCGTCGGCGAGGCGGAGGAGGCCCGGGAGGCCTCCATCGCCGGCAAACCCGTTGCCGAGCAGGAGGGCGGCCGGGACGATGGCGAACGCCGCGACGAACGCCACGACGGGGAGGAGCGGGACGACCTCCCCGATGCGGCGGATCAGCCGTAGGCGTTCTCGACCGTCTGCCATTCGGAGAGCCAACCGGGGAGGTCGGTCGCGATCTCGGCGGGGGTGACGTCGGCGTTGAGGGCCGTGATGGTCGATGGGTCGATCGCCGCGTTGTAGACCGCGGGGAGGGGGACCGTCGAGTTCGCCGGGTACTCCCACTCGTTGGTGGGGATCTCCGATTGGACGGTTCCCGAGAGGAACCAGTTGACGAACTCCTGATCCAACGTCAGGTGACGGGTCCCGTGGACGATGCCGATCCCGTAGATCGTCTTCCAGCCGTACGAGGTCCCGTTGTCGTGGGCGACCGTGGAACCGAACGCCCCCGGAGTGCCGTAGAACGCCTCGTACGCCGGGTCCGACGAGTAGCTCACGACCATGCCGGGATTGTCCGGAGGCGTCGAGAACTCATCGAACGCGGTCGTCCAGTCCGGCGCGACGTGCAAGTGCGGGTCGACGGCCTTCCAGAACGAGGTCCAGTTGGTGTGCTCGACCGCGGCGGCGTACTCGATCTGCCAAAGGAGGAACTCCTCCCCGGTGATGTCGACGGTGGGGTCCTCGATGAGCAGGTTCGACGCCCACGTCGCGTTCGCGGCGATCGCCGGGAACGAGAGGTTGGCGATGGCGCCCCCGGTCGAGTCCCCGAACGTCGTGTTGTAATCGAACGCGAGGTACCCCCATTCGTACGGGGTCACGGAGTGGTCCGGGGCGATCTCCGGGACCAGGTCCGACGAGACGTTCGGGAGATCCGGCGACGTATAGGGGAGGAGCAGCCCGAGGGCGTCCGCTTCGGGCGCGGTCACCTCGTCTAGACCGATCACGAGGTCGGCCGACGGCGCGTTCGCCTCGGAAAGGAGCGTGCCGACGAGGGTTCCCGGCGGGTACTCGACGTCGATGTGGACGTGGTGGGCGGCGCCGAATGCGCCGAACACCGCCGCGTCGGCCGCCGCCGACTGGTTGGTCCCGGTGAAGAGGCTCTCGTACGTGTAGACGACCAGCGTCGGTTCGCCGGACCCGAGCGCGCCGGTCTCGTACGCGACCACGCCGTACCCGGCGATGGCCACGACCACGGCGAGGGCGACCGCGACGACCACGCGGCCTCCCGTCCCGGGCAATCGACGACGCGGCGAGACGGCAGCGACGGGTTCAGCTGGGTCCATGACCTCCGGATCCTGCCGGAGTCGCTATGGAGCCCACCATCGCTTTCCCTGCGCGGGCATTGCCCCGATCAGGTTCATGGGGTCGACGGGCGGGGCCCGTCCTCTCAGCCGTTCCATAGCTCCCCCAGCGGCGGGAGGACCGGACCGAGGGCTAAGAGCGTGACGCCCCCCCGAGGCAGCGCCTTCGACGCGCTTTATATCGGGACGCAATTCCGGCGTCGAGGCGACGTCGTGCGGGGGTCGACGGACCACGGTCGAACTCGCGGCGGCCTGGCTGTCGCGGCCCTTGTGCTTGTCGTCGTCCTGGTCACCAGCGCCCCGTCGCTTCGCGCCGGGGGCGCGGGAAATTCGGGGATTCCCCACGCGCCGCCCCACCTTCCCGGGATTGTCCCGCCGCACGCTTCCGCCGCGACGACGGCGCCGGAGAGCTCCAGCATCGTGTCCACCGCACTGTCGTTGACGAACGGATCCCTCGCCTCGGGGACCCCACCGTGGTCCGCGGGCGGTCTCACGTCCGCAACGTACGACCCGCTGAACGGGCTGGACTACCTCGCCGCCGGCGAGTTGTTCGTCCGAAACCCGGTGAGCGGCGTCGTTTCGCGCCTGTGGGACCAGCCGTACCTCAACTCCGTCGTCTTCGACGCCGCCCGGGGGTCGCTCTATGCGACGTCGTACTCGGCGGCCGCACTCCTCGGGCTCTCCCCCACGACGGGGGCGATTCTGGCGAACGTGAGCCTTCCCCACCTTCCGGTCTACCAGCCAGCCGACCTCGCGCTCGATCCCGTCAATGGAAACCTCTACGTTCTTTGGTCGAACGACTCCGGGGCCGGACTCCTCGTCGTCGACCCCGCGTCCGAACGGATTCTCGCGACGATCCCGCTCGAGTCCGGTCCGTATCTTGGTCCGACGACGGTCGCGTTCGACCCGATCCAAGACGAGGTCCTGGTCGGATTCGACGTCCCATCGCAGCTCACGGTCGTCGACCCCTCGACGGGACGGATCGCCGCCAACGTCAGCCTCGCCGGGCCGGTCGAGCAGATCGCGCTCGACAACGCCTCCGGTTCGATCTATGTCGCGGAGAGCACTCCGGGGGCCGAGGTCCAGGAGGTCGGCCCGACGAACCTGACCGTCTTCGGCTCCACCATCCTCGACTCCGGGAACGTGATCCCGTACGCCATCACTTACGTGCCGGCGAGCGCGTCGCTGTACGTGGCGGGCGTCGTCGGTCCCGGGTTCAACGATGGCCTCGGCACACTGGTCGGCGCAAACAATCTGACCGAGTACGCCTCGGGCGGACTCGGGGTCGACCCGGACTATGCGTTCCTCGAGCCGGCGTCGGGGCGACTGCTGGTGGGCTACCTCCAGCTCCTCAACCTCACGGTCGTGTCGGCGAGCACCGCGGCCCCGCTTTCATCGGCGGTCCTGGGCGTCTGGCCGGACGCGGAGGCGATCGACCCGAGCTCCGGCCTCGACTATGTCGCCCTCGCCGGGGTCGACGAGGTCGACGTTGTCAACGTAACCACTCAAACCGTCGTCTCCCACTTTCCGACGGGCGTCGTCCCCGACGGGGTCGCCTTCGCCCCCTCCAGTGGCGATGTCTACGTGGCGAACGAGTACTCGGCGAACGTCACGGTCTACTCGCCGCAGAGCGGCCTCTCGGTGGCGAGCCTCCCGGTGCCGCAAGGGAGCAGCGGAGGGATCGTGGACCCGGCGAACGGCGACCTGTACGCCCTCGACTCCATCGGGGGCGTGAGCGTCTACAACACCGGAGACGACAGCTACGTTGGACAGATCCCCACCGGCTCCGACTCGTTTCCAGTCGGACTCACCTTGAACGCCAACGGTTCGCTGCTCTACGTCGTCAATGAGGACGGCGGCGCCGGCGAAGGGAACGTGACGGTGATCTCGACCGTGACCAACGAACCGGTCCACGCCTTCCCGACCGGCTCCATCCCGACCGCCCTCACGTTTGACGCCGCCACCGGGCAATTGTTCGTCGTGAACTACAACTACGCCCACCCGAACGTGACGGTCCTCGACGGGGCCACGGGGGCGGTGGACGCCACCTTCGCGCTTCCCGGGGTTTCGTACCCCAGCGGCGCCTGCATCGCCCCCGACGGGTCGTTGTGGGTCACCGAGGGGACGTCGGACGTCGTGCTCGTGCTCAACGCCTCGACCGGGGCGGACCTCGGCACCCGACCGGTGGGGCTCTTTCCCATCGCACCGGTGACGGACCCCGTCACGGGAACCGTGGAGGTCGCCGACCAGTACTCGAGTGCGGTGTCGACGCTCGGGCCCCCGACCGTCGGCCGGCCAACGGGCACCATCGTCTTCCAAGAGACCGGCCTCCCCACCGGTACGCGTTGGTCCGTCGGGCTGAACGGCTCTCCGTTCCAGAACACGACCTCGACGAACCTCACCCTCGGGATCGCGGGGCCCGGGGCGTACCCCTACGACCTCGGGGATGTTCCCGGATTCGCGGCGCTGCCCGAGCGGGGCAACGTGACGGTCGTGAACGTCACCGACACGGTGGTCATCGCGTTCGCGCCGTTCGGGTACCGGGTGGCGTTCGACATCACCGGGGCACCCGCCAACACGACCGTGTCGCTCTCCCTGGTTCCCGGGGGTCCAACGTGGTATGCGGAGGGACGCTCCGGGGCGACGTTCGACGACGTGCCGAACGGGAGCTTTGGGTGGATCGCCATCGCTCCCGCGGGCTACCAAGCGAACCCGACGGCGGGCGCCGGGGACGTCGCCGGGGCTCCGGTGGCGATCGACATCAACCTCAACCTCGTGGCCAGCTCGAGTCCCTCGTCCACCGGAATCTCGCCGTCCGATTTCTACGCCGTGGCCGGCATCGCCGGGGCGGCGATCGTCGCCGCAGTCGTCATCGCGGTCCTCTTCCGGCCGGTACGGCCCGGTCGCCCGCCCTCCCCGCCTACGTCTCCCCCGTAGACCCGCGCCGCGAAGACGGCGGCCCGACGGCGGTTCGTCGCCGGCGGGGCGCGGCCTTAAAGCGGCCTCGCGCCGTCCGGACGGCGATGCGGGACCCCATCGAGAACCTGCGGTTCGGCACGGAACTCGTCAAGCGAGGGTTCGCCCGGATGCAGCAGGGCGGCGTCATCATGGACGTCACCACCGCGGACCAGGCGTCGATCGCCGAGGAAGCCGGGGCGGTCGCCGTGATGGCCCTCGAGCGAGTCCCCGCCGATATCCGGGCGATGGGCGGCGTCGCGCGGATGGCCGACCCGGCGAAGATCCGGGAGATCACCGAACGGGTCTCGATCCCGGTCATGGCGAAGTGCCGGATCGGCCACTTCGCCGAGGCGCGGGTCCTGGAAGCGCTCGGCGTCGACATGGTCGACGAATCCGAGGTCTTGACCCCGGCCGACCCCTTTCACCACGTCGCGAAAAAGCAGTTCACGGTTCCGTTCGTTTGCGGGGCCCGCACCCTCGGCGAGGCGCTCCGCCGGATCGACGAGGGCGCGGCGATGATCCGGTCGAAAGGTGAACCCGGGACCGGCAACGTCGTCGAGGCGGTCCGCCATATCCGGCAGATCAACGACGAGGTGGCGTTCGTGAAAAAGGCCTCGAAGCCCCAGCTCGTCGAGTTCGCCAAGACCGAGCGGGTTCCCGGGGCGCTCGTCCGCGAGGTGAAGGACCTCGGCCGGTTGCCGGTCGTGAACTTCGCCGCCGGGGGGATCGCGACCCCGGCCGACGCGGCGCTCTGCCGTCTCCTCGGAGTCGACGGCGTGTTCGTCGGCAGTGGGATCTTCAAGGCCGAACATCCCCTGAAGACGGCCCGGGCCATCGTCGAGGCGTCAACGCACCCGGAGGATGCCGCCCTCCTCGCCCGCGTGAGCGCGGGACTCGGCGAGCCGATGCGGGGTCTCGACGTCACGCAACTCGCGAACCACGAGCTTCTGCAGCACCGGGAGTCGGCCCCCGCGAGCCGACGCACGGAGTCGACCGCGTGAGCGGCGGGCGCCCCGATTGTGGGCGCCGGTAGGTCCCGTGCGGATCGTCCAGGTTACGCCGTACTACGCGCCGCACGCCGGCGGCGTCGAATCGCACGTTCGGGTCATCTCCGGCGAACTCGCCCGGCGGGGGCACGACGTCACGGTCGTCACCTCCCGCTACGACCGCACCCTCCCCGAGCGTGAGACCCTCGACGGAGTACGAGTTGTCCGCGCCCGGACCCGCGGTGTCGTCTTCCAGACTCCGTTGGACACCGGCGTCGGAGCGGCCCTCCGAGCGACCGAGGCGGACGTGGTCCACCTGCACTATCCTCCGCCGCTCACCTCGTTCTTCGCGACCCGGGCGCTCGCCCGGCGCTCCCCCCCGGCGTGCCTCACCTACCACTGCGACTTGTACCTGGGGGGGGTCGGCGGCCGCGTCGCCACCGCACTGTACGAGCGAGTCCTGCTTCCCCAGAGCCTCGACCGAGTGCGGCGGATCGTCGTCCACACGAAAAGCTACGGGCTGACCTCGCGCCCGCTGCGGGGGCGGGAGTTGACCGTCATTCCGTCGGCCGTCGACCTCGCCCGGTTCCGGCCGGACATCGACGGGTCGGCGGTCCGGGCCCGACTCGGTCTCGACGGGTCCCGCGTGATGGCGTTCACCGGTCGGCTCGTCCCGCACAAGGGGGTCGACGTGATCGTCCGCTCGCTCCCCGAGCTCCCGAAGGACGTCCAACTCCTCGTGGTCGGGCGCGGCCCCCGGCTTCCCGAGCTGCACGCGCTCGCCCGGCGGCTGGGCGTCGACGAGCGGATCCGGTTCTGCCCGGACGTCTCCGATGCCGACCTCCCAGCGTACTTGCGGGCGGCCGACATCTTCGTCTTTCCGTCCCAGAACCGGCTCGAGGGGTTCGGCCTCGTGATCGCCGAGGCGATGGCCGCCGGCCTCCCGGTGGTCATCGCGGACATGCCGGGGGTCCGCGAGGTGATCGAACCCGGGAAGCAGGGACTCCTCGTCGAGCCGATGATCCAGCACGACCTCGTGGAGAAGTTGACGACTCTGCTGGACGACCCGAACCTGCGGCATTCGATGGGGGTTGCCGGACGGGCGCGGGCCGAGGAGCGATACAGCCTGACGACGGTCGTCGACGAACTTACGCGCGTGTACCGATCCCTGACCGGAGCTGGTTGATCTGGTCCATCAGCCGCTTCGCCTCGGCGCCGGCCGTCTTCTTCCAGTCCTTGCCGCTCGAGGCGTAGAGGATCCCCCGTGACGAGTTGATCAGGAGGCCGCGGCCGTGGCCGTCGACTCCCTCCCGGACCGTCGCGGAAAGCTGGCCCCCCTGGGCCCCGACCCCGGGCACGAGGATCGGGACCTCGTTGCCCAACTGGGCCCGGGCCGCCCGGATGGCATCGATGTACGTGGCGCCCACCACGGCGCCCGCGTTCCCGTGGAGGGCGGAGAGCCGCGCGACCTCGCCGACGACGGCCAGCCACAGCGGTCCCCGCGGTGTCGGGATCTCCTGGAAATCGGGGGCCCCGTTGTTCGACGAGTGGGCGACGATGAGGACCCCTTTCGAGGGGTCCTCGCTGAACGGTTCGATCGTTTCCCAGCCGAGCCAAGGGGTCACGGTGACCGCGTCGAACCCGAACTGTCCGAACACGCCGTCGCGGATCAGTCGCATCGTGTTCGGGATGTCGTTCGCTTTCATGTCGAGGATCCGCAGGTGGTGCGGACCGATCTTGCGGACCAGCCGCTCAAGCTGCACGACCCCGGGCGGGCCGAAGGCGAGGTAGGCGCCGAGCTGCATCTTGTACGCCGCCGCGTACGGCCGCGTCGCCGCGATCACTCCATCGAGGAACGTGGGCAGCCGCCGGGCGGCCGGCAGCCGTTTCAGGGGAGCGGGGAACAGCGCCGGGTCCGGGTCGAGCCCCACGCACAGGAGCGAATTGCGGGCCCGCAGGATTCGGTCGACCCGGGCCTGGAACCGCTCGGGCACGACGAGAACCGGGGGCGCGCGCGGGGAAATACCTTGTGCCACGACGAGTCGGGTCCCGCTCTCCGTCCAGCCGCGACTGCGGGCTTTTAACCGTCCCTCGCCGTCGTCGGCCCTTCCGGAACCGGACGATGGCGACCCCACCCACCCACGACGCGGACGTTCCGTCCGAAATCCGGTTGCGGGACCTCCGGGTCACGAGCGCGCCCGTGTCGATCATCGCGCGGGTGGTCACCGCGCAGCGACGCGAGGTGACCCGAAAATCGGACGGCGGGCGGCGGCCGGTGCTCTCCGGGCTCCTCTCGGATGGCACGGCCTCGGTCCGGTTCACCTGGTGGGACCCGCCGAGCGACCCGGTTGAGCCGGGCGAGATCCTCCGGGCCGTCAACGTTCAAGTCCGGGAATGGCAGGGCCGGCTCGAGCTCACGTTCAACTGGAAAAGCCGGGTCGCCCCCGCCGGCGAAGCGGAACTTCCGAAGGTCGCGCTCGAGGAGGTCCCTGTCCGCAAGCTCTCCGACCTCCGATCCGGGGACGAGGGTCTTCGAGTGATCGGCCGGATCGTCCGGGTCGCACCGAAGACGGTCAGCGTCGGCGAGGATCGACGACTCCTCCACGAGGGGGTGGTGGCCGACGGGAGCGCCGCCGTGGCGTTCACCGCGTGGTCGGACTTTCGACTGCACCCCGGCGAGGCGGTCGACATTTCCGGCGGCTACGCGCGCGTGTTCCGAGGTCGACCGCAGCTCGTTCTCGACGAGCGCTCGACGGTGCGACGGGTGCCGGGAGACGGGCTCCCCACGGCGGAGAGCCTCGCGTCCGGGGCGGCGAAGCGGATGGCCGATGTCGAGGCGTCCGGAGGCGGCGAGATCCTCGAAGTCCGCGGCGTCGTGGTGGGGCTGCTTCCGCCGAGCGGTCTCGTCCATCGCTGTCCGGACTGCCGCCGCGCCGTCCGCGACGGGGTCTGCCGGGTTCACGGCAACGTTCCGCCCGAACCCGACCTCCGGACCCGACTCGTCCTGGACGACGGGACCGGGGTCGTCACGGTCAACGCCGGCCGCCCCGAGACCGAAGAGCTCTGGGGCCGGACCCTGGCCGAATGTCTTCGCGAAGTCGAGGCGACCGCCGACCCCGGCCGCCTCGAGGAACACCTCTTCGCGACCGTGTTTGGCCGTCGCCTTCGCGTCCGGGGTCGCGGGTCGGCCGACGACTTCGGAGTCACGATCCACCCCGAATCGATCCACGTCGATCCCCTCGACCTCGGGGAGCGCGCTCGTTCGCTCGGCACCTCGCTCGGAGGGGCTCCCCGATGACCGGCCGCGAGCCGGCCTGGCGCGTGCTCGCGCAGGAGCTCGAGGCGTCGCTGGAGGAAGAGAAGGGCGTCGGGGAGCGGGCGGCCTCGTACCTGCTGAGCCCGCTCGGCGCCCGAATGAACCGCGTCCTGGTTTCGGGAACACTCGGCCCCGCCGAGCCGGTCGGTCGGGACCCCGAAAATCCGTTCTACCGGTCTCGATTGGTGGACCCGACCGGCACGATCGCGGTGACGGCCGGCGGGTTCCAGCCACGGGCGATGGCGACCCTCCGGGAGGTCACCTTGCCGACGCCGGCGATCGTCGTCGGAAAGGTGAACTTATTCCGCGGACGCGACGGGACGGCATACGTCTCGGTGCGCGCCGAGGCGGTCCGCCCGACGAGCGCAGAGGAGGTCCGGGGCCACCTCGCCGATGCCGTGGACCAGACCGTCGAGAGGATCCGTCTCGTGGAAGCGATCCGGGGCGAGGTTCCCGGAACGGAGCCTCGCATCGTCGGATACCCGGCGTCCTGGGTCCGATCGGCCCGCGAAGCGCACCGCCGGTACCCCGGAGTCGACCCGGGAACGTTCCGCGGAGCCCTCCGCAGCGTCGTTCCCGTCGTCGCAGGCTCCGCCCCGCTTCCGATGCCGGCCGCGGGCGCCCTTCCGACCTCCGTCGAGCCGCCCCGGATCCCGACCCCGTCCCCCTCCGCGAGGATCACCCGATCGGTACCGGCCCCGCCGCCCGGGGCCCCTTCGGCGGGAGAACGGGCGGAGGAGTCGGCGTTCCTGGACGTGATCGACCAACTCGCCGACCAATCTGCGGACGGCTATGCCGACCTGAAGGAGGTCGTGCGCGCCGCGGCGCGAACCGGCGTGACCTCGCAGCGGGCCGAAGAACTCCTCGGCCGCCTCGAGGAGAGCGGCGCGGTCGAGGAGCCGATCGTCGGCAAGCTCCGCCGGGCCTGAGCAAGTTCCGAAGGCCGCTCCGCGCATCCGCGACGTCCGGCGGAGCGCCCTCCCCGCCGCCGACGACGACCCGGTCGTGCCCGTTCGAGCGGCCAAAGGCAATGTTTTCCAACCCAATGCGGCGTCGGGCTTCTTATAGCTCCAGCTTCGAGACTCCTGACGCATCGACCCTCTCGGGGTGTCCGGAGCGAAATGGGGATCAAACTGCGCCGAAAGAGTGTCTACATCGGGACGATCGTGGCAATGCTCGCAATGGTGGGCGGACTGGCGATGGCCACGTTCGTCACCGACCTCACGACCGGCGGACAGAACGGCTACAGCGTGACGTCCGCAACGGGTACATCGTACGCCTCCGGGACTCCCACGGTCAATCTGGTCTGGACGACGGCGGCGACGTGCACGGCGAGTGGCACCGTCGCTTCCGCGGGTCCGACGCAAGCCGTCTACGTGACCGGCCAGGTCGCGTGTCAGACGGCGACGCCGGACTGGTTCGAGGAGATCTCCTTCCCCGGAACGGCGCTCCTCGCGAACCCGGTCGACAACTTCGCCGTGACCGTCGCGACCAACGCTCCGATCACGTTCTCGGTGTCGTTGACGACGACCGCCACGCACGCGATCACCACGAGCGTGTTCTACGAGGTCGGCGCGTCGGCGACCGCCGACACCTCGGACATCGGGATCACGGGCGACTAGGCCGTCCGCGCGAGCGGACGCCGCTCCCCCTCGCCAACCCTTTCCCCCGACCGTGGGGCGGATCGTCGGCGGAGATAGGTTTCGTCCGCTCCGATTCCACGGGGCCCGACCCACTCGGCAGTGCCATGGGTACGTGCGACCCCCGAAGCGGCTCGAGGCGACAGAACCTGGGGCCTGTGCCGTCGGCAGCGAAATCCCGCTTAGTTCTGCCCGGGCCCCGGGGATACGCTCGTCGCGGGACCGGCCGGGTCCAGGAGGTAGCACATCGGGCAGACGTTCGGAATACCCTCCGCCTTCGACCAGTGTTGGCAATCTACGCACAGAGGACCATGGCACACCCGGCAGGAACCGGGGGATCCGGAGGGGGAGATTTCGGAATGGCAGCCGACGCAAGTCGGGACCGTTCCGCCACCGACCGGGACGTTCGGGCCCACGCTTGGCACGGACCGGAGGAGGGGACTCGCCGCGGGCGCGACCGGAGCCTCCACCCGGGGGCGGGGAGGCGGACCCCGGAGTTGCGCTCGCGGCCCGAAGGTGGGTCCCCCTCGAGCGGGGGGGTCCGGGGGGCGGGCCGAGTGCAGGTCGGCGTCGATCTGGTCGATCTCCCCGAATACCGCGGAGAGGTCCTCGCGGGGGGCGGAGGAGAGCGGGCCTCCCGCCTCCGGGACCCAAACCGGGTCCGGTACCCTCGGCGAGGGTTCCGGCGCGGCCCGCCGCGGCCGCGTTGGGATGACCTCGGGGCCCGGCACGGGGCGGGGCGGTGGAGCGGCGGTCGAGACGCTCGACGGGGCGCGGTACCGGGCGGCTCGGTGGGGGGGGTCGTATCGCGCCGGCGGAAGGGAGGAGGGTACCGGGGATTCGCCGGCCGAAACGACCGGCGTCGCCTCGTCCGGTTCGGCAAAGACCGAAATCGTTCCCCCCGCCAGGGCAATGGCTCCGAGAGCGAGGAAGGGGATCCAGAGCGGAGTCCGGTCGATCGTGGTCCGGGACCCCTCAAGGAAAATGAATCCGGCGATGGCCACGCAGCCGGCCCCGAAGAAGAACAGCGGGAAGCTGGCCGCCAGATTGCCGATCGCCGTCGCCGGACCACTCTCGCGGTGCGGGGGAATTCGATCGAGCTTCCCTCCGTCGCGCCGGGCGGTGGACTCCGGCCCCGATGGGGCCGGTCGATTCGCCCGGGAGTTCCTCGAGCTGGGGTGCCGCTGCCAGGTCCCGGTGCTGGTTGACGTCGCGGCCTCCGTAGTTCGCGGGAGCTACCAGTACATTCCTCGGGGGAGGTATTACTATCGGCGAGCCGGACCCCCGCGGTCGCGCGCCCGGGGAGAGGAATCGGAGGGGCTCCCTCGATTCCCCCGCGGTCCGACCGAAGACCGGGACGGGGCTTCCACCGCGATCCGGACGGTCCTGCGCCGGGGCTCGGTGCGTGACGAACGGGTCGTCTCGGGGGACCCCGTTCGATGCTCGGCGTCCCCCGCGAGGTCGGCCTCGACGCACGGTGCGGGGCAGGCTTGATATAATATGCGCATCAATACGCATTGATAACGATGTCCTCGGTCCGCGCGCTCGCCACCCGCGTTCGCCAGCCTGCGGTCGTGGGGGTCAGCTCGGGCATCGTTGGCGCCGCCGCGGTCCTGGCGAGGGCCGGTCCGTCAGGACTCGGCCCGTTCCTCCCGTCCGCCCCGCTCGGCCTCGGCGGGACCATCGTACCGTTCGTCAGCCTGCTCGCCCTCGTGGGTCCGACGGGACTGACCTTCCCGTGCTGGGCCAGCGATGCGAGCTCCCCGGGGGGCCGGGCGTGGCGATGGGTTCGGCGCCGGTTCGGGGCCTAACGACCCCGGCGAACGCCCCGCGAGCGGGGATTTATATCCCTCCCCGGTTCGGGGGCGGGGGAATGAGGAACACCTGTCTCTCCGAACCGATGACGAGACACGCGACAGACTGACCCCCACACTCCTCGAGAACGAACCGCGGTCATGGCGAACGAGCCCTCCAACATCCCCCTCATCGTCCTGATCGTCCTCGTCCTGGTCGGGGCGAGCATCGGAATCGGGTACTTCTACTACAAGGCCCAGCCCACTCCGCCGGCGTCGCCCACGCTGGTCGCGCTGGGCGACAACCTCACGGTCACCTACATAGGCGTGATGGGTTCGGGTCCCGAGGCGGGCAAGGTGTTCGACACGTCGGTGTACCAGGTGGCCACCAACAACGCCACCTGGCCGAAGACGATCGAGTTCGGTTGGCGAGGGTCCAAGGCGGCGTACAGCCAGTTCGGCGTCCACGTCGGTAGCCTGACGACCGCGAACGTGACCCTCAACAACTACAGCTTCTCCCAGGTCGTCCCCGGATTCTGGGAAGGGCTCATCGGCGCCCCGACCAACGTCACCCAGACCGTCGTCGTCCCTCCCGCGCTGGGGTACGCCGCCTACCCGTGCAACCTCGTCGAGCCCCTCACGTTCCATCTCCCGGTCCTCCAGACCGTCCTGGGGACCGAGTTCCAGCGCCTCTACCCGGGGATCACGGCCACCACCGGAGCGTCGTTCACCGACCCGCAGTATGGCTGGCAGGACACGATCCTGAGCGCCAACGCCAGTTTCGTGACCGTCGAGAATCTCCCGTCCGTCGGGTTCGTCTCGCATCCGTCGGGATGGCCCGTCACGGTCGAGAACGTCACTTCCACCTCGAACGGCACCGGCTCGATCACCCTCGTGAACGACCTTCAGCCGTCGCAGGCCGGGCTAGTCCAGGGGAACAGCACAACCGGGCTCTCCTGCGCCGGGTCGACCGCCACGCGCTATATCGTGACGAACGTGAACCTCGCCGCCGGGACCTACACGGAGGACTTCAACACCGAGGTCGCCGGGCAGACCCTGATCTTCCTGATCAAGGTCATCAACCTGTTCACGCCCGCCGTGAACGACACGGTTTCGGCGTAGTCGGGTGCGCGGCTCAGCCGCGGAGGGTGACCTTGCCGCGCTTCATCAGTTCCTCGAGCTGGGCGTCGGCCGCGCGGGCGTACGCCCCTTCCCCGGCGACGTTCTCGCGGACCGAGCGGTTGTAGTCGCCGACCGTCCGCTTCGCCTCCAGCCGGCGGTCGCGCGACGCCCGCAGCCGGGTGTTCACGTCCCGTTCGAGGGTCCGGATCTCGTCGGAGAAGGCGTCGACGCGGGCCATGACGGCCCCCCGCTCCTTCGCCTTCTCGCGCATCTGGGCGAGGAGACCCCCGACGTCGACGAGCCGGTCGCGGATCCCGGTCATCGCGCGCTCGCGCTCGACCCGGACCCGCTCGAATTCTTCATGGATCGCGTCGAGTTCGGCCTTCCGGGCCCGAACGGCGTCTTCCGCCCCCTTCCGCTTGGCGAGCGCGGCCTGGATCGCGGCCCGGTCCTTGTCGGCGGCGACGAGCTGGGTCCGGAGGCTCCGCATCCGGTCGATGAGCGCGTTCTCCTCCTTCAGAGGCAGCGCGGTCGTCTGCTGCCGGACCTCGAGGTTCTCGATCTCCTTGCGGAGTTGCTCGGGGGTCGCGTGGTCCCCCTTCGGGATCTCCCCGCGGACGAGCCGGGCGGCGACGACCGATTCGTCGAGCTTCGACCGGGCCGAATCGCGGGCGCGCCGGAGCTCCGACAGGCGGGCGCCCAACCCCTGGTGGGACTGGTACAGGTCTTCGACCGCCGCCTGCCGGCGCTGGCGCTCATCGTAGAGGTCCTTCTGACCGTCCGAGAGGGCGTGGACCTGGTCCAGCAGGGCGGCACGCCGGTTGTAGAGGTCGCGGAGTTTGCCCTCGGCCCGGTAGACCGCATCCCGGTCCTCCCGGTCCTCCCGTTCGGCTTCCTCCGTCAGCACCGGCCGTGGCATCGGGCGGGGAGTATCCGGCCCCGTCAAAAAGGTGCGGGGGGGCAATGTCTCATTCGTCCGGACTCGACCCGGTGAGAAGGTGGAGCGCGAAGAGGGCGGCCGGGACCCCGGCGTCGATGTTGACGACCGCGACCGGGGCGCACGACTGGAGCATCGCGTTCAGGGCAGCCTCCCCCCGTCCGCCCCGACCGTACCCCACCGAGGTCGGGACCCCGACCACGGGGGCCCGGACGAGGCCCGCCCAGACCGTGGGCAGCGCGCCCTCCCGTCCGGCGAAGACGAGGTAGACCCGCGGGTGCGACCGCTCGAGTCGCCGGGCCGCGCGGGTCACCCGGTGGAGGCCCGCCACCCCCACGTCGTACGCCTCGACCGTCGTCGCACCGACCGACTGGAGGACCGCGCGGGCCTCCTCGGCGATCGGGACATCCGCGGTCCCGGCCGTCACGAGGCCGACGACCCCGGCGGGGGGGTCGCCGTCCGGCATCCCCCGCAACCACCAGACCCGCCCTCCGGCGAGCGATTCGAGGGGGAGGGTCGCCGCGCGTGCCAGTCCGCCGAGCCGCTGGGCCTGGGAACGGGTCGGTCGGGAGACGACGGCGCCCCGGCCGTCCTCGGCCAGGGCCCGGAGGATGGCGACGAGGTGCTCGTCGTCCTTCCCCTCCCCGAGCACGACCTCCGGGACCCCGGTCCTCGCCCGTCGGCCCGTGTCGATCCGGGCGATCCGTCCGACCCGCAATTCGCGAGCGGTCCGACGGTCCGGACGTCTCGGAGCGGGGGACACTCGCCGTCCATCCCTGAAATGACTTATAGCGGATTCCGCTCGGCGGCCCCGTCGATGGTCGACTTCTCGCTCACCGAGGAACAGACGAGCCTCCGCGACATGGCCCGCAAGTTCGCCAAGGGCGAGATGGCCCCCCACGCGGCCGAATGCGACCGGGCCGGCCGGTTCCCGGAGGAGATCTACCGGAAGGCGTGGGAGCTCGGCCTGATGAACCTGAACGTCCCGACCGAGTTCGGCGGGAGCGGCCTCGGGCTCTTCGAGCAATGCCTCATCGTCGAGGAACTGTCGCGCGCCTGCGCCGGGATGACCACCTCGATCATCGCGAACTGCCTGGCGCTCGAGCCGATCCTCCTCGGAGGGACCGACGAACAGAAGCACCGGCTCCTCGACCCGTTCTGTGCCTCGTATCACCTCGCCTCATTCTGCCTCACCGAACCGAGCGGGGGGAGCGATGCGGGCTCGCTGAAGACCCGCGCCCGGCGGGACGGCGACCACTACGTCCTCGACGGGGAGAAGTGCTTCATCACGAACGGTCCGTTTGCGTCGCTCTACACTGTCTTCGCGACCCTCGACCCGTCGCTCCGGCACAAGGGGATCGTCGCCTTCGCCGTCCCCCGGGAGACCCACGGGGTCGTCCCCGGAAAGGAAGAGGAGAAGATGGGGCACCGGGCCTCGGCCACTTCGACCGTCCGCTTCGAGGGAGCCCGGGTCCCGGTCGCGAACCGGCTCGGGGCTGAGACCGAGGGGTTCTCGATCGCGATGCGGACCCTCGACCAGACCCGGACCCCGATCGGGGCCCTCGCGACTGGAATCGCCCAGGCGGCGCTCGACCACGCCGCCGACTACTCGAAGCGCCGGCAGACGTTCGGGAAGCCGATCTCCGAGCACCAGGCGATCCAGATCAAGCTCGCCGACATGGCCCAGGCGCTCCACGCCGCCCGGCTCCTGACCTGGCAGGCGGCCTGGACGATCGACCACGGCCAGCCCGGGTCGCTCGAGTCGGCGATGGCGAAGTGCTTCGCCTCCGACGCCGCGATGCGGGTCGCCGACGAAGCGATCCAGGTGTTCGGCGGCTACGGCTACATGAAGGACTACCCGGTCGAGAAGCTCCTGCGGGACGCGAAGCTGGCCCAGATCTACGAGGGGTCGAACGAGATCCAGCGGATCGTGATTGCGCGCGAGCTCCTCGCGCGGTACGCCTGAGCCGGGGACGACCGTGGAGATCGCGGTCCTCGTCAAGCCGGTCCCGGACGCCGAGACCCGGCTCCGCCCGGACGCGAAAGGGCTCGCGCTCGACCCGGAGGGGGTCAAGTGGGTCCTCGCCGGGTACGACGAATCGGCGGTCGAGCAGGCGTTGCTCCTGAAGGAAGCGGCCCCCGGCACGACGGTCCGCGCGATCTCGTACGGACCTGTCGCCCGGGCCGAGGAGGTGCTCCGGTCCGCGCTCGCGCTCGGCTGCGATGCCGCAACCTCACTCGAAGCTCCTCCCGAGGCTCCGACCGACGCCGTCTCGGTGGCCCGTGCCCTCGCGCTGGCCCTGACGAAGCACCCGGCGTCCCTCGTCCTCTGCGGGAAGCAGGCGGGCGACGACGAGGGGGGGATCGTCGGCCCCGCGGTGGCGGAGCTCCTCGGGCTCCCCGACCTCGGAGTCGCCACGAACGTTCGCTGGGATGGGGGACCGGGCGGACTCACGATGGAGCGGTCGGTGGAAGGCGGACTCGAGCAGGGTCGGACCGCCCTGCCGGCGCTCGTCGCCCTCCAGCAGGCGTGGAACGACCCCCGGACCGCGAAGCTCCCGAATATCCTGAAATCCCGGAAGGCTCCGATCGAGCGGATCCCGGCCGCGGAGGTCGCCGCCGCGATGGCGCCGTCGGCCGCCACCGCCCCGCGACGACTCGGATTCCGGTTGCCCCCGCCCCGGACCGGGGCGAAGATGATCGAGTACAAGACCCCCGAAGAGGCGGCCGAGAAGCTCGTTCGGATCCTCCGCGAGGAAGCGAAGGTGTTCCCGTGACCGGAGTGCTGGTCCTCCTCGAACGGCACGCGGGCGCCATCGCCGCGGCCAGCTGCGAAGCGGTGGGCGTCGCGCGGTCGATCGCGAACGGGGGCCCGGTGGTCGGCCTCCTCGTTGGCCCCGGAGGCGCGGCCGGGGCCACCGGGCTCGGCGTCGACCGGGTCCTCCTTGCCGAATCCCCGAACCTCGACCACCCCTCCGGGGCGCAACTGGCCGTTCTCCTCGCGGCGGCCGCCGACGCGGCGTCGTCGACGACGATCGTCGTGCCGGGAACGGCGCGCGGACGGGATCTGGTCGGACGCGTGGCGGTCCGGTGGAACGCCTCCGCGGCCACCAATGTCACCGAGGTCGCGACGTCGGGATCGGGCGCGCTCCGGGTCACACGCCCCGTCTTCGGGGGTCGGGCGACCGAAGAGCTCGAGCTGCCCGGGCCGCGCCAGGTGCTCGCGCTGAAGCCCCATGCGTTCTCCCCGCCCGCGACGTCCCCCGCCCCAACTCCGGTCGAGCCGCTCGCGCTGCCGGAGGGGCTCGCGAAGGCGCCCGCCCTCGACGTGCGTGGGTTCCAGCCGACCGTGGGCGGGAAGGGCCCTGAGCTCGGCGACGCCTCGATCGTGGTGTCGGGCGGACGCGGTGTCGGGACCCCGGAGAAGTTCCAGGTCGTCGAGGATCTCGCCGAGGCGTTCGGGGCCGCCGTCGGGGCGTCCCGGGCGGTGACCGACGCCGGATGGCGGCCCGCCTCGTACCAGGTCGGCCAGACCGGCAAGGCGGTCTCCCCGCAGCTCTACATCGCGGTCGGGATCTCGGGGGCGATCCAGCACATCGTCGGGATGGTCTCGTCGCGCGTCATCGTGGCCATCAACTCCGACCCCCAGGCCCCGATCTTCCGCGTCGCCGATTACGGGATCGCCGGCGACCTGTTCGCGATCGTGCCGGCGCTCACCCAGGCCGTCCGAGCGGCCCGCAGCCACTAACGAGCGCTAGAGGTTCCGGCCGAGGTCGACGAGGTCGCGCGCGGTCGCCATCCACTTGAGCTTCGAGCGGCGGAACGCCTTCCAGGCGGTCCGGCGGGCCGGCTCCTTCGGGGCGCCGGTTTCCCCCATGAGGTCGTGCAGGAGGCCGAAGGCGAGCTCGGGGTACTCCCGGTAGAACCGAGGGTTCCACTTGACTCGGTCGAGCCCCTCGAAGTCGCGGAAGTCGGCGATCACCCCGGAGGCGGCCAGCCGCCGGTCGTACGCGGCGAGGCGGGCCGACGACGCGTCGCCGGCCGCCTTCGCCTCGAGCGCCGTGTCGGCTGCCTGGAGGCCGGTCCGGACCGCGTAGTTCATCCCCTGGATGACGAGCCCGTTCGAGAACACGAACCCGGCGGCATCCCCCGCGACCATCCAGCCGTCCCCGTGGAACGCCGCGGGCCGGCTCGCCCACCCGCCCGAGATCAGCTTCGCGCCGTACTCGACGAGCTCCGCCCCGTCGAGCCGACCGGCGATCTCCGGGTGGAGCTTGAACTTCTCGAGGAGGTCGTGCGACTGGACGTTGCGGCCGAACATCGAGGCGATGTTGAGGATGATCCCGAGGGAGACGGTGTCGCGGTTGGTGTAGAGGAACCCTCCGCCCATCACGCCGGGGGGGAAGATCCCCGAGACCCACTCCTCCGCGTGCCCCTCTCCGTCGCCGACGTTGAACCGGTCCTCGATCGTTCCCTTCGGGAGCCGGTACACCTCCTTCACGCCGAGCTCGGTCGCCCGGCCGTCGAGCCGGGGGTTCGGCCGGATCGGCGTGCCGAGCGCCAATCGGGAGTTCGCCCCGTCGGCGAGGATCGTCACCGGGGCCGTCATCGTCTCGCCGCCTTGGACGACGCCGTGGACCCGGCTCCCTTCCCAGTTCAACCGGTCCACCGGGACGGAGCTGACGAGCGTCGCCCCGGCGGCCTCGGCCTGCGCGGCGAGCCACTTGTCCGTCCGGGACCGAAGGACCGCATGGGCCACGTACGGCGGCGTCGCCCAACTCCGGTCCGAAAGGGAGAACGAGACGGCCCCCTCGGGGGTGAGGAATCCGAACCGCTTGCGGACGACGTGCCGCTCGACCGGCATCGTCTCCCACCAGTTGGGCAGGATCGCGTCGAGGTCGTGGCCCCAGAGGATTCCGCCGGAGAGGTTCTTCGTCCCCGGCTCGGCTCCCCGCTCGAGGAGGAGGACGTTCGCGCCCCCTTGGGCGAGCCGGATCGCCGCCGCCGACCCGGCCATTCCGGCGCCGACCACGATGACATCGAAGTCGTCGGCCATGTCCGGTCCCTTCGGGCGTACGGCTTCGCGGTCTTAACGTCGGGAGGCCGGGGTACCCGGCGGTTCCGCCGGCCCGTTAGTTGGAGCCGGAGCCGCGGCTCAAGTTCTGGGTCGCGTTCTCCACGAGCCGCTGGAACTCGAACGGCTTCGGGATCCCGTGCCAGGCCTCGTTGCCGATCGAGCGGCCGGTGCCGCCCTCGGAGGAGACGGTGACGCTGCCGTACCCGAGGATCCGCTGGCCGAACGACTGGTGAACGTCCACCCCGCGAACCTGCGCGACCGGGATCTCGTCGAAGTCGCGGCCGAAGATCCCCTTCTGGCGAATGACCCGATTCGAGCTGACCGCGTACACCGTGCTGATCCAGCGGAGGAACCGAACCAGGATCCAGAGCAGGACGATGAGGGTGAACAAGACCGCGAAGATCAGGAGGTAGGTCCCGCCGGGGTGCGTTCCGCCGAAGTTCGGGAGGTCGCTGAGCGCCCGAGTGAGCCCCGGGACGGGCGGCCAGGAGTAGGTTACCGTCAGGGCCGCGTAGTCGAAAATGAGTGCGAGGATCAGCCAGATCACCGGGCCGGGGAAGTAGTACAGTTTCGTCGAGCGGGTCTCGCGCAGAAGCGTCTCGCTGTCCGCGAGGTAGGTCGCCTTCAGGAGCTTCGGCATCGTCCGGGGCGGAGCGGCGGGCGACACGGCCATGGCCGACGGTGCCTCCCCACGCAAATAAACCCTCGTTCTCGACGGAAACCCGTCGACGGGAGTCGTGACCGGCCCCCCGGCGCGGGTGCCGCCCGCGACCCAGGCCCGCGTTCGGGCATCGGCCCAAATACCCCGCGCCTCTCCTCGACCCCCGATGGGCATCACCGACTGCCACGTCCACATCAACCCAATCTGGCAGATGCACCCGGCGGCGCGCGCGCTCGTAGGGCATTCGGGCGCCGGCGAGGAACTCGAGGCGCACGCCCGGTCTCCGGAGAAGTTCCTGCGCTACCTCGACCGGTGTGGGGTCGAGCGGGCCGTCCTGGTCAATTACGTGGCGCCCGAGATCGTCGGGTACACGACGGAAGCGAACGAGTTCGTTTCCGCGTACTGCCACGCCGATCCCCGCCGCCTCGTCGCGATCGGTTCCGTCCTCCCCTCGCACGCCGACCCGGCGGCCGAAGTGGAGCGACTGGTGCAGAAGCTCGGCATCCGGGGGCTGAAGATTCACCCCCCGCACCAACTGTTCGCGCCCAACGACTACGTGCACGGCCACGCGCCCGGCCTTCGTGCGATCTACGCCACATGCGAGCGGCTCGGGATCCCCGTGATCGTCCACACGGGTACCTCGGTGTTCCCGGGGGCCCGGAATCGGTTCGCCGATCCGATGCTGGTCGAGGACGTGGCGATCGATTTTCCGAAGCTCACGATCGTGCTCGCGCACGGGGGCCGCCCGCTCTGGATGGACCACGCGACCTTCCTGGTCCGCCGGTTCCCGAACGTGTTCCTCGAGTTGTCCAGCGTTCCGCCGGCGAAGCTGCTCGAGTACTTTCCAACCCTTCCGAAGCTCGCCGACAAGGCGCTCTTCGGGAGCGACTGGCCGGGACCCGGCGTGAAGGACATCGCCGAGAATCTCGCCGGGTTCCGCGCCCTTCCGATGCCGTCCGAGGCGAAAACTCGAATCTTGGAGGAGAACCCGCTCCGCGTCTTCCCGACGACACCCCCCACGTGAAATACCCCGAACCGCTCCTTCCGACGTGCCCGACACCGAATCCCCCGACCCCGCGGCCGCCAGCGCGGCGCCCGAGGTCCCCGAGACGCCCACGAGCGTGGTCGTCGTCGAGGGAGGGGAGGAGCTCGGCCGACTTCCGATGCCCCGGCGGGCACGGGGTGAGATCTTCGGGGTCGCGAGCCAACTGCTCGGGGCCGCCCGGATCCGGGTGATGTGCGAGGACAACCTGTCCCGGATGGGACGAATCACCGGGAAGATGAAGAAGAAAATGTGGATCCGGGAGGGCGACCTTCTCATCCTCCGTCCCTGGGGATTCCAGGAAGGAAAGGCGGACATCCTGTTCCGCTACAGTCGTACGCAGGCAACGTACCTCGCCCGGCGAAACCTCCTCCCCGCCTCGGTCGACGTTTTCTCGAACATCGAGACCCCCTCGTCGACCGACACTCCTCCCGCCGCGTAGGCGTCGATGGCCGCCGTCGACGGCCCGCCACGGACGGCGCTCGAACTTGCGATCGCGGAGCGAAACGCCGTTGCCCTCGGCGTCACGGTCCAGCAATTGATGGAGAACGCCGGACGGGTGGTCGCCGAGGAGGCCATCGCGCACGTTCCCGACCCGAACGGTCGGATCGTCGTGCTCGCCGGGGCCGGCAACAACGGGGGCGACGGGACCTCGGCGGTCCACTTTCTTCGGGCGGAGGGCCGCCACCCGGAGCTCTGGATGGTCGCCGGGACGGGCGGCATCCGATCGATCGCCGCCCGTCGCGCCTACGAGCGGATTGCGGGGGGGTCGGAGGTGCACGAAGGGGTACCGTCTCCCGGGGCCCTGGCGGCATCGGCGCTGATCGTCGACGCCATGCTCGGGACCGGCCACTCCGGCGGGCTTCGCGAGCCGTACCGGTCCGCCGTCGCGTCGGTGCGGGACGCCCGCGTGCCCGTTCTCTCCGTCGACCTGCCGACCGGCTCCGGGGGACCGGACGGACTCCGGGCCGACTGGACGATCACGCTCTCGGCCCCGAAGGTCGGACTTCCTGGGGCGAACGGGGGAGGGGTGACCGTCCGGTCGATCGGGATCCCCGATGCCGCCTTCGACCGGACCGGACCGGGCGAGTACCTCGCGTACCCGAAGGCGACGGCTCGGGGTCGCCGGGCGAGGATTGCGGTCGTGGGCGGTGGCCCGTTCTCGGGCGCGCCGGCGCTCACCGCGCTCGCCGCCCTCCGCGCCGGGGCCGAACGGGCGACCGTCTACGCGCCCCGCCCGGCCGCCGATGCGATCCGAGCCCTCTCCCCGGACCTGGTCGTCGTCCCCTGCGGCGAGGGGCGACTCCGCCCGGGCGATATCCCCGTCCTCCTCGAGGCGATTCGCGGGACGCGGGTCGGGGCGGTCGCCGTCGGAATGGGTCTCGGCCGCGAACCCGATACGATCGAAGCGACCCGGACGTTGTTGTCGGAGCTTGCGGGGACGGTTCCTCTCCTCGTCGACGCCGATGCGCTCGATGCGCTTCCCGATACCCTCCCCGTTCGACCCGACGCCCCCATCGTGGCGACCCCGAACGCCGGAGAGTTCGCCCGGGTGTTCGCGCGGGATTCGTCCGGGTCGGGGGACGGGCCCCCGGGGGTCCTCTCGATGATCGCTCGAGCCCGGGGGCTCACCCTCGTCCGCAAGGGGGGCGACGACACCATCGCGGGTCCCGACCGTGTGGTCCTCGCGGGGCCGCACTCCCGGTCGATGAACGTCGGCGGGTCGGGCGACGTGCTCGATGGCGTCATCGGCCGGCTCCTCGCGGAACCGTTGGACGGCTTCGGCGCCGCGCGCCTCGGGACGCACTGGCTGGGGGACGCGGGGCGGCTGGCCGCGGCGGAGTTGGCCGATGGACTCCTCGCGACCGACCTGATCGCCGCGCTTCCGATTGCGCTCCGAGAGGGGCTGCGGCAGGCCCCGCTCGGCTGACCGCGGACGGCCGACTCAGGCGTACCGGACGCGACCCCGGATCTCTTTCGCGCGGGCCCGAACGGCGGCCGCCCCGGCGACGTTGCCGGCCTCGTATCCGACGAGGAACTCGGCGAGGAGCTCATCGCCCCTCGGGTGGAGCGAGTGCAGGTCCTCCTCGACAAGGTGGAGGTCGATCGCCAGCTCCTCGACGCCCGGGCTCCGGGACCCCATCGAGAGGTCGAGGAACGCGGCCGGCCCCCCCGGTCCCTCCGGGAACATCACGTTCGAGCTCGTCAGGTCGCCGTGCGAGATCCCTCCCGCATGGAGCCGGCCGAGCCCGTGTCCGAACGCGCGGAGGGTCGGGAGGAGCGGCCCCGGGTCGGCCGGGTGCTGCTCGAGGAGCTGCTTCAGCGTCGACCCGGAGAGCGCCTCCAGGATCATCCGATGCTTGACGAGGTCCAGGTCGTACACGATCGGGGTCCGCACCCCGAGACGACGGGCGTCGACGAGGAGCCGCGCCTCGGTGCGGGTCCGCTCCTTCCGAAGCCGTTCGTCGAGCGATTTCGGACGATACGTCTTCGCTTCCCGGTCCTTCAGGTACGCCGGCCAGCCGAGCCACTCGACGGCGCGGATGGAGGCTTCCGCGCCGCGCGAGACGGCCCGGCCCTCGGTCGGTTCGGCCACGACGACCCCCCTACGGAACCCGGTGGCTCGCGACGCAGCGTACGATCGCTTCCCGGGCCAACCGGGCCGCGAGGAGGCTCGTGTTCCCGGTGTCGTAGTGCGGAGAGACCTCCATGATGTCGAGCCCCGCGAGGCGGGGAGCGACGGCGCCGATCGCATGCTTGACGTCGCGCGGGGTCAGTCCGAATGGCTCGGGCGTGCCGGTTCCGCCCGCGTAGGCCGGATCGATCGCGTCGATATCGAGCGAGACGTAGACCCGCTCGGTCTTCAGCATCGAGAGCGCCTTCTTTACCGACGCCTCGATCCCGTCCTCCGCAACCTCGTGGGCCGTGATGTACGGCATCCCGATGGACCGGTTGTCCTCGATCTCCTCGCGCGAGACGGAACGGACCCCGAGGACGACGACGTTCTTGGCCCCGACCTTCTCGACGATCCGTCGGGACGAGCAGGCGTGGCTCCGGTCGTCGCCGAGGTAGCTCGCCCGGAAGTCCATGTGGGCGTCCAGGTAGAGGACCCCGATCGACGAGCCGTCCGGATACGCCTCGACGCACGGGGGGGAGCACGCGTGGTCGCCCCCCAGGACGATCGGGATCTTGCCGGCGGCGTAGATCGGTCGGACCTCCTCGCGCACGGAGGTGACCATGTCGCGGGCGAAGCCGAACTCCTCGACGTTCCCGAGGTCGTGGATCGCAACTTCGGAGAGGTCGACGCCCGTCTCCAGGTCGTACGACTCGAAGTTCCACGAGTGTTGGCGGATCGAGTCCGGCCCGAACCGGGCCCCCGGTCGGAAGGAGGTGGTGCGGTCGAACGGAACTCCGAGAATGACGAAACGGGCGTCGTCGAACGTGGCCGACGCGTCGGCGAATCCCCCCGAATGCGGCACGGTGCTCCGACCGACGCTGGATATATCAGAGCGCGGGCGGCTCGAACGCCCTTATGCCGTCCGGGGGGTCGTCCAAGCGGGGACCCGGATGGCGGCGGAGGAGCTGGTCGGACAGAAGCCCGATGGGGAGGGCGTCGAGATCCTCATCCTGCGGAATCCGAAGGTCAATGCCCTCAGTACCGCGCTCCTGACAGAGCTCGAGCACCGTCTCGACGCTCTCGAGTCGAACCCCGAAGTGCGCGCCGTCGTCGTGACGGGGGATGGCCAGTACTTCAGCGCCGGTGCCGACCTGAAGGAGATGGCGACCCTCGGGATGGACGATGCCCCGCGGATGGTCCGACGGGGCCAGGCGCTCTTCGAGCGGTTGCACGCGCTCCGCCCGCCGGTGATCGCGGCGGTCAACGGCCTCGCGCTCGGAGGCGGACTTGAACTCGCGCTCGCCTGCGACCTGCGGGTCGCCGGGGAGTCGGCGAAGCTGGGAGCCCCCGAGGCGAATTTCGGGCTTCTGCCGGCCTACGGAGGGACCCAGCGACTGGCCCGACTCCTAGGGAGCGCGAAGGCGATGGAATTGATCTTCACCGGCGCGATGGTCGCTGGAACAGAGGCGGCCCGCATCGGGCTCGTCAACAAGGTCGTCCCCGCCGGCCAGGAGCTGCGCGCGGCCCGCGACCTCGCCCATACGATCGCGCAGAAGGCGCCCAAGGCGATCGCCGGCGCGAAGCGCGCCATCCGACTCGGGGCGGACCGGTCGCTCGCCGATGGGCTCGCCCTTGAGGCCGAGGCGTTCGAGACTGAAGTGCTCGGGAGTTCCGACCTCGGCGAAGGGATCCTCGCGTTCGTCGAGCACCGTCCGCCTAAGTTCACGGGGACGTGACGATGGCGTTCGACTTCTCCTTCTCCGCCGACCAGGACGCGTTTCGCGGGGCCGTCCGCGCGTTCCTCGAGCGCGAGGTCGCGCCGGTCGTCGTCGCGATGGACGAAGACGAGACGTTCCCCGCGGCCACGGTCCGGAAGATGCAGGCGGAGGGGTACTTCGGCGTCCCCGTCCCCGAGGAGTTCGGCGGCTCCGGGCTCGGGAAGGTCGGCTACTGCATCCTTCTCGAGGAGCTCGGCAAGGTCGACGCCTCGCACTCCGCGATCGTCGCGGCGCACACCTCGCTCGGAACCACGCCCCTCCTCTCGTACGGGACGGAGGCGCAGAAACGCCGGTGGCTCACCCCGGCCGCGAAGGGGGAGAAGCTCCTCGCGTTCTCGCTCACCGAGGCCGGTTCCGGCAGCGACTCCGGCGCCGTCCACACCCTCGCCGAGAAGGACGGCGACGGCTGGAGTCTTACCGGCACGAAGATCTACGTCACGAACGGAAAGGAAGCCGACACAATCGTGCTCCTGGCCGCGAACGACGTGAAGAAAGGGCCCTCGGGCGGGGTGACCGCCTTCCTCGTCGACCGGGGGACCCCGGGGTTCTCGGTCGGGCGGTGCGAGAAGAAGATGGGACTCCACGGCACGTCGACCGCGGAGCTGATCCTGGACCACGTGAACGTCGGACCCGAGCACGTCCTCCACGAGGTCGGCAAGGGGTTCCACGTCGCGATGACGGCCCTCGACGTGGGTCGGGTCTCTCTCGGGGCCGCGAGCCTCGGCGGGATGCAGGCGGCGTGTGCCCAGTCCCTCGCCTTCGCCCAGAATCGGACCCAGTTCGGCCTCCCGATCAGCGAGTACGAGGCGATCCAGTTCAAGCTCGCCGACATGGCGATGCGCATCCACGCGCTCCGGCTCATGGTCTACCACGCGGCCGCGAACCAGGACCGGCTCGGCCCCGACCCCGCGAGGTGGTCGCGTCTCGAGCGGGCCGCGAAGACCCGCGAGGCGGCGGTCGTCAAGTGCCTCGCTTCCGAGTGGGCGAGCGAGACGATCGACGAGGCGCTCCAGATCCACGGCGGGCTCGGCTACATCCGGGGGACCCCGGTCGAGCGCGCCTACCGGGACGCCCGGATCTCCGAGATCTTCGAGGGCACGAACGAGATCCAGCGCGTCGTCATCGCCCGGGACCTGCTGGGGCGGGGCCTGTAGGCGTCGCCGGCGGTTCGCGCAGCATCCGGCGCAGCACCTTCTGGACGGCGCTCTTCGGAAGCTCGGTCCGGAACTCGACCGTCCGGGGCGCCTTGTAGTGGGCGATCCGCTCGCGGACGAACAGGATCAGCTCCGACTCGGTCGTCGTCTGCCCGGCCCGGAGCACGACGAACGCCTTGACGACCTCGCCGAGCCGCTCGTCGGGGACCCCGATCACGGCCGCCTCGGCCACGGCGGGGTGCTGGTACAGGACCTCGTCGACCTCGCGCGGGTAGACCTTGAACCCCCCGACGTCGATGAGGTCCTTCTTCCGGTCCACGATGAACGCGTACCCGTCGGAGTCGATGCGGGCGATGTCGCCGGTCAGGAGCCATTCGCCCCGCAGGACCGCGCCCGTCTCGGCGGGCGCGTTCGCGTACCCGAGCATCACCTGGGGCCCCCGGACCGCCAGCTCCCCGACCTCGCCCGGGCCGAGGACCTTCGAGCGATCCTCGAGGTCGAACACGCGCTGGTCCGTCAGCGGGAGGGGGAGGCCGATCGAGCCGGCCCTCCGCTCTCCGTCAATGGGGTTGGCGTGGGTCACCGGGGACGCCTCGGTCAACCCGTACCCTTCGATCAGGTTCCCGCCGGTCAATTGCTCGAACCGCTTCGCCACCTCGGCCGGCAAGGGGGCCGAGCCGCTGACGCAGACCTTGATCGACCGGATGTCGTACGTTCCGACCTTCGGATGGTGGGAGAGCGCCGCGTAGAGCGCGGGAACGCCGGGGAGTTCGGTGGGGCGGTACTTTCCGATCAGCCTCAGAGTCTCGTCCGGGTCGGGGCGGTTCTCGAGCACGATCGTCGCTCCGTGCGCGAGGGGGTAGTTCAGGGCGACCGTCATCCCGTAGACGTGGAAGAACGGGATCGCGGCGAGGACGATGGACGTCCCCGGGGCCTGCGCGGCGAACCAGGCCCGGCACTGCACGGCATTCGCGACCAGGTTGCGGTGGGTGAGCATCGCCGCCTTCGGCCAGCCGGTCGTCCCGCCCGTGTACTGGTAGACCGCCACGTCTTCCGCGGGGTCGGTCGTCGGCTTGGCGAACGTACCGCTCCCGCCCACGAGGTGGGACCAGGGCCGGACGTTGTCGTCGGAAGGAACGGCCGTCGTGCGGCCCTGCCGACGCAATACGGCGTTCACGAACAGCCGCTGGGGCCAGGGGTAGAATTCGCGGGTGCGCGCGACGTACACGAGGGGGACCCGCACCGACGCCGCGACCTTGGCGACGTTGGGGTAGAGGATCTCGAGGGTGACGAGCCCCTTCGCACCGGAATCGGTCAGAACCCGGATCAAGTCCTGGCCGAGGTAGAGCGGGCTCACCTGTACGACGGTGAGTCCGAGCCGGAGCGCCCCATAGAACGCGATCGGATGGGCCGGGGAGTTCGGCAGGTACAGGGCGAGACGGTCCCCGGGAACGAAACCGTCCGCCGCGAGCGTCGCCGCGACGCGGCCGGTCGCGTCCCAGAATTGCCGGTACGTCCACCGTTTTCCATAGTAGATGAGCGCGGTCCGGTCGCGCCACCGCTCGACGCTGGCTTCGACCAGGTCGGGGAGACGGACGTTCGGAACTTCCATCGTTTTCGGGACGTTCGCCGGGTAGTGGGCGAACCAGGGAGCGTCCGGGGGGACGGGGGCCTGGGCGGGCCGCATTAGGGCCCCCCACCGTTCGGTCGGTCGCGAACGAACTGCACTCCGGGCTTGTAGGTCGGGGAGAAGCGGACCCGGTCGCCGGCCGCGAGCTCTGACTCCTCCGTGATTCCGGCCATCCAGCCGGTCACCCGGCCCCCTCCGTCGAGGTCGACGACGACGTAGGCGTACGGGGCGTCGTTCAGGAACTCGTCGGACGGGACGGTTTGCACCGTATACGCGACGAGACGCCCGGTACTTCCCAGGTCGGCCTCCACGAGGTCCCGGATCCCACATCGCGGACAGACGAGAACCCACGTCGCGGTGACGAACCCACAGCCGGACCGGAACCCCCGGAGCCGGGACTCCTCCTCGTACCCATGGCGGAACGCCTCGATCGAGTGCGGACCGACAGACTCCTCCGCCATCGCTAGCGATGCGAGAAGAGGTGGACGGAGCACGACCCGCCGGTCGCGCCGACGTTGTGGGCGAGGGCCCATTCGGTCTTCGGGACCTGACGCGCGCCGGCGCGATGGTTGAACTGCTCGAAGATCTCGACGACCTGACCGGCCCCCGTGGCGCTCACGGGATGCCCCTTCGCCTTGAGGCCCCCGGACGGATTGACCGGGAGCCGACCGTCCCGCGCGGTTTCGCCCTCGGGGCCGGCGCGCGCCGCCGCCCCCTTGGGATAGAACCCGAGGTCCTCGAGCGCGAGGACCTCCGCGATCGTGAAGCAGTCGTGGACCTCGAGGAAATCGACGGCGTCCGGTCCGATCCCGGCCTGGCGGAAGGCGGCGACCGCCGCCGTGCGGGTCGCGGGGAGCCCGGTGAGGTCCAACCGATCCTGCATGTCGGCGACCGACCCCGAGCGGGCCGAGGCACGGATCACCAGCGGTTCCGACGACGGCGTTCCCGCGGCCTCCCGGGCGGCCACGACCACGGCCGCGGCTCCGTCGGAGAACGGGCAGCAGTCGTACAGCCGAAGCGGGGAGGCGATCACCGGAGAACGGAGGTACGTTTCGAGCGTGATCTCCTTCTGGAAATGGGCGTGGGGGTTCCGCGCCGCGTTGGCGTGGTTCTTGACCGCGATCGCCCCGAGCTCCTCGCTCGTCGTGCCGTACTTCTGGCGATGGACGTACGCGAGCGTGGCATACAGGCCGGGGAACGTGGCCCCGTTCCGGGTCTCGAACGGATAGTCCGCCCCCATCGCAAAGTAGCTCGTCGCCGTCAGGGTGTCGAGGTGCGAGAGCTTCTCGACGCCGACCACCAGCACCGCGTCGGCGAACCCTCCGGCGACGTGGACGAACGCTTCGTGGAGACCGGCGCTCGACGACGAGCACGCGGATTCGATTGTGGCGGACGGAACGTCGGGAATCCCGAGCGCGGTGTTGATGAGCGGGCCGACGTGCGCCTGGCGCTCGGCGACCCCGAACGCGTTCGAGACGAACGTGTAGCCGATCCGTTTCGGGTCGATTCCCGAACCGTCGATCGCTTCGAGCGCGACCCGGGTCGCCGCCTCCCGCCCCGAATCGGGAAGTTTGCCGTAGCGCGTGGTGGCGGCGCCGACGACCCACGTCTCGCGCATCGCATTCCCACCGGAGACGAAACCGGCCGGGGGATTAACCCTCGCCGGCCGGCGACGACTTTTCGGCCGTATCGGGCAGTCCGACGACCCGACGTAGCTCGGCGAACACCCGCTCGGCTTCGGCCGCGTCGCGGCTCTTGATGAGGACCCGTCCGTCGCGGCTCAACGTGACCTCGCGCTCCATCGCGGCGATCAGCATGACCCGGGCGTCGGTGACGCCGATTCCCGCCGCGGTCAACCGGGCCTTCGCCGCCCCGAGGTCCACCGCGAGCTTCGGGCGAGGAACCGCCTCGAAGGCCCCCTTGGAGGCGCAGAGCGCGAGCGTGTAGTACGTCACGGGCAGGTCAGAGGACGGTGGCGTGTCGGAGTACGTCGTCGAGCATCTGGTCGACATCGATCCGCTGCTCCTCTTGCAGGATCTGCACGAGGTTCGAGCGGGTCGCGGGCTTCGAGGGAACCGCCTGGCAACAGAGCCCCGGCCGAGTCGAGATCTCGTACGTGCCGATCGCCTTCGCCACCGCCTCGATCTCGTGTTTATCGAACCCGATCAGGGGGCGGACGATCGGGAGCGACACCGAGGCCGTGGCCGAGCGCATGTTGCTCAAGGTTTGGCTGGCGACCTGCCCCAGGGACTCCCCGGTCGTGAGGAACGTCGCGCCTTCGCGAATCGCGATCCGCTCCGCCGAGCGCCACATGAACCGCCGGCAGAGCACGCACCCGACGTGCCGGTCCGTCTCGCGCATCAGTTGGACCTGCGTCGGGCCGTGCGGGAGAAGGTACATCGGAATCTTCTGGTGGTATCGGGCCCGGAGGACCTCGAGATGGTCCACGACCTTCGCGAGCGGGGAGTCGTCGGTGAACGGGCGATTGTCCATGTGGACGCAGGTCATCTCGTGACCCTGACGGAGCATGTAGTGGAGCGCGACCGGCGAGTCGATGCCGCCGCTCATCAGCATCACGCCCTTCGACATCCGGCCGACTCCTCCCTCGAGGCGAGGACCCTTTCCGTGGTATTTGAGAGCACTCCTGGCGGGGGTGTCAAATAGCGCATCCCCGTGCGCCGCGAGCCATGGTTCCCGCCGCGGCCGCGGAGCTCTTCGTGCGGCGGGAGGGCGCTGGGCCGCCAATCGTCCTCCTTCACGGCATCGCCGGCGACCATACCATGTGGAGCGCGGTGGCCCGAGACCTCGCCCGCGACCACCTGGTCCTAGCCCCGGATCTTCGCGGCCACGGCAAGAGCCCCCTTCCCGAGGGATCGACGATGTCGTTCTCCGAGCTCGCCCGCGACGTCCTCGCGATGCTGAACCGCGAGAAGGTCGAGAGCGCGCATCTCGTCGGACTCAGCGCCGGGGGGTTCCTTGCCCTCACGATCGCGCTCGGGCAACCCCAGCGGGTCCGGTCGGTCGTCTTGGTGAGCAGCGCCGGCCACTGCGACCGCCATACGCGCAGCATCGGGGAACGGTGGGTCACGACCTACCGCGAGGAGGGCCTCGACAGCTTCACGCTCCGACTGCTGAAGGACCTGTACTACCCGGACTGGATCGAGAACCACATGGAGGTCGCCGACCGACTCCGGGAGTCGCTCGCGCAGGCCGACCTCACGGCAACTCTGGCCTGGTCCACGTCCATTCGGGAGTTCGACACGCGGGGCCGGCTCATCGGGATGCGAGCCCCCCTGCTCGTGATCCAGGGGATGGACGACCAAGTGATCGACGCGTCGCACGCGCGACTCCTCCGGCAGACGATTCAAGGGACGGAGGTCCGCCTCCTCGCCCAGACCGGCCATATGGTCCCCGTCGAACGCCCCACGGAGACCGCCGAGGCGATCCGTGGGTGGGTCGGCCGTCGGGACCCCCGCCCCCCCGCGTAGCGGCCCGCGCGCGGCTTTTCTACCCGCTCGCGGTAGGAGTTCGATGGCCACACCGACGACCGACCCCGCGAGCGCCCGGCTCGACGAGCTCGAGCGCCAAGTTGCCGACCTTCGACGCCGCCTCGCGGTGCTCGAGGCGAGACTCCTCCAATCGACCGGAGCCCGACCGCTCCAGCCCCGGGAGGAGCACCCCCTCGACCGCGACACGGTGAAGGAGAAGGTCGTTTTCGATTGGCAGTCGTAGGCCCCCCGACGGGGGGAGCCCCTCCGTCGGTCGCTCGCTGGCTGGCCCGGTGGCCCCCCGACGACCTCCCGCACGGCACCGCCGGAGCGGCGGTGACGATCGTCCTTCGCGAAGGGCACCGGGACGTCGAGGCGCTGCTGATCGAGCGGACCGTCCGCGAGGACGACCCCGCCTCCGGGCACGTAGCGCTCCCCGGTGGGCGGGAGGACGCGGCCGACCCGTCGATGCGAGCGACGGCCCTCCGGGAGCTAGAGGAGGAGGTCGGGCTCAACCCCGCGGACCTCCTCGGTCGGCCGGGTCTTGTCGGGGTCGAGGTCGCCAGCCTCTTCGGACTTCGGGTGGTCGTGTTCTGCGCGGCGTTGGCCCCGGCCCCCGGGCCGGTCCGACCGAGCCCCCAGGAAGTCGCCCACGTCTTCTGGCTGCCCGTGGCGGCCCTCGACCATCCGGAGCGGGTCGAGCGGGCGACCAAATCCGGTCCGCGTGAGGTCCCCGCCATCGTCCACGAGGGC
Source organism: Candidatus Lutacidiplasma silvani (assembly GCA_022750295.1). Lineage (GTDB taxonomy): Archaea > Thermoplasmatota > Thermoplasmata > Lutacidiplasmatales > UBA184 > Lutacidiplasma > Lutacidiplasma silvani. The sequence continues at coordinate 58,465 of JAKIVZ010000008.1, forward strand.
CACGTCCTGTGGGGATTCACCTACCGGGTCCTGCGGCAATTCTTCGAGCGACCCGACCCGTAGCGGCTGGGAATGCGAACGGGTTGGGAACGGCTCCACGGACACTGTATCACTGTCGATATAGTCAAATATGCACGGACGATCGCCCGGTCGTGCCCCGCTCCCCGGCCGGTCCGGACCTGTTTCGCCGCCGTCTCGTGGGCCTCTACGCCCTCCGCCTCATGGAGCGCGACGGACCGCTCCACGGCTACGGACTCTCGGAGCGAATCGCCGAGCGCACCGAAGGATCCTGGCGCCCCGGTCCGGGTTCCGTCTATCCTTCGCTCCGCAAGCTCGTCGATTCCGGGCTGGCCCGCAGTCTCCCGCGCGGGCGCCGACGGGAGTACACGATCACGCCGGCCGGTCGGGCGCTCCTTCGCCGGATCCGCGAGCGGAACGGACCGTTCAGCCGGGCCCGGCCGGACCTGAGCGTGCTCTGGGCCGACGTCCTCGGGTCGGAGAACGTGCAGGGATTCCTCCTCCAGCGGCTCCGACGGAGTCTCGAGACGCTCGAGGCCCACGCCGCCCGGCCGTCGAACTCGGCGGCCGAAGCCGAACAGATTCGCCGGGCGGTCGTCGCGGAGCTGGAGAGCGCCTCCGCCCGGTTCCGGACGCCCGACGTTCGCCCCTCGCCGCGGCCCCGACGTCGGGGGGAGGCCGCTCGTGCCGACTGAGGCGATCCGGACTCACGGCCTCACGAAGGTGTACGGAACGTTCACGGCGGTCGACCACGTGGACCTGTCCGTCCCGACCGGGTCGGTGTTCGGTCTCCTTGGCCCGAACGGCGCCGGGAAGACGACGATCATCAAGATGCTCACCGGACTGAGCGACATCACCGAAGGGGACGCCTCGGTGGCCGGCTTCGACGTCCGGCGGGACCCGATGCACGTCAAACGGAACGTCGGGTGGGTGGCTGCCGAGGTGATCCTCGACGACGACCTGTCGGCCTGGGAGAACCTCTGGCTCCAGGCGAAGCTCCAACGGCTGACCGACTGGAAAGGGCGGGCCGACGCCCTCCTCGGCTACTTCGAGCTGACCGACCGGCGGAAGGACAAGGTCTCGAAGTACTCGACCGGAATGCGGAAGAAACTCGAGATCGCCCTGGCGCTCCTCCACCAGCCGCAGGTGATCTTCATGGACGAGCCGACGATTGGCCTCGACCCGAACACCCGTCGGATGCTCTGGGAACTCATCGAAGGGGCCCACAAGGAGTTCGGGATCTCGATCCTCCTGACGAGCCACTACATCGAGGAGGCCGACCGGCTCTGCGACACCGTCGCGATCATCGACCACGGCAAGTTCGTCGCCTGCGGGACCCCGGACGAGCTGAAGTCGAAGGTCCGGGCCGATCTCATCGAGGTCGAGACCGGAGAGTCGGTCGACGCAGCGAAGCTCCAGGCGATCCCGGGCGTCGTCGAGGCCCGGAGCCAGGGGAAGACGTGGATCCTCCGGGTCGGCTCCGCGGAGGAGGCCCTGCCGAAGGTATTGGCCGCGCTCCGGAGCGACGGGATCCGGCGGATCAACGTCGAGAAACCGAGCCTGGAGACCGTCTTCCTCGAGACGACCGGTCACCGGCTCGGGGCCTCGACCGAGGGGAACGTCGATTATCGGAAGTTCTACGCCCAGATGCGGAGGGCGCGGCAGTGACCGCCGAGACCCGGTACGGGCCCGCCTTCCCGGCCCGGGGGGAGCCGGGGTTCTCGCGGGTCCCCCAGGGGACCCAGTTCGGGGCGCTCTACGCCCGGGAGGTCCTGAAGACGTTCCGCAACCCGTTCGTCCTCGTCATCACGGTCGTCCAGCCGTTCATGTGGCTCGCCTTCTTCGGCAGCAGCTTCAGCAGCGTCCCGCTCCCGTACCTCGACGTGCTCCTGCACGCCCACATCCAGAGTTACCTGCAGTTCCTGCTCCCCGGGGTCCTCTCCACGTCGATGCTGTCGATCGGGATGTTCGGTTCGATGAGCACGATCCAGGACAAGCGGTTCGGTTTCATGAAACGGATCTTGATCACGCCCACGTCGAAGGCGACGGTCTACCTTGCGAAGGCCCTCGGCTCGGCCACTCGCGGGATGGTCCAGATCCCGGTGATGATCACGGCGGCACTGATCTTCGGGGTCCACTTCTCGGGGAACCCGCTGATGTGGGCCGGCTGGCTGCTCTGCCTGGTCCTCCTCGGGTTCGGATTCTCGTGCATGTTCCTCGCCCTGACCGCCTCGAGCACCGATTGGCAGACCCCCGGGGTCATCTCGAATTTCATCACGATGCCGCTGATGTTCGCGAGCGGGGCCCTGTTCCCGACGGCGAACTTTCCCGTCTGGATGCAGACGATCGCGGCGTACAATCCGGTGACGTACACCGCCCTCTTCGGGCGCGGGATCGTGCTGAACGGGACCGCCGACTGGCTCTACCTCGGTTACGTTGCGCTCTTCGCGACCGGGATGGTCACCGTCGGAACGCTCGTCGCCTCGCGGTATCTGAAGGTCGAGTGAGACCGGGAGTTCCCGGGCCTCGCCGACCCGGGCCCCATTCCACCGTTATCCGAAGCGCCGGTGGTGACCGCCGTGGACCGGACAATCGCCGTGCTCGACGCCCCGTCCAACCTCGGGCTCCGGCCCCCGCGGCCCGGAACGGTTCCGGGCATAGGGGGGATGACCGCCGCCCTCCGTCGCCGAGGCCGACGTCGTCGTATTCGGCTCCTATCGGGATCCGGCGGACGAGGCGGACTTCGCCACGGACGCGATCGATGCGGCGCGGATCCACCAACTCCCGATCGAGCGGGTTCGGGCCCTCGGGTGCCGGCCGGCGGCCCCGGACGCCCGCTCGCACCTTGAGTCGCGGCACCTCCAAGGGTTCTGGGTTCCCGTCGACGTGGACGTCCTCGACCGGACACTCCTGCCGGCGGTCGATTCCCCGAATCCGAACGGGCTCCAAGCCGACGATCTCGTCGACGCCCTGCGGACGCTGTTCGCGAGCCCCCGCGCCACGGGAATCGAGTTCACGATCTACGATCCGGACCTCGACCCGACCGGGACGTACGGCGACCGGCTCGCGGGGATCCTGGTCGACGCGCTCTCGCCGACGTGAGTCCGAGGGGCCCCGGCCGTCGGCCACCGTCGAATCGCTAGCGCTACGCTTATACGCCCCACTTAAATAGCGCCCCCCCGAGTGGGAGCCGATGGCGAAGATTCGGATCGAGAACGTGGTCGCGTCCACTTCGCTCGGTGACGAACTGGACCTCCAGTCGATCGCGCTCGGTCTCGACGGCGCGGAGTACGAGCCCGAACAGTTCCCGGGCCTCATCTACCGGCTGAAGGAGCCGAAGACCGCGATCCTGCTCTTCCGGTCCGGGAAGGTCGTCTGCACCGGCGCGAAGAGCATGCGCGAGGTCGAGCTCTCGATTGCGACCGTGGCCGCGCAGATCAAGAAGGGGGGCCAGAAGATCAACATGCACCCGAAGATCGAGGTGCAGAACATCGTGGCCAGCTCCGACCTCGAGTCGGAGATCAACTTGAATGCGATTGCCGTCACGCTCGGCCTCGACCGCGTCGAGTACGAGCCCGAACAGTTTCCCGGCCTCGTGTGTCGGATCGAGGATCCGAAGGTCGTGGTCCTGCTGTTCGGCTCGGGGAAGCTCGTGTGCACCGGCGCCCGGAAGCCGTCCGACGTCGAAGTCGCCGTGAAGAAGATCACGAAGGAACTTCGCGGGGCGAGCCTCCTCCGCTGAACCGTCCCCGAGGGCGGCCGCTCTGACGCTTCCGGCCGACCTTCCGGTCGTCGACCACCATTGCCATCTCTCGCCGAACGGCGAGGGGGTCGAAGCCGCCCGTCGATTCCGGGCCGCCGGCGGGACCCACCTGTTCCTGGCCACCCAATCGTACACCGTCGGCCCGATCGTCCAACTGGCCACGTACGAGGCGCAGTTCGCGACGACGTCCCAGCTGGCCGCGAAGATTCGCGAGGAGACCGGGGTCGTGGTCTACGTCGTGGTGGCCCCCTACCCGGTGGACCTCGTCGCCGCCGCCGAGTCGATCGGGCTCGCGGAGGCGGTCGACCTCCATCGCTCCGCGCTCGACCTCGCCGGGCGGTGGGTTCGCGAGGGGCGGGCGGTGGCCCTCGGGGAGGTCGGACGCCCCCATTTCCTCGTGGCCGCCGCGATCGCCGAGGCGGGCGAGGAGATGTTCCGGCATGCCCTCGGCGTCGCCCGGGACGCCGGATGCCCCGCCGTCGTCCATTCGGAGGACCTCGACGGGCCGGGAGCTCTCGCGCTTGCCCAACTCGCGGCGTCGGAGGGATTCCCGCTCGGGAAATTGGTCAAGCACTACCAGCGGACCGTCCTCACCGGGGAGTACCGGGCCGGCGTCGTCCCGTCGTACCTGGCCCGACGGGAGTTGTGCGGGGCCACCCTTCGCGAGGAGGGGCCGTGGTTCTGGGAGACCGATTTCCTCGACGACCCCAAGCGGCCCGGGGCCGTTCTCGACCTCGAGACCGTGCCCCGCCGCGCCCGGGCCGTCGGAGAGAAATCTCCCTCGGACGTCGAGCGGCTCCGGGTCCCGTTCGTCGAATCGGTCGAGGCGGTCTACGGGTTCCGCCCCAACGGCGAGGAGGTGCGGACCCGGTGACCGCCCGACGGGGACGACTCCTTGTGATCGAGGGGATCGACGGGAGCGGAAAGTCGACGCTCGCGGACGCCCTCGCCCGCCGCTGGACCGCCCACGGACGACCGACCGTTCGATGGCACGAACCGTCCGACCCGGCGATCGGGTCCCGCGGGGCCGAGGCCGACCGGGTCGACCCGCGGCGGGCGGCGATGCTGTTCACGCTCGACCGAACGCTGGCCCGACCCGAACTCGAGGCCCGGTTGGCCAAATCCGACGTCCTCGCCGACCGGTCGTTCTACTCGACGCTGGCCTACCAGGGGTCCCGACTCTCCGCGGTCGACCGCCGAGGGCTCGAAGCGATGCAGCTCGCGGTCGCGGTCGCTCCGGACCTCGTCGTCCTCCTCGACCTTCCCCCCGAGGAGGCGGTTCGGCGGGTCGGCCGCCGGGGGCACCCGCGCTCTCCGCTCGAGCGGCTCGCGACGCTTCGGCGCGTTCGGAGGGCGTACCGGTCGTACGCCCGGCGGGACCGTTGGCTGGTCCTCGACGCCCGGCGGCCCGCCGCGGAGCTGGTCGACCTCGCCGACCGAGCCATGACGGAACGACTCGGTCCGGTGCGTCGACGGAGAGGGTAATTTACCCCGCGCGCGTCGGTCGCCCCGGAACCTCCGTGGGTCGGATCCTCCGGGCCGAAGAGACGCTCGACGCGAGCTATGCGCCGCCGAAGCTCGTCCGTCGGGACGCCGAGATCGACCTCCTCCGGAAGCGGTACCGGGAGGCGCTCGGCAAGGGCGTCGCCTACCACCAGCTGCTGACCGGCGGAATCGGCTCCGGGAAGACCGCCATCGCCCACCATCTCGGCTCCGAGCTCGAGAAGGGCGGCAAGCTCGGCGGACTCGCGGTTCAGCGGATCTACGTGAACTGCTGGCGCCGCTCGAACGACCGGACCGTCCTCCACCACCTCCTGCGGGCCGTCGGCGTCTCGCTCCCGGACCGGGGGTACGCGCTCGCCGAGATGCTCGACGTCTTCGAGCAGGGGATCCGCAAGTCGCCCCGCCACCTCCTCGTCGTCCTCGACGAGGTGAGCGCCCTCGTCCGCCAGGAGACGAAGCTCGTGTACCTCCTCACGCGGGCCCCCGAGGTGAGCCTGGGCTCGATCTCGCTCTTCCTCGTCGCGTCCGAAGATGTCCTCCCCTACCTCGACCCGGCGAGCCGGTCCAGCTTCGGGGTCACGCATCGGCTGCAGCTGAAGCCGTACGGGAGGGACGACCTCGCCGGCCTTCTCCGGTACCGAGCCTCGCTGGCTCTCGCTCCCGGGACGTACCCCGACGAGGTCCTCGACCAGATCGCGGGGCTCGCGACCGGCACCGGCGACGCCCGGTTCGCCCTCGAGATCCTGTCGAACGCCGCCCGACACGCCGAGGAGTCCGGCGCGGTGGCCCTCGAACCCGAGCACGTCCGCGCGGCGAAAGGGTCCGGGTACCCGACGATCACCGAGACGAAGCTCGAGGAGCTTCCCGAGGCGTCGCTGCTCATCCTCCTCGCGTTGGCGCGCACGTTGCGGGGCCCGAAGGCCCGGGTGCCGACGGAGCGGGTGCGAAGCGCCTACGCGGCGGTCGCCGAGGAGTTTGGGGCGGCGCCGGTCAGCCGGGTGACGTTCTGGCGGGCGGTGAAGCAGCTCGAGCGGGAAGGGATCGCCCAGGTCGAGCCGGTCGGCACTGGCCAGTCGTCCCGGATCGGGATGGACGAGGTCCCCGCGAGCTACCTCGAGACGCTGGTCCACGAGCGGGTCGCCCGTCGGGCCGCCGCCCGGAAACCCTAATGCGCCCCCCCGGCTCGGAACGCCCCGTGTCGAGCGTAGCGGTAGCGGAGGCGCCGCCCGCTTCCCTCCCGCGGCTTCCCGAGTGGATCCGCGCCCGCCCGCCGCACGGCCCCGGGTATGCGACGGTCCGCGAGACGGTCGGTCGCCTCGGACTCGGGACGGTCTGCCAGGAGGCCCGGTGCCCGAACCTGTCCGAATGCTGGTCGGCCGGCACGGCGACGATCATGCTCCTCGGGACCGAATGCACCCGCCGGTGCGCTTTCTGCGCCGTGACGACCCATTGGCCGCGGGGCGTCGTGGACTCCTCCGAGCCGGTCCGCGTGGCCGAGGGGGTCGCCCGGTGGGGACTCCGCTACGCCGTCCTCACCCAGGTCTGCCGGGACGATCTGGTCGATGGCGGCGCGTCGGTCCTCGCCGCGACGGTCCAGGAGATTCGGACCCGGTCCCCGTCGACCCTGGTGGAGCTCCTGGTCGGAGACCTCGAGGGGAACGAAGCGAGCCTTCGGGTGGTGCTCGAGAGCCGGCCGGATGTCCTCGCCCACAACATCGAGACGGTCCGGCGACTTTCGCCGACCGTCCGCGACCACCACGCCGCCCACGACCGGTCGTTGGAGGTGCTGCGGACGGCGAAGCGACTCGGGGCCCCGGGGCTCGTCACGAAGAGCTCGATCATGCTCGGCCTCGGAGAGACCGCCGGGGAGCTCCACGAAACGTTCGCCGAGCTCCGGAGCGTCGGCGTCGACCTCCTCACGCTGGGCCAGTACCTTCGTCCGACCCCGACCCACGTTCCGGTCGCCGAGTACGTGCCGCCCGAGGAGTTCGACCGGCGGAAGTCGGAGGCCCGCGCCGCCGGGTTCTCCGGCGTCGAAGCCGGCCCGCTCGTCCGCAGCTCCTACCACGCCGAGGAGCTGTTCCGCGCCGCGGCGGGACCCAGGTAGGCGATGGCGAAGAAGGCCCGCCGCAAGCTGGACGAGGACGCCGAAGCGGGCTTCTCGTTCCCGGAGTTCGACGAACGGAAGTTCCTGCGGCACGAGTACGAGCAGACGTTCGCGACGGGGCTCGCGATCTCCTTCGCCATCGCCCTCGGATTCGTCTCCTGGGCGATCGACCGGGCCGGCCTCCCGCTGATCGTTCCCGTCGTCATCGCGATCGCGGCGGTCGTGTTCTCCCCGTACCTCTTCATCCGGATTCGGGAGTCCGCGGGCGAGTACACCAAGGGCGACTGGGCCGGGCTGATCCTCACCGAGATGTTCGGCTGGCTCGGGATCTGGTTCCTCTTGCTGGACGTCCTGCGCCTCTAGGCGGACCGGGAGCGGCTCCAGGGGAGCCGCTTCTCGAGCAGTCCGGTGAGCGCCTCGGTGAGGGCCGCCGAGTCCGGAACTTCCGAGAGGGGTCGGATCGAGGCGGGGGGGCCGGCCCGGAGGTCCTTCCCGACCGGGAGGCGGGACCACGCCTCCGACAGGAGCGTCTCGATTTGGCGCTCCGACCGGATCGTCTCCACGGCGAGCCGGCCGTCGTCGGTCAGGTAGGGGCCCTGCACGACCTGCTCGCCCCGCTCGGCCCACTTGCCCAAGAAGTCCTCGGCCCGGGCGATTCCCACGGGGGGTCCGAACCGGACCTGGACCGCCGGGAGAGTGCGGTGACCGACCTCGAGGAGCAGGACGAGTTCGTCGCCGGCGGCCGCGCTCGCGGTGCCGACCACCGCGAACCCGAGGCGCTCCGCCTCGGTGGCCACGGCCCGTTCGGCCTTCTGGAGCTGCGGGTAGAGGATGTCGTCGACCAGTCGGGGGCGCGCCATCGTCACGACGGAGATGTGGGCGCCCCGGATCCGGGCCCGCTCGAGGCCCTCGGTCCGGTCGACGGGCCGTGTCGGGGGGATCACGAACGCCTCGAGGTTCGGGTCGCCGAGATACCGGTCCGCCGCGAGGATGAACATCGCGAGGTTCCGACGCGTGAGCGCGGTCGAGACGTTGCGGGCGGGGTCGACGGGGTCATCGACGACGAGGGCCACGTCGTCCGGAACGCGGGGTTTCGCGTCGGGGTCGTGGGCGACCCGGGCCGGGATCGACCAGCCGCGCGCGGCCCCGAGCAGCGGGCGGAACCCGCCGAACCGCAGGACGAGCAGCTCGACGAGATACCCGGAGAACCCCCCGGTCTTCGCCTCGGAGCCGTAGATCCCGTGGGCCCGGAGGAATTGCTTCGCGAGGCGGATCTGGCTCACGAGCTCCGGAGTTTCCCGGGCCGCCAGCCACGCCTGGTGAAACGGGGTCCGGTCGACCGCGGTCATCGGATGCGCCCCATCGGCCACGGCGTACCCCGGGACCGCCTCGACCGAGAACTCGCCGAACCGGCCCCGAAGGTACGGATGCTGGGCGTACCGGGTCTCGGGAGAGGTCAGGATCGCCCGGCCGAGCGCCATCCCCTCCGCCTCGAGCCGACCCCGGTCGAGCGTCGTCGGGAACAGGAGAAAGAGGTCGAAGTCGAACCGGTCGGAGATGAACGTCTCCCGGGCCGCGCTCCCGGCGACGAGCGCGCGCACCATCGGACTCGACCGCTCCCGCGCCGCCGCCTCGACCTTCTCGACGAGTTCGCGGCGTACGGCCGCCACGCGGGCGAGGAGGGCCGCGCTCGGCGCGAGCCGGTGCGCCATCTCTCGCTCGACCCGGTCCGCGGCTCCCCCATCCGAGTCCATGGTGCTGCTCGGAGGCGGCCGGCCCGATGAAACCTTCCGCTCGAGGGGGCCCCGCTCGCCGGGCCCCGTTATCGGGTTCGAGCGGCTCCGGGGCGGGAGGGAATCGATGGCGGTGGCGAGCCGGGCGGGGGTCCGGACCCCGCTCCTCTACGAGGCGGTCGCAGGCGGAAAGATCCGATGCACGGCGTGCGCCCGGTACTGCACGATTCCCAACGGGTCCCACGGGTTCTGCTTCGTCCGGAAGAACGACGGCGGCCGCCTCGCCCTCCTGACGTACGGCCGCGCGGCCGCCGTCCAGGTCGACCCGGTCGAAAAGAAACCGCTCTCGCACTTCCGCCCCGGCAGCCGGGTCCTGTCGATCGGGACCGTCGGGTGCAACTGGCGGTGCTTGTATTGCCAGAACGCGGAGATCTCCCAGGAACACCTCGTCCAGGGCCGGGACCTCTCCCCGCGGCAGGCGGTCCAGATGGCCCAGCGGTTCGACTGCCAGGGGGTGACGTTCACCTACAACGAACCGACGATCTTCGCCGAGTATGCGCTCGACATCATGCGTGAAGCACGGGCGGCCGGACTGTTCGCCAACTTCGTCACGAACGGCTACATGAGCCCCGAAGCGGTCGCCGCCATCGGGCCGCATCTCGACGCGGTGAGCGTCGACTTCAAGGGGAGCGGCGAACCGGGATTCCTACGGAAGTACGTCAGCGCGAACGGTCCGACGCCGATCCGGGAGTCGGCGGTCGCGCTGAAGAAGCTCGGCGTCCACGTCGAGGTCACGAACCTGATCGTCCCCGAGGTCGGCGACGATGAGGCGGCGCTCCGCGAACTGGCGGCCTACGTCCGCTCCGAGCTCGGACCCGAGACCCCGTTCCACCTCCTGCGCTGGCACCCGGATTACAAGATGCTCGACCTGCCGGAGACCCCGATCCGAACGCTCGAGCGGCTCCATGCGATTGCGAAGGCCGAGGGGCTCGACTACGTCTACCTCGGCAACGTGTGGGGGCACAAGCTCGAGCACACGTACTGCCCAGGGTGCGGGGCGGTCGCGGTGAAGCGGTACGGGTTCACGATCCAAGAATGGAATCTTTCGACGGGGAACCGGTGCCGCCGCTGCGAGCGGGCGATCCCGATCGTCGGAGCGTTGGCCGCCGGGTACCTCCCGACGTTCGCCACTCCGGTGGCGTGACGCACTCCGGTGCGTCCTCCCCACGCTCCGAGCCAGTGAGGCCTCGCGCCCGCGATCCGGGCCCGACCCTCGTACGCCGAGTTCGCGTCGGACCGACAGGTCTTTTTCAAGCGGGTACGTCGCCCTCCGCATGACCCGACCTTCGTCCCGGTTCCGGTCGTCCACGATTCCGTTCGCCCTCGTCGTAGCGGCCGTCCTCCTGATCACGGCCCTGGCCGGACTCGGGGCGACGAGCGCATCGAGTCCGGGGGTCCGCGCCGCGACCGCCCGCAGCGACCCCCCGGCTCCCTCCCCGACGACGGAACTCGCCGACGCGCGGGCCTCCCTCTCCCGAGGGGCCGGTCCCGCGGCGCCCCATCCGGGCATCTCCGTTGGCTCTCCGGACTCCTACACGTGGGCGAACCTCTCGACCGACCTCGCATCGGCCCCGTCCGGACGATTGGCCACCCTCGCTTGGGACGGCTCCGACGGTTACGTGCTGCTGTTCGGGTGGGGTTCGGTCACCGGGGCCCTGAATGACACGTGGACGTTCTCCAACGGCACATGGACGAACGTCACGGATCTCGTCGGCCACGCCCCGCCGGCCTCGTCGTACGACCAGATGGCGTTCGACCCCTCGTCGGGGAAGGTCGTGCTCTGGGAGACGATCCAGAACGAGACGTGGACGTACCGGGACCACGTCTGGACAAATATCACGGCCACGTCCGGCGGCCATCCTCCGGACACGTTCGAGGACGATCAGATGGCGACGGACACCTCGGACAACGAGGTCGTCTACCTGTACTCGTTCGCGCAGAACGGCTACACGTGGGTCTTCAAGGACGGAACCTGGTCGAACGTCAGCGTCACGGCGGCCTTCAATTTCGGTCGGATCTACGCGCCGACCCTCTCCGATGACCCGCCGGACCACGGGGTCCTCGCGTTCGTCCTCTCGGCGTGGAAGAACACGACCCCGGAGCTGTACTACCCGGCGACCCTGCTGTTCTCGGCGGGGGCGTGGACGAACCTCACCCCGACCGTCGGGGCCGAACCGCTCACGACGGTCGATGCGTCCGCCGCCTTCGTCCCGGGGCTCACTGCGGTCGTACTCGTCTCGTCGCTCAGCCTCACCTCGAACGGGACGGAGGTCCTCGCCGCCAGCACCTGGGAGTTCTCCCACCGGACGTGGCTCAACGTGACGGACACGACCGGCACCGCCCCCGACAATGGGGTCCTGGCGGGAGTAGCGGCCGACCCGTCCACCGATTCCCTCGTCCTGTTCGGCGGGGAGCACCTGACCCATGCACCGGTGTTTTGGCCCGCGACGTGGCTGTTCTCCGGCCCCCCCTCGGCGTCGGGCTCCGCCTCGGCCACGGTCGTGGATGCGGGCCAGCCGGTGACGTTCACGGGCACCGCCTCCGTCGGCGCCCCCCCCGGGACGACTCGCTGGACGTTCGGCGACGGCACCAACGCCTCCGGGACCGTGGTCGGCCACACCTATTCCGCGGCGGGCCCGATCCTGGCCACGTTCTCGGTGACCGACGAGCTCGGGCGAGTCGCGACCGCGACCGTCGACCTCGTCGTGAACCCGGCGCTGTCCGTGAGCGCGAACGCGACCCCTTCGACCGCGAGCGTGGCCACGTGGGTGACGTTGGCCGCGACGATCAGCGGCGGGACGGGTCCGTACTCGGTCAACTGGACGCTCGGGGACGGGACGGTCAGCACGCTTCCGGCGCTGGGACACGAGTACGCCACCGCCGGCAATTACTCGGTCCGCGTGACCGTCAAGGACGCCCGGGGGGAGACGGCGACGAAGTCGTTCAGCCTCGTCGTCCTCCCGCTCGTCACCACTAACCCACAGCCCGCGTCCTCGGGCACGACTCTCACCTCCGGGCTCGGGCTCGGCCTTCTCGGGTTCGTCGTCCTCCTGCTCGTCGTCGTCGTCGTACTCGCGGTCCTCCTCGCGCGGAAGCCGAAGTCGCCGCCGGGGCCACCGACCGCCTTCGCCGGGACCCCTCCCGCGACCTCGGCGCCCCCTTCCGGGCCGCCGTCCTCCGGGCCACCGCCCTGGGCCGAGAATCCGCCCTAAGGCGGCGCGCGAGCGTCGACGACCCTGCCGCGTCGGGTCGGGATTCCCGAGCCAACTCGACCGCGAAGGGCCCGACGCGGATTCGACCCGCCCGGGGAGCCGCTCGCACGTCGCGTCGAAAGGGTATTGGCCGCGCTCGCTCCCCCCCTCCTCACCATGGCCGATCTCCTCCCCGAACTGGTGCTGCCGATCGAGGACCGGGACCACGTGCTCGGCCCGCTCGGCGCGCGGTACAACCTCGTCGAGTACGGCGACTACGAGTCCCCCCACTGCCGGAGCGTGGTGGGCGTCGTTCGGGAACTCGTCCGCGAGCTCGGCGACGACCTCTGCTTCGCGTTCCGGAATTATCCGCAGCCGAAGTTGCATCCCCGGTCCCAGGCCGCGGCAGAGGCCGCCGAGGCGGCGGGCATGCAAGGAAAGTTCTGGCTCATGCACGACCGGGTGTTCGACCACCAGGGTTCGCTCTCCGACCGCGAGCTGCGCGAGATCGCCCGGAGCCTCCCGGTCGAGATGGCCGACTTCGAGCGCGACCTCGCCCTCGGGGAGGCGGCCCGGCGAGTGGCCGAGGACGTGGAGTTCGCGAACGAGGACGGGGTGGGCGACACGCCGTCGTTCTTCGTCAACGGGACGCTCCACGTCGGGCAGTACGAGTTCCTTCCGCTCCTGAAGGCGCTCCAGAGTCCGGCGAAGCGGTAAAGAATTCCGTCGCGGGCGACCAAGGGGCCCGGAGGGCCGGCGGCAGTGCCGGGGCCAGGATTCGAACCTGGGTACTCCTGCGAGAGCAGATCTTGAGTCTGCCGCCTTTGGCCGCTCGGCTACCCCGGCGCGCTCTCCCCTTCTCCTTCCACCGTTATTCGTCTTCCTCTTCCCCGTCGTCGTCGCCCTCGACGCGGACGGGAGCTTCGGCCAGCGCTCCATCGTCCCGGACGACCGCGCTCGGCGCGCCCAGGTCTCCGACGGACCGGGGGGCCGCCGGCCGGATCGGTACGCGACGGCTCCGGCCGCAGACGAGGCACGTCCGGACTCTTCGACCGGAGCGGAGCCGCGTCCGCACCGTTCGGCCCTCGACCCAGTAGGTCGAGCATCCCCGGCAGTAGAGCTCGCGGTACTCCGGCAGAAGCCGTACGTTGTACCGCATCCCGACCTTGCGGGCCAACGCCACGTAGCGGTTGGTGTAGCCCGACGGGCCGTGGGCCGCTTCCGCCTCCGCGAGGCCGAAAAGTTCCGTCACCCGCTCGGAGGCGACCCGGACCATCCGGGCGGTGCGGCGCCCCCGGCGGCCCCGCCGACTGGCGGCTGGGCCGACTGGCATACGGGACAAACGACGGCGACCGACGATATCAGCGTGTTGCAGCGCACGCAATGGCGCGCGATCCCCCGCATCCCCGGGGGGATCCAATCGGGAGGGGGTGGAGGGGCCGGCGGGGGGGGGAGGAACGGCCGGGGCGGCGGCGCCAACGGAGCGGGCGGGCCCTGCGGGACGGTGTGGCCGCACGCGGGACAGAAGAGGGCGCCCTCCTCGACCGGACGGGCGCAGGTCGGACATGTCGCCACGTCCCCCCCCAAAGTATATGCCGTATATCTCCGTCGACGACCCGTTGCCGAACCGGTGCGTTGCGCTCGCTACGAGAAACCCGGCGCTCTATGCCGATCTCGCGGCGTGGCTCCGGGAGCAACGTGTGCCGACCGTCTCGGTGTGGCCGGGCGACCGGCTCCCATCGGGGGTGGCGGCGGTCCTGACCTCCGAGGAGGAGGTCGGCACGATCCGGCACGCGCGGATCCTTCCGGTCACCGCGGAGGGGGACCGTACCGCACTGCTCGCCGCCGTACGGCACGCTCTCGGAACGGGGTCGGCCCGGGACGAGCTCATCGTCGGCATCGACCCCGGCCCGCGACCGGGGTTCGCGGTCCTCGCGGGGGACCGGCCCCTCGCGGAAGGTTCCCTCCCGGCCCCCGAGGACGCGGGCCGTCTCGGGGCGCACCTGCGACGCCGGTTTCCCGAGAACCCCATTCGGTTTCGGGTGGGCCGGGGCGACCACGTGTGTCGCGACCGGATCGTCAACTCCCTCGTCCCGCTCCGTCGCCCGGTCGAACTGGTCGACGAGCGCGGGACGACCCCGCGCGGTCACCGGCGGCCCCGCGACGCCGCGGCCGCCCGGGCGATCGCCCGGAGCACCGGACCGCTGATCCGCGGCGAGGCGTCGATCCGGATCACGCCCGGGGAGGTCGCGAATCTCCAGCGTCTCAGCCGGGAAGGGAGCGGCGGATCGTTCACGATCCCGCGGGCGCTCGCCCAGAGGGTCCTCCGGGGCGAGATCTCCCTTCCCGAGGCGCTGGCCGAGGGCGAGGCCCGGTACCACTCGCGCCCGACGCCCCCGTCGCAAGCGCGGTCTTCGCGGGCCGAACCGTCTTAAGGTGCGCCCGGGTCCGCGGCCGATGGCCGTTCCCCCCGACGTGGTCACCCGCGCCCGCCGTCTGGCGCTCGACAACGCCCAGGCCCACGGCGGGACCCCCCGCGCCGGCCCGATCGTCGCCCGGCTCCTCGCGACCGACCCGTCCCTTCGGTCGCAGGCGGCCGCGGTGACCGAGGCGGTCGAGCGGGCGATCGCAGAGGTCGTGGCCCTGCCGCCCGAGGCGCAGAAGGCGGAGCTCGCCGGATTGGGCGGGGCCGAGGCGGCGGCGGTCCGTCCCGTTCGAGGGGTGGACGACCTCCCCGAACTTCCCGGGGCCACCCGCGGGGCGGTGGTCCTCCGGATGGCGCCGTTCCCCTCCGGCGCGCTGCACATCGGCAATGCCCGGATGATCGTCCTCAACGACTACTACCGGCGCAAGTACGACGGGAAGCTCCTCCTCGTCTTCGACGACACCGTCGGCTCGGAGGAGAAGCGCGTCGACGCCGAGCTGTTCGACGTGATCCGGGCGGACCTCGACCGGTGCGAGGTTCCGGTCGACGCGGTCTACTACAAATCGGACCGGCTTCCGATGCACTACGCGTGGGCGGAGCGGGTGATCGCCCTCGGCGCGACGTACGTCTGCCTCTGCCCCGCCGCCACGCTCCAGGAGAACCGACGGGCCGGGATCGCGTGCGCCGAGCGGGCGCAACCGCTCGGCGAAACGCACGCCCTCTGGAAGAAGATGCTCGACGGCGGGTTCGGCCCGGGGGACGCCGTCCTCCGGCTGAAGACCGACCTCGCCGGACCGGACCCGGCGTTCCGCGACCGGGTCCTGTTCCGGATCAGCGACCTCGACCACCCCCGCGTCGGCCACCGGTGGCGGGTGTGGCCGCTCCTCGAGTTCTCGTGGGCGGTCGACGACATCGAACTCGGGGTCACGCACGTCCTTCGCGGCAAGGACCTCGTGATGGAGGACCGGATGCAGCGGTACCTCTGGGACCTCCTGGGGATCCGGGGACCCCCGTTCGTCCACTGGGGGTTGCTGCGGGTCCGCGAGGCGAAGATCTCGAAGAGCAAGTCGTACGCCGAGGTCAAGAGCGGCCTCTACGACGGTTGGGCCGACCCCCGGACCTGGTCGCTCGCCTCGCTGATGCGGCGGGGGATCTCCGTCGAGTCGGTCCGGGCGTTCACGATGTCGTTCGGGCTCTCGCTCGCGGACATCGAGGTCCCAGCCGAGACCCTCTACGCGGAGAACCGGGTCCGGATCGACCCGCTCGCGCGGCGCCGGATGTACCTGGACGACCCGGTCGAGGTCGTCGTCGACGGCTTTCCGCCCGAGCTCACGTCGGTCGAACTTCCGAACCACCCGGACCGCCCGGAGCTGGGGATGCGGACCGTCCCGGCGGGCGGGACGTTCTACCTCCCGCGCGCCGACGTCGCGGCCCATCCGGGCGAGACGGTCCGGCTGAAGGACCTCGCGAACCTCGACCTCCCCGCCCGGCTCCCCGTCTCCGGCCCGATCCGGGCGACGTTCGCCGGGCGCGAGAACCGGCGAGTTCCCCGGCTCCAGTGGGCCGGGGCCGCGGGGGTCGCCCAGGTCGACGTCCTCGACCTGGACGGTCGGCATCGGCAGGGACTCGCGGAGGCGTCGATGGCCCGGGCCGCGCCCGGGGACCTCTACCAGTTCGAGCGGGTCGGATTCGTCCGGGTCGAGTCCGACTGGGTGCCGGGAACCTCGCCCGTCCGGGTCTGCTACGGGCACCCGTAGCCCCGCCCGGGCCTCCGATGGCGCCGGCCCCCGGCGGCCGTTATCCCCCTCGGAACTTCGGGTCGCGCGGGGGACCTTCCGTGGGCCGCTTGGTACTTTTCCTCGTCATCTCGGTCGACGGCTACATCGCGCGGCCGGACGGGGAGCTCGACTTCGAGATCCAGGATCCCGAGGTGGGGCGGACGTTCGCCGGCGCGCTCCCGAAGTCGGCCGATACGATCGTTCTCGGCCGCGCCCTCTTCCGCGGGTTCGAGCAGGCGTGGCCCGCGATGGCCGCGAGTCCGGAGAGTCCCCCCGAGCTTGTCGAGTTCGCGCGCTGGGTCGAGACGGCCACGAAGGTCGTCGTGTCGAGGAACCCGCTCGAGACGCGGTGGACGAACTCCCGCTCGGTCGTCGCGCGGGGGAACGACGACGTGCGCGCTCTGATCGCCGAGTTGAAGGCGGGAACCGACCGGGAGATCGTTTCGTTCGGCGGGGTCGAGCTCGCCCAGACCCTCGTCCGCCTCGATCTCGTCGACGAATACCGGCTGAAGGTCCAGCCGGTGGCCCTGGGGGCCGGTCACGCGCTGTTCGACGGCCTCCGCGTTCCGCGGAAACTCCACCTGCGCGAGGCGCGCGCGTACCCGTCCGGCGTCGTCGCCGCCCGCTACGACCGCGGGTAGATGGCCCCCGCGGTCCCCGGTCGTTCCCTCGGGGGCCGCCGGCCGACGGCAAGAGTTTAGGGGGAGGACTTCGCTCGTTCGAACGAGCGGCGACCTCCATGCGGTTCTCCCACACCTCGATCACGGTGCGCGACCTGGAGGCGAGCCTCGCGTTCTACACCAATGTCCTTGGCCTCGAGTTCGAGCGCCGGCGCCGGATCGAGGAGAACCGGGCGGAGATCGCCTTCGTCCGCGACCCGGAGACCGGGGCCCGGGTCGAGCTCACGAAGTGGGACGACAAGCCGACGTTCGAGGTCGGCGAGCAGCTCGACCACCTCGCCTTCGACGTCCCCGACGTCGCCGCGGCCGTCGCGGCCGCCCGCGCGAAGGGCGCGCGCGTGGCGAAGGAGCCGTACTCCCTCGCCGGAGGGTCGAGCACGATCGCCTTCCTCCTCGACCCGAACGACGTCTGGATCGAACTCATCGAGCGGGCGTCCCGCTGAGGCCGTTCGGGTGAGCGTCGGGCCGGCGGCCGTCCTGCGCGACTTCGCGCCGTCCGACGGCCGGGCGCTCCGGGCGGTGTTCGGGGCGACGTTCTTCGTCCGGTTCGGGTTCGGGATCACGCTCGCGGTGTTCGCGTCGTACATCGCGAGCCGCTCGATCGGGATCGACTCGAACGCCGTCGGCACGATCGGGATCGTGAGCGCCCTGGCCCCGATCGGCGAGTTCTCGACGGTCCTCCTCTCGGGGGTCGCCGCCGACCGGTACGGGCGCTTCCGGGTCCTCTTCGCCGGCACGATCGCGGCGGCGATCCTGATGGGCGTCGTCGCCTCGACGCGCGACCCGTACGTGCTCGGCGCGGCGAACTTGGGGTTCGGGGTCGCGAGCGGCGCGATCCTGGCGGCCAGCCTCGCGGTCGTCGCCGACCGGGCCGAGGTCGAGCACCGGGGGCTCGCGATGGGTCGGTTCGATGCGGTCAACCTCCTCGGCTGGATCCTCGGCTTCGCGTTCGGGTTCGCGGCGCTCGGCTCGCTGCCGAACGACCGGCTCTGGCTCGTGTTCGTGGCCGCCGGGGCGCTCCTCGCCGCCGGGTTCGCGTTCGCCTGGCGGACGACACGGGCCGACCCGGAGACGATGGCCGGCCGGGCGACCCTCGACATCCGGTTCCTCATCCGGACCGCGCTCCGCCGCGATGTCCTGGTCGTCACGCTGCCGTGGCTCGTGATCTATCTCCTGCTCGGGACCCTGTTCGTGTTCCTCGGTTCGGCCGCGACGGGCGACGGGATCTCCCCCCTCGTGCTCGCCGCCGTCATCGGGGTTGGCGGCTCGCTCCTCCTCGTCACCCAGCCGCTCTTCGGCCGGATGGCCGACCGGTACGGGCGACTCCGGCTCATGGCCATCGGAACGGTCGGGTTCGTCGGCGTGCTCCTCGGAGCCGCCTGGCTCGCGACGGACGGATTTTCCTATCCCGCGGTGGGGCTCGTGGGGATCAGCGTCCTGCCCGCGCTCGCCTACGGTCCCGCGGCCCTCGCGGCCCTCGCCGACCTGAGCCGGGCGCTCTCCCGCGCGACGACGATGGGGATCTACACCCTGACGATCGCCCTCGGGATGTTGATCGGCCTGCTCGCGTCGACGTCGCTGTACTCCCGGTACGGCGCGCGGGGGCTCGACGCCTTCTTCGGGGTCGTGGCGGTCCTGCTGATCGCCCTCACGGTGATCCGGATCCGCGACGTCCAGCGCGCCGCGGCCCCGTTCGCGGGCCCCACGGCGACGCCGCCGCCGCCCCCGACCGCGTAGGCGGCTACGACTCCGGCTCGATCACGAGGTGCCGGATCGCCGGGAACGCCTGGCGAAGCGAGAGGGAGACCTGGTCGATCGCCGCCTCGATCTGGTCGGTGTTCAGCCCGTCCTGGAAATTCACCCGGAGCGCGACGAGGATGTCTTCCGGGCCCAGCATCATCGACTGGAACCCCCGGACCCGTCGGACCCGGGGGTCCTTCTCGACGAGCTGCAGGATCGTCCGCGCCTGCTCCGGGGAGACCGCCTTCCCGACGAGGAGCGGCCGGCTCTCGGCCGCCAGGAGGACCCCGGTGAGGAACAGGAGGATCCCGACGCCGAACGCGGCGATCCCGTCGACGATCGTCTTGCCGGTGACCTCCACGATGGCGATCCCGATGAACGCGACGATCGACCCGCCGACCGAGACGATGTCCTGGTAGAAGATCGTCTTCAACCCCTGGTGGGCCGACTCGAGGAGGGCGCTCACCGTCTCCTGGCCGCGCCGGAGCTCCCGGAGGGTCACGAGGATCCCGACCGCGCTGAGGGCGAGCGTCGCGCCGACCACGGCGAGCGACGCGGGGAGGTCGGAGACCGGGCCGGGGTGGGCGATCTGGCCCCACGAATCGAACATCACGAGGAGCCCGGACCCCGTGAACGTCACGAGCGAGCCGGTGAACGACCAGAAGAACCGTTCCTTCCCGTACCCGAACGGATGGTCGTACGACGGGGGCCGCTGGGAGGCGACGAACCCCCAGAGGATCAGCGCCCCCCCGATCAAGTCGGTGATCGTGTAGATCGCCTGGGAGAGGACGGCGTGGCTGCCCCCGACGATCGCGATCCAGAGATTGACGACGAACAGGATGGCCGAGAGGACGACGGTGGCACCGATGATCACCTGGGGGCGCATCGGGGGAACTCGACCTCCCGTTCCTTAGCGGGGTCGGCGGTTAATCGTTCGCGTCGCGGTGGGAACGGCCGACGGCGGCCGCCTCACTCGATCTCCCGCTGCCGGCCGTCGCGCGACCCGAAGTGGACCCACCCCTGGTTGGTGTCGAGGGTGAGCGACCCGTCGACGCGGGCCTGCTTCGTGCCACGGGCGATCACGAACTCGGCCTGGAACCGGTGCCGCGACAATCGGTCCCCGTCCTGGCTGAGGCACTGGGCCCGGATCGCCTCGACCTTCTGCCAGTGGACCTCCACGAACCGTCCGACCAGGACCGAGGGCGCGTAATCGATCTCGGCCCCGTCGAGGAGCATCCGGACGTCGCGGACGACCTCCGGGGAGCAGTTGTAGAGGAACAGCCGCCACGAGCCGGTCGCGAGCACCGGGGACGCGCCGAACTCGGGCTCGACCTCCTTCCGCTGTCGCTCCCCCACGGGCCAGACGTACGGGAAGAGCTGGCCGTGGGTCGATTGGCCCCCCCGGCCACGGCTCCCCGACCGCCACCTCTGGATCGCCCGGAGGCGGGAGCGGAACTTGGGGGTCTCCTCGGCCCACGTGCCGTAGGCGACGGGGCTCCGGGACGCGAGCTCCCGCTCGACGGCGGCGGCGCTGCGCTTCGGGTCGTCCCGCTCGAGGGTCTGGACGATCCGCTCGAGTTCGACCTTGTGTTGTCGCGACATCGTCAGAGCTGCGACGGGTGTCGCAGTATCGTGCGACATACTACTTAGACCCTTTCCTGATGAGAAACGGGGCGACGGCGCGACACCGGAGCCGAAACGTCGACACATACAGTATGTCTGCAGGTGGGCCGCATGGAGCCACAACGAGTCCGAAACCCCAACACGCCCGAGCCGATCGTCGACTTCCCGCGCCCGGAGGCCCCGTGGTGATGAACCTCTCCGTCCTCGAGCGCGACCTCGTTGCGATGGCGGACTCGTTCGAGAGCCACCTGCGTGGCTGTGCGGTCTGCCTGTCCGACGGCGGGTCGTTCTGCGTGGAGGGGCGGTTCTTCCGCGAGGACGCGGAAGAGATCCGCACCGCCCTCGCGGCGTACCGCTACGCCGAGGACCGCGGCCGGTTCGCCGCCGCGGTCACCCGCCGCCGGTACCCCCAGGAGGTCGGCGCATGACGGTCGGTCGCCGGGCCCGCCCGGGGCTCCTCGTCGCCGGCGTCCTCGGCGCCGTCTTCGCCCTCGCCCTCCTCGGGGTCGCGGGCGTCGGGTCGACATCCGCGGCCGCCTCGGGGTCGAACGCGGGGCTCGGGACCGCCACGGCCGCGTCGTGCCCCAGCACGGTGCAGACGACGTTCTCGCCCACGCTCCCCGTCGCCGGACTCCCGCTGACGGTGCACGTGAACGTCACGTTCCAGGCGGGCGCCTCCTCCGCGTGCTCCCACGTGGACCGGATCAGCGTCCTCGGGCTCCCCCTGGGCTGCGGGATCGACACCGCGACCACGTTCCTGTGCGTCCCGCACGCCATCGGGAACTTCCAAGTCCTCACCGGCGTGACCGCGCTGAACACCGTGACCACGACGACGGACACGCTGGTGGTCCGCTAAGGCCACCGGCGTCCCGGGAACGACCAACCACTTCCTGCCTCTGACCAACCCCGGGGGGGGCCGCAC
Source organism: Candidatus Lutacidiplasma silvani (assembly GCA_022750295.1). GTDB lineage: Archaea > Thermoplasmatota > Thermoplasmata > Lutacidiplasmatales > UBA184 > Lutacidiplasma > Lutacidiplasma silvani. Next base: position 80,008 of record JAKIVZ010000008.1, read on the forward strand.
CCGCGGTCCCCCCTTCCAGGGCTGGCGATTTTTCGGGCCCACGGAATCGGCGTACCGCCGCCGCTCGGCGGGGCAAACCGGAGACACCTTAATTTGGCCGAACGGTGCTTCGTCCCGACGGTCATGGTCGATTCCGCGAGCCGCCCCGTCGCCGCGTCCGCCCCGGTTCCCGGATCTCCCGCTCCGGTCCGCCCCCGTCGGCCGACCCTCACCGAAATGGGCCTGTCCCCGGGGAAGCGGGCGCGGCTGAAGCGGCTCCTCTACCACCACGGACCGGGCGGCGGGACCCTGCTCGTGCTTCCGATCGACCAGGGACTGGAGCACGGCCCGGTCGATTTCTTCGTCAACCCGGACGCCGAGGATCCGTCGTACCAGTTCCGTCTCGCCCGGGACGGCCGGTTCAGCGCGATCGCGCTCCACATCGGTCTCGCGGAGCGGTACTTCCACGAGTACGCGGGCGACGTACCGTTGATCCTCAAACTGAACGGCAAGACCTCGATCCCGTCCGACGCCCAATCGTTCAGCCCCCTCACCGGCACCGTCGAGGACGCGGTCCGGCTCGGCGCCGATGCCGTCGGGTACACCGTCTACGTCGGCTCGCCGGCGCAGGACCGGGACTTCGAGCAGTTCCGTCAGGTCCGCGCGGAGGCGGACCGGCTCGGGATGCCCGTCATCGTCTGGGCGTACCCCCGGGGCGAAGCGGTCGGGAAGAAGGGCGGCAAGGAGAGCCTCTACGCGATCGACTACGCGGCGCGGGTCGCCCTTGAGCTGGGCGCGGACATCGTGAAGCTCAACTATCCGGTCGCGTCGGAGAAGGACAAGGAGAGCCCCGCCCCGTACAACACGCTCACGCTCTCCCCGGACGACGCGTTCCGAAAGGTCGTCGTCTCGGCCGGTCGGGCGCTCGTCCTCGTCTCGGGCGGGGAGAAGGTCGGCGACGCCGAGCTCCTCACCAAGGTCCGCTCCTCGATGCACGCGGGGGCGACCGGGATCATCTTCGGGCGCAACCTGTGGCAGCGACCGTTCGACCAGGCGCTCTCGCTCACCCACGAACTCCATGCGATCTTCCGGGAGTACGCCGAGCCCGTCGCGTAGGACCGAGGTCCCGCTCCTCATCGTCCTCGCCGGGGAGGACGACCCCCGGCACTGCTCGGGGCGGCGGCTCCTCCGTTCGGGCGACGCGACGAACGTGCCGATCGGGCGACCGCCGTCCTCCCGGGCCGTCCTCCTGGACCCCCACGCCGAGATCCCCCTCAGCCGGGCCGACCGGGGGGCGGCGCTCGCCGGGGGCGTCGTCGTCATCGATTGCTCGTGGAACCGGATCGGCCGGAACGGCCAGTATCCGGTGGAGATCCCCTGGCTCGGTCGGATGGCGGTTCGACGCCGATTGCCGTGGCTCGTGGCGGCCAACCCTCAGCACCACGGCCGGCTGGCCGAACTGAACACCGTCGAGGCGCTCGCCGCCTCGCTGTTCGTCCTAGGGGAACCCGCCCGGGCCCGACGTCTCCTCGAACCGTTCGCCGGCGGGTCCACGTTCTTCGACCTCAACGCCGCCCCCCTCGCGGCGTACGACCACGCCGAAGCGGCCGCGGGGATCCTCGCGGCCGAATCGGCGGCGTGGGGAGCCGGGCCCGCGCCGTAGCGACTCGCGCCCGCCCCGACCGCCGGACTCATCTTCGGCGAGCCGATGTCCGGGTCGATGCAGTCCCGAGCCGACCACGGCGGCTGGGTCGACACGGAGGGCGTGCCCCCGTTCCTCCTCTTCCTCTGGGTCGGCGGCGCGGTGGTCGCGGTCATTGTTCTTGGGGTCGCGTTCGGACTCGACCTCCTCCAGCCCCGACTCGGCTTCGGCGGCTCGGTGGCGCTGGTCGCGCTGGTCGCGGTGGGCGACCTCGCGCCGGACCTCTTCCTCACGAACCTCCTCCGACCGAAGTCGATCCGGCCGGAGCCGGAGGGGATCGAGGTGCGGCCGATGTTCGGCCCGGTCCGGCGTCTTCGGTGGACCGACACCCGGATTCTATCCCCGGCCGGGACCGCCGGCTTCTCGACGCTCCAAATCGGGGGTGGGACCGGGACGCCCACGTCTGCGTTCTTCCTAAGTCCGGCGCAATCGATGGCGATCCGGTCGAGCCCGTTCCGCCCCACGCAGTGGTCGGAATCCGAGCCGGCCCCGTCGTAGGGGTCGAGTCGGGACCGGCGACCCGCGGCCCTACTCGTCGCTCGGCTCGAGACGCTCGACGGTCACCGACTTCGACGAATCGACGGCCCGGTCGAGCGGGACCCGCGCGTACAGGACCCCTCCGTACCGCTCGTAGGTGCGGCTCGTGTGGAGCGTGAGGCACCGACCGCCGAACACCCACCGTCCGGCCAGGTCCGGGTCGTGGCCCCGAAGGAACAGGCGGGTGCCGCTCCGCTGGAGGAACCGGACCAGGTCGGCTTCTTGGAACGGCGGAACGACGCCGCGGCGAGCCCGCGACGCTCCGCACTCGCCCCAGCCGACGTCGAGCGCGAGGTCGGCCTCGGAACCCTCGAACAGGCTCTCCCACGGCCCGTCCGAGCTCGGGTTCGGGAATCCTCCGTGGGCGAAGTACACCCCGCTCGGGGAGACGGCGGCGAACGGGCCACGCTCCAATAGGGCAAGGATCCGGTGGTACCGCTCGTCGTCGGGCCCCCACAGCGTGTCGACCTCTTCCGGCAGGTCGTGGGGGAGGACCCCGATCAGCCGGTGGAGCTCGTGGTTTCCCTTGACGAGAACGACCCGCTCGGGATACCGGCCGGCCAGCCCGAGGAGGTAGAGGGCGTTCGCGACCGAGCCTTGGCCGCAGTCGTCCGGGGCCCGGTCGACGTAGTCCCCGAGCCCGATCAACATCCGGTCCCCGGGGCCGTCGAGCGCCTGGGCGACGACCCGACGCGTGGACCGCCAGTCGCCGTGGGTGTCGCCGAACACCACCGCCTCCGAGTATGGTCGCGCGGGAAGCCGGACGAGCCGCGGGGCGACGGGCACCTCCCGTTCCAGCCGGTCGAGCAGCTCGTCGGCCGCCTCGGGGGTCAGGGAGAGGATCTCCTCCGGGGTCGGCGGCGGGGCGCCGCCGGGGAGGGCGCTAGGCAGAGCCCCCCCCGGCGCGAACGGCGAATGCGGGGGGCCGGAGTTTCCGCGCGCCGGTCGGGGACCGGCGCGCGTTTGAACCGGCGCATGCCCTAGGCAACAGGGTCCTAAGCCCTGCCTCGAAAGCCCCGGCCGACGACCGGACCGGATTGGCCGAGCTGGAGCACCCCCGCATCGTGACGCCGCTCGCGCGGCAAGAGGAAGAGTAGCCCCGGCAGGAGTTTCGGCCCCCGGCAGTACCCCGCCGGCCGGCGTTCGAACCTGCGTCGCGAGATCCAGAGTCTCGCATGATTGGCCACTACACTACGGGGCTACGACCGACCGAGCGACGGGTCGTTCATAAACGTTGCCCGACGGGGCCATTCGAACCCGCCCGGTCGACGGCCGCGACGCCGTCGCTGATGCGAGAAATCAATTATACTCCGGCTCGGTCGCTCCTCCGATCCGAGCGCCGGGGAACGGATGACGGGCGGAATCGACCGGTCCGGCGCCCCTCCCGCCGCGCGCCTCCCGTGGGGGCGCATCGGCGTCTACGCCGGGGCGGGCGTGGCGGTGCTCGGCGTCCCCGTGCTCCTCGGCGGGTCGGCCACCGGATTCCACGGCGTTTCGACCGACCTCCCGACCGCCGCCGTCGACCTCGGACTTTCGTTCATCCGGATGGTCTCGGCGTACCTCCTCTCGCTCGGGTTCGCGCTCCTCTACGGGTACGTCGCGGCGTCGAACCGGGTCGGCGAGCGGGTGATGATCCCGATCCTCGACATTCTCCAGTCGGTCCCGATCCTCGGATTCCTTCCCCTGGCGCTCGTCTTCTTCGTCGCGCTCACGCCCGATTCCTGGATCGGGCCGAACCTCGCGTCGATCTTCCTGATCTTCACGTCGATGTCGTGGAACATGGTCTTCGGCGTCTACGAATCGCTGAAGTCGTTCCCCGGCGACCTGAAGGAATCGGCGGACGCCTTCGGGGTGACCGGATTCCAGCGAATGCGGCAGGTCGTCCTTCCCGCGACGATCAACCGGCTCGTGTACAATTCGGTCCTTTCCTGGACGGGCGGTTGGTACTTCCTCGTGCTCGCCGAGGTGTTCTCGACCGGGAAGTCCGGGGTCGTCCTCCCGGGGATCGGGAGCTACCTCGCCACGGCGGCCGAGCCGTGGAACGGGAACGCGTTCCTGGCGGGCCTCCTGCTGCTCATCGCGCTCATTGCCGCGATGGACCTGTTGCTCTGGCGGCCGCTCGGTCGGTGGGCCGAGAAGTACCGGTACGATTCGTCGCCGTCCGGCGAGGCGAGCGAAATCGGGGAACCGAGCGGCCCCCAGCGGCTGCGCCGGGCCGCCGGGTACGTCTCGCGTGGCGTCGTCTCCTCGGTCAGTCGGATCAGCGCGCCGATCACCACGCTCGCGAGCCGGACCGCCGGCGCCGCCCCGAAACCCGGTCCCCGGACGAAGTCGGCGGCCCGGTACATCGCCATCGGGTCCGTGCTGATCGTCGGTTGGCTGCTGGTCATCGCGCTCGGAGTGGGCGTCTTCGGGGTCGTGACCGGGCCGGTCCGTCCGTTGGTCCGGGCCCAGATCGAAACCGTCCCGCTCGCGCTCGCCTTCTCCGGGGGCCGGCTCCTCGCCGCGTACGCGGTCTCGGTCGCGATCGCCATCCCCCTCGCCGTCTTCCTCGTCGGCCGGAAGCAGGCCTACCGGGTGGGGTTGCCGATTGTCGAGGTCGTCGCGAGCTTCCCGGCGACCGCCCTCTTCCCCGTGTTCGTCGTCGCCCTGATCCCGTACATCGGGTTCGAGGGGGTCTCCATCCTGATGCTGATCACGGGGATGGAGTGGTACCTGTTCTTCAACATCCTCTCCGGGGTGCGCAGCATCCCGCCCGACCTGCAGGAGGCCGCCCGGGCGTTCGGCCTGACGCGGTGGCAGTACTACAAGCGGCTCCTCTTGCCGGCGATCGTCCCCGCGTTCATCACCGGATCGATCACCGCGTTCGGGGGCGGTTGGAACACGCTCATCGTAGCAGAGTACTTCATTGCAAAGAACAATACTTACCAGGTCCTCGGCATCGGCGAGCTCATCGACGTCGGGAACGCGGCCGGGAAGGCGGGGCTTCCGCTCATGGTCGCCGCGCTGTTCGGGATGGTCTTCACCGTCGTCGCCATCAACGAGCTTTTCTGGAAGCCTCGGTACCGCGTCGCGGTCGAGAAGTTCCGCATCGACTGACGGGCGGACGGGGAGGAGAGGGTCCGGTTGGCGCTCATCGAGATCGACAGCGTGGACAAGTCGTTCGCGAGCCGCCATGGCACGATCTCGATCATGCAGGACATCTCGTTCTCGGTCGCGGACAACGACTTCCTCGCGATCGTCGGTCCCTCGGGATGCGGCAAGTCGACGCTGCTGCGGCTGATCATCGGCCTCGACCACCCGAGCGGCGGCACGATCCGATTCCGGGGCAAGCCGGTCGACCGCGTCGAGACGGAGATGGCGATGGTGTTCCAGAACTTCGCCCTCTACCCCTGGCTCACCGTCAAGCAGAACGTCGCGTTCGGGCTCGAGGCCCGCCACTGGCAGAACGACCGGATCGACGCACAGGTCGAGCGGTACATCTCGGTCACCGGTCTGGTCGGCTTCGAGGAGGCGTATCCCCGGGAACTTTCCGGCGGAATGCGACAGCGGGTCGGCCTCGCCCGCGCGCTCGCGGTCGAGCCCGCGGTCCTGCTCATGGACGAGCCGTTCAGCGCGCTCGACCCGCTCACTGCGGAAGGGCTCCGCGAGGAGGTCCTCCAGCTCTGGCGGGACCCCCAGCTCCCGCCCGAAGGGGTCGTCCTCGTGACGCACAACATCGAGGAGGCGCTCCAGATGGCCGACCGGGTGATCGTCCTCTCCCGACGGCCGAGCCACGTTCTGGCCGGGGTCATTGTGAACCTTTCACGGCCACGGGACCGGAAATCGGACGCCTTCTACCAGCTCACCGATTACGTGTACTCGCTGATCACAGAGGGCGGGGCCCCACCCCCCGGGTCCGGCGGTCCCAAGGCGGGCGGTACCCCGCTCCCCGAAGGACGCCCGCCGGGCTGATCGGGCCGCCGAGCCGACCGCACCGTTCGTAAGGGCGACAATCGTTAAGGGCGGGGCGCCGTTCTGGACCCATCCCCCTGAGTGAGACCGCGATGCCAACGGCGTACCCGAAGTGCAGCCCCAGCGAGATGATGGGACTCCTTGTCCTCGTGAACAGCCACATGGGCTCCGAGGACGTCGCCCGGCTCGCGCAGGACCTCGACCTCGAGATCGACGAGATCCTCCCCGCGCTCGAGTTCGCGGAGGTCCTGCAGTTCGTGAAGGTCAAGGATGGCCGTGCGACGCTCACCGAGAACGGGACGAAGCTCCTGTCCGTGACGATCCGGGAGCGAAAGACGCTCTTGCGCGACCAGCTCAAGCGAACGACCCTGTTCAAGGCGCTCGTCCGAGCCCTCGAGAGCTCCCCGGAGCGGATGCTGACCGAAGATCAGGTCGTCCGGCTCATCGACTTCACGACCGCCCCGGCCGATGAGTTCGTCCAGAACATCATCAACTGGGGTCGTCACACCGAGCTCTTCCGGTACGACTCCGACCGTCGGGTACTCCTCCCGGCCCGCGCCCGACCGGCCGCCCGGACCCCGTCGACGGGCCGACCCCCCGGGGACACCGGCGGAGTCTCCGCGTCCGTGCCTACGCCGACTCCGCCGACGTCGTCCGGGTCGACTCCGGGCGAGCGACTCTCCTCGGTTTCGGTCGCCTTCGCGTAGGCCCCGGACAGCGTCCCGGCAACCCTTAAGCGACGGTTCTTCTCCCGCGGACCACGGGCACGTAGATCAGCGGAAGATCGCTGCTTTCGCAAAGCAGAGGCCGGGGGTTCAAATCCCCCCGTGTCCATACCCGAAGGGGTTAAGAACCACCCCATCTTAGGCCCTCCGATGCCCAGGAAGGGCTCTGCCGCCCCGACCCATTTGGACGACCCGGACGTCCGCCGCTGGTTCGACAACCTCGCCCGGGGATCTCGGGCGACCGCCGACGTCCACCTCCGCCGCCTGGCGGCTCTCACCGCCTCTCTCCGTGCGACTCCCGCCGAACTTGCCCAGATGGACGAGAAGCAGCTCTACAATCGATTCCTCGACTTTGTGGCGGCCGAAGAAAAGCGCGGGGTCGCGGGGTCGTACATCGTCCGGACCCTCAAGGCGGGAAAGTCATGGCTCCAGTTCAACGGGAAGAAGCTCGAGCGCCCGATCCGCGTCAGCGGGGCAAAGGCGACCCCTTCGTTGGACGATGAGCGTGTGCCGATGCAGGAGGAGCTCCGCAAGATCATTCTCGCGGGGACCCCTCGAATCCGGACCGCCTGCGCGCTGATCGCATTCTCTGGACTGCGCCCGGAGGTGCTCGGCAACTACCTCGGGACGGATGGACTGATTCTTGACGACTTCAAGGAACTCAAGATCGGCAAAGCGGAGGTCGCTTTCGCGGCAATCCCGACCCTAATTCGAGTCCGACCTGAGCTCTCCAAGAACTCGAACGGCTACCTCTCATTCCTCTCGGCCGAGGGCTGCGAGTACGTGAAGCAGTACCTCGACGAGCGCCTCCGCGCCGGCGAGAAGCTCGGACCCGAAACCGATTTGATTCACCCCGACCGCGCCGGAAAGCGATTCATTCGCACCATCAACATCGGCGATGCCATACGGACGGCGATTCGCGGAGCCGGATTCAAGTGGCGCCCTTACGTCCTGCGACACTACTTCGACACCCAGCTCCTGACCGCGGAGTCGAAAGGCAGGGTCGCCCACGACTTCCGGGTCTACTGGATGGGGCACACCGGGTCGATCGACGCGCGGTACACCACGAACAAGGGGCAGGTGCCGAAGGCTTTCCTCGACGAGATGCGCGCGGCCTACAAACGGTGCGAGCCGTTCCTATCGACAACCCCGGTTCCCGAGCCGAACGATGGCGCGAGTCGTGTCCTCCGCGCGCTAATGATTGAGCGCGGCTACCCGAAGGAGAAGGCGGAGAAGCTCGACATCGGGGCGATGACCGACGAGGAACTCGGCGCGCTGTTCAAGAAGCTCGCGGCGTCTACTCTGCCGACGAAGAGGTCCGAGAAGGCGTTCGCCGTCGACGAGGTGCCGAGGATGCTGGACGCGGGGTGGGAGTTCGTCTCCCCGCTGAACGGCTCTCTGGCGGTGCTCCGATCCCCTCCGGGGACCGATGCCTGGCTCCCGACAGTTCCGCGGCCGGAGTAGTCGTCGTTAGCACCCGCATCCCTTTCGGGGGTGGGAGGTCCTTCAACGCATCGAAAAAAAGCGCGAACGCTCCGACGGCAGCGGCCATCCCCTTTCGTCCGACGCTCTCGGTGTCGCCCGCTGCGTAGTCCCGTACGGCTTCTGCCGCCAACGTGCTCACGTTCGCCCTCAACTTCCGGCGCTTCGTCTCTTCCCGCCCGCCGGGGCGCTTCGCGGCTACGTACTTCCTGAAGCGAACGGGGTCGTCTGCCGTTGCCTCGAGGAGCCAGAGGAGTTGCAGCCGGCGGTGGACGTTCAACCAGGCCAGCACCTCCTTGACGAGCGCGGCAGGACCAAGCTCAGCATACGCGCTCTTGATCGCAGCGTCGACCTGACTGCGTTCGTTCTTCGCGAGCTGCAGCTTCCGGCCCACGGTCGTACTCGAACCCCGCGAGACGGCGACCCTGATTATAATCTGTGACCAGACAAGTGTTCGGACATTTGTTCCGGGTACAGTTTTCGGTCGGTCTTCCGACGAAAAATAGGGTTCGAGGGGGGGTCGTTCCTCCGGCATAGTAAGACTCGGAACGATGGTCGGAGAAACCCACCAACGAATCGGCGGAGCGGGAAAGGACTCGAGCCCCGTGCTGCACCTCCCGAAGGCGTGTTGCGACGGGCTGAAGCTCGGGCGCGGCGACCGGGTCGATCTGGTCTTCGACGACGTTCTCGTCGTAATCCCGCGACCGGGTCGTCAGGCGGATCGAGTTCGACAGGCGCTCGCCGAGGAGGACTGATGCCCATCGACCTCCGCGAACCCAAGTCCGAGGCGACCCGGACGCTCCCACCCGGCCACCCGGGGCGGGAGGCGCTCCTCGCCCAGCCGGACCTCCTCCCGATCGCCGAGTTTGATGCGCTGATCCCGACCCTGATCCGGATGCTCCGGAGCCGAACGTGAGCGGCACGGAGCCCGGCCCCCCGAGCCGTCCGCCAGTTCCGTCGGGAGTTCAGGCCGGTCGTCTGGCCCGAAGTCTCCGTCTTCGACATACAGGCGAGATCCTCAACTACGCCGAGCAGCAGCGGTGGCTACGGCCCGAGCTCGACACCCTTGCGCTGCACGACGAAGCGGTTGCCATCTACTCCGGCTGGCCCGCGAATCAGCGAACCGCGGTCGCCGCGGTCCATGCGCTGGCCGCGCGCCACGGCCTCAGGGCGTTCGGACGCGACTACTCGGACGAGGAAGGAGCGCCGACCGTGCCCTTCGACCCGGCGGCAGCACGGGCCATCGTTGCGGGTGTAATCAAGACGAAGGAGCCTGAGCACATCGACTTGATTCTACTCTGGGCGGCGCACACGCACATGATCGTGCGCTTCACCTCCACGTTCTACCTCGCGCACAAGGGGAGGTCGGGGGCCGGGAAGGGGACGGCCGTCGAGTCCAGCATCCTGCTCACCCCGAACGGCGAGGTCCTCTCGGAAGCGAGCGACGCCTACCTTGCCACCGTCCTTGACGAGGGGCGGGCGATTGGCATAGAGGAGTGGGACATTCTCCGTGCCAAAAATCCGGGCCTCGAGGGGCTGGTTCGAAACGGCTACCGTCGAGGGATTTTCCGCGGATTCAAGGTCCCGAAACCCGACGGAAAGGGGTGGGACCTCGCCCGGCGCTCGTTGTTTGGTCCGAAGGTCTTCGACACGCACGCCGGGCTGAGCGGTCACCTCCTCGGCCGCTCAATCGTCATTCACATGGATGCGGACGACTCCGTCGACCGCGCCCTCGATGCGGAAGGCAAGGCGGAGCGATTGGCACCAGTCCGCGCCGCGCTCGCCGGCGCCGCAGCGCGCGCCCTGGCCGATTGGCCGGCGAGTCGAGTCAAGGCGCATTGGGATTCGTCGAACTTCCGCGCGAGGGTGCGCGCGATGGGCGGCCGATCTGGCCGCGACCACGTGGTCGCGGCTAACCTTCTCTTGACCTGCGACATGCTCGGTTGGGACTGCGAGAAATCCGTTCGTGCGGTCCTCGCTGGCCGGACGACGATTGAGGAGTTCGGCCTCGAGGCCGAGGTGGCCGAAGCCATCCAGAGTCTCGGGGGCCCGGCCTCCCCGGACCTGGAGCTCCTCGTCTCAGACGTTCTCAAGGAGGTGAACCGGCTCCGCCAGGAAACGGGACTAACGACTCGGTTGAATTCGAAGCAGCTCGCTGGAGCGCTCTCCGAGCTCGGGTTCCGGCGCGACGTCGACTGGGGACGCGTGAAAGGCGGACCACATCGAGACAGGACTGCCATCCGCCCGTTCAACGCCATGGGGGCCCGGCGGGCGCGTATTGCCGAGGAGACCGAGTCGCCCCGCCCATCCGGCCCATCCGGCCCGTCACGTCAGGACGAGCAGGGCAAGGTGGGCACGATGGGCACGGTCGAACAGGACGACCCAGCGCCGTTGGATGACGTCCCGCCGTACGACCCGGAGGACCTGTTCGGAGGTGCCCAAACGCGCGCCGACCGAGCGCGGGCGGGAACCACTGACTACCGCACTGCGATGCAGCGGGCCGTCGATTTGCTCGGGCCGACTATCACCTATCCCGATGGCACCGTCGCGGACCGAGTGACGGGGACAACCGTCCGTTCCCCCCGCCCGGTCTCGGGCGCGGATCGCTGGGAGGACGACGGAGGCCGGCCTGGAGGCGGTTCTTGAGGGTGACTATGCGACCGACGTTCCCCGGAATCCAGTACTTGGCAACGAATCGACTGACGTGATCCGCTGATTCGTTGGGG